>DATBQM010000018.1:0-108269 GCA_036560805.1 Gaiellaceae bacterium | reverse complement strand
GTTCCGGCGAATGCGACGACCGGGCACATCGCGGTCACGAACGGGGGCGGGACGGCGTCGACGGCGTCCGATTTCGTCGTTGCGCCGACCATCACCTCGTTCGCTCCGGTCAGCGTTCAGGTTGGAGCGACGATCGGGATCTCCGGCGCCGGACTCGACACCGCCGATCGGGTCGACTTCGCCGGTGGCGTGTCCGCGGTGCCGACGAACGTCACGGGGACTTCGCTGCAGGTGGTCGTTCCCGCAGGCGCACAGACGGGAGTGTTCTCCGTTCACACCTCGTCGGGCTCGGTGGCTTCCGGCAGGCCGTTGACGATCACATTCTCGACGTCGCGGTTCTCGCCTGCAAAGGCGAACTACGGCGCGACTGTGACGATTACGGGGAGCGCCTTGACGGGCGTGACAGGCGTGCTCTTCAACGGCGTGCCGGGCACGAACGTGACGGTCGTGGACGATTCGCACGTGACGGTGACGGTGCCGGCGAGCGGGTCGCTGACCGGCCAGGTCACGGTCATGAAGGGCGGCGTCTCGGTCCACCCATCCGGCCTGTTCACACTCTTCGGTCTGCACAGCGCGACTCCGAACGCCGGGCCGGCAGGGACGACCGTCGTTCTCTCCGGCGTCGGCCTGTCGGGCGTCACTCGTGTGACGTTCAGTGGTGGTGTCACCGGAACGTTCACCGTGAACTCCGACACGCAGATCACGGTCACCGTGCCCGTCGGTGCGACGAACGGCGCGATCACGGTCAGCGTTCCGGGGGCAGCGGCCTCCATCGCGTACTCCGTGACGTGAAGCTCCTCGCCGTCGCGCTCCTGATCGTTGCCCCCAGGCCGGCGCTGACGGTGACGTACTGGCCGCACGGCCGCGGCGCGCCCGCGATCGTGTGGACGCTCGGCTGCGCGCCCGCGGCCGGGACGCATCCCGTCCGTGGTCGCTCATGTCTCGCGCTGCGAGCGAACGCGATCGACCTCGGGCCGGCGACAAAGCCGTGCACGATCCTCGCGCGAGTCGGCGCGCCCGAAGCGCAGATCACCGGCATGTGGAAGGGGAAGCGGGTCGACCGCTCCTTCCGCTCCGGCTGCCCGGGATGGAACGACCTCCATCTCGTGCTGACCGGTAGCTGAGCGAAGATCGCCGGGTGGACAGGTGGTTGCTGAACAACCTCGCGACGTGGGAGCTTGCGCTGCTCGTCGTCGGCGGCGCGGCGGTCATCGGGCTCGGGGGTTTCCTGCTCATGCACAGGCTTGTCCCGAGTCTTGCGACGCACGCCGATAGTCGCGTCCTGTCGAGCGCGTTCTCGATCTCGTCCAGCCTCTTCAGCTTCGTCCTCGCCTTCACCATCGGCCAGCTGTACGCGAACTTCGAGCACGCGAACGCGGATGCGAAGCAGGAGTCGACCGTCCTCGCCCAGGTCCTCCGCACGAGCGCGGGGCTGCCCCGTCCGCTCGCGGGCAAGGTTCGGCTCGAGTCGCTCGCGTACGCCGGCGAGGTTCGCACGCACGAGTGGCGGCTGATGCAGAAAGGCGGGTCCAGCGTCCAGGCGTGGCATGACGTCGACCACATCTACGCCACGCTGGAAGCAGCCCGGAAGACCGCCTCGTCGGATCCCTTCTACGGGCAGACGCTGGCGCGGCTCAACGACCTCGTCGTCGCACGCCGGGTGCGGCTCGACGACGCGAACCTGTCGCTCCCGGTGGTGTTCCAGGTGCTGCTGCTGCTCGGTGCGGTGCTCGCGCTCTCGACGACCTTCTACTTCAAGCCGTTCGGCGAACGCCTGCAGGTGGCGATGATCGGAGCTGCCGCGGCGCTCATCGGAACCGCGATGCTCGTCGCGCTCGTCCTCGACTACCCGTATTCCGGCGCGATTGCGGTTTCGAATGCCTCGTTCAAGGCGAGCTCGCTCTTGCTGCTCGCCGGCGGCTGAGTGATTTCGATCCCGTAAGACCTCTGTAAGGCTTTTCGGCGAACGTGATTTTCGATTCGTGCGTCGGGGAACGCAGTGCGCATGAGACGCCATCTTTCGTTCCTTTTCATCGCGGCCGTCGCCGCGTCTGCGGTAGCCGGCTCGGCCGCCGCCGCGTCGGCACCGTCGAACACGAACCTGCCGACCATCACGGGCACCATGCGGGACGGACAGCTCTTGACCGCGCACAACGGCGGGTGGACAGGCTCGCCGACGTCGTTCACGTATGCATGGCAGCGCTGTGACGGCCAGGGCGGCGGCTGCGGAACCATCGCCGGCGCGACCTCGCAGCAGTACACCGCGATGGCGGCCGACGTCGGACATCGCCTGCGCGTCGTCGTCACTGCGAGCAACGCGGCCGGCAGCGGCATGGCGGCCTCGCAGCCGACGCCGGCGGTCGTCTCGAGCGGTAGCGCTCCTGCGAACACGCGGCTGCCTGCGCTCGACGGCGCAACGCGGCAGGGGTCGACGCTGACGGTGGACCGGGGACACTGGGTGGGAACGGATCCAATCCGATTCGACTACACGTGGCAGCGGTGCGACCGCAACGGCAACAACTGCATCACGTTCATCGCGCACAACGCGGGCGCGACGAGCTACACGCTCGGCAGTGCAGACGTCGGCCACACGATGAAGGTCGAGGTCACCGCCTATAACTCGCACGGGACCGGTTACGTGTTGAGCGCGCCGACGGGGGTCGTCGGCGCCCCGACGCCGCCCGCCACCACCATCGCGGTTGGGAACGTCTCGCTACCCGATCGCCTGATCATCGACCAGGTGAGCTTCTCGCCCAACCCCGTCACCTCGCGGAGCACGCCGATCGTCGCGCGCTTCCACATCGCCGACACGAAGGGCCTGTCGGTGCAGGGTGCGCTCGTCTACGCGCTCGGGCTCCCGTACGGCTGGACGTACAACGCACCGGAGCAGCCGACGGACGCGACCGGCTGGGCGACGATCACGATCACGCCGACGCGGAACATGCCGCTCGGCCGCGGCCACGACCTGGTGCTGTTCGTGCGCGCGCGCAAGCCGGGCGACAACCTGCTCGCCGGCGTGTCGACCCGGCGGCTCGTGCAGGAAGGGATCGGCTAGCCGCCGCTGATCGCGGCGATCACGTCGACGCGGGAGCGCGCCTCGAGCGGAGTCGCAAGACTTGCGCGCTCCCGGTCGACGTACACGTGGATATGCGTGCGCAGGCTCGGCCCGGGCTCGCACAGGCGGTCACGCAGTCCCGGCCACTGCCGCTCGAGCTCGGAGATCGCCTCGTCCACCGTCGCCGCCTCGATGTCGAGGCGGCGCGGCAGTCCCGCGAAGAGCGGCGTCAGCGTCCCGGGCAGGTGCAGGTCGGCCATCAGTCGACGATCGCGACCTCGACCGAGGAGATCGGCGGCAGGTAGCTCGCGATCGCGTTCCAGCTCCCGCCTTCGTCGTTCGACGCGAACAGCTGGCCCGTGCTCGTGCCGAAGTACAGGCCCGGCGAGTCGTACGTGTCGATCGCCATCGCCTCGCGCAGCACGCCGAGCCATGCGTCTTCCTGCGGCAAGCCCTTGCGGAGAGGCTTCCAGCTCGAGCCGGCGTCCTTCGTCTGCCAGACCGTCGCCTTCCCGTCGGGCATCGTCCGGCCGTGCAGCGGTGCGAGCGGGACGACGTAGAACGTGTCGCGGTCGTGCGGATGCGCCGCGGCGGCGAAGCCGAACTCGGTCGGCAGGCCCTCGGTGATCTCCGTCCACGAGTGGCCGTCGTCGTCGCTGCGATGCATGCCGACGTGGTTCTGCTGGTACAGCCGCGTGTCGTCGGATCGCACCACCTTGTGCACGCAGAAGCCGACCTCCTCGTGCGGCCGCGGCCAGTCGGCGCGCAGCCCGCGGTTGCGCGGCGTCCACGAGCCCGCGTCGTCGGTCGTCTCGAACAGGCCGACGCCCTGCACGATCGCCCAGAAGCGCGAGTCATCCTTCTTGTCGAGCGCGATCGCGGAGATGCCGAGATGGCCGGGCGGCTGGTTCGCCGGGTCGTCCCACGCCTCGCTCCCGGGCTGCCCCTCGAGCGTCGTCAGCAGCGAGAACGTGTCGCCGCCGTCCTTGCTCTCGAAGATGCCGGGAGCCTCGACGCCGACGAGCACCCGCCCGTTGCGCGCGGCGAGGGTCGACACCTTCGACACCTTGCGGGGGCTGTCCTCGGGGTAGCCGATGCCTTCGCTCGAGAGCGTCCAGGTCTCGCCGAGATCCTTGCTCCGCCACACGGCCGAGCCGTGCCACTCGCTCGCGGCCGCGGCGTAGATCGCGCCCGTGCTCGAATCGTGGATCGCGTGGTAGACCGGCCAGCCCTCGCAAAACGGGCCGCGCACGTTCCAGTCGCGCCGGTCGGCGTCGCTTTCCAACAGGAACGCGCCCTTGCGGGTCCCGACCAGCAGCAGCGTCTTCGGCATGTTCTCTCCTCCCAGGGTTTTCGAGGCCTCACCCTAGTAGACGACGGAGCAGCGGCAAACTCATCGCTGCCGCATAGATTCCGACCGCCGTCGAGATGACCATCGTGCTCGGGGGCAGCGTGGGGAAGACGTAGCTCAGGGTCAGCCCGATCCAGACGGCGGCGAGCGCGAGGCCGGCGGAGAGGGCGAGTCCGAGCCACGGCCGCGCCGTCAGCCGGTGGGCCGCGCCCGCGGGCGCGGCGAGCAGGCCGAGGAGGAGGAGCGCGCCGACCGCCTGCGTCGCCTGGGCGGCGACGAGCCCGACGAGCCCGAGGAAGACGAGGCCGAGGACCCGTACGGGGACGCCCTGCGCCGACGCGACGGCCGCGTCGACCGAGGCGAAGAGCAGCGGGCGCGCGAGGGCCATGAGGACTGCGGTCGCGAGCACGCCGAGCGCGACGGAGATCTCCACGTCCGTCCTGCTCAGTCCGAAGATCGACCCGAAGAGGACGCGGACGCCCGCCGTCCCGTTCCCGGCGCTCGAGTTCGTCGTGAAGATCGAGAGGAAGAGGACGCCGAGGCCGAGCGTCCAGGCGAACAGCGTGCCGATGACGACGTCGTCCGCGCGGGCGCGGTCGCCCAGCGCGCCCATCGTGATGCCGCCGCCGATGGTGGCGACGAAGAGGCCCGCGCGCACGTCGACACCGAGTGCGGCGGCGGCGAGCGCCCCGGTGAACGCAACGTGGCTGAGTGCGTCGCCCGCGAAGACCTGTGCGCGGAGCACGACGAACCACCCGATGAGCCCGCATGCGATCCCGACGAAGCTGCCGGCGACGAGCGCGTTGCGCATGAACTCCTGCGCCAGCATCAGGCGAGGATCCGCGCGACGAGGTACGCCGCGAACGACAGCGACGTGATGTAGAAGCCGACGGGGTAGATCGAGAAGTACGCGAGCGCAAGCCCGATCCACGTGACGGCGAGCGCTAGCGCAACCGAGAGGACGACGCCGAGCAGCGGTCGCGGCGTGAGCAGCTGCGCCGTCGCCGCCGGCGTGACGAGCAGCGCGAAGACGAGGAGCGCGCCGGTGATCTGGCTCGTCTCCGCGACCGAGAGGCCGAGGACGAGGAGAAAGCCGAGCCCGAGCAGCCGGACGGGGACGCCGCCCGCGCGCGCAACGTCCGGGTCGACGGACGCGAAGAGCAGCGGACGCGCCGCGATGCCGACGACTGCGATGCCGGCGACGGCGACGACGAGCAGCACGAGCACCTGTGAGCTCGTGATGCCGAGGAACGTCCCGAACAGGAGCGAGTCGAGCCCGTTCAGCACGCCGTGGTACAGGCTGACGAAGAGGAACCCGAGCGCGAGCGCGAGCGCGCCGATCGACCCGGTCGCGGCCGACTCGGTCGACAGGTTCCGGCGCGTGCCGGCCGCAGCCGCGAGCGCGAGCGCGCCCGCGCCGCAAATCCCGAAGTAGCCGATGAGGACGGGGACGCCGGCGAGGCTCGCCGCGGACGCGCCGGTGAACGCGGTCACCGACAGCGTGTGGCCCGCGAACGTCTGCCGGCGCAGCACCATGAACCAGCCGATCACGCCGGCCATGACGGCGACGATCGTCCCGGCCGCGAGCGCGTGCTGCATGAACGGGAACGTGAAAAGCGCACGTCCGTCTGTGATCGGATTCCACGAGAGCCCGGTGAAGACGGAGCTAGTGAGCATGGTGCCCGTGGAGGTCGGGCGCGCCGACGACCACGAGCCGCCCATCCGATGCGCGGAGAACGTCGACGGGCACGCCGTATAACGCACTCAGCGTCTCTGCGGAGACGACGTCCTCCGGCGCGCCCTCGACCGCGGTTCCGCCGGCGACGTAGATGACGCTGTCGAGGTAGCCGATGATCGGGTTCACGTCGTGCGCGACGAGCAGCACGGCGACGTCCTCCTCGCGGCAAATGCGGCGGACGAGCGCCGCGACGCCCGCCTGGTTCGGCAGGTCGAGGCTGTCGAGCGGCTCGTCCAGCAGCAGCAGCTGCGGACGACGCGCGAGCGCCTGCGCGATGAGCAGCCGCTGCTGCTCCCCGCCGGAGAGCTCGCCGATCGGCTTGCCCGCGTACGCCGTAGCGCCGACGAGCGCGATCACCTCGTCGACGCGCGTCGCCGCCGCGCGGCTGCGCGGCCCGGGGATCGGCAGGCCCCAACGGGCGCCGTCGAGACCGAGCCGCACGAGGTCGACGCCGCGGATGCGCGTGCTCTCGTCGAAGCTCCGCCGCTGCGGCAGATACCCGATGCGGTCGTTTGCAGCGCCCGGCGGCCGGCCGAGCACGGATGCGCTGCCGGCGGCAAGCGGCTGGAGTCCGAGGATCGCGCGGACGAGCGTCGACTTGCCCGCGCCGTTCGGCCCGAGCACGGCGACGAACTCGCCGAGCTCGACCGTGACCGTGACGTCGCGCCAGATCGTCGTGCCGCCGATGCGCGCCTCGGCGCCCTCCAACGCGACCGCGGTCACGGCCGAACGCCCTTCGCGAGCGCGAGCACGAGCGCCTGCAGCTGGCGCACCTGCCACTGCTCGAACGTGGCAGACGACGGAGTGAGCGTCTCCGTGATCGTCGTGACGGGGATGCCCTTCCTCCGCGCCGCCTCGGTGAAGCGCGCGACGTCGGGCGTGCTGTTCTGGCCGTTGAAAATCCAGACCTTGATCTGCTTCCTCGCGATCTGGCGGTCGATCGTCGTCTTGTCCGACGCCGTCGGCTCCGTCCCCTCGCTGATCGCCCGCAGGAACGAGGCCGGCGTGACGAGCTTCAAGCCGAGCGCCTGCGCGAGCGGCGCGAAGATGCTCTCGGAGGCCCCGACCGGGGTCCCGCCGAACCGACGCTTGATGGTGGCGATGAGATGCTCGTACTGCGCGAGCCCCTTCGTCTCGAGCTGCGCTTTCTGCGCGCGGAAGTACGCCGCGTCCTTCGGGTCGAGCTCGGAGTAGTCGCGGACGATGGCGGCGATCACCTCGTGCACATCCGTCGGGGAGTACCAGCGGTGCGGGTTGCCGCCCGGCTTCACGCCGACGAGGTCGCCGACCGTGAGCACGACGCGCGCCTTGACCGGGTTGGCGGCGAGGAGCTTCGGCGCCCACGGGTCGTAGCCGACCCCATTGACGATCGCCATCTGCGCGCCGGCCATCGTGCGCGCGTCGAGCGCCGTCGGCTCGTAGTCGTGCGGGTCGGTGGCGGGATTCGTGATGACGCTCGTGACCTGGACGCGGTTGCCTCCGAGCTGGGCGGCGAGGCTGCCCCAGAAGTTCTCCGCGGCGACGACCTGGATGTGGACGGTGGACGCGAGGGCTGCGAGGAGGAGGCGCACCGCGGCAGAGTCTACCGATAATCGTTATCATCACGTCGATGAACGACTGGATCGAGACGACGACGGAGTCGCTGCGCCGCATGGGCAGGCGAAACAGTGCCGCCCGCGGCGCCGTGATCGACCTGCTCGGCCGCCAGAGCTGCTGCATCACCGCCCAGGAGATCTTCGACGGGCTGCGCGCCGAGGGCCGGCAGGTCGGGATCGCGAGCGTCTACCGGACGCTCGAGCAGCTGACGCGCGACGGCTTCGTCCAGCGGGTCGATGTCGGCGCGCCGACCGCGCGCTACGAGCCCGTCCAGCCCGACGGCGAGCACCATCACCATCTCGTCTGCGCCGACTGCGGCAAGGTCGAGGCCTTCGCCGACCCGGAGCTCGAGCGCGCGCTGCACAAGGTCGAGGGCGAGACCGGCTACGCCGTCGCCCATGACGTCGTTCTCCGCGGCGTCTGCGACGACTGCGCCGCGTAGCAGCGTATCCGGAGCGCCGGCTCTAGCGGACCAGCACGGGCCCGGTCGACTCGCGCACGACGAGGCGCGTCGCAAGCTCGACGTGCAGCGTCTCGAGGCTGTGGCGCTCGAGCAGGCGCATGAGGAGGCTGACCGCCGTCCGGCCCATCTCGGCGAGCGGTTGCCGCACGGTCGTCAGGGTCGGCGTCACGATCGTGGCGTGCTCGACGTCGTCGAAGCCGACGATCGACAGGTCATCGGGGACGCGCAGGCCACGGGCGCGCGCGGCACGGATTGCGCCGATTGCGTGGTTGTCGTTGAAGGCGAAGATCGCCGTCGGCGGCTCGGCGAGGTCGAGGATCTGCGCCGCGGCCCGCTCGCCGCCGTCGATCTCGAAGTTCGACTCCACCTCGAGCGCGGGATCGGGGAGGATCCCGGCCGACGCGAGGGCGGCGTGGTAGCCGCGCCGCCGGTCCTCGGTCGCGACCCAGCCGCGCGGGCCGGTGATGATGGCGATCCGGCGATGCCCAAGGCCGAGCAGGTGCTTCATCGCCTGGTCGGCGCCCGACGTATGTGCCGCGGAGACCGACGCGATGCGGTCGTCGAGCGGCATGAGCGGGTCGATGACGACGAAGCGGTAGCCCCCGTCGAGCAGCCGCTCGAGCTCCTGGCTCGATTCCTCCGGCAGGACGATGAGGGCGCCGTCGGTGAGCCCGTGCATGAGCCGGTCGAGCAGCGTGACCTCGCGGTCGTGCTCGTGCCCGGTCGGCGAGAGCACCGCGCGCAGGTCGTGCTCCTGCAGCGCCTCGGTCGCTCCCGAGAGGATGGCCGAGAAGTAGGCCGGGAAGACGAGCGGCACGAGCAGCCCGACGAGCCCGGTGCGCCCGGCCGAGAGGCCGCGGGCGCCTCGGTTTGCGGCGTATCCGCGCTCCTGGATGATCCGGCTGACGAGCTCGCGGGTCTCCGGAGCGACGTCGTCCCGCCCGTTGAGCACGCGGGAGACCGTGGCGATGGAGACGCCGGCTTCGTCCGCGACCTCCCGGATCGTCACCCGCGCGTGTGCGAGCTCGGCCATATGTCCATTGAAGCACGTTTCCGGAAACTTTTTCGGTGACTAGACCGCAAATTGGTCGTTACCACCCCTTGACTTTCCCTCCTCATCAGTGGTAACAACTTCCGGAAACGTTTACGGGCCGTCGCGCCCACCCACGCCCCAATCACCCCACGCCGGGTGAGAAAGGACCGCAGATGCGACGCAGCTTCCGCTCAACCCGACGGCTCGCGGCCGTCGGAGTCGCCGCAGGGCTCGCCGTTCTCGCGCTCGTCGGGACCGCTTCGGCCCCGGCAGCGACGAAGGGGACGGCCACGCTCACGGCGGCACACAAGTGCCTCGTCATGGAGGGCTCGGGCGACCCGGCCTTCGTCAAGAACTTCAACCCCTACACGGCCACCGGCCTGCCGAGCGGCCAGTTCATCCAGGGCTCGTTCTACGAGCCGCTCGTCGTCGTCGGCGAAGGCGGCCTCAAGCCGGTCCCGTGGCTCGCGCGCTCCTGGAAGTGGAGCAACGGCAACAGGACGCTCACGCTCCAGATCGCGAAGGGCGTGAAGTGGTCGGATGGCAAGCCGCTCACGTCGCTCGACGTCGTGTACAGCCTCACCGCCGGCCATCAGAACGCGGCCATGGACCGCATCGGCCTGACCGGCACCGGCAACAACATCCAGTCGATCCGGGCACACGGGCCGTACGTGGTCACGATCACGCTGAAGACGCCGGACTCCCAGTTCATCGCAGCGACGCTGAACAGGCAGTTCGTCGTCCCGCAGCACATCTGGTCGAAGGTGGCCGATCCGACGACGTTCACGAACTCGAACCCGGTGGGCTCGGGCCCGTTCAACGTCATCAGCCGCTTCACGACGCAGGACTACGTCTTCTCGAAGAACCCGCACTACTGGCAGCCGGGCCTGCCGAAGATCCCGTGCCTCGAGTACGTCCAGGCCTCCTCGAACGACAGCGCGCTCGCGCTGGCTCAGAGCGGTCAGGTCGACTGGACGCACAACTTCGTCCCGAACGTCGCGCAGGCGTACATCGCGAAGGATCCGCAGCACTTCCACGCGTTCTACGCGACGTCGGCGTACCCGATCTCGCTGCTGCTCGACGACACGCAGTATCCGTACAGCCTCCTTGCGTTCCGCAAGGCGCTCAGCTTGGCGATCGACCGGAACTCCGTGTCGAAGCTCGGCGAGTACGGTTACGCGCCGCCGGTCGACGCGATCGGCCTCGGCGGTCTGTTCCCGCAGTGGGTGACGGACGCGTCGGTCAAGGCGCAGGCCAAGGCCATGGCGACGTACAACCCGTCAGCGGCGAAGAAGATGCTGACCGACGCCGGCTTCACGTACAAGGGAAGTCAGCTGGTCGACCCGAAGGGCAATCCCGTCTCGCTCGACATCCACGTGATCTCGGGCTGGTCGGACTGGGTCGCGTCGAACCAGATCATCACGAAGAACCTCAGCGACATCGGCATCAGCTCGAAGGTCGCGCTGGAGCCGGACTGGGGCTCGTGGTATCCGAACGCGTCGTCGACGAAGAGCCCGACGCTGCTCTGGCAGGGCGGCTCGCAGGGCTCGCCGTACGGGTACTTCTACGCCAACATGTCGTCGAACGCGTACGTGCCTTCCGGACAGGACGGGACGCCGACGGGCAACTGGGAGCACTTCCAGGATCCGCAAGCGACCGCGCTTCTCAACCAGTGGAAGGTGACGCTCGATCCGAAGAAGCAGCAGGCGATCGCGACGAGCCTCGAGAAGCTCTGGCTGAACGAGCTGCCGATCGTGCCGCTCTTCATCGGGCCGCGCTGGTCCACGTACAGCACGAAGTACTTCCATAACTTCGACACGCCGAAGACGTTCTGGGGCGACCCGATCTTCTCGACGTTCCCCGACAACATCCTCTCCTTCACCCGCATCGAGCCAGGCGGGAAGGCTGGGGCATAGCCGTAGGGTAGGACCCTCCACCGGCGGGCGGCACCCGCGCCGCCCGCCGGTCTACCCTCCCGAGCAACGCAATGCGCTGGTTCGCCCGTCGCCTCGCTTTCTACGTCTTCGCGATCTGGGTCGCGCTGACGATCAACTTCCTCCTTCCGAGGCTCATGCCGGGTGACCCGATCAGCGGTCTCCTGCAGCACCTCAGCCCGGCGCAGCTGGCGGCGAACCCGGGAATCGTCCAGACGTACGAGGCCCTCCTCGGCGGCGGTCATCACTCGATCTGGGCCGACTACGTCACGTACCTGCACAGGATCTCGCACTTCAACTTCGGCATCTCGACGTCGAACTACCCGACGCCGGTCTCCGAGGTCGTCGGCCGCACGCTGCCGTACTCGATCTTCCTCGTCGGCGTCGCGTTCATCCTCGCCTTCCTGATCGGCACCGGCATCGGCATGGTCGCGGCCTGGCGTCGCGGCGGCTTCACCGACAGCGTGGTCGTGCCGGCGTTCATGACGGTGAGCGCGTTTCCCGCCTTCGTCCTGGCGCTGCTCGGCCTCTACTTCCTCGGGCTCAAGGCCGGCTGGTTCCCGATCCAGCACGCGTACGACAGCAGCGTCATTCCCGGCTGGAACTGGACGTTCGTCTCGAGCGCATTCAGGCACGCGCAGCTGCCGATCATCGCCATCATCGCGGCGTACACGGGCGGCTGGGTGTTGAACATGCGCACGGTCATGATCAACACGATCGGCGAGGACTACGTCGGGATGGCGCACGCGAAGGGACTGAAGGATCGCCGCGTGATGACGCGCTACGCGGGACGAAACGCCATCCTGCCGCCGTTGAACGGCTTCGCCGCGCAGTTCGCCGGCGCGGTGGGCGGCCTCGTCTTCATCGAGATCGTCTTCAGCTACCCGGGCATCGGCTACACGCTCCAGTCGGCTGTGCTCGGCAACGACTATCCGCTCGCGCAGGCGATCCTCGTCGTGCTCTCCGTCTGCGTGATCATCGCCAATTTGATCATGGACGTCCTCAACTTCGTCCTCGACCCGCGCTTGCGGACGTCCTGATGGCGCAGCTCGACCCGACCGCGCTCGATCTCCAGCTGGCGGTGCCGAAACGAGGCATCCGCGTCGGCCGCATACGCGTTCCAGGCTGGCTCGCGCTCCTACTGCGCAACCGCAAGTCGCGCGCGGGGTTGTTCATCGTCGCGTTCATGGTCTTCATCGCGATCATCTCGCCGCTCATCTCGGTCGCGCACCCGAACGACTTCAACTTGCTCGCAACGCGGCAGGCGCCGTCGTGGCATCACCTGTTCGGCACGACCGACCAGGGGAGTGACGTCTTCTCGCAGGTCGTCGTCGGCGCGCGCCGCTCGCTCCTGCTCGGCGCGCTCGCCGGCGCGCTCGCGACCCTCGTCGCGGCGGTGCTCGGCATCACCGCCGCCTACGTCGGCGGGATCGTCGACGAGATCGTCAACCTGCTCACGAACGTCTTCCTCACGATTCCGGCGATCCCGCTGCTCGTCGTCGTCTCCGGCTATCTGAGGACGCGCGGCATGTGGACGATGATTGCGGTCATCGCGCTCGTGCTCTGGGCATTCGAGGCGCGCATTCTTCGAGCTCAGGCGTTGACGCTGAAGAACCGCGACTTCATCCTCGCGGCGAAGGCGTCCGGGGAGCCCACGTGGCGGATCGTCTTCGGCGAGCTGATGCCGAACATGATCAGCCGCATCGCGGCGGCGTTCGTGCTCGTGTTCTACATCTCGCTCCTCGTCGATTCGGGTCTCGAGTTCCTCGGGCTCGGCGACATGTCTGCGACGAGCTGGGGCGTCACCATCTACTGGGCACAAGTCAATTCGACCGTGCTGCAGGGCGAATGGTGGCCCTTCATGTTCCCGAGCCTCGCGCTCGGGCTCACCGTGCTCGGCCTCGTCCTCGTGCTCGCAGGAATCGACGAGGTGAGCAACCCGCAATTGCGCGCGGACCGCAAGCGCGGACGGCTCGCGGCGCTCCTCCTCGGAAGGGCGGCTGCATGAGCGCGGTGGCCACGAAGACGTTGCTCGAGGTGAAAGGCCTCGAGGTCGAGTACGGGCGCGTGCGCGCGGTCGACGGCATCAACCTGTCGATCGCCGCGGGCGAGATCCTAGGTCTCGCCGGCGAGTCGGGCTGCGGCAAGAGCACGGTGGCGAACGCGATCATGCAGATCCTCCGCCCGCCTGCCCGCATCGTCGGCGGCAGCATCCTCTTCGAGGGCGAGGATCTCGTCGGCAAGAGCACGGAGCAGCTGCGCAAGTACCGCTGGCGCAACGTCTCGATGGTCTTCCAGAGCGCGATGAACGCGCTCAACCCGGTCATGCGCGTCGGCGACCAGTTCGTCGACATGATGCAGGCCCACGAGCACGTCTCCAAGCGTCGCGCGATCGTGCGCGCCGGAGAGCTGCTCGAGCTCGTCGGCATGGACAAAGGCCGCGTCCGCGCGTATCCGCACGAGCTCTCCGGCGGCATGCGCCAGCGCGTCATCATCGCGATGGCGCTCGCGCTCAGCCCGGAGCTCATCATCCTCGACGAGCCGACGACGGCGCTCGACGTCGTCGTGCAGCGCGAGATCCTCCAGCAGGTGGAGGCGTTGAAGCGCGACTTCGACTTTGCAGTGGTGTTCATCACGCACGACCTCTCGCTGCTGCTCGAGTTCGCGGACCGCATCGCGATCATGTACGCGGGCGAGATCGTCGAGAGCGCGCCCGCGGCGCAGCTCGCAGAGAGCCCTCTGCATCCGTACACGCAGGGTCTGCTCCGTTCGTTCCCGCCGCTGACCGGTCCGCGCGTGCGGCTGACCGGCATCCCCGGCGCGCCGCCCGACCTGCGCGAGCCGCCGAGCGGCTGCCGCTTCCATCCGCGCTGCCCGTATTGCCTGCCGGAGAACGCCGCGCTCTACCTCCGTCAGACGAGCGAGCGTCCGCGGCTGCGCATGATCGAGCCGGAGCACAACGTCGCCTGCCACCTGGTGGACGCATGAGCGCGCTCGAAGTCCGCGACCTGAGCAAGAACTTCGCGATCGGCGGAGCGCTGCGCCGGCAGCAGTTGCATGCGGTCGAAGACGTGTCGTTCTCGCTCCAGCCCGGGCGCATCACCGCGCTCGTCGGCGAGAGCGGCAGCGGCAAGAGCACCGTCGCGCGCTTGCTCGCGCGGCTGTACGACCCGAGCTCGGGCTCGGTCCTCTACGACGGCGGGGACATCGCGCGCGTGCGCAGCCGCAAGGAAGTGCTCCGGTACCGCTCGCAGGTGCAGCTCATCTTCCAGGACCCGTTCGGGTCGCTGAACCCGGTGAAGACGGTGCGGCATCACATCGAGCGGCCGCTCCGGATCCACCGCATCGTGCCGTCGTCGGAGGTCGAGGAGCGCGTGCACGAGCTGCTCACGACCGTGGGTCTCGTTCCGCCGGACGAGGTGGCGCGGAAGTACCCGCACGAGCTCTCGGGCGGGCAGCGGCAGCGCGTCGCGATCGCCCGAGCGCTCGCGGTCGAGCCGAAGGTCGTGCTCGCGGACGAGCCGACGAGCATGCTCGACGTCTCGATCCGCATCGGGATCTTGAATCTGATGCTCAAGCTCAAGGAGGAGCGCGAGATCGCGTTCCTGTACGTCACGCACGATCTCGCCAGCGCCCGCTACATCGCGGACGACATCCTCGTGATGTATGCAGGCCAGATAGTGGAACGCGGCCCCGTCGAGCAAGTGCTCGCCGAGCCGCTGCACCCGTACACGCGCCTTCTGCTCGCCGCCGTCCACGGGGAGCGGATCGAAGACCGGCGCACCGGCGCGTCCGCCGCCGTCGATCCGGTCGAAGGATGCCGCTTCGTCTCGCGCTGTCCGCTCGCCGTTTCGGTCTGCTCCGTCATGACGCCGCAGCTCGTCGAGGCGCGGCCGGGCCAGGCCGCGCGCTGCCATGTAACCGCCCCCGCGAACTGAATCGAGGAAAACCATGTCCACCGCCAGAATCGACTCGTTCCCCGCCGATTTCATCTGGGGCGCCGCGACTGCTTCGTACCAGATCGAAGGCGCCGTGCACGATGACGGCCGCGGCGAGAGCGTCTGGGATCGCTTCAGCCACACGCCCGGCAAGGTGCGCGGCGGCGATACGGGCGACGTCGCGTGCGACTTCTACCACCGGTATCCGGAGGACGTCCGCCTGATGAAGGAGCTCGGGCTCGACGCGTTCCGCTTCTCCATCGCGTGGCCGCGCGTGCTCCCGGAGGGGCGGGGCGCAGTGAACAAGGCCGGCCTCGACTTCTACGACCGTCTCGTCGACGCGCTGCTCGAGCAGGGCATCGAGCCGTTCGCGACGCTCTTCCACTGGGACACTCCGCAGGCGCTCGAGGACGAGGGCGGCTGGAGAGAGCGCGCGACCGCGCACGCCTTCGCCGAATACGCCGAAGTCGTTGCGGAGCGCCTCGGCGACCGCGTCAAGCACTGGATGACACACAACGAGCCGTGGGTCTATGCGTGGATCGGTAACTCCTGGGGCCAGCACGCCCCTGGCCGGACGAGCGAAGCCGACGCCGTCGCCGTCGCGCACCATCTCCTCCTCTCGCACGGTTGGGCGGTCGACGCGCTCCGCCGCGCCGCGCCCGACGCGCAGGTCGGCATCGTCCTCAACCTCCACCACGCGTACCCGCACTCGGACTCTCCCGAGGATGAGGCAGCTGCGTGGGAGGTTGACGGCGCGGGGAACCGCTGGTTCCTCGATCCGATCTTCCGCGGCTCGTATCCCGCCGACCTCCTCGAACGCAACGCGCTCGTCGAGCCGTTCGTCCAGGACGGCGACCTCGAGGCGATCGCCGCGCCGATCGACTTCCTCGGCGTGAACAACTACTTCCGCTTCATCGTGAGCGCCGGCACGGATGGGCCGCAATTCATCCGCAACCCGGAGGCGCAGCACACTGAGATGGACTGGGAGGTCTATCCGGACGGGCTGTATCACTTGCTCGTGCGCGTTGCCAACGACTACGCACCGAAGGCGATCTACGTGACCGAGAACGGGGCCGCGTTCGGCGACGTGCGTGTCCACGACGGCGCGGTGCACGACCCGGAGCGCACGTCGTACATCCAGTCGTACATCGGTGCGGTCGGTGACGCGATCGCGGATGGCGCCCCGGTCAAGGGGTACTTCGTCTGGAGCTTCCTCGACAACTTCGAGTGGGCGCACGGCTACTCGAAGCGCTTCGGAATCGTCTACGTCGACTACGCGACCCTCGAGCGCGTGCCGAAGGACAGCTTCTACTGGTACCGCGACCTCATTGCCGGACGGCGCACCGCTCCGAAGCCGACGCCCGTGGTTACGGGGTAGGCCGTTGTTCGCGGCGGTACTCGCAGCGCTTGCGCTCATCCCCGGTCGGGGGGATGCGGCGTTCGCCCTGCACCGCCTCGTCACCGACCATGCGGACCCGCAGCTCGTCAACGCATGGGGTCTCGCCGCGAGCCCGTCGGGGCCGTGGTGGGTCTCGAACGAGGCCCGCGGCTCGAGCACGCTCTACTCCGGAACCGGCCGCAAGCAGGCCCTGACGGTCAGCGTCCCTTGCGGGCCGACGGGCGTCGCCTACAACGGCGGTCCCGGCTTCGGCGTGCGGGTGGGTCGCGCATCCGGGCCGGCGCGGTTCATCTACGCGTGCGAGGACGGGACGATTCGCGGCTGGTCGCCGAGCGTGCCGCACGGCTGGTCGAAGGAAGCGGTCGTCGCGGTCGACGCGACCGGCTCGGGCGCGATCTTCCGCGGGGCCACGATCGCCGCCGGCCGGCTTTATGTCACCGACTTCCACAATCGGCGCGTTCTCGTCTACGACTCGCGCTGGCGCCGCATTCCCGCCCGCTTCGCCGACAAGGCGCTGCCGGCGGGGTACGCACCGTTCGGCATCGCCGCGTTCGGCGGCCGCGTGTTCGTCACCTACGCGTACCAGGCGCCCGTCGACGGGAACGACGCGCCGACAGGCGGTTACGTCGACGAGTTCGACCTCCGCGGACGCTTCGTCGCGCACGTTGCGACGACGAAGGCGCTCGACGAGCCCTGGGGCGTCGCGCTCGCGCCGAGTGGATTCGGCCGCTTCCGCGGCGACGTCCTCGTCGCGAACTTCGGCAGCGGCAAGATCTTGGCGTTCGCGCGCACGAGCGCGGGCTGGGAGCCGGACGGCGCGCTTCCCGTGAGGGTGCCCGGTGTGTGGGGGATCGCCTTCGGCACCGGCGGGATGAGCGGACCGCGCACGACGCTCTTCGCCGCCGCCGGCCCGCACCGCTGGCACGGCTCGTCGGAGGCGGCAGTCGGCGGTCTTCTCGCTGCCATCACGCCGCCGGGGTAGCGATGACGCACCGGCCGACGATCCGCGACGTTGCGCAGAAGGCTGGAGTGTCGATCGCGACGGTCTCGCGCGTGCTGAACGAGAAGGGCGACGTCCGCTCGACGACGCGCGACCGCGTGCACGAGGCGGCGACGGACCTCGGGTACAGCGTCGACTCGGTGGGGCGTGCGCTCGCATCGCAGCGGACGCGGCTCGTCGGCGTCGTGGTCGGCGACAACGCGGGCCACCGCGACTTGTCGCTCATGTTCTTCGGGAAGGTGCTCGCGGCGATCTCGCGCCGCCTGGGACAGCACGGCTACGAGCCGCTTCTCCTCCACGACGCGGACGCGGGCGGAGCGCACCGCTTCGACGCCGCCATCGTCATCGGCGTCGACGAGGACGACCCGGCCGTGCTCGACCTGGCCGAGCGTGACCTCCCGCTCGTCGGCGTCGACGTACGCTGCGGCCACGCGTTCGTCGGCTCGGACCACACGGGCGGCGTGCGACTTGCCCTGGCGCACCTCCGCGCGATCGGCCACCGGCGCATCGCACACATTGCAGGCGCCCAGAACACGCTCGCGGGATCCGAGCGGCTGGCCGCGTTCCGGGAAACGTGCGCTGAGCAGCCGGATGAGTACGTGCGCTTCGGCGACTTCTCCTCCGATTCCGGCTACCGCGAGGCGTGCGCGCTGCTCGCGCTCGACGATCCGCCGACCGCGATCGTCGCGGCGTCCGATCTCATGGCGCTCGCCGCGTTGCACGCGATCTGGGAGTCAGGGCGACGGCCGGGACACGACGTCGCCGTCGTCGGTTTCGACGACCTGGAGGCGGCCGCGCTCGCGCATCCGACCCTGACGACGATCCGCCAGGACCGTCACGAGCTCGGCGCGACCGCGGCCGAGTGCGCGATCGACCTGCTCGAGCGCCCCGACGGCGTCGTGCGGCGGATCGTCCTGCCGGTGGAGCTCGTCGTGCGCGGTTCGTCGTCCCCCGTATGAGCGACGATCTGCGCGAGCTGCTCGCGCGCCGCCGATAGCTCGTGCTCGCGCTCGGCGAGCAGGCGGCCGCGAGCGCCAAGTGCCCGCAGCCGTTCCAGCTCACAGACGCCGTCCCGGATCTGGCCGAGGAGACGCTCGATGTGACGCTGTCTCTCGGTGGTGGTGCTCATGGAGGCAGTGTCCGCCTCGCGTATGAGAACCGCTTAGGAGCTCGTCGTGCGAGTGATGAGACGTGCGCCCCGGCCGTGAGTGGCGAAACTGACCGACCAGCGGATGAACACGAGGATCCTGTTCTGGAAGCCGACGAGGTAGAAGAGGTGGACGACGAGCCAAGTCGCCCAGGCAAGGAAGCCGCTGAGCCGTAGCCCTTTGATGTCGGCGACCGCGGCGGCGCGGCCGATGGTGGCCAGGTTGCCTTTGTCGCGGTAGCGGAACGGCTCGCTCGTCTTTCCGCGTAACCGTTCGCGCACGACGCGCGCCGCGAAGCGGCCTTGCTGCATCGCGACCGGCGCGACGCCGGGCAGGAGCGTGTCGCCGATGCGCACCATGTCGCCGAGCGCGAACACCTCCGGGCGACCGGGCAGCGTCAGGTCCGGCTGCACGGTGACGCGCCCCGCGCGGTCGAGCTCGGCGCCGGTCAGCTCCGCCAGGCGCGACGCGAGGCTCGAGGCCGTCACGCCCGCTGCCCACACGACGGTGCGCGCCGCGATTCGCTCGTCGTCGACGGTGACGCTGTCCTGGTCGATTCCGGTGACTGTCCTGCTCGTGAGCACGGTGACGCCGAGCTTCTCGAGCGAGCCCTGCGCCTTCGCCGAGAGCGACGGCGGGAACGTCGTCAGCACGCGGTCGGCCGCCTCGACGAGCAGGATGCGCGCGGAGCGCGGATCGATGCTGCGGAAGTCGTGCCGCAGCGTGTCGCGCGCGAGCTCGCCGATCTGGCCGGCCATCTCCACGCCGGTCGGGCCGGCGCCGACGACGACGAACGTGAGCCATGCGTCACGCCGGTCGGCGTCCTGCTCCTGCTCGGCAGCCTCGAACGCGGCTAGGAGCCGGCTGCGGACGACGATCGCGCTCTCGAGCGACTTCACCTCGGCTGCGTGCTCGCGCCAGGCGTCGTGGCCGAAGTACGAATAGCGTGAGCCGCCGGCGACGATGACCGTGTCGTACGGGAGCGTCTCGGGCGCCGGCGCGCCGTCGACCGCGCGCAAGCGCAGCTCGTGTGCATCGAGGTCGAAGTCGGCGACCTCGGCGAGAACGACGCGAACGTTGCGGTCGCGCGTGAAGATCGCGCGCAGCGGATACGCGATCTCGCCGGGCGAGAGCGCGCCGGTCGCCACCTGGTACGTGAGCGGCTGGAAGAGGTGGAAGTTCCGCCGGTCGACGAGCGTGACGTCGGCATCGGAATGCCGGAGGCCGAGCGCCGCCTGCAGCCCCCCGAAACCGCCGCCGACGATGACGACGCGGTGCGCTACTGCTGGTACCCCTCGACGACGTTCGCGGACCGTTCCTCTGCGCTGTCCGGGTCGAGCCCGGCGTTCCGCCGCGCCCGACGCTGACGGAGGAGGTCCCAGCATTGGTCGAGCGACACCTGCACCGCCTTCAGGCGGCGGCGGTCATCGTCAGTCGCGTTACCGGACGACTCCAGCTCCCAGAGCTCGTGCTCCTGGGCGACGAGCTGCTCGATCGAATCGTGGATCTGCGGATCGTTCATCGCTCCTCCTAGTCGCCTATGACGAACGCGACACTGTCGATGTAGCACCAGCTCCAGTCCTCGCCCGGCTCGGCCGACCTGATGATCGGATGCGACTCCTCGTGCGCATGCTTCGTCGCGTGCTTGTTGGGCGAGTCGTCGCAGCAGCCGATATTGCCGCACTCCATGCACATGCGCAGGTGCACCCATTGACTGCCGGTCTTGAGGCATTCCTCGCAGCCGGCGATCGGGTCGGGCAGCTCGGTGAACTGGATCGTGTCGAGATGGCTGCAGACCTCGGTCATCGAATCCTCACCTCGAACGTGCGGGCTTCGAGGGCCTTCGTCGTCTCCCCGCGCGTGAGCGCGAAGGAGAGCGTGACGTTGCCCGCGTGCTTCGCCTTGAACACCAGAACGACGCTCGGCCCGACGTCGGCCTCCGACACCTCGGTGACGAGGCGTCCGTCGAACGCGCGTGCGATCCGCCAGACGCGGCCGCCGGATCGATGCGGCAGCGCGACCGCTACGAGCTCACCGGCCTTCGTCGTGATCGTCGCGTGCGGGCCTGCTGGGAGGGCGCCAATGGGCGGAGAGGATGCATGTGCGCCGGCGGCGAGCGAGGCGGCGACGAGCACGGCTGCTGTGAATGCGGGTTTGCGGCTCATGTTCATACGATGCCTGCGTGAGGTCACCTCAGGCGGGCATCTTCGCACTGGGAACCGCGTCGCACGCGTATCTCGCAGCGCTGGCGGGAATCGCGACCGTGGCGGACGAGATGTCGAGCTGGCCGTACCAGCACGACCGCGACCTCACGGGCTTCATCGACGGGACGGAGAACCCGAGGGCAGCCCGGGCGCGGGCGGGACGATCCTGCTCCTCCAGAAATGGACGCACGACGTCACCGCATGGGAGCCGCTCGCCGACGCCGAGCAGGAGAAGGTCATCGGCCGCCGCAAGGCCGACAGCGTCGAGCTCGACGACAAGCCCGCCGACTCGCACGTCGCGAGCACCGACCAGGACACGTTCGGCCACATCTTCCGTCGCAATATGCCCTACGGCACCGTCACCGACCACGGAACGATGTTCGTCGGCTTCTGCAACGAGCAGCGGCCGCTCGAAGCGATGCCGCTGACCGGCGCGTACTACTTCGTGCCGTCGACCGACGCGATCGCGCGCGCCACGAGCGCCGGCTGAGCGAGCATCGAGAGATGGCCCGCGCCGGGGATCTCGACGAACCGCGCGTGCAAGATCGCCGCCGTTTGGCGCCCGGCGGAGACCGAGTCGACTGTGTCATCGCTTCCCCAAACGACAAGATCGGGAACTCGCACGTGGGCGAGCGTGGCGGTGGACACGCCCTGGATGCCGTGGCCGAGCATCGACGTGAACGCCGAGGCGGTGCCGCTCACGCGGAACGGCCGCTCGAACTCGTCGATCGCCGCTTTCGTGATCGGATGGGCCGTCGGTCCCCACGCGCTGCTGAGACCCTTCCGGAAAAGCCAGTCCCAGCCGGTCGCGATCCGGTACAGCGTCGTGAACCACGGCGGCACGAGCAGATGCGTGAGCCAACCGCCTGCGCCTCCGCCGGGAAGCGCGTCGCCGTCGAGCAGCACGATGCGCGAGACGGAGCGGGGCGCCTGGGTCGCGACCGATACGGCAACTGCGGCGCCGAGCGAGTGGCCGACGAGCACGGGCCGGCGTAGGCCGAGCCGCGTGTCGAACGCGCGCACGAGCTCCGTCCAGTGCGCGAGCGTGAACGGGCCGCGCCGCTGCGAGTAGCCGAACGGCGGCAGGTCGAGCGCGTAGACGCGATGTGTCCGCCCGAGGATCGGGCCGACGTCGTGCCAGACCCACGCCGGCTCGATGAATCCGCCGAGGAGGACGATCGGGCTGCCGTGCGATCCCCAACGGCGATAGGAGAGCAGTGTTCCGTCGGCGCGAACGTACGGGCCGGGATAGAGCTTGGTCGCGGCGATGTCGCGCCCTGCCGTCGCAGCGTTGTACGCGAGCGACGCGATGGTGAGCACGACGACGAGCGCGGCGATCGCGATGCCGATGCGTCGCAGCCAGCGCTTCAACGGACCGGCGGCGGCGAGCCCTCGAGGCTCGCGGCGAGCGCCGGATCCCAGGCGCACACGTTGCATCCGTGCCGGAGGAGCGAGCGGCAGAACTCGAGCGCGCCTTCCACCGAGACGTCGTCCGAGTCGAGGACGTACTCGCCGAGGCCCGCGTTCCACTGCGGACCACCGGCAAACTCGTCGATGGCCGGATACGCGTATCCGTAGAAGGCCGCCTTGCCGTAGCGCTGGTCGCCCGGCCACCAGCCGAGCTCGATCTGCTGCGCGTCGCCTGCGTTGCGCCAGATGAAGTCGTCCGACGGCGGGTCGGCTGTTCTCCCCGAGAACAGCGAGACCGCGAGATCGAAGCTGCCCCACCACATGTTCACCGGCGTCGATCGCCCGCGGTACGGCGCACGCACAGCTGCGAGCACGAGCGCCGCGCGGCCGGCGTCGGCGAAGTACGCCTTGACGGCGGCGGTGTCGTACGCGGCGTGCTCGGTGTCCTCATCGAGCGGCGTCGTCCACGGCACCTCCTGCGGCGTCATCGAGATCTCGACCGCGCCCGCGAGCTCGCGAACGGCTGCGAGCACATCACCCGTCACCTCGGCGACTGCGCGGTTCGGCGTGAGCGGGACGGGCTGATTGCGGCCGTCGCTGTGCTCGACGATGGCCTCGTGGCGATGCAGGTCGAGGGCGACGACGAACGCGCCCGACCCGTCCGGCGCAGGAAGCGGAAGCGTCTCCATCCCGCGCGCCGTCAGCCGGAGCGCGGAGTGCTGGAGCTGCGGCTCCGCCGGCGCGAGCTTTCCCGCGAGCTTGCCGAGGACCTGGGAGTGCGCGTGCAGCGTGTCGCAGGTCGGCTGCCATTCGCCGTAGTTCACGTGCATACGCTACGTCCGTGGCCACCCTCGCCGTCGACCAGGGGACGACCGGGACGACGTGCCTCGTCGTCGGGGACGATCTCGCCATCCTCGGGCGCGGCTACGCCGAGTTGCCGCAGCACTTCCCGCGTCCCGGCTGGGTGGAGCACGACCCCGCAGAGATCTGGCAGACCGTGCTCACGTCTGCTGCCCAGGCGATCGCGACCGCCGGGGAGCAGCCGTCCGCGCTCTCGATCACGAACCAGCGCGAGACGACGCTGCTGTGGGAACGGGACTCGGGCTTTCCGGTGCACAACGCGATCGTCTGGCAGGACCGGCGCACGGCCGAGCGGTGCGCGGAGCTGCCGGTCGAGCTCATCCGCGAGCGCACAGGGCTCGTCCCCGATCCGTACTTCTCAGCGACGAAGCTCGAGTGGCTCCTGCGAGAGCGCGACCCGAACGGGCTCGCGTTCGGCACCGTCGACACGTGGCTCGTATGGAAGCTGACGGGAGGCCGCGTGCATACGACCGACGAGACGAATGCGTCGCGCACGCTCCTCTGCTCGCTCGAGACGCTCGATTGGGACGACGAGCTGCTCGCGCTGTTCGGCGTCCCGCGTGAGCTGCTGCCGGAGATCAGGCCATCGGGAGCACTGTTCGGCGAGGCCGAGCTACTTGGCCTCACGCTTCCCATTCGCGGCATCGCCGGCGACCAGCAGGCCGCCCTCTTCGCCGCCGGCGGCGCGAAGGCGACGTTCGGCACCGGCTCGTTCGTGCTCGTCGAGACCGACGAGCCTGCGCCCAGCGGACTGCTTCGCACCGCCGCGGCGCGGCTCGGGGGCGAGCCGCCGCGGCGCGCGCTCGAGGGCGCGGTCTTCGTCACCGGCGCGGCGCTGCAGTGGCTGCGCGACGGCCTCGGCCTCATCGCCGACGCGGCCGAGAGCGAGGCGCTCGCCGAATCGGTGTCGGACACCGGCGGCGTCTACTTCGTCCCTGCGCTCACCGGGCTCGGCTCGCCGCACTGGCGCCCGGACGTCCGCGGCCTCGTAACCGGCCTGACGCGCGGGACGACGCGCGCGCACCTCGTGCGCGCGGCGCTCGAAGCGGCCGCGTACCAGACCGCGGACGTGCTCGCGGCAATGCCGCCGCTCGACTCGATCCGCGTGGACGGCGGGATGACGCGCAACCGCTGGCTCGTGCAGTTCCTCGCCGACGTGCTCGGGATTCCCGTCGAGACTGCGCGTGAGCCGGAGCAGACGGCGCTCGGAGCGGCACTGCTCGGCCTCGGCGAGCGCCGTCCGTCTCCGGTGGGGGAGCGGTTCGAGCCGCAGCGCGACATCTCGGATCTCTATGCCGGCTGGCGCGAAGCGCTCCGACTCGTCGTGACCGTGTAACGTCGCAAAGGTGAGCGACTACAACACGCAGATCATCGAAGAGTTCCGCGCGAATGCGGGACTCGTCGGTGGGAGCTGGGAAGGCCGCGACCTGCTGCTCCTGACCACGACGGGACGCAAGAGCGGCCGGAAGCACACGACGCCGATCGTGTTCACGCGCGACGGCAACCGGCTTCTCGTGTACGCGTCGAAGGCCGGTGCGCCTGCGCATCCCGACTGGTACCTCAACCTCGTCGCCGATCCGCACGTCGTCGTCGAGGTAGGGCCCGAGCGCTACGACGCGATCGCGACTCCGCTCGAGGGCGAGGAGCGGGAGCGCGAGTTCGCGGCCCAGGTCGCACGCAATTCCGTGTTCGGCGACTACGCCGCGAAGACGAGCCGCGTCATACCGGTCGTGGCTCTGACACGCGGCTGATCGCTGCCGCGAGCGTCGCCGCCGCGATCGCGAGCAACCCGACGATGCGCGTCGTGCTCCCCATGCTCCACCCGGCGGAGTCGAGCCAGACGGCGAGCGGTGCGAGCCACAGCGGCGAGAACGAACGCCGCGCGAGCGCGATCGGAACGAAGAGCAGCACGAGGTAGTGCGGCCACAGGATCGGCGTCGCGACGAGCGAGATCGCGATTGCTGCGGCCAGTAGTCGACCCTGGTCGGAGAACGCCCACGCGGCAACGGCAATCGCGACCGCGGCGACGAGGTACACGACGGCCTGCGCCGCGCCGCCGCCGAGGCCGAGCGAGCGCCCGAGTGCATACGGCGAGTAGCTCGCCGGGCCGACGAGCGACGTCAGCCGGCCGAGCAGCGTTGGGTACTCGCGTGCGCCCGCGAAGCCGACCGCGGCCCAGGAGATCACGATCGCGACGACTGCAGCGGACGCGGCGACACCAGCGGCAGCGAAGCGGCGGGTGCGGATCAACCACAGCCAGAGCGGCCAGAGGAAGATCTTCGCCGTCGCGACGTACGCGACCGCGGCGCCGGCGATCACGGCACGATCGCGGTAGCGCCAGAGCAGGGCGACGCCGAGCAGGAGCAGCGGGCTGATCGCGCCGAGGCCGGTCGAGGCGTAGACCGGCGCGGAGGCGTACGCAGCGCCGAAGCAGCGCCAGTCGGTGACGCCGAGCAGGCGCAGCGCGAGCGCGACGGCGGCGAGGTCGACGAGGACGAAGAGAACGACGGCGACGCTGTACGGCAGTACCGAGAGCGGGATCATCCCCACGGCTGCGAGCGGCGGGTACACGAACGGCGCGAACGACGTCGGCGAGGCGTGGCGCGGCAGCGTGTGCAGGGCCGGGTAGGGCGAGTGTCCATGAAGCACGTCGCGGCCGCTCTGCCAGAACGTGGCGAAGTCGCTCTGGTGGTGTCCGGTGTCGGCCGCGAGGAACGCGATCAGGCAGATCGGGAGCACGCCGAGGAAGACGACGGCTGCGCACCGGCGTGCGGCGACGAGCCAGGCGCTCTGCGCGCCGAGGGTAGGGGCGACCGCCTCGATTCCGAGCATCACCAGATGAGAGCGGTCACGCGGCCGAATCTTTCGCGCCGTGTCATCGTGCCCGGGATGAAGGCCTTCGCGCTCGTTGTCGCCGTGCTGCTGGGCTTGGTGTCGGCGTCCGCCGCCGGCGCCGCGGACCGCCTGGGACGCCGCACGGTCGTGCTCGGGCACTCAGTCGACGGCCGCGTGATCACCGCAGTCGAGATAGGCGACCTCGACTCGCCATGGCGCGCGCTCGTCGTCGGCTGCATTCACGGCAACGAGCCCGCCGGGATCGCGATCGCGCAACGGCTGGCGCGAATGGCGCCGCCGTCCGAGCTCGACCTGTGGATCGTCGCCGACCTCAACCCCGACGGCGTCGCCGCGAGCACGCGCCAGAACGCGCATCACGTCGACCTCAACCGCAACTTTCCCTTCCGCTGGGAGTCGCTCGGCGGGTACTTCTACTCCGGCCCGCGTCCGCAGTCGGAGCCCGAGAGCCGGATCGCGTACCGCCTGATCTCCAAGGTGCGGCCGCAGGTCGCGATCTGGTTCCACCAACATCTCGACGTCGTCGACGAGTCAGGCGGAAGCCTTGCGGTCGAGCGCCGCTTCGCCGCACTCGTAGGCTTACCGCTGGCGCGACTCGCGCGCGAGCCGGGTAGTGCAATCGGATGGGAGAACCACGTGGTGCCCTCGGGCACGGCATTCGCGGTGGAGCTGCCCGCCGGCGCGCTCAGTCCTGCAGCGGTCGACCGCTTCTCGCGCGCCGTCCTCGCGGTCTCGCGGGAAGGTGTGGGGCGCAGCGTCGAGCCGCGCCCCACACCGTGATCGCTAGTCCAGCGGCTCGACGACGATGAGCGCGTTGCCGTCCGGGTCGCGCAGCCAGAACATCGGCGGCACGTTCCCGCCGTAGCGGCTGACCTCGTCGTCGACGTCGACGCCGGCGGCCTTGAGCGCGGCGTGGTCGGCGTCCACGTCCGACGTGTCGATGCAGATCCCCGTCTGGCTTCCGCCGGCCTGCTGGCCGGGCGGCGGGGGCGCGAGCGCGATCGTCGTCGGCGTGCCCTTGAGCTGGACCTCGACCCAACGCATGTCGGGGCCCATCTCGACGTCGACGACCTTCTCGAAGCCGAGCTTGTTCACGTAGAAGTCGATCGCGCGGTCCGAGTCGGTGATGGTGACGCAGACGCGGCCGACCTGCGTGAGGTTGAGCGTGGAAGTGCTGGCGGACATCTGAAGCCTCCTGGTCGTTTGGCTGACGTCTCTAGAGACGACCGCAGGAACGGAAACTCATCGCCTCCATATTCATTGCACAGTGATCTCCCATGCGCCGCCGGTCTCATGGTCGGAAACCCCCGAACAAAGGAGACCTGCATGAGACGATCGAGAAGGCTGCTCGTCGGAGCGACCCTCGTCGCATCGACTGCGATCGGTGGCGCGTTCGCCCCCGGCCTCTTCTCGGCCGGCGCCGCGACCACCGCGACGACGACTACGACAGCGCAGAGCTCGGCGGCGCCGCCGGCGTCGAACATGCCGGCCCACGGCACGGCGGCTCACGAGGATGCCGAGAAGGCGGTGACCGGTGCGGCTGCGACGAAGGCTCAGGCGGCCGCGGTCGCGTCCGTCGGCAGCGGGACGGCCGGCTCCGTCACGACCGACTACTTCGGGACCGGGTACGAGGTCACCGTGACGAAGGCGGACGGGACGACGGTCGAGGTCCACCTGGACAACTCGTTCACCGTGTTCCAGGGGCCCGGTGGCCCCGGCGGACCGCTCGGGTCGCACTGACGTACGAGCGGCGCGGCTGTTCTGCAGCCGCGCCGCGACTCAACGCAGCAGAGGTAGCACGCGGTCGCACAGGAGCTCGACCCCGTCGCGCGTGGTCAATCCCTGAGGTGTTCCGAACTCGACGCGATGTGCGCCCGCGTCGTACAAGGCACGGGCCTGCTCGGCGACCTGCTCCGGTGTGCCTGCGAGCGCGAACCTCTCCAACGGAGGCGTCTCGCCCGGCCGGAGCTCGAGCGTCGGGTCGAGGTCTGCAACGACGTCCAGGTACATCTGCACCTGCCTTCGCGCGTGCTCGCGCGCTCGCTCGCCGTCCTCGTGGACGACGGTGACGGCGCCGACGACGATCCTCGGGCCGTCGTCCCCGAGCCAGCTGCGCATCAGCCGGACCATGTCGGGATTCGCGCAGCCGCCGATCTTCACCTCGTCGGCCACCTCACGTGCATAGGACGCCGCGCGTGGCCGCCACGTACCGACGAGCAGCGGCACCTGTTTTCGCAGCGGCTCGTACGCAAGGCCGGCGCCGGCCGCGAGCGTGAAGCGCTCGCCGGCGAAGCCGCTGCGGTCGCCCGCGAGCAACCGGCGGACGATCTCGACGGCTTCGCGTAGCCGGGTGAGCGGACGGCTCTCGTCGAGGCCCAGCCGGTCGAGCCACGACCCGGTGACGAGGCCGAGATACGCGCGGCCGCCCGAGGCGAGATCGAGCGCGGCCACCTGGCCGGCGATCTCGGCCGGGTGCAACGTGTGTGCATTGAGCGCGGCCGGCCCGAGGCGGACACGCTCGGTGACACGCGCCATCGCAAGCAACGGGAAGATGGCGGGTTGGAAGAAGAGATCGTGGAAGACGGAGATGACGTCGAAGCCGGCAGCCTCGGCTCTGCGCGCCAGGGCTTCGTACTCCTCGACTCCCTTGTCCGACTGCAGGCCGAGTCCGACCTCGTACGACGTCAGGTCAGCTCCTCGGTCCGCATGACGCGCTCGCCGACGCGTTCGATGCGCATCACGACCCGTTCCTCCGGATCGGGACAACAGACGAGCGTGTCCCGCTCGAGCCAGTCCTCGTCCGGCAGCTTGCGCTGCTTCGCGGGCAGCATCGGCAGCACCGACTGGAGGGCGTAGAGGCAGAAGTGCTTGCCCTCGGGGATGCGCACACGGCTCGATTCGGTCACCTCGAAGTAGTCGCCCACCTCGAGCCCGCAGACCGACCGGCCTTCGATGCGCTCCACGGTGACGCGCAGGTCGTAGATGCGCATGTCAGTCATCAGTGCACGATCTCGGTCGCGAAGCCGACGACGATCGCGGGCGCGTCGGAGGCGTTTCGCATCGTGTGCGGATGCGACGAGGGCCACACGACGCACTCTCCCTCGTGGAGGACGTACTCGACGCCGTCGACGACGAGCACGAGCTCACCCTGGGCGAGGTAGGCGACGTCGATCCCGGCGTGGGTGATCGAGTCGTCGAACCCGGAGTGGGGGGCGAAGGACGCGACGAGCAGCTCGAGGTGCGACCCGGGAATCCTGAATGCGGAGAACTCGACACCGTCGCCGCGGGCTCCCTTCCGGGCGGGCTCGACGAAGCGCGGGGACGACTGACGCAGCGAGTAGCCGAGCAGGGAGGCGACGTCGTGGTCGAGCGCCTCCGCGATCAGCGACAGGCGCCCGAGCGCGATGTCGGAATCGCCCCGCTCGACCGCGCCGAGGAACGATGCGGAGATCCCCGACGCCTCCGCGAGCGCCCGCACCGAGATGCCGCGCTGGGATCGCAACCGGCGGATGACAGCGCCGACCTGGGGTACGCCGGCGGGAGCCCTCACGTCCACGCGGCGAGCATATCCCGGTGCTTGCCTTTGAGCGAAATATCGGTCAGTGTTGCAACATTGTGCGCCGCCGCATGCCGGCGGCGCGCCGCACGACGAAGAGGAGGGAGTTCAGTGCTCAGGTCGAGGAGGCTCAGGCGGGCAGCCGTGGTAGGCGCAGTCGCGGGGATCTTCGCCGCGTTCGCGGCGAGCGCGGCGGTAGCGACCGCATCGACGGCGACCGCCCAGAAGACGAGCTGCTCGTTCACGTTGCGGATCGGCGACGTCCTGCCGTTCACCGGCAGCCTTGCCGCGTTTGGCGGCAACATGGACAAGTCCGTCAAGCTCGCGATCGGTCTTCAGAACGCCGCCCTCAAGAAGGCGGGCCTGTCGAAGAAGATCAAGGTCGTCCTCGTCGACTCACAGGACGGGCAAACGCAGGCGACTGCTGCCGTGGAGGCCGCGAAGAAGGAAGTCGGCGAGCACGTCAACGTCATCATCGGCGAGATGGCCTCCGGCGCGACCATCCCGATGGCCCAGTCGGTGACGATCCCGAACCACATCATCCTCATCTCGCCGACCGCGAGCGCGCCGCAGCTGGTCCAGCTCCCCGGCGGCAGGGGTTGGGTCTGGCGGGCATACCCGTCCGACAATCTGCAGGGCAGGGTGCTCGCAGAGGCCGCGCTGCAGAAGTTTGGTCAGGGCGCGACCATCAACGTCGGCGCACGGAACGACGCGTTCGGCACGGCGCTCGAGCAGCTCTTCGTCGCGCAGTGGAAGGCGCTCGGCGGGAAGATCGGCGTCGACATCTCGTGGAACCCCGATCAGCCGACGTTCGACACGGAAGCGGGTCAGCTCGTGTCGGGCAACCCGGCCGGCTGGGTGATCATCGACTTCCCCCAGACGTTCGTGAAGTTCGCCCCGTCACTTGTGCGCACCGGCAAGTGGGACGCCACGAAGACGCTCATGACCGAGGCCCTGAAGGACGGCCCGACGCTCGACGGAATCGGCGCGCCGGCCCTCGGTCTCTCGGGAACCGCCGCAAGCGCCGCGGGCGGCCCGGCGGGCAACGCGTTCCACGCGCTCTGGACCAAGGACGTGAAGGGCGCGCAGCCGTACACGGGGTTCGAGGGCACCGCCTTCGACGCCGCCAACGTGGCGTTCCTGGCAGCGATGCGCGGCTGCTCGGCGTCGCCGGCGAAGATGAAGAACAACCTCGTCGCGGTCTCCGGCCCGCCCGGCGCGAAGGTCACCTTCCAGCAGATGGGGAAGGCGATCTCGTTGCTGCTCGCGCACAAGGAGATCAACTACGAGGGTGCGTTCAGCCCTGTCGACTTCGACCCCGACGGAGACATCAGCTCGGCCGTGTACGAGATCTGGCGCTACGACGGCAACAGCAAGTTCACGACGCTGAAGACGTTCACGTTCAAAGGCAAGTGACTCGCCTGACCTGGCGGGACGGCGGCGGCTTCGAGGAAGCCGCCGCCTATTCCCGCGCCGTCCGCATCGGATCGCACGTCGCCGTCAGCGGCACCGCGCCGATGGACGACGGCATCGTCCTCCACCCCGGTGATGCGTACGGGCAGACGTCGACTGCGATCGCGAAGGCGCTCGCGGCGGCCGCGGAGCTCGGCGCGCGGCGCGAGGACGTGATCCGGACTCGGCTCCTGCTCGCAGTCGGATCCGATTGGGAGGCGGCGGTGCGCGCGCACCGCGAGGCATTCGCCGGAATCGATCCGGCGAACACGTCGTACTACGTCGCCGGGTTCATCCCGGAGGGAGTGCTCGTCGAGGTCGAGCTCGACGCGATCTTGCCGGAGCCAGAGCCGCCGAGGTAGAGCTCCACGACGCGCGGGTCGCCGAGCAGCGTGCGGCCCGTGCCGCTGTAGGCGTTGCGGCCGGTGTCGAGGACGTAGCCGGTGTCGGCGAGCGCAAGCGCACGCCGTGCATTCTGTTCGACCATCACGATCGCAATCCCGAGCGACCGGATCTCGACGAGCTTCTCGAAGACGAGGTCGATCGCGATCGGCGAGAGGCCCGCCGACGGTTCGTCGAGGAGGAGCAATCGCGGCCGCGCGACGAGGGCGCGTGCGAGCGCGACGAGCTTTCGCTGACCGCCCGAGAGCGAGCCGGCGCGTTGGCGGCGGCGCTCGGCGAGCAACGGGAACACCTCCAGCACTCGTGCGATCTCCGTCTGGCGGTCCGCGCGGGGCAGCACGAGCGCGCCGACGTGCAGGTTCTCGGCGACGGTAAGCGTCGGGAAGACGTTCTCCACCTGCGGGACGAGGTTCATGCCGCGCCGCGTGAGCCGGTCGGCACGCTCGCCCGTCACGTCCACGCCCTCGAGCCGGACCGAGCCGCTGCTCGGGCGCACGAGCCCGTAGACGGCCTTGAGCAGGGTCGACTTCCCTGCGCCGTTCGGCCCGACGATCGCGACTATCTGCTCTGCCTCGGCGGTGAGGTCGACGCCGCGCAGGATGAGCGCGTCGTCGTAGCCGGCTTCGAGCCCGTTCACCTCGAGGAGCGGTGCGGTCAATGTGCCGTCCCCAGGTATGCATCGACGACCTGCTCATTCGTCCGTACTTCGTCCGGCGTGCCGACGGCGATGACGCGGCCTTCGTTCATGACGACGACGCGATCGGCTGCCTGCATGACGAAGTCGAGGTCGTGTTCCACGATCAGGAACGTGATGCTCCGATCGCGGCGAACCGCGAGGATGTGATCGAGCAGCTCGACGCGAAGCGCAGGACTGACACCGGCGATCGGCTCGTCGAGGAGCACGAGCGACGGCTCGAGCATGAGGACGCGAGCGAGGTCGAGCAGCTTGCGCTGTCCGCCGGAGAGCGTGCCAGCGTAGTCGTGTTCGTGGGACTCGAGGCGAACGAGCGCAAGCATCTCCCGCGCTCGGTCGAGCGTGCGTCGCTCGTGCGCACGCGCAGCGCGCGGCCGAAGCACGACGCCGGCGAGCCGCTCGCCGGGATGACGCGTGGACGCGAGCAGCAGGTTGTCGAGCACCGTCATGCGCGTCAGGACGCGCGCAGCCTGGTATGTCCTGACGACGCCCGCGCGCGCCACGCGGTAGGTCGGGCGCCTGTCGATGCGCGCACCTGCGAAGACGATGCGCCCGGAGTCAGGCTTGAGCGAGCCCGCGATCGTCGCGAACAGGGTCGACTTTCCCGCGCCGTTGGGCCCGATCAGGCCGGTGATCGATCGCTCTTCGACGGCGAAGGACGCTCCGTCGACAGCCCGCACTGCGCCGAAGGTGCGGACGACCTCCTCCACCTCGAGCAACGCCGTCACTCGAGCACCATCTCCCGCTTGTTGCCGAGCAGTCCCTGCGGCCGCACGAGGACGAGCGCGAGGATGATCAGGCCGACGATGATGAGGCGCAGGTATGCGCGCTGGTCCGACGCGAACCACGAGAACGGCGGGAAGTTGAGAAAGCGCGTGCCCGCGAAGATGAAACCGAAGACTCCGGCGCCGACCGGCACCGCCCACACACGACCGACCCCGCCGAGCAGCAGGATCATCCACGCGAAGAACGTCAGCAGCGGCTGGAAGTCGTCCGGGCTGAAGAACGAGAACTCCCACGCGTAGAAGAGACCGGCGACGCCGGCGAGCGCCGCACCGAGCGCGAGCGCCTGCAACTTGTACGCGAAGGTGTTCTTGCCCAGCGACGCCGCCGCGTCCTCGTCGTCGCGAATTGCGCGCAGTACGCGGCCCCACGGCGTCCGCAGCGCGAACCACGTCAGTGCGAGAAGGACGACCGCGACCGCCCAGACGATGACGAGCATCGTCGCGTCGCTCGACGAGAAGCCGAGGGCGTGCTGAACTCTGCCTTCGAAGCGACTCCACTGACCGTTGTACTCACTCGCCGTCCCGATCGGACCGAGCGCGATCGTGCCCTGCGTTCCGCCTGTGAGCGACGTGTCGTTCGTCGCCACGTAGCGGACGATCTCGCTGAACGCGATGGTGACGATGGCGAAGTAGTCGGCGCGCAGCCGCAGCGAGGACAGACCGAGGAACAGCCCACCGACCGCGGCCGCGACGATCGCGAGGGGAGCGGCAAGCCACGTGCTCCAGCCCTCCTTCACGACGAGGATGGCCATCGTGTATGCGCTGATCGCCATAAACGCGACCTGTCCGAAGTTCAGCAGCCCGGCGAAGCCGAATTGCACCTGCAGGCCGAGCGCGAGGATCGTGTAGATGCCGGCGACGACGCCGACGAACGCCCAGAAGCTCCCGCTCGCGAGGATGCTCATCCGGTGCGCGCCTGTCCGAAGAACCCTTGTGGCCGGATCATGAGCGCGACCGCGAGCACCGCGAACGCAACCACCGGCTTGTAGACCGGGTTCACGCCTCCGGCGAAGCCGGACCAGGTGGAAACCTCCTGCGCGACTCCGAGGGCGAGACCGCCGGCGAGCGCCCCATACGCGCTGCCGATCCCTCCGAGCACGACCGCGGCGAAGACCGGCAGCAGCAGCTCGAAGCCGAAGTTCGGGTCGAACGAGTACTCGACGAGCGCCGCGAGAACGCCCGCGAGCCCGGCGAGCAGGCCGGAGATCAACCAGGCGAGACGCGTTGCGCGTCCGACGTCGATGCCCGCGACGGCGGCCAGCGAGCGGTCGTCGGCCATTGCTCGCAACACACGTCCGACGGTCGTCAGTGTGAGGAAGAGCCCGACGACGACTATCGTCCCCGCGGCGGTGACGATGGCGATGAGCTGTTGCTCCGAGAGTCGAACGCCGCCGAGCACGAACACGCGGTAGGGGTTCACGTGGTAGCTCCGCGGCTGTGATCCCGCTGCGAGCAGGAGCGCTTGCCGCAGCACGAGCGCGAGCCCGATGGACGCGAGGAACAGGCTCATGAAGCCCGCGCGCCGGGCGCGCAACGGCTTCCAGAGGACGAGGTCCAGTGTCAGTGCGAGTGCCGCTGTCGCCGCCATGCCCGCGAGCGTGGCGACGACCATCGACTGGTGCAGCGGTCCGTTGACCCCGAAGGCGATGAGGGCGCCGAACGCCATCATGTCGCCGTAGGCGAAGTTGACGAGGCGCAGGATCCCGTAGACGAGCGACACGCCGACTGCAGCGATTGCATAGACGGATCCGGTGACGAGGCCGTTGGCGACGAGCTGCAGGAACATGTCAGACGAGCTGCGGCTCGGAAACGAGCCGACCGGTCGCGAAGCGATCGGCGCCGAGAATGTCGAGCACCGGATCGCGCTCGCCCAAGAGCGCGTCGGCGGTGATGCGCGCCACGGCGGGCGCGATCATGAAGCCGTGACCGCTGAAGCCGGCGGCGACGAACAGCCCATCGCCAACCGGGCCGAGGATCGGTTGATGGTCGGGCGTGACGTCGTAGACACCTCGAACGAGTAGCGGGTACGAGACGTGGACGAGCTGCGGCAGGAGCGCCTCGCTCGCGGAGCGGATCGTCGCACGCCAATGCTCGCGGCCGGAGTCCTCATCGCCGCGCGCGCCGAGGTCGCTCGCGAGCACGCGGCCGTCCGCGAGCTGCTTGGCGGCGAACGCGCGCTCAGCGGCAACCACAAGTGGCTCGAGCAGCCGCTCGCGAATCGGCTCGCTGAAGAAGAGGTACCTGTCCTCACGGACGATCGGGAGCTCGACCCCGAGCGGCGCGAGCAGCGCTGCTGTGTCCACACCAGCCGCGACGACGACTGCCGAAGCTGCGATCGGTCCGACGATCCAGCCGTCTCCGTTGCGTCGCAACTCGGTGACGTCCGCGCGATGGACGTCGATCCCATGTGCGAAGGCCTCGACCACGGCTTGCGGCCGGTCGAAGTACCCATCGTCGCCGCACCAGGCTGCGCCTGCCAGCGCGCTCGCGTAAAGGCCCGGGACGAGCGCGGCGGCTTCCTCGGGACCGACGATGCGGGACGCGACTCCTTCTTCATTCTGCAACTTCACGTTCGCGCGGAGACGCTCGAGCGTCGTTGCACTTTCCGCGACGAAGAGGTATCCGCACGCACGGAGTTCGAGCGGGACCCGGGAGACGAGCAGCTCGTTCGCCTGTCGCCAGAATGCGAGCGACTCACGGGCCAGCCGGCACGCGACGCGCGTGCCCCACTGCTGGCGGACGCCGCCCGGCTGCACGCCCGATGCGCCGGCGGCGATTCCCGCGCGGTCCAGGACCGCGACGCTGATGCCGCGCGTCGTGAGCTCGCGCGCGACCGCGAGGCCGGTCACGCCGGCGCCGACGACGGCTACTTCGGCCCGGTTCACTATGTTGCGACATTGACCGATATTTCGGTCGGACGCAAGAACGATCAGTCGATCGCGCGGCGGTAGAAGCCGCGTGTGCCGACGCCGAGGAGGAGCGCGATCGCGCCGAGCGCGACGACGACGCAGATCCACGGCGTGATGTGAGGCACGCTCGGCGTGAGCGCGCCGCGCATCAGCTCGCTCACGTAGGTCATCGGGTTGCAGGCCGTCACGACCTGGAACCAGCGGAGCCGGTCGAGTGACGGCCACGGGTATTGCGTGCACCCGGTGAAGAGCAGCGGCGTGAAGACGAGCGAGAAGACGAGGTTGATGCGCTGCGGCTGCACGAGCGTCCCGATCAGGAGGCCGAAGCCGGCGCCGACGAGCGCGCCGAGGACGAGCGCCGCCAGGAACCAGCCGATGTTGTTCCAGCGCCACGGGATGTGGCCGAGGACGGCGTAGCCGATCGGGATCATGATCAGCGTCGCCGCGAACGCGCGCAGCATGGCGAAGAGCACCTTCTCGGCGGCGACGAAGCTCGTCGGCATCGGCGCGAGCAGGCGGTCCTCGATCTCGCGTGTCCAGCCGAACTCGGCGACGAGCGGGAACGCGAGCGTCTGGATCGACGTCAGGACGACCGTAAGGCCGAGTAGGCCGGGGAAGAGCAGGTCCGCGTAGCCGTGCTTGGTGTAGCCGAGGCTGCCCAGGACTTTCCCGAAGACGAAGAGCAGGAAGAGCGGCTGCAGGATGACCTGGGCGAGGAACGCCGGCAGCTCCTTGCCGGTGACGTAGAGATCGCGGTGCAGCACCGCGAAGAAGACGCCCATGCGGCTGGTCGACTCGAGCGGCAGCGCCGCGGCTGTCATCGCAAGCTCCGGCCGGTGAGGTTGATGAAGACGTCCTCGAGCGTCGGCGTGCCGAGGCGCACGTCGTTGAGCGCGAGCCCCTGCTCGGCGAGCGCGGCGGCCGCAGGCGCCACCAGCAGCGCCGCGTCGCCCGCGAGGTAGAGCCGCACCCGGAAGGCGTCGCCGTCCTCGGGTGAGCCTTGCAGCTGCTCGACACGTTCGACACCCGGCAGGGCCGCGAGCGCGTCCGCGAGGGCCCCGTCGGCGGGCTTGTCGGCGGCGAGCTCGAGCGTCGCTTCGCCCGCAAGCGAGCGCATCAGCGCGGCCGGCGCGTCGAGCGCGAGCAGCTTGCCGTGGTCCATGATCCCGACGCGGTCGGAGAGCTCCGCAGCCTCGTGCATGTCGTGCGTCGTCAAGAGCAGCGTCACTCCCGCTTCGCGCAGCTCGCGGAGGCGGTCCCAGACGAACAGGCGCGCGGCCGGGTCGAGGCCCGTGGTCGGCTCGTCGAGGAACAGCACCTTGGGCCGGTGCATGAGCGCGCGCGCGATCATCACGCGCTGCGACTGCCCGCCGGAGAAGAAGTCCGGCTTCGCATTGGAGCGGTCTGCGAGCCCGAACTGATCGAGCAGCTCGTCCGCACGCGCCTCTCGCACCTTTGCAGGGACGCCGTGATACGCGGCGTGGAAGATCAGGTTGTCGCGGATCGAGATCGCCCGGTCGAGATTGCTCCGCTGCGGCACGACCGCGAGCTGCCGTCGCACGCCGACCGGATCGCCCACGACGTCGACGCCGTCGATCGACGCCGTGCCGCTCGTCGGCCTGACGCGCGTCGTCAACACGCCGACCGTCGTCGTCTTCCCGGCGCCGTTCGGGCCGAGCAGCCCGAAGACCTCACCGGCCTCGATGCCGAAGCTGACGCCGTCGACGGCGTTCACCTGCGACTTCGGATAGCGCTTCACGAGCTCTTCGACGTTGACGACGCTCACGGGCCGCCACGGTACAGATGAGTTCGTTGCGCACGCGACGTCCGAGTCGTAACGCGAGCAAAAGCTCGTCGAGGCGGTGACGTACCACAGCGGCGCCGCGCTTCACATCTACCGCCCGGCGCCGCCAATGACCTGACGCGTGGCGTCAGGCTTTGATCTTCTCGAGAACTGCGTCGATCCGGGCGAAGCCGCCCTTCGCGCCTTCCTCGACGCCGTACTGCATCGTCGTGTCGCGTTCCTCGGCCGAGTCGAAAAGCATCGTCTGCGTCAGCTTCGTCCGCTCGCCGAGATCCTCGAACTCGAGCGTCTGCAGGTGGTTCATGAACGTCTGCACGAGCCGCGCGGGAGGCTCGACCTCGCGAAACTCGCCCTCGAGGGCATAGCCGTTCGCAATGCGGAAGCGATAGGTGCCGCCGGGGCGGACGTCCATCTCCTCGACGACCGTGCCGTCGCCCCACCACTCGGGGATGAGGTCCGGATTCGTCCAGACGGAGAAGACGTGCTCACGCGGCGCGTCGAAGACGCGCTCGACGCGGATCTCGCGCTCGCTCGGCGTGGTGACCGTGGTCTCGTTCATAAGCTCACCGCCTTCTTCACGAGCGTCCGGATGGCCTTCTCGTCGGCCGGCGTCAGCTCCTTGAGCGCGAACGCGACCGGCCACGTGCTTCCCTTGTCGAGGTTCGCGCTGTCGTTGAACCCGAGCATCGCGTACCGCTCCTTGAACTTCGCGGCGTCGCGGAAGTAGATGACGACCTTGCCGTCCTTGTTCGCATAGGCGGGCATCCCGTACCAGGTCTTCGGCGTGAGGTCGGGAGCAGCTTCCTTGACGATCGCGTGGACCTTCTTGCCGAGGGCGCGATCCTTCGGCGTCATCTCCAGGAGCGCCTGCTGCACTGCCGTCTCGCCGTCCTCATTCAACTTCCGCTCCTTGAGCGTGGCCTTCAGCGCCGCCTTTTCCTCGGCGGAGAGTCCAGTGCTCTTCTTCGTAGCCGGGCTCATCGTGCTCCTTTCGTGCGTTCGACGACTTGGGCGAAGCGGTCGAGCCGCTGCAGCCACGTACTTATGCTCTCGAAGGCGTAGGGCGTGAGCATGCACCTGCGAGCACGGCCGACCTTCTCCGTCGTGACGAGCTCCGCCTCCTCGAGCAGCCGGATGTGCTTTTTCATCCCCGTCAGCGACATGCCGAAGGGCTCGGCGAGCTCGCTTATCGTTGCGCTTCCAAGGCCGAGCCGTTCGAGAACGGCGCGGCGGGTCGGGTCGGCGAGGGCTGCGAAGGCGCGGTCGACGGTCATGGAATACTGAACCATTAGGTTCACTATATCACGTGCCGTACTGTCACGCGCGATGAACTCGAACCTCGAGACCGACGCCTTCAGCACGGGCCCTGAGCCCGACGGCGCCGCGGTCGCTCAGAAGCCGATCCTGCTCTTTTTCTACTCGCCGACCTCCGGCGGATCACGCAGGGCCGAGGGATTCCTCGCGCAGGTGCTGCAGCGCCGGCGCAACCACGACACGTTCACGCTGCACCGAATCGACTGCGAGGCACGTCATGATCTCGTGACGCGATGCGGGATCGAACACACGCCTGCGATCGTCGTCGTCGAGGGGAGGCGGGTTCGCGCCAAACTGGAACAGCCGCGAGGCTGCCGCGACATCCAGGAACTCCTGGCACCCTGGCTGAAATGACGGGCCGTTCACTGAGTGACACGGTGCCGTCGCCACTCCCGACGGCCAACGCGTGCGATGTTCAGGCCCAGCACCGGTAGAGAGCCGACGACGATGACGCCTGCTACCGCATAGACCCAGCTTCCGACCAAGGGGGCAAGAACTACCGCGAGCGCCCCAGCACCGAGGTCAAGAGCGAGCTCGACCAGGACGCTCGCGACGACGACGTGAGCTGTACTGCGAATCGTGAACATGACCTGCTTCAACGCGCCTCCTCTCGGTGGGCGCGTCCTCCCGCCTCCTCAGACTCCGTTACGGAGCGCTTCCAGCGCGGCTGGGTCGGCGGACGCTCTTGCCTCCTCAGTGTATCGCCGCGCGTGCTCGGTTAGCCCTTGACTTTGACCCGCAAAGTATATTAAGCTTTGCGGGACAAAGCGAACGGAGGGAACACCATGCACGGAACACAGGACGACGGGCTCGATCCCCGCGAGGCAGCGCAGCTGCTCGCCGAGACCACGCGGCAGGCTCGGCGCCAGTTCAGTTTCAGCCCGCCGTGGATCAGCGCGTTCATGGGCGCCGTGATCCTCGCCGGCTACGCCGCGCTGTGGCTCTCGACGCGCGCGCAGCACCCCTACAAAGGGCCGAGCGTCGGCGCAATCGGCCTGGTGTACACGGCGGTGGCCGTCACAATCGCGGTGTCCGTGACGGTCTATCGCCGTGCGGCCGCCGGCGTCAGTGGGCCGTCGGTGAGGCAGCGCCAGATCGAGGGAATCGCGATTCTCGTGTCGTACCTGGGCAGCCCCCTGATTCAGGGCGCGCTCAAGCATGACCACGCCGGCAACGCGCTCGTCTATGGCGTGATTCCGGCGGCGGCGCCGCTGATCATCGTCGGCACCACCGTGCTGGGGATCGCCGCGAGCAAAGCCGACTGGTCCCAGTTCAGCGCCGCGCTTGTAGTCGTCATCGGAGGCTTCGTCGCCGTCTTCGTGGGCCCGTCCGGAAGCTGGCTCGCTGCCGGCATCGGCCTGTTCTTCGGCGTGGCCGTCCATGCCGCTGCGCCGCGTGTGCGGCTCGGACGCTCGTAAGGCACCGTGAGCACGGACGCGCTCGACCCGGTGATCCATGCCCCTGCGCGACTGCGAATCGTCGCGATGCTGGCCGCGCTCCCGCGCGGAGACAGCCTCTCCTTCACGCGCCTGCAGGACATGCTCAACCTCACGCCCGGCAATCTCATCACGCACCTGCGCAAGCTCGAGGACGCGGGCTACCTCGTCAGCGAGACGACCGGCAACGGGAGGGCATCGCATACCGCGATCGCGCTCACCGCCGAAGGCCGAGCAGCGCTCGACATCTACACCGATGCGCTTCGGGATCTACTTGGCGGTTTGTAGAACCGGAGCGGCGAGGCGCGCGTGGACGAGCTGCACGGCCATCGATCCCTCGCCGACGGCAGCGGCACAGCGTTTCGTCGAGCCGGAGCGGACGTCGCCGGCGGCGAAGATGCCGGGCACACTCGTCTCGAGCACGTAGTCGGCGCCGGCTGCGTCGCCGGTGAGGATGAAGCCGTCGGCAGCGCGTGCAACGGTGTCGTCGAGCCATTCCGTGCACGGTTGTGCGCCGAGGAAGAAGAAGACGAACGCGAATGGGAGGCGCTCGCCGCTCTTGAGCGTGACCTCTTCGAGCCGGCCCGCCGTGCCGTGGAGCGCAGCGAGCTCGCTGCGGTCGCGGACGGCGACGCCGTAGCGCTCGAGCTCGCGGACCAGGTAGTCGGACATCGTCTGGTGCACGTCGGAGCGCCGGTGGAGCAGCGTCACGAGCGCGCCGCCGCGAGCGAGCCAGACGGCGGCCTGTCCGGCGGAGTTGCCGCCGCCGACGACCGCGACACGCGCGGCGCCGCACAGCTGCGCCTCGGGCGGGCCGGCGGCGTAGAAGACACTCGAGCCCTCGTACTCGGCGAGGTCGTCGAGGGGAAGCCGCCGGTAGGCGGCACCGGTCGCGAGCACGACGGCGCGTGCCGCGATCTCGTGCTCCTCTTCCAGTCGTACGACGTGTCGTCCGTCGCCGGGCTCGAGCGAGATTGCCCGGTACGGGGTTGCGGGCCGGGCGCCGAACTTGCGTGCCTGACTGACGGCGCGGCTCGTCAGCTCGGTGCCGCTGATGCCGGCGGGAAAGCCGAGGTAGTTCTCGATCCTGCGCGACGATCCGGCCTGGCCTCCGAGCGCGGTGCTCTCGACGATCAACGTCTCGAGTCCTTCCGACGCGCCGTAGACGGCGGCGGCGAGGCCGGCGGGACCGCCGCCGACGACGAGCAGGTCGACCTCCTCCCGCGGCGCCAGCTCGCGCCCGATTCCGAGCGCGCGCAGCACCTCGCCTCGCGACGGGTGCTTCAAGTCGGTGCCGCCTGGGAGGCGCACGAGCGGCGGTTCCGTTCCGTCCGGCGGCGCCGTCTCGCGCCAGGTGAAGGGAAGCCGGTTCGCGCGCGCGAACTCGAGCATCTGCATGGTCGCCTCGGACGAGTGGGGCCCGACGATCTCGATGCCGATCCCTTCGACGCGCTGGAGCGCCTCGCGGCGAGTGATGAACGTCGATAGGACGAGATCGCTGAGCTGTCCGTCGTCGAAGAGAAGCGCGCGCAGCGCATCGCGGTCGACCGCGACGTAGCGCAGCGGCTTCGTCACCACCGCGGTAAGAAAGACCGTTTGGCCGGACAGCAGGTTCATCTCGCCGAGGAAGCTGGAGGTTCCGTGACGGACGATCTCGTTGCCGGCCGCATCGAGGATTGCGACCTCGCCCTCGCGGATGGCGATGAACGGATACGTCGCGTCGCCGACGCGGAACAGCGCGTCACCGACGTCTGCACTCCGTTCTTCGCCCGCCGCCGCGAGTGTCGCAAGCTGCGAGCCGGACAACGACGGGCTGGCAGGCCCTCCCATCCGAGGAGAGTAGCGACGGGCGTAGCCTTACGCCCCATGTCGGTCGACTCTGCACCTGACCGCTACATCGAGGGCGGCGGGCTCGGGAACGATCTCTACCGCGAGGTTGCCGAGCTTCCGCTCGTCAGCCCGCACGGCCACATCGACGCGCGGCTCTTCTCCCGTGCCGGCTCGCGACTCGATCCGCCCGGCCGCCTCTTCGTCACGAGCGACCACTACGTCGTCCGGATGCTCTACTCGCAGGGCGTGCGAATTGAGGCGACGCGCGGCGAAGACCGGGACGTCTGGCAGCTCCTCGTCGACAACGCCGACCTCTTCGCGCTCACGCCGTCTGGGCTCTGGCTGCGCGAGACGCTCTCGGGTGTGTTCGGGATCCACGAGCTCACGCTGGATGCGTACGACGCGATCGAGGCTCAGCTTGCGAGCGCAGCGTTCGCACCGCTGGCCCTGCTCGACCGCTTCGGTGTCGAGTGCCTGGCGACGACCGATCCTGCGGGCGCGCCGCTCGACGATCACCGAGGCCTCGCGCCGCGCATCCGGCCGACGTTTCGCCCCGATGCGGTCGTCGCGCTCGACGCGCCCGGTTGGCGCGAGGCGGTCGCCGAGCTCGGCGTCGATGACTACCCCTCGCTCATCGACACGCTCGTCGAGCGGCGCGCCGCCTTCAAGGAGATGGGAGCGACCGCGACCGACCATGCAGCGACGAGCGCCGACACGACGCGGCTCACGGACGGCGACGCAGCGCGCATCTTCGCTCGCGCGCTCACCGGATCCGTGTCGGCGGCAGAGGCGCGCAGCTTCGAGGCGCACATGCTGAACGAGTTCGCGCGCATGAGCCTCGACGACGGCCTCGTCATGCAGCTCCACGTGGGCAGCGTCCGCAACCACAACGCGCCACTCGCTGCGAGCTTCGGCCCCGACCTCGGCGCCGACATCCCGATCGCGACCGACTGGACGCGCGGGCTGCGGCCGCTGCTCGAGGACTGCGGCAACGATCCGGGCTTCACGCTCATCCTGTTCACGCTCGACGAGAGCACGTACAGCCGCGAGCTTGCTCCTCTCGCCGGCCACTACCCGGCCGTGCTGCTCGGCTGCCCATGGTGGTTTCACGACAGCCCGCTCGGCATCGACCGCTTCCTCGATCGCGTCGTCGAGACGGCCGGCGTCCGCAACCTGGCCGGCTTCGTCGACGACGCGCGCGCGCTCACGGCGCTGCCGGCGCGGCACGACCTCTGGCGTCGGCGCACGTGCGGCTGGCTCGCGCGCCGCGTCGCCGGCGGCTTTGCGACCGAGGACGAGGCGCGCCGCATTGCACGCGAGCTCGCGTGCGACCTCGCGAAGCGCGCGTACCGCGTTTAGACGCCGCTGAACGCGTCGAAGCCGCCGTCGACCGGGACGACTGCGCCCGTGACGAACGACGAGCCGGCGCTCGCAAGCCAGACGACCGTGCCCGCGAGCTCGCGCGGCTCGCCGAAGCGACGCATCGGCGTCGCCGCGACGATCCGCTCGCCGCGCTCGGTCAATGCACCAGACTCGTCGAGGAGCAGCGCACGGTTCTGCTCGCCGACGAAGAAGCCGGGCGCGATCGCATTGACGCGCACGCCGCGAGGCGCGAGCTCGACGGCGAGCCACCGCGTCAGGTTCTCGACCGCCGCCTTCGCAGCGCCGTATCCGACGACGCGCGTGAGCGCGCGGTGGGCGGCGAGCGACGAGACGTTCACGATCGATCCGCCGTCCGCCATTGCCTCGCCGAAGACCTGGCACGGCAGGACCGTGCCGTTGAAGTTCAGCTTCACGACCTCGTCGATCGCCGACGACGGCAACTCGAAGAACGTCTGCTCGCCGGTCGTCGCCGCCGGCACGTTCCCGCCCGCGGCGTTGACGAGCACGTCGAGCCGTTCGAGCTGCGTGCGCGCTGTCTCGAGCGAGCCGCGGTCGAGCACGTCCGCCTCGAGGACGAACGCGCCCTCGAGCTCGGCGGCGAGCGCGTCCAACCGCTCCCGCCGGCGCGCGAGCAACCCGACCCGGGCGCCCGCCGCCGCGAGGCCGCGCGCGATCGCGCCGCCGAGCACGCCGGACGCTCCCGTGACAACCGCGACGCTGCCCTCGAGATCGGAATCCATCCAGGTGATACAAGCACGGTCGGTGCGGTTGAGCGTCATCAGCGACGAGATCGACCCAGGCCTCGAGCGGGCCCTCGACGTCTGCGAGGAGCTCGGGATCCACGCTGTCGAGCTGCGCACGCTCGGCGGCGTCCAGGTCGTCGACCGCTCGGACGCCGAGCTCGAGGCGATCCGGGACGAGCTCGACCGGCGCGGCTTCGCCGTCTGTGCGATCGCGTCATCGTTCCTCAAGTGCCACCGCGGCGAGAACCAGGACGCCGTGCTCGCCGGAGCGCTGCGCGCCGCAACCGCGCTGGGCGCGCCGGTCGTGCGCGCGTTCGGCTACTGGCGCGAGCCCGATCCGGTCACCGCGCTGTCCGACCTCGGTCACGCGCTTCACGACGCGACGTCGCAGGCACAGGCTGCGGGCGTCACGCTCGCGCTCGAGAACGAGCACGAGTGCAACGTCGCCACCGCCGCGGAGGCGCACGCCGCGCTCGAGGCGGCCGATGCGCCGCAGCTGCGCCTCATCTGGGACCCCGGGAACGCCGCCATGCTGGATCCGGCCGCGTGGAACGGGCGCGGCGGGCTCGACACGATCGTCGACCGCGTCGCGCACGTCCACCTGAAGGACGTCACATCGGCGGGGGAGTGGACGAGGGTCGGTGACGGCATCGTCGACTTTCGGGCGCAGCTCGACTGCCTCACAGAGGCCGGCTATGTCGGCTATCTCTCCTTCGAGACGCACTACGTGCGCGACGGCAGCGGCGAGCTCGCAACGCGCGACTGCATCGCGGCGTTCAGGTCGTTGGCGTGACGCTGCTCTACGGCCTGATCGGTGCGGGCGTCGTCGCCGGACTGCACCTCGATGCGATCGCCGCGCTCGACGACGTCGTGCTCGTCGGCATCGCCGCCCACGACGCGGAATCGGCTGCCGTACGCGCGCGCGAGTACAACAGCCGCGCCTACGCCGAGAGCGACGATCTGCTCGAGCAAGGCCTCGACGTCGTGGTCGTCGCCACGCCGCATCCGTCGCACGCCGAGCTGACGATCGCCGCCCTCGAAACCGGCGCGCACGTCCTGTGCGAGAAGCCGCTCGCACCCGAGGTGCGGGACGCCGACGCGATGATCGCCGCGGCCGACCGGGCGGGCCGGCTGCTGGGCGTGTGCTTCCAGCAGCGCTTCCGGCCGGTGATCGCCGCCGCCCGGCGACTGGTCGACGAGGGCAGGCTCGGGCCGCTCGTGCGCGCGTCGATCGTCGATCCGCTGTACCGGCCGAACGCGTACTACCGCACCGCAGACTGGCGCGGCACGTGGAAGGGTGAAGGTGGAGGCGTCCTGATGAACCAGGCTCCGCACACGCTCGATCTCCTTTGCCACCTCGCGGGGCGGCCCGAGACGGTGTGGGGCGTCGCGCAGCGGCGTGCGCAGCCGATGGAGGCGGAGGACATCGCGACCGCACTACTCTCGTACGAAGGCGGCGCCGTCGGAACCATCGCCGTCTCGACGCTCGAGCCGGGCGTGCAGCGCATCGAGCTCGTCGGCGATCGCGGCCGAATCGAGATCGTCGGCGAGTCGCTCGCGTTCGAGCGCTTCGAGCCGCCGATCTCGGAACATCTGATCAGCGCGACGGAGATGTTCGCGGCGCCCGAGCGTGTCGCCGAAGCCGTCGAGCTGCCGCCGGGACGCGGCGACCATCTCGACGTGCACGCGGACTTCGCCGCTGCGGTGCGCGAGGGCCGCGAGCCGCGCGTCCCCGCGCGCGGTGCGCTCTGCTCGCTCGAGCTCGCGAACGCCATCGTCCTCTCGACGCACGAGGAGCGCGCCGTGCCGCTGCCTGTCGACCGCGATGCGTACGCCGCGCTGCTCGCGCAGCTGCGCGGCGAATGACCCGCATCGCGTTCTCGAACCTCGCCGCGCCCGACTGGGCGCTCGAGCGTACGGTCGAGGCAGTCCACGAGCTCGGCTACGACGGTCTCGAGCTACGGCTGCTCGACGGCGAGCCGATCGACGTTCTCGCGCTCGCTTCCTCGACGCGCCGCGCTGTCGGCGCGACTCTCGCAGACGTATCGCTCGCCTGCCTCGACACGTCGGTCGAGCTCGCAGGCGCATTCGAGCGCACGCTGCCCGCCGCCGTCGAGCTGGCGCGCGAGTGGGGGACGGACACGGTGCGCGTCTTCGGCGGCGACGTCGCCGACCTCGAAGACGTCGCGCGCCGGCTCGAGCCGCTGCTCGAGCCCGACGTCACGGTCGCGCTCGAGACGCACGATCACTTCGCGAGCGCAGCGCGCGTCGCCGAGCTGCTCGGGCTCGTCGGGAGCCCGTCGCTCGCCGCGATCTGGGATCTGCACCATCCGGCGCGCCTGGGCGAATCGCCCGCCGAGGTGATGCGCGCACTCGGCCCGGCCGTCCGGCTCGTGCACGTCAAGGACGCGCGGCGGCGCGGGAACGATTGGGACCTCGTCCCGCTCGGCGACGGCGACGTGCCGGTCCGGGCGAGCCTCGACGTGCTCCGCGCGCACGGCTACGACGGCTGGCTCACAGTCGAGTGGGAGAAGCGCTGGCATCCGGAGCTCGCGGAGCCTGAGCTCGCGCTGCCGGACGAGCTGCAGGCTCTTCGCGCGCTACTCGGCTGATGTGTCGACGACAGCCTGCGGTTCGCTCACCGGGCGCGTGATCTCCCAGGCGAGCGCGAGCGTGCAACCGCCCTCGAGCAGCCGCTCGATGTCGTGCACGTCTGCGTGACTGTTCGCGATCGTCGCGGCGAGCTCCGGGTCGGCGCCGAGGCTGACCATCCGTTGCGTCCGCCATCTGATCTCCTCGCCGCCGGGGTCGCGGATGATCACCGTGTCGGTTGGGATCGCGTTCGTCTCCGTCATTGCGTCTCATACAGGGTACGCGCTTCGGATCGCTCCCCTGGGGCTACGCCTCGACGAGGACTGGCTTGGCGGGAGCGGCTGCCGGGCGCCCCTGGACGATCAGCGGGCCCGCCGTGATCTTCGGCGTGTTCGGGAGCGCTCCGATGAGGTCGTTCTCGCGGATCCACGTGGCGGCGAGGCGCGTCGACGCGTGCGCCTGGTCGGCAGTCTCGAACAGGCCGACCGAGGTGAGCACACCTTCGCCGGCGTCGATCAGGAAGTACCCCGAGAACCCGGGCAGCTTGCTGAGGGCCGGAAGAAGGCTGTCGGTGACCTTGCGGGTGATCTCTTCCGAGCGCACCTTGTCGATGCCCTCGTAGCGACGGACGGTCGCATACATCTGAGCTCCTTCTGTTGGACGTGCGGTACGACGCCCGCTCACGCGAGCACGGCGGCGAGAAGATCGTCGAGTTGGGCGGTGGCGAGGCAGATCGTGTTGTCGGCGGCGCCGTAATACATGCGCAATTCGCCGCTCGTTGCGTCGTGCAGGAGGCCGCACGGGAAGACGACGTTGGGAACGTCGCCGGTGCGTTCGTACGGCGCGAGCGGCCCGAGGATCCAGTTGGGCAGGCGTCGCAGAACGCGCGTCGGCTCTTCGAGATCGAGCAGGGCGAGTCCGAGCCGGTACACCTGGCCGGAAACCGTGTCCTTCACGCCGTGGTAGACGAGGAGCCAGCCGTGCTCGGTCCAGAGCGGCGGCGGCCCGATCCCGATGCGCAGCGAATCCCACCAGGCGCCGTCCCGCGGCTGCAACACCTGTTCCGGCGCGCTCCAGCTGACGAGATCGGCCGAGCGGGAGAGAACGATCTCGCCGTGGGCGCCGCCGAACTCGGTCTTCGGACGGTGGAGCATGACCCAGCGACCGTCGATCCGATGAGGGAGCAGAGCCGCGTTCTTGTCTTCGGGATGCCTGACGATGCCGTGGCGCTCGATCGTCGCGAAGTCCTCGGTGGTGGCGAGATAGACCGCCGGCCCCGCCGGGCCGTAGGCGGTGCAGGTGATGACCCAGCGCTCGAGCTCGGCGACCCACACGACACGCGGGTCTTCGAATCCCCACTGCTCGGTCGCGACGTCGTCGGCGGGAGCGAGCAGCGGTTGCGCGTCGACCGACCATCCGTCGATGCCGTTGGCCGAGCGTGCGACGGTGAGGTGCGAGATCCCGCGGAGATCCTCGACCCGTGCGAGGAGAACAGTTTCCCCGTCGAGCGCGGCAGCCGCCGGGTTGAAGACCGCATTGACGGGATACGGCCAATCCTTTTCGGTCAGGATCGGGTTGTCGGGGTGACGCTGGAAGAGCTCCCGCTCGGTCATGCCGCGAGGACCGGTTCGCGAACGGCGGTCGGGACACCGGCCGCGTCCAGCAGGAGTGCTGCGCGGTGGAAAGCGAGCGTCGATTCGGCGCCTTCGTTCGCGTTCAGCTCCTCGGTTCCCAGCCCGTCGCTGCATCCGCCGGTGGCGAAGTCGTACAGCGGCCGATCGAGGCGGTTGCGTCCGAGGAACCACTCGAACGAGCGGCGCGCTCGGACGCCGTGCTCGGGCTCATGGGTGATCGCGAACGCGGCCAGCTCGGCTTCGACGAGCGCGGCGGCATCGAGCGGCTGCTCGTCGCCCAAGCCGGGAGCCGCTTCTCCCTGACGGCGCCCGTGATGGCCGGGAAGGCGCAGCATGCCGTTTGCGAGGCCGCACTCGTCCCCGAGCCAGCGCAGGGACTCGAGGCCGGCCTCGATCAGGTCGTCTCGCCCGAGTGCGCTTCCTCCGCTGATGAGCGCTTGCGAGAGGCGCGCGTTGTCGTAGCTGAGCTGGCCCTCGAACCAGCTCCACTCGTCCGACGCGTTTCGCTCGTATGCGCTGGCGAGCTGCTCGACCAATCGCTCGAGCAGGCGTCGCGACGAGCGGTTCAGCCGGTCGGCGTCGAGGCGCGCGAGGCCGAGCACGGAATATGCGGCCGTCCGCAGATAGACATCATCGGCGAGCGATCCAACGAGACGGTCGAGGAGGTTCCGGCTGGGCTCGACGACGGCGGGGATCCACGCCGTCGCAAGGATGTCGCCGAGCGCCCAGACGGAGCGGCCGACGTGGTCGCCCATGTGCGGCTCGTCGAGCCAGCGGCGGTCGTAGCTCATGAAGTTGCGCATCCCGCCGTCTCCCTCGGCAGCGTGCAGGAATGCGAGCGCCCGGTAGAGCGTCGACGTCCACGCCTGTTCGTCGCCGCGGCGCGCGAGCGTGAGCGAGACGACCGACAACCGGGCGACGTCGTCGACGCAATAGCCGCTGTCGCGGTTGGGGATGATCCCGTGCGCGTGCTGCACGATGCCGACGTCGTCCACGAGTGTGTGGACATGATCGGTGCGCAAGCTCGTGAGCTGGAGGTCTGCGACGCCGGCGGGTTTACGCCGCGGCGCGAGCGCATGGGCCTCGGTCAGCACGGCGGCGGTCGCTTCTGCGACCGCAGGCCACGCGAGTGACGATCCGATCCGCTGCGCCTCGGCACGCGCCTTCGCCAGCGCTTCGGGGTCTTCGAGGTAGCCGCATACCGCTTCCGCGAGCGCCGGCGCGTCGTCGAACGGCACGAGCCGGCCCGCCCCCGACGCGAGCATGTCCTGGGCGTACCAGTACGGGGTCGAGACGACTGCGCAGCCGGCCGCGATCGCGAAGGTCAGAGCGCCCGACGCGATCTGCTCGCGATTTCGGTATGGGGTGACGAACACGTCGGTCGCTGCGAGGAGGTCCGAGAGGTCGTCGATCGAGAGGAAGCGGTCGTCGAACTCGACGTGCTCGCCGAGATCGAGCTCGAGCACGCGCCGCTCGAGCATGAGGCGGTAGCGCTCGCCCTCGCGGTGAGCGACGTCGGGATGCGTACGACCCGCGATCACGTAGACGATCTCGGGGTGGCGCTCGACGATCGCCGGCAATGCCTCGATCGCCATCTCCAGACCCTTGCCGGGCGAGATCAGCCCGAAGGTCGACAGGGTGACGCGCTCGTCGGTACGCGGAGCAACCGCGCTCACGGACGCGCGCGCCGTGAGCCGCGCCGGTGCGCCGTGCGGCACGACGCGGATCTTCTCCTCCGCGCACGCGCCGCACTCGACCAGCATTCGCTCCGCCGTGTCGGTCATGACGATCACCAGCTCGGCTCGCTCGCAGAGCTCCGAGAGCACAGCGAGCTGATTCGGCGTCGGCTCCGAGAGCACCGTGTGCAACGTCACGACCAGCGGCTGCGCGAGCTCCTTTGCAAACGAGAGCACGTACTCGCCGTCGGTACCGCCGAAGATTCCGTACTCGTGCTGCAGGAGTACGGCGTCGATGTCGAGCCGACTGAGCATCCGAGCCGTCCGCACGTAGTCGCCGCGGACGGACTGCCCGATGGTCGACAGCAGCCCGCGTCGCTGCGGACGCGACGGCTCGTTGACGACTGCGACGAAGTCGACGCGCTCGACGCCGTCGACGCCGAGCAGCGTCGAGCGCACGTCGGCGGCGAACGTGCCGATGCCGCACGCGCGTGGCGGATACGTGGAGACGATTGCCGTGCGCACGACGGTTACCTGCTGCGAACGGGCACAGGCAGCATCTGCTGCGGCGCGTTCAGCTTTCCGCGCTCATCCATGCGCTTTCCGAACGTGCCGTTCGTGGCTGCGCGCAGCCGTTCGAGGACTCGCCTCAGGCTCTTCTTCACGATATCGCTCCCTGTTCGTGACTCCCCGAAGCAGCAAGCGGCGGGCTCGTGCGGGAGTCGCAACACGTGGACGCTCCCCATACGGTAGCGCAAAGCCGTTTTAGGCGGCGATTATCGGGCTATGATCCAGTAGGCGCACATCGTGCGCGAGCCTTTGCGATCGTCCTTCCTCAATCGCCGTGCCCTGGTCGGAGTTGCGTTCTCCGCGCTGACCGTGGTCGCCTGCGTTCTCGTTGGACGGCGACTCACGCATTCGAGCTGGCCGCTCGCTCACGCGAGGGCGCTTCTGGTCGCGATCGCCGTCACGTGCTACTTCGTGAGCTTCGTCGTCCGCGCGCGCGGCTGGCATCGACTGTTTCCGCGAGAGCATCGACCGGACCAAGCGCGTTGCCTCGCATCGGTCGGCGCCGCCGCCGCGAGCGGTGCAGTGCTGCCGTTCCGCCTCGACTATCTCGTCAAGGTTGGCACGCTCCGCAAGATGTCGGGAATCAGGATCGGGCTCGAGGCGATCGCGCTGTCGATCATCTCGCTCGGGATGATCGACGCGGTCGCGATGCTGCCGCTTTCGATCTCGGCGACCGCAATTGGTTCGGCGAACTTCCGCGGACCACTTCTGATCGTGGTCACCTTCGGCCTCGGCTGCTGTGCGCTGCTCGCGGCGAGCGCGCGCATCGTGCAACTGCCGTTGCTCCGTCGCAGCCGCCGCCTGCAGGCGGTCTCCGATCACGTGGCGATGCACCGAGCGCCGGGCGGACGGCGCAACGCGATCATCGCCGGTGCATACCTCTTCACGTGCTGGACGACGCGCGCGCTCGGGAGCGCGCTCCTGCTCACCGCCCTCGGCTTCCGGTTCTCGCCGTCGACGACGCTCTGCGTGCTCTGCCTGAGCGCTGCAGCAGGCGTCATCCCGATCACGGCCGGCGGCGCGGCCGTGAACCTCGGCGCCACCGCCGGCATCCTCCTCGCCCTCGGCGTGGGAAAGGACGTCGCCGTCAATTTCTCACTCGCCTCCGGGCTGCTGCTCATCACGAGCGCCAGCGCAGCCGCGGTCGCGGGTCTCACCCTCTCGGTCGCAGCCCGCGGGGTAGCACGTAGGCGTCCCCCGCTCCTGCCCACCTAGCGCGTGCCTGGAGGGGGCAGCTACGGTCCAGGGGCTATGTCTGTCTCCGTCGAACACGAGCGTCGGGTGGCCGTGACGGGTCTCGGCGCCGTGACACCGCTCGGGGGCGACATGGAGACGACGTGGAGCCGTCTTCTGGCGGGCGAGGGAAGCGGCGCGTCGCTGACGGCCTTCGATACGGGGCGCCATCCGGTGACGATCGGCTGCGAGGTGCAGGGCTTCGAGCCGGGGCAATGGCTCGATCGCCGGTCGTTGCACCGGACGGATCGCTTCGCGCAGCTTGCCGTCGCCGCGGCGCGCATGGCGGAGGCCGACGCGTCGATCGACGTCAGTCGCGCACCGGACCGTGTCGGCGCTTCGATCGCGACCGCACAGGGCGGTGTGGCGAGTCTCGCTGCGTGTTGCGCCGGAGCCGATGCGGCGCGCATCCATCCAAGCCTTGTGACGTCGTTCATGCCGAACATGGCCGCGGGCTGGGTCTCGATGGAGTTGGGAGCGCGCGGTCCCGTCGGGGCACCGTGCACGGCGTGCGCCGCTTCGGCGATGGCGGTCGGGGAGGGCTACGACGCGATCAGACTCGGTCGGGCCGAGGTGATGTTCTGCGGCGGGAGCGAGGCGGGCATCACACCGATCGCGATGGCGGGCTTCGCGGCGATGCGCGCCCTGTCGCGCCGGAACGCCGACCCGGCTCGGGCCAGTCGGCCCTTCGATGCCGAACGGGACGGATTCGTCATGGGTGAGGGAGCAGCCGTCCTCGTCCTCGAGGAGCTCGAACACGCGCGCGCGCGAGGCGCGACGATCTACGCCGAGCTCGTCGGCTACGGCGTCAGCTCGGATTCCTTTCACATGACCGAGCCGGATCCGGGCGGTGTCGGCCAAGCTCGTGCTGTTCGGGCTGCACTCGCGGACGGTGGTCTCGACGCAAGCGAGGTCGACTACGTCAACGCTCATGCCAGCTCGACGAGCGTCGGCGATGCGACAGAATGGGCGGCTATCAAGCTCGCATTGGGTGAGGACAAGGCGCGGTCGACCCCGGTTTCCTCGACCAAGGGCGCGACCGGTCACTGCCTCGGCGCCGCGGGAGCGGTCGAGGCTGCAGTGACCGTGCTCGCGCTTCGCGACGATGCCGTGCCGCCGACGATCAACTACGAGAGTCCCGATCCGGCCTGTGACCTCGACTGTGTGCCGAACACGTCGCGCCGCATGCCACTTCGCGTTGCTTTGAGCAACAGCTTCGGCTTCGGCGGCCACAATGCCGTTCTCGCCTTCCGGAAGCATCAGGCGGCATGAGCGAGCGGACTATGAGCCGAGCTCGCATCGCGGCCAACGTCGCCGGGACGACGCTACCGCTGATCGGTCTCGCGATTGCGATCGCGTTGCTCTGGGATCGCATGGTGGGACTCCGCGAGCTGACGATCCTGTTCGTCGGGTACGTGCTCGCCGGGCTCGGGATAACGGTCGGGTACCACCGGCTGTTCACGCACCGGTCGTTCCAGACCTATCGCGGCGTGCGGTACGCCTTCGCGATCCTCGGTCAGGCGGCGGTCGAAGGAAACGTCGTCAGCTGGGTCGCGAACCATCGAAAGCACCATCAGTTCTCCGATCGGAGCGGCGACCCGCACAGCCCGCACGCGGACTACGGAGACGGCTTCGTCGAAGGTCTGAAGGGGCTGTGGCATGCCCACACCGGGTGGCTCTTCGACGCGGACGCAACCGCCGCACCGAGCAAGTATGCGAAAGACATCCTCGAGGACCGCGGCCTGCGCATCATCAGCCGGCTGTTCGTGCCGGTCGTCCTGCTCTCGCTCCTCGTGCCCGGCCTCATCGGCTGGGCGTGGATCGGCGGCTGGTACGGGTTCTTCGCGGGTCTCGTGTGGGGCGGCGCGGTTCGCATCCTTTTGCTCCACCACGTGACCTGGTCGATCAACTCGATCTGCCACTTCTGGGGGCGCCGGCACTTCGCAGTCACCGACGAGTCGCGCAACGTCTGGTGGCTTTCCTGGCTGTCGTTCGGCGAGTCTTGGCACAACAACCACCACGCGTTTCCCTCGTCTGCGTTCCACGGTCTGCGAACCGGCGAGATCGATCCGGGCGGCTGGCTCATCTCCGCGCTCGAACGCTGCGGGCTCGCGTGGAAGGTGGTCAGGATTCCGCCCGAACGGCAGGCGCTGAAGGCGGCCGCACGCTCGGCGGCCGTGCTCGACGCCTAAGTCCCGCGCGAGAGGGTGAGGACCAGCGTTGCTCCTCCTCCTGGTTCGTTGTGGGCGGTGAGCGTGGCGTGCTGGTGTTCGAGGAGCCGCTTCGCGATCGTGAGCCCGAGCCCGGCTCCTCCATCGCTCGAGGTCCCGCGGATGCCGGGCTCGAAGACGTGGGGGAGGAGGACGGGGTCGATCCCGGGGCCGTGGTCGTGAACCGTGATCCGGACCGTCGGCTCATCGACGGCTGCCCAGCTGACGTGGATCGGCGTCCCGCGAGGGCTGTAGCGGATTGCGTTGTCGAGGATGTTGGTGAGGGCGCGCTTCACTCTGTCGCGGTCGACACGGACGCTGAGTATCGCGTCGCCGTCGAGGTCGAACGTGTTGTCGCCGAGCCGTGCTGCGTGCTCGAGCCCGGCAGCGACCTCCTGCAGCAGCTCGCCGACGGCGACGTCTTCGAGCCGCGGCGCGGGCTGCTCGTAGTCGTCGCGCGTGTACGCGAAGAGATTGCCGATCAGCCGTTCGAGCGCGTCTGCTCGCGCTTCTGCCCGCTCGAGGTGCATGGCCGGGTCGCCGAGCCTGGAGCCGATCGCCTGCAGGTGTCCGCGGAGCGCGAACAGTGGCGTGCGCAGGTCGTGAGCGATGCTGGTGACGAGGAACCGTCTCGCCTCCTCCGCTTCGGCTCGTCGTTGCGCGCTCTCGCCGAGGGCGGCCGTCATTCCCTCGACGGCCTGCGCGACGTTGGCGACCTCGCCGATCCGGCTGCGCGGCACGACGATCGCCAGCTCGCCGCCGGCGACCTTGTCGACCTGCGCGCTCAATCCGGCCAGCGGCGCGACCATCCAGCGGCCGGCGAGCCAGACCACGAGCGCGAGCGAGGCGAGGAGGGCGATGACTCCGCTGAGGAGCGCGACGAGAGCCGGGGTGGTGCGGGAGGCGGGTCGATAGTAGAGATCGGTGACCAAGATCGCCCGCGACTTGGGCGATCCAGCTCGTATGAGGCGGCGGTCGACGTCCCGGCCGGGCGGGAGCTTGCCTTGTTTTCCCAGGTCGAGGGCCGGGCTGATAAAGATCGGATCCTTCTCGGGCGGGCTTGTCGAGATGATGACCAGTTGCGCGAGCAGATCGAGCCGTTCGGTCAGTCGTGTGAATCCTTGGACGGTTGCCTGCTCGTGCAGCGTCGCGCGATGGGAGGTGAGGTAGCCGGCAGCGGCGTTCAGCCGCTTGTGGATTCCCGCCCGTTGGTGGTCGTGTTCGATCAGCCAGCCTGTCCCGCCGGCGAGCGTCGGCGCCATCACCAGGACGAGGACGGCGCCGAGGATGAACGCCCGGATGCGGATCGGTGGTCGTCTCATGTGCCGCCGGGATCGAGCCGGTAGCCGGCTCCCCAGACGGTGACGATGTAACGCGGCCTCGCCGGTTCGGCCTCGATCTTCTGCCGCAGGCGGGCGATGTACACCGCCACCGCGCTGCGGTCGCCGAACGAGCCCCAGACGAGCTCGAACAGCTGGTCGCGGCTGAACACCTGCCGGGGATGCTCGACGAGGACGCGCAGCAGATCGAACTCGCGCGCGGTCAGCTCGACCAGCCGCCCCGCGCAACTGACCTCGTGCGCGGCAAGGTCGATCTCGAGCTCGCCGAAGCGAAGCCGTTCGCGCGCGTCGGACGCGGAAGTGCGCCGTAGCACCGCCTTGACGCGGGCGACCACCTCTGCCGGGGTGGCGGACTTGACGATGTAGTCGTCGCCGCCGAGCCCGAGTCCCCGGATCTTGTCCGCGTCGCTGTCGCGGGCGCTCAGGAAGAGCACCGGCACGGTCGAGTCACGGCGCAGTCGACGGCAGATCTCGAAGCCCGACTCGTCGGGCAGCATCACGTCCAGCAGCACCAGGTCGGGACGACCCCGCTCGAGCTGCTCGCTCGTCTCACGTCCGCTTGCGGCGTGCCGCACCAGGAAGCCCTCGGCCTCCAGGAAGTCGCGCATCAACTCCGCGATCTGCTCGTCGTCCTCGACGACCAGGATCGACGCTCCGTCGCTCACGCGACGCAGTGTCGCTCAACCCTGCCTCCGGAAGCGAACCGCGAGGACGCTTTCATCGGATTTTCATCGGCGCTTCCTGCGGCTGTCGTCAAGCCCGCGTGATCATCGACGGCGTGATCCCTGCGTTGGTCGGAATAGTCGCCCTCACGCTTCTCGTGTCCGCATGCGGCGGTTCGCCCGCGGGCCGAGCGGCGCAGCCGCCGGTGAAGTCGGCGCTCAGCTTTGCGCACTGCATGCGCTCGCACGGCGTGCCGAGCTTCCCCGACCCGGGCCCTGATGGCAACTTCCCGTCGTTCAGCGCGGGTGTTTCGAAGCAGATCTCGTCGACGGCGAACGACGAATGCGAGCACCTGCTCTCGAGCGGGGGCACCGCGACGCCGCAGCAGCGGCAGCAGAAGGTCGTGTTCGGCGTGCAGGTCGCCGCGTGTGTCCGCGCTCACGGATATCCCGACTTCCCCGATCCGACGCATCTCGGCCGACAGACACTGCCGCCGAGCATCGACACGAGCTCGCTGCAGTTCCAGGCGGTCGAGACGACCTGCGAGAAGCACGCGCGGAAAGCGCTCGGCCTGCCGTGAGAATCGCGTCCGCGATCCTCGCCGCGTCGATTGCCCTTGTGGCGTCGGCCTGCGGCGGACGTCCCTCGGTGTCGGTGCAGGGGAGTCGTGGACCGCTTGTCTTCTCTCAGTGCATGCGCTCGAACGGCGTGTCGAACTTCCCCGATCCCGGCAGCGGCGGCGTGATCCCGAAGGAGAGCGTGCAGGAGCTCGGCGTTACCAGCTCGCGATTCCAGTCGGCTCAGCGCGCCTGTCAGCACCTGCTCCCGAACGGTGGGAAGCCGCCCAACGCGGCCCAGCTCCAGCAGGAAAAGGCTCAGGGACTGAGCTACGCCCGGTGCGTGCGCGCGCACGGCGTCCCGAACTTTCCCGATCCCGACAGCACCGGTCGCATACCCGATCCCGCCACCGTCGGAATCGACCAGGGCTCGCCGAAGTTCCAGGCCGCGAACGCGGCGTGCGGGAAGTACCGACCGCCCTACATGCCTTCGAATTCCGCCTATGACGCGTACGCCAGGACGCATCCGAATGGGTCATGAGCTCGGGAAGCTCACCTGGACGCGGAGGCCGCCGTCGGCAGGGGCGTCGGTGGTGAGGGTGGCGTGATGCGCCTCGGCGATCGCGCGGACGATCGAGAGACCGAGGCCGAGCCCCTGGCTGTTGGTGCGGCTCCCCTCGAGTCGTTGGAAGGGCAGGAAGAGCCGGTCGAGCTCGCCCGGCGGAATCCTCGGGCCGGAGTTCGCGATCGTGAGAACTGCGCGACGACCGCGAGTCTCGGTCGTGAGAGTGACGGTTCCGCTCTCCACGTTGTGCTGGATTGCGTTGCCGACGAGGTTGGCCACGAGCCGCTCGACCAGACGTGGATTGCCGGTCGTGTGCGCAGGTTCGATCGTCGTGTCGAGGACGAGGCCGTCGTGATCAACAGCGGCTGCGGCGGCCGAAGCGATCGCGGCGAGGTCGACGGGTTGATGGCTGTCGACGCCGCGTTGGCTGCGCGAGAGCGTGAGCAGCGCTTCGATCAACCGTTCCTGCTGCTCGCCGACGGCGAGGAGCTGCTCGCACGTGTGCCGATACGACTCGATGCTCGCGTTCGGATCGCTCAGCGCGAGCTCGAGCAGGGTGCGCTCGAGCGTGAGCGGCGTGCGCAGCTCGTGCGACGCGTTGGCGACGAACTGTCGCTGCGCCTCGAAGGACGTCTCGAGGCGGCCGAGCAATCCGTCGACGGTGTCTCCGAGCTGCCGGAGCTCGTCGTCCGGCCCTGCGAGGCCGAGCCGGCGGTGGAGGCTGCTCGCGGAGATCTCCCGCGCGGTCTCGGTGATCGTCCGCAGCGGGCGCAAGGCGCGTCCGGCGATCACCCAGCCGAGCCAGAGCGAGATCACCGCCATCACCGCGAGCGCGAAGGCGGAGTCGACGAACAGCTTGTGCACGGCGGCGTCCGACTGTCCCTGTGCAGCGGCGACCGCGAGCTTCGAGTTGGTGAGAACCGCCTTCGGGCCGAGCGGCAGCACGAATCCTTTCGGCGTGGGGCCGACGCCGAGCGGGCCCTTGGCGGTGAATGCCTTGGCGATCAGCGCCCGTCGGCCGGAGCTGACGAAGAACGTGCTCGTGTATTGGTGGTTGACGAGCACGTACGTGATCGCGAGCAGCGCGGCCGCCGAGCAGAGGAAGAGCCCGCCGTAGATGAGCGTGAGTCGAAGCCTGATCGTCACGGGCTGATGCGGTAACCGGTGTGGGGGATGGTCTCGATCATCGGCGGGTCGCCGAGCTTGCGCCGCAGCCGGCTGATTGTGACCTTGACGACGTTCCCGTCGGGGTCGACGTATTCGTCCCAGCCGCGCGTGAGCAGCTCGCGGGTCGGGACGGGTGCGCCGCCGGCGGCGAGCAGGAGCTCGAGCACCGCGAGCTCCTTGCTGCTCAGCTCGAGCCGGCGACCGGCGCGGGTCGCGACGCGCTGCACCGTGTCGAAGCGGAGATCGCCGCGGGCGAGGACCGGCGAGCGTTCGACCTGATCGCGACGGGCAAGCGCGCGGATGCGTGCGACGAGCTCCGCGAACGCGAACGGCTTGGGCAGGTAGTCGTCGGCGCCGAGGCCCAGTCCGTCGACCCGGTCCTCGATCGCGTCGGCGGCAGTGAGCATGAGCACGCGGGAGCGCGACCTGCGCGCGACGAGGGCGCGACACACGTCATCGCCGTGGATCTTGGGTATGTCGCGGTCGAGCAGGATCACCTCGTAGCTGTCTCCCGCTGCGTGCCGCAACGCGTCCTCGCCGTCGAAGGCGATGTCGACCGCCATTCCCTCGCGGCGCAGCCCGACCGCGATGGTGGCGGCGAGCTCCTTGTGGTCTTCGACGACGAGAACCCGCATCGACAAAGGATGCCGGAGGGCGGGTTACGCGCAAGTAACAGGTTCTGTTCCCCCGCCGTAACCGAAGCGGAGCTATTTCTTCGGCATGCGCTCCTTCGCAGCCATCGGCGCGACCGGCGCTCTCGCGCTGCTCGCGGCCGGATGCGGCGGCGGTGGGCACTCACCAGGGGTCGCGAACCTCGCCGACTCCTCACCGACTGTCGCCTCGACGACGACGCAGAGCAACTCGGGATCGGGAGGCAAGCCGTTCGGCCCTCCCGGCGGCGGCGGTGGCCAGTTCCAACTCTCGATGAGGGTCGACGCTGCGGACGGCGAGAAGTTCTCCGCCTGCATGCGCAAGCACGGGCTCCCGAGCTACCCCGATCCGAACAGCCAGGGCTTGATCACGATTCACTCGGGCATGGGAATCGACCCGGGCTCGCCGGGATTTCGGTCCGCCCAGGCGACCTGCTCGAAGCTGCTCCCGAACGGCGGCCGGCCGACCCCGGCGCAGATCGCGCAGCGCCAGCAGCAGCTGCTCGCCTTCTCGGCGTGCATGCGCGCGCACGGGCTGAAGGACTTCCCCGATCCGTCCAACGGCGGCCTGCAGATCGCAGTCCATCCGGGCAGCGATCTCGCCCCGGACAACCCGACCTTCCAGAGAGCGCAGCAGGCCTGCCGGAAGTACATGCCGTTCAAGGGTCCGTGAGTCCGTGACGCGCGCGCGCAAGCGACTCGTGGCCGGAGGCGCCGCGGTGCTGCTCGTCGCCGGAGTTGCGGTGGCGGTCGCCGATCCCTTCGCGTCGAGCTCGCCGGCCGCGAGCGGGGTCTCCGACAACGGCGCTGCGACGGCAATCACGACGGTGAAGCGGATGGATCTATCCCAGCAGACGCAGGTGAGCGCCACGCTCGGCTACGCCGGCGCCTCGACCGTGTCGGTGCCGAGCGGGACGGCGCCGGCCACCCTCGAGCAAGCGCAGCAGTCGACGGCATCGGCCGAGCAGACCGCGTCCGACGACGAGCGTGCGCTCGCGCAGGCTCAGGCGTCCCTGGACGCCGACCGGCGCAAGGTCGCGATCGACTGTCGCGGCGGCAACGCCGCCGAGAGCGGCACAGGCCCGTGCGCAGGCGACTCCCAGGCGTTGACGGCGGACCACCAGAGCGTCACGGCCGCGACCGGGAAGGTGCAGGCGGACGAGCGCGCCGTCGCGGCGGCGGAGGCGACGCTCGTGCAAGGCGAGGAATCGGCGGCGACGTACGGGCAGGACGCGGTGTACACGATGCTGCCGAAGGTCGGGCAGATCGTCCACGCCGGTCAGCCGCTGTACGCGATCAACGCTGCGCCCGCGTTCCTCTTGTACGGCGGCGTGCCGGCTTCGCGCGCGTTCATCCCGGGGATGCCGGCCGGTCCGGACGTCGCCGAGCTGAATCGAGACCTGCGCGGCTACGGGGCGCCGAGCGGCGACGCGTTCACGGCGTCGACGACGATTGCGATCGAGCGATTCCAGTCGCAACATCACGTGTCGGCGACCGGGCAGCTACCGCTCGGCTCGCTCGTGTTCGAGCCGGGACCGGTACGCGTGACGAGCGTCACTCCGACCCAAGGCTCGCCGGTGCAGGCAGGGCCCGTGCTGGGCATCAGCTCGACTCGTCGCGTGGTGACGATCGCCCTCGACGCGTCGCAGCAGACGAGCATCAAGGTCGGCGACCCGGTGCTCATCACGCTCCCGGACAACTCGACGACGCCGGGACATGTCTCTCTGGTCGGCACCGTGGCGACTGCAGCGAACGACCAGAACGGCGGGGGCTCGAGCTCGCCGACGATCGAGGTGGACGTCGCCCCCGACCATGCGGCAGCGACGGGACGGCTCGACCAGGCGCCGGTCGACGTCTCGATCACGACGGCAACGGTTCGCAACGTGCTCGCCATCCCGGTAAACGCTCTCGTGGCCCTTGCAGGCGGTGGGTATGCGGTGGAGGAAGTCGCGTCAACGGGTGTGCATCAGCTCGTCGGCGTCAGCGTCGGGCTGTTCGACGACGCCGCGGGGACGGTCGAGGTGAGCGGGTCGGGGCTTGCAGCCGGGCAGCGCGTGGTGGTGCCGGCCGAATGACGACGCTCGAGCTCGACTCCGCGACCAAGACGTATGGATCCGATCCTCCCTTCGCCGCTCTGCAGGGCGTGAGCTTCCGCGTGCGCGCAGGCGAGCTGGTGGCGATCGTCGGGCCGTCGGGCTCGGGCAAGTCGACGCTGCTCCATCTCATGGGGACGCTCGAGCGGCCGACGTCCGGCCGTGTCGCGATCACCGGGCTCGACGTCGCGGAGCTGTCCGATCGCGAACTGGCCGCGGTGCGCGCGACACGCATCGGGTTCGTGTTCCAGCAGTTCTTCCTCGCCGAGCACTCGAGCGCGCTCGAGAACGTCGCCGACGGGCTCCTGTACGCGGGCGTGCCCGTGGAAGAGCGGCGCGAGCGCGCAGCAGAAGCGCTCACGCGCGTCGGCCTGGGCGATCGTCTGCACTCCCGGCCGACGCAGCTCTCCGGCGGAGAGCGTCAGCGCGTGGCGATCGCGCGCGCACTCGTCGGGCGGCCGGCGATCGTGCTCGCCGACGAGCCGACCGGCAATCTCGACAGCGCGACGAGCCAGGGGATCATGGCGCTGATCGACGAGCTCAACGCCGAGGGAGCGACGATCGTCGTGATCACCCACGACCACGAAATCGCAGCGCGCTTCCCCCGCCGGATCGCGCTGCTCGACGGGCGCGTCGTATCGGACAGTGGCAAGGAGGAGTCGACATGAAGCGCGTGCTCGCTCTCGGCGCAGTCGTCACGGTCGTATTCGCCGCCGCTGGAGGCAGCGCGCGCGGGGCCACAAGCGCATGCCCGACGTCGAACGCTCCGAACGAGCTCGTGCTCACGGGCGGCAGCGGCCAGCAGGCCCAGCTCGGCAAGGAGTTCGGGCAGAGCCTGCAGGTGAGGCTCGCCAACACGAACGGTTGCCCGCTCACGGGGAACCTCGCCGGCGTCACGGTCAACTTCGACGCTCCCGGCAGCGGGGCGAGCGGCATCTTTGCCAGCAGCGGATCGCGCGAGGCCTACGTCGGCACCGACTCCGAGGGACTGGCGACCGCGCCGCCCTTCACCGCGAACTTCACTGTCGGCGACTACGCGGTCGACGCGCATTCCGATTACGGCACCGTCGGCATCGAACTGAGCAACACCGCCAACGGCCTACCCGCTGCGATCGCGCCGGAGGGGTCGAGCACACAGGAGGCTGCGGTGAACTCCCAGTATGCGCAGCCGCTGCAGGTGCGGATCACAGATGCGAACGGCGCACCCGTCCAGGGCGCCACGGTGAGCTTCGCCCTCGTCCCCGGTGCGACCGGCGCGGGCGCGATGTTCCTTGGCGCCGGACCGGCGAGCGCCGTCACGAACGCCGACGGTGTCGCGACCGCGCCGCCGCTTCTGGCCAACGGCGTGCCGGGCAAGTTCGCCGCCACCGCATCGACCGACGGGCTCTCGAGCGTGGCGCTGTTCGCACTCGACAACCACGCCGCCGCGATGACGCTCGCCCGTGTGACACCCAAGGATCCGACAGCCACCGTGGACGCGAGCTACCGCGACCGGCTGGCGGCTCGGGTCGTCGACGCAACGGGACAGCCGGTCGAGGGGGCGACGGTCACGTTCGCGATCGCGGCCGCCGACAACGGCGCCGGCGCGAGCTTCATCGGCGGGGACGCGCAGGCGACCGCGCTCACCGACACGGAGGGACGCGCGATCTCGCCGGGGCTCATCGCAGACAAGACGGCAGGCGAATTCGAGGCCACCGCCTCCACAGCCGGGGCGGCGTCCCTCGCGTTCACGCTGACGAACCTCGCGGCGTCGCCGTACACGATCGGCGCCGGCGCGGCGTCAGGCACGTCGACGGTCGTCGGCACTCGCTTCGACGTCGCGCTCGCGGTCACCGTCTCCGATAAGCACGGCAATCCCGTCAAGGGCGCCGTCGTGGTCTTCAGGGCTCCCGCGGAGGGAGCGAGTGGCTCGTTCAAGCGTCCGCACAAGCATCCGAGTCGCGTCGCCCGTGTGGCGACGAACGCAAACGGCATCGCGGTCGCCCCTTCGTTCACCGCCGGCGGCACCGCGGGAGGCTTCGCCGTCACGGCAGCCGTCCGCGGCACATCGAGGAGCACGGCGTTCGCGCTCGTCGTCACACCGCGTTGATCATCGAGTCGCCGCGGCTTCGGCCGTCCGACCTCGCCCGCGTGGCGAGCGTCGGCCTGCGCACGCGTCGCATGCGCGCGGCGCTCTCCGCATTGGGAATCGCGATCGGCGTCGCGGCGATCGTCGCAGTGCTCGGTCTTTCCTCGTCGTCGCAGGCGGGCCTGCTCGCGGAGATCGACAAGCTCGGCACCAACCTGCTGACGGTTCAGAACGGACAGACGTTGTTCGGGCAGACCGCCGAGCTTCCGCTGGCTGCGCCGGGGATGATCGCGCGCATCGGCCCCGTCGACCAGGTGCAGTACACGGGGTCGACGAGCGCGAACGTCTACAGGAGCCCGCTCATCCCCGCCGTCAACACGAACGCTTTGTCCGTCCAGGCCGCGAGCCTCGGCTTGCCGCAGACGGTCGGCGCAACAGTGGCCGCCGGCAGCTTCCTCAACGCCGCCACCGCGCGACAGCCGGTCGCGGTGCTCGGCTACGCCGCAGCGCAACGGCTGGGTGTCGACCGAATCTACCCGGGCGAGCGCATCTGGCTCGGCGGCATGTGGTTCTACCTCGGCGGGATCCTCAACTCCGCCGCGCTCGCCCCCGAGATCGACTCGAGCGTCCTCGTCGGCTTCGCGGCTGCGAAGCGCTACCTCGGTTTCGACGGGCACCCGACGACCATCTATGTCCGCTCGGTGACGAGCCAGACGGCGGCCGTGCAGTCGGTGCTCGGCGCGACCGCGAACCCGGAGGCGCCGAACGAGGTCAACGTCAGCCAACCTTCGCTCGCGCTCACGGTCCGCGCCCAGACGCAGGGCGCGCTCAACAGTCTCTTCCTCGGCCTCGGGGCCGTCTCACTGCTGGTCGGCGCCGTCGGCGTCGCGAACATCATGCTCATCGGCGTCCTCGAGCGACGCAGCGAGATCGGGCTTCGCCGGGCGCTCGGTGCAACGAAGAGAAACATCCGCACGCAGTTCCTTTCCGAAGCGATCCTGCTCGCCCTCATCGGCGGCGGGGTCGGCGTCACCGCAGGCGCGGTCTCCACCGCCGTCTACGCCCACCTCAAGCACTGGACCACCGTCGTCCCGACGACCGCGTGGGCCGGCGGCCTCGTCGCCGCCGTCTTCATCGGTGCAGTCGCCGGGCTCCTGCCGGCCATCCGCGCCGCGCGACTCTCTCCAACCGAAGCCCTCCGAACCGTGTGACCGAAAGGACCGACATGCGTTCTCGCCCACTCATCGTCTCCGTCGGCGCGATAGCCGCGTTCTCGCTGTTCGCAGCCGGCTGCGGCGGCGGCAGCAGCCCGTCAGGGGTTGCGAGCGTCGCATCGACGACGACGACCTCCACGAGCACCAACGAAGCGGCGTCGCAGAACCAGCTGCTCGCCTTCTCGCAGTGCATGCGGTCCAACGGCGTGCCGAGCTTCCCCGACCCGCAGCATCTCGCCGGGGGCAACGTCAAGCTGACGGTCCACAACTACGGGTCGAATCCGAAGGTCCAGACGGCCATGAACGCCTGCGGTCATCTGCTCCCAAGCGGACCGAACGCGGACACGCCCCCGTCGAAGGCGCAGCTCGCGGCCGAACTGTCGTTCGCGCGCTGCATGCGCACTCACGGGTTGTCCAACTTCCCCGATCCGAACGCGCAAGGGCGATTGTCGGTCGAGATGGTGCAGGCGCAGGGCGTCGACGTTCACTCGCCCGCAGTTCTGCATGTCGTGCAGGCGTGCCTGCCTGCGTCGCACGGCTGGCTCACGGCGGCGAAAGTGAGAGAGGCGATCAACAACGCCGGCCACTGACCCGCCACTCATGACGCTCGCGTTACTCGCGGCGGGCGCCGTCATCGGGCTGGCTGCCTGCGGCGGATCGAAGCCGACGCCGGTCCCGAGCCTCGGGGCGGCGCCGAGCCAAGCGCAGTTGCAGCAGAGCTTGCTGAAGTTCGCCGCGTGCATGCGCACCAACGGCGAGCCCAACTTCCCGGACCCGAGCTCCGGCGGTTTCCTCTTCCGCACGGGTAGTGGAGTCGATCCCTCGTCGCCCGGATTCACGACGGCGCACGCGAAGTGCGCGAAATTCCTGCCCAGCGGCGGCGGACTCGCCCCAGGCTTGCACACGCACCCCACGACACAGTGGCTGACGCAGATGGTGAAGGCCGCGGAGTGCATGCGCCGGCACGGCGTCCCCGATTTTCCGGACCCGGGGACATCGGTCCCGTCGAGCCTCGCCGGCGTTCGCGTGGTGTCCGACATCGACGGAGTGATCTTCGTGTTCCCGACCGCGCTCGACACGCAGTCGCCGGCATTCGTGCACGCGGCGGCCGCGTGCAAGTTCCCGCTGCACAACCACTGAGACGCGCTCCGGTGACAACCGGCGGCTAATAGAGACCGCCGCCGTGAGCGAATGCGAACAGCGCTACCGCTGCCATCGCCATGAGGATCGTGGTCGCCCAGCCGAGGGTGCGCGCGAGCTTCCCGTTGACGTACTTCCCCATGATCTTTCGGTCGCCGGAGATCAGCATCACGAGCACCAGAAATGGTGCCGCGGCGACACCGTTGATGACGGCGACGAGGACGAGCAGCCGGATCGGGTTGACGCCGAGCAGGCTGAGCGCGGTGCCACCGAGCGTCCCCATCAGGACGAGGCCGTAGAAGACGGGCGCGCGCCGCGGCGAGCGCGAGAAGCCGGCAGATTTCCCGAGCAGCCCTGCCATGCCGGCGGAGCCGGCTCCGGCGAGGACAGGGATCGCGAGCATTCCCGCACCGATGAATCCGAGCGCGAAGAGCACAGAGGCGCCTTGTCCGGCGACCGGGCGGAGCGCGCTTGCTGCCTCGGCCGCGCTTTGGATCTTGTGTCTTCCGTGGCTTCCGAGCGTTGCTGCGGTGGTGACGATGATCGCGAACATGACGATGTTCGAGAAGGCCATGCCGGTGAAGACATCGAGGCGGCTCGTACGTCTTTTCATCCGCCCCGCTCGGCTGCTCCGGCCGGACAGTGGTTTCGGCTTGTCACCGCCGGCGGGCTCCTCGCGCATCTCCTCGAGCCGGTGCAGGCTTTGCCAGAAGAACAGGTACGGGGAGATCGTCGTTCCGAGCACGGCGACGAGAAGGCCGAGGTAGCTGCTGCTCAGTGAGAAGTGCGGCACGAAGACTCCACGCACGACAGCGGCCCAGTTGACGTGGACGACGAACAGCATCGCGACGTAGCTGAGTAGTGCGATGCAGAGGAGCTTGAAGATACGAGCGACCAGCTCGAACGAGCCGCTGATGATCAGGGTGGTGATTCCTGCGCCCGCGATGATCGCCCAGACGACGGTGGGTCCGGCGTGGAGGAGATTCATCCCGGAACCGATCGCGACCAGGTCGGCGGCGATGTTCAGAGCGTTCGCCACGATCAACAGACCGACCAGTGCAATCACGACGTTTCGCGCTCGAGTGCCGAGCCGCACGGTCGCAAGCTCGCCGAGCCCCTTCCCGGTGGCGAGCGCCGTGCGGTCGCAAATCTCCTGCACGGCCGCCATCAGCGGAAAGGTCAGGAGCGTCGTCCAGAGCAGGCCGAAGCCGAAACTCGCGCCGACCTGCGAATAGGTCGCGATCCCCGAGGGGTCGTCGTCGGAGGCTCCGGTCACAAGCCCGGGCCCAAGCGCCCGAAAATACGGCCGCAAGAGACGCGGGCTCGCGGCCTGGGTCGTGTCTACGCGCGTGCGGGGACGACGACGTCTCCGCTTACGTTGATCTAGCGCGCTCGCCACCGAGGCGCCCCCGTCGACCGTTGCATCCTCAGTGAACGCACGCCGGTTCGTGCCGGATACGCCGACGCGTTGGCAGAGTCAACTTTTCCAACCAGAACGCGTCTGAACAGGCAGATTGGAGCGTCCGGCTTGTCACGTTCGCAGTCTGTTCGACGGTGAGCGGATCAAGTTCGCAGAGCTCATCTGTCCGCCCAACAGCATCGGCTGGGGGCAAGAAGAAATGCTCGGCCCGCGGACGAACATCGCCTTCCCCAGGGGCGGCGCCTTCATCCGCCGCTCCGGCCGCTCGACGGTTCTCGCGAATCGGAACCACGTCGTCGTCTACTCGCCGCACCGCGAGTACTGCCATCACCCTGTCGACCGACAAGCTTGGTCGTGCAGCTATCTCGCGATCGAAGACGACGCGCTCTCGGATGCATTGGAGCGCTCAGGCCGGGATGAGATCGTCGACGGTCCGCTCGAGCGCCGCGCCTACCTTCTTCAATATGCCGCGGCGAAGGCGGCCGAAGGGCGGGACGATGCCCTTCTGGCCGAAGAGTTCCTCTACCAGTTGCTCGACGAGTCCTTGAGCGGAATGGGAGCGATTCGAGCCTCGTCGGCCGGCCGGACAGACGCGACGCGACGAGCTCACCATGAGCTGGTCGAAGAAGCAAAGCGTGTCATCACGGTGCGTATGGCCGATCGGTTATCGGTCGAAGCTCTCGCGCGCGAGCTGTACGTGTCGCCCTTCCACCTCGCGCGGGTCTTTCGAGCAAACACCGGTTACACGCTGCATGCCTATCGAAACGAGCTGCGCCTACGGTGCGCACTCGATCTGATCGATCAGCGCCGCGGCGACCTCGCCTCTCTCGCGCAGGAGCTCGGCTTCGCGAGCCTCAGCCACTTCAGCGACAACTTCTACAGAGCATTCGGAATGAGGCCGACGGCGATTCCTCTCACCGTCCGTTACTCGAGCTGGATCCTCGGATCGAGGTAGCCGTACAGCACGTCTGCGATCAGGTTGAACACGATGATGACGATCGACGTCACGAGCAGGTACGCCATCACCGCGTAGTAGTCCGAGTTCTGCAGGCTCTGGACGAAGTAATAGCCGATGCCGTCGAGGCTGAAGATCGTCTCGGTGACGATTACGCCTCCTAGGACGCCGCCGAGATTGAGGGCCGCGACGGTGACGACCGGGATGAGGGCGTTACGGACGACATGACGTGTGATGACGCGGAACTCGGAGACGCCTTTCGCACGCGCCGTACGGACGTAGTCGCTGTTGATGACATCGAGCATCGAAGCTCGCATGTACCGGCTGTACAGCGCGAAGCTGACGGCGGAGACAGTGACGACCGGCAATGCGATGTGCTGTAGCCGGTCGATCGACCAGGTGGAGTTGCTTCCGGGTTGGTTGAGGCCGGACGTGTAGAAGATCCGGACGTGCCACTTGAGGTAGATGTCGACGAACAGGATCTGCAGCAGAAGGCCGAGCCAGAAGACGGGCATCGCGAAGCCGAGAAAGCTCAGCGACGTGAACGTGTAGTCGAAGACGGAGTACTGCTTGATCGCCGAGAAGATGCCGACTGCGACGCCGAGGATGATCGCCAGTGACTCGGCGATGATGACCACCTGCGCCGTGTGGCCGAGCGTGCGCGTGACGTCGGGCCAGATCGGCTGGAACGTCAGCAGCGAGTTGCCGAGCTTGTGCGTGACGACGTCCTGCAGCCAGTAGAAGTAGCGCAGGACGACGGGCTTGTCGAGGTGGTTGTGGATCTTGACGAGCAGGAGCGTGTGCTGCGAGACGCGCGGGTTCGCTTCGAGCGCGCCGAGCGGGTTTCCTGCGTACGAGACGAAGATGAAGCTCAGGAACGTCGACAGGAACAGCACCGGGATGCTGTACAGGATTCTGCGAACGATGTACGTGAGCATCGCGCTTCACCATCGTAGGAGTCAGCGCTTCTCGAAAACTTCCGAAATCCTGCGCATCTCAGCGTCCGTAGCAAGGGCTTGTTCGGGGCTCGACCAGGGGTTTGCCGGATCGACGGGAGCGGGCGGAGGGGGGAAGCTGGACTCATGACTGAGACCACGTCGTACAGACAGCTCCGGCGAAGCCGCTCTGACCGCATGCTCGCCGGCGTTTGCGGCGGCCTCGGCGACTACTTCGAGGTCAATCCGCTCTTCTACCGCATCGGGTTCGTCGTCCTGACCTTCCTGGGCGGCTCCGGGTTCCTCATCTACGGCGCCGCGCTGCTGGTGATCCCGGACGAGCGAGCCAAGGATTCCATCGCAGCCGATGCGCTGCGGAACCATCGCCGGCGACCGGGTGCGCTAATCGGTCTGCTCCTCGTCGGGGCTGCGGGGATCGCCTTGCTCTCGCACATCTCCTACCACCTGCACAGCGAGGTGTTCTGGACGATCGTCCTGCTCGGGGGCGTGTTGATCCTGGCGTCGCACTACCGGGGTCGGGAGCTGTCGGCCGCCCCAACGGCGACGACGGAGGCCGACGGTGAAGAGGCGACGACGATGATCACGACGCAACGCCGGTCGCGCCGCCGTCTGCGGTACATCCTGCTGGCGACTGGCCTCCTGCTTCTCATACCGCTCGTGGCGGGGATCGTCTTCGCAAGCGTGTACGCGCATCTCGGTGACGGAATCGGCAACCGCAGCTATCAACCCTTGTCAGCGGCGGCGCGCACCGACTACCGCGTCGGTATCGGCAACCTCCGGCTCGATCTGTCACGGGCTGCGCTGCCGGCGACGCAGACGAGGATCCACGCTCACATCGGCATCGGCCACCTCGAGCTCGTCGTTCCGCAGGGGATGACGGTGCGGATCAACAGTCATGTCGCGTGGGGCGGAGCAGACGTGCTCGGATACCAGGAAGGCGGCCACGACGTCACGGACGACGTCGGCTCCAACGCCGCCCCGCTCGTGATCGACGCGGATGTCGGCATCGGCCAGATCGATGTCCACCGCGTCCTACCATGAGCTCGATGACCATCGCGTCGGTCCGCCGCAGCAGAGACGACCGCGTCCTCGCCGGAGTCTGCGCCGGAATCGCGGAGACCATCGGCGTCGACCCGACGCTCATCCGGCTCGTTTTCACGTTACTCGTCTTCGCCGGCGGCGCAGGCGTCGTCCTCTACGTGGCGATCTGGCTCTATCTCACCGGCAAGGGCTGGCTCGCAGTGGCCGCTCTGCTCGGAGCGGCGGGACTCGCACTGCGCGCACTCGGCCTCTCCGCCCAAACGGCAGCCGCGCTCGTCCTCATCTCGTGCGGGCTCGCGCTGATCTGGCGACGCGGCCGCTCGCTCAGGCCCGGCGCCCCACTTTCTGTCGCCGGGCTTGCGCTCGCCGCCGGCGGCGTCGCACTGCTGTTCTTGCGCGGCAGCTCGTCGATCTCGTTTCTCGCACCAGGAGCGTTCGTAGGCGCCTTCCTCTTCGTCATCGGCCCCTGGCTGTGGCAGCTGGCGCTCGAACGCGACGCCGAGCGGACCGCACGTATCCGCAACGAGGAACGCGCCGACGTTACTGCGCGCGTGCACGACTCGGTGCTGCAAACGCTGGCCCTCATTCAAAAGCACGCGGGCGAGCAAACACGTGTCGCGTCGCTAGCCCGCAGGCAGGAGCGCGAGCTGCGCAGCTGGCTGTACGACAGCCCCTCCTCCGATGAGACCCTCGTAGGCGCGCTCACGGCCGCGGCAGCCGACGTCGAGGAGTTGCACGGCGTCCGCGTCGAAGTTGCAAGCGGCGGAGATTGCGCCGTCGACGGAGACGTGGCCGCCGTCGTGCTGGCGGCCCGCGAAGCAATGCAAAACGCTGCGAAGTTCTCCGGCTCGGACGAGATCTCCGTCTACGCCGAAGCCAACGGCGCCCACGTCAGCGTCTTCGTGCGCGACCGTGGCAAAGGATTCGATCGGAGTGCCGTTCCAGCTGACCGGCGCGGTCTTGCCGACTCGATCGAAGCCCGCATGACTCGGGCCGGAGGGACGGCACGAATTGTCGCGGCGCTCGGAGCCGGCACGGAGATCGAGCTTCTCCTCCCGCGAAAGCTGCCGTGAAGCCGCGCGTCGTCCTCGTCGACGACCACGCCCTCTTGCGCGCCGGCGTGCGCGGCGAGCTCGGAGCGAGAGTCGACATTGTCGGCGAAGCCGGCAGCCTTGCCGACGCGATCCCGCTGATCAAGGCCACCGATCCCGACGTCGTCCTGCTCGACGTCCACCTCCCGGACGGCGGCGGCGAAGGCGTCATCGCCGCTGTCGCTCCCGAGCGACCGGGCGTGAAGTTCCTCGCACTCTCGGTCTCCGACGCGGCCGAAGACGTCATCGCCGTCATCCGCGCAGGCGCCCGCGGCTACGTGACCAAGACGATCTCGGCGGACGAGCTGGCCGATGCCGTCCTGAGAGTCGCAGAAGGCGACGCCGTCTTTTCCCCCCGCCTCGCCGGCTTCGTCCTTGACGCATTCCGTGCCGGCGAACGTACGCATTCCGACACCGATCTCGACGAGCTCACCGCCCGCGAGCGAGAAGTCCTCCAACTCATCGCTCGCGGGTACCGCTACAAGGAAATCGCCGCTCGGCTGCACCTCTCCGTCAAGACCATCGAGAGCCACGTCACCAACGTCCTTCGCAAGCTCCAGCTGACCAGCCGGCACGAGCTCACCCGCTGGGCGGCCGAACGCAGGCTCATCTGAAGAGCTCCGGGTCACCCTGGTTGAGTGCTTCGCCGGTCTGCTCGAAGCCGCGTTATGCCTCGGCTGCGTCGGGCCCGGGGTCGTTTCCCTCGGCGCGGATGCGCAGACGGTCGAGGTAGCGTTCCCAACCCTGTCGGTGGTGTTCGGCTACAGGCGGCGGAATCAGATCGCTGTGCGTGAGGCGGAGGAGTGTGCCGTGCCCGTCGGGCTCGAGCTCGATCACGACCCTCGTCGAGCCGGGGGCGACCGGCGGTGCGTCGCCTTCCCAGCCCCAGGTGAAGACGAGCCGTTGATCCGGCACGACCTCGACGAATTGCCCTGCGGCGACTTGGCCGCCCGGCATCAGGAGACGCAGGACGCCGCCGGGCTGCGCATCGATTTCGCCGCCAACGCCTTGCCAAGAGGTCCATCGTTCGAGGTCGGTGAAGAACGAGAAGACGGTTGCCGGCGTGGCGTTGATCCTGCGCGTGACGGTGACATCGCTCATGCGCGTTCGGCGTCTTCGGCGAGGGCTGCTAGCCGGTCGAGCTGTTCTGCCCAGAAGGACTCGAGGAACTCCTTCAGCGGCCCGAGCTGCTCGTGGTCGGCGCGGTACAGCCGTTGTTTCCCGTCGCGACGGACCTGCACGAAGCCGGCCTCGCGCAGGAGCGAGAGGTGCTGCGAGACGCCCGCGTAGCTCAGTTCGAGCTTGTCGACGATCCGGCCGACAGGCAGTTCCTCGTGCCAGACGAGGCGCAGGATCTCTTGACGCCTGGGTTCAGCGACCAGCTTGAGCGCGTCCATCCTGTCATTTTAGCGGGTGATGAAATGTATGGTACGTTTGCGGCGTCGCTGAAATGAGGGAGGCCAGATGACCGATGTGCTGTTCCGGTTCGATGTGGACGCTCCACCAGAGCACGTGCTCGAGGCCGTGAAGACGAGCGAGGGCATCAGGGGCTTCTGGACGAGCCGCGCGGAAGTCCCGCGCGAGGTCGGGGAGATCGTGAAGGTCGAGTTTGCGATCGCGCCGGCCCCGTTCGATCTCTTGCTCGAGCGGTCCGACGCCACCACCGTTGTCTGGCGCACACAGACGTTCCCGCCGCACTGGGTCGGCACAACCGTCCGCTGGGACGTTGAGCCGCGCGACGACGGCGCGACAGTGAGCTTCCGCCACGCCGGCTTCAGCGACGACGCTGAGGCGGGCCGCGTCGCGTATACGTGGGGCGAGATCATGGTCAGGCTCAAGGAGTACTCCGAGAACGGCCGCGCGAACCCCGTCTTCACCTGACGCCGATGCCGGTAGACGTCAAGACCGAGATCGAGATCGACCAGCCCCGAAACGAGGTCGCCGCGTACGCGGCGGACCCGAACAACGCGACCGCTTGGTACAAGAACATCAAGTCGGTCGAGTGGAAGACTCGGCCGCCGCTGGCCGTCGGCTCCCAGGTCGCGTTCGTGGCCGCGTTCCTCGGCCGGCGCCTCGCCTACACCTACCAGATCAGGACGCTTGTTTCCGGCGAACGACTCGTGATGAGCACCGCGGACGGCCCCTTCCCGATGGAGACCACCTACACCTGGGAAGAGGGCCGCAACGGTGGCACCAAGATGACGCTCCGCAACCGAGGCGAGCCCTCAGGCTTCTCCAAACTTTCGGCACCGATCATGGCGACCGCGATGCGACGCGCGAACCAAAACGACCTCAAACGACTCAAGCACATCCTCGAATCGAGGGCTCACGCAGGATCGACGAGGCACGAGTAGGCATGAACCTCTTCCAGGCTGATTGCAAACCCTCCCTTGACCCAGCGAGTCGGCGCCGACGTCTTCGCACTTCACGCAAAGGGAGCGGCCGCCATCCAGGCGATCATCAAGGACGCCGCCACCGCACGAAGCACGCTCGGCGCATTCGCACCCACCGATGCCCACGGCCGCCGATTCAAGACTGCGGCCCTCGCCGCGTTCGCGCATGCGACAACCGCAGGCAGCAACTACACCACCATGCTCGTCGACCTCCACAACGGCGACCGTCCCGCAGCATTCAGCCACGCCAAAGCAGCGCTCATCCAGCTATCCATCTTTGGGCGCAAACTCAAAACGGCAGACACGATCGCCGAACTCGAGTAGCCGACGCAGCGCTCGAAAGATCGCCGGTCAATCCCTACGACGTCTCCGTCCTTCGCGCACGTCTAGCCCCTGAAGTACATGTACAGCACCAGCGCCACCATGGCGAGCGACTCGAGTGCGAGTCCGCCCACCCCGAGCCACGAACGGTCGACCCGCGCCAGCCGCGGCAACGACGATGCTGGGGCGGGAGCGACCTCGCCGCAGAGCGGGCACTTGCCCTCGGTGTAGGCGGGACGGAACCAGAAGCGGTCCCGAGGGCAGAAGGCGTAGCCATCGGTGCGTGCGCGTGGCCGCGGGACCACACGACCGGCTGCACCGCTCAGGGCTCTACCGACGCTGCTCATGCCGTTCCGCCTCGACGCCAGTTCCACAAGCTCCAGCCGGTGCCGATCACGAGCAGTTGCCATACCACGTAGGCGAGCAACAACCACAGCGGCTTCCGCAACGCCGATGCGAATCGCGCCGGCATAGAGTTGGCGGTCGGAGTCCCGTTCGACGGCGAGGTCGAACCCAAGCCGGATGCGGAGGAGCCGAGCGAGCCGGCGCCCGACGCTGTCGATCCTGCGACGCCGGATGAGCTGCCGCCGGCCGACAAGCCGCTCCCCGACGTCTTCAGGCCCGAGTGGCCGCCGCCGCATGACGAGGGGGACGAGGAGGACGAGGAGACCGACGAGCCGGCGGAGAACGGGATATTCGGGAGCGGCGTGGCCGGACTCGCCAGGGAGTCCACGAACACCTCACCGAGGATGTGCTCCACGAACTGGGCGGGAACACCCGGCGGGCTAACGGGCTGGGTGAACACGATGTGCACTCCGGTGGCCGTGACGGTCTCCTCGCCCGCGTTGTTCGTGCCCGGGCCGGGGCCGAACTGGAAGGTCGAGTTCGGAGAGGTCGCGTCCGTTGACGAGGTCGTGGTCGACTGATCGTTCGAGGCGGTCGTCTGGCCGGTCGCCGCGCCTGCCTTGGTGCACGAGGTCGCCGGGGCGGTCATGCCCGACTGGTCGCATGAGCCAGGCGTGGTGGTCGTGCTCGTCGTCGTCGATGTCGTCGTGGTGGTGGTCGTGGGCGCCGGCGCGCCGGGGAGGCCGCCGCTCGCGCCCCCGCCTGTGCCGCCGGTGCTCGTGCCTGTCTGATCGCACGAGGTGCCCATGCCGTTTTGACCGCACGGGCTCGGCGTCGTGGTCGTGCTCGACTGCGTGGTCGTGGGCGCGGGCGTAGGCGTAGGCGGCGCGGGCAGGCCGCCCCCTCCGCCATTGCTCGTGCCGGACGGATTGCACGACGAGGCGCTCACGCCGGATTGGCCGCACGAGCTCGTCCCACCCGGCTGATCGGGCGAGGTCGACGTCGGAGTCGACGTCGTGGTCGTCGTCGTCGTCGTGCCGCCGCCCGTGCCCGTGCTCGTCTGACTGCAGTTCGTGACCTCGGGCGCGACGAGGAAGATCTGGATCCCTGCCTTGTTCAACGCGCCGTTGAGCGCGTCGCTCGCTTGCTTGTAGGGCAGGCCTTGACCCTGGCCGGCGACGTGCACGCCGTTCTCGTCGATCGTGACCGGTATGCCTCCGATCGACGCAGATGCGACGGAAACCGCGGCCTTGTAGCTCGGAGTAGTGCCGTCGTTGGTGATCGACGCCGTGACGTGAATGCCCTCGATCACGATCTGGCCGCCACCGAGAGTCACGCGTCCCATGCTCGACTCACCGCTCAGCACCAATATGCAAGTACCGCTCTTCGGCTTCGCTGTCGTGGTCGTGTCGGTCGTGGTCGTGCCGGTCGTACCGGTCGTACCGACCGTGTCGCTCTTGCAGGTGTTGTTCTCGGATGTATCGGCCTCGGACTTGTCGGTCTTGTAGACGAGCGTGGCCAGGCTCGACGAGCTGAGCAGCGACTCGGTGCCGCCCGGAGCCGGTGCCGATGCCGTCAGACCCGGCAGGGATGCAGGCGGTCGCGGCAGCGTTAGGGAAGCAGGCGACCGGGTCGCGCCCATTGCGCCGGCCGACGGCAGCTTCGGCGACGGCACCGTCACCGGTGGAGCGACCCCGAGGTGCGGCGTCGTGACGGGGACGCTCGGGGGCTTGACCGGGGAGCTCGGGACGGTGACCGGTGCGGCCGGGGTCTTTGCCTTCGGCGTCGGCATCCCGAGGCGGCCGCTCCATTTCGTGTTCCATGCCCCGAGCGCCTGTCGGAGCCGGTCGTCGAAGCCCTTGGGTACGGCGAGGGTCTTCGTCCCGCGGGGCCCTGGCCCGCTCAAGGCGTTCGAGGCCTCCGAGGCATCGGCTTTCGCCCGATTGTTGTCCGCGGTGGAGGCCGCGTACGGTCCGCCCTGGTTGCCGTATGTCGCCTTGTCGGGGCCGCCGGGCCAACGGGCGTCGGCGTACTGGGGCTGCTGGAAGTTGCCGGCCGCCGCCGTCTGTCCGACGGGACCGGTGTCGAAGGGGCTCGCCGTTCCCTCGGCGAACGGTGAGTTGTCCACGTGCGAGTGGGCCATCGAGTAGTAGTTGTCGACGGCGCCGGTCGTGAAGTTCGGGAACGCCGAGCTCCCGACGATCTCGTGATCGCTCGCGGCATTCACCGTGCCGTTGATGACGGAGAACTTGTCGGCCGGTGCCACGGTCGGCGTCGGCAACGCCCCCGCCGGGCTTTTCGTCGCCGTCTTCTTCGGCGATGTCTTCGCCGATGCCGAGCCGGCGACGAGCACAGCGAGCAGCAGCCCGATCGAGAACGTCACGAGTGTCAGCGCGACGCCTGCCATGGCATTGCGCCTAGGAGTCGATTTCTTCACGACGTTCCTCCCTTGCCGTTCCCTTGTGCCGCTGGGCTCTCGAGCGCATCCCGGAGCAGGTCGAGAAGGACTTCGGTCGCATTGCGGCCTTGCTGCGCCGCCCGGTCCTCGATCGTCTGCAGCAAACCGTCCGCGTGCAGGGGCAGCTCAGACGTGTCGGCGCTGTCCTCCGGGCGAAGCTCTGTCGCGTCGATCGCATCGATCCCGCCCTCGCCGAGGTAGCTGCTCTTGACGAAGGCTTCGTCCCGGGCGAGCTCGGCCGCCTTGCCGCTGAATGCCACCTCCCCCTTCTCGAGCACGTACGCACGCGACGCGACGGCGAGCGCGTGAGTGACGAACTGCTCGACGATCAGGACGGACACGCCCTGTTCGGGGAGCGACCGGACGATGCCGAAGAGCCCCTGCACGATCGTCGGTGCGAGCCCTTGCGACATCTCGTCGATCATCAGCAGGCGCGGCCTCATGATCAGCCCGCGGGCGATGGCGAGCATCTGCTGCTCTCCGCCCGACAACGTCCCTGCGAGCTGCGTGCGGCGCTCGTCCAAGCGCTCGAAGATCGCGTACGCGTCGGCGACCCGCGCGTCGGCGTCGGCTCGGCGGATCCCGGCCATCGCGCACGCGAGGCGGAGCGTCTCGTCCACTCTGAGGGTGGGGAAGATCCCTCGTCCCTGCGGGATGTGGACGATGCCGTCACGCGCGATCGCGTCGGGCGGTCTGCCTTTCAGCGACGTGCCGGCGAGATGGACCTCGCCCGCCATCAGCGGCAACATCCCGGAGAGGGCGCGCAGCGTCGTCGTCTTGCCGGCACCGTTCGCGCCGAGCAACGCGACGATCTCGCCTTCCTTCACTTCGAGGTCGACGTTGAACACGACCGGCAGGCGCCCGTAACCGGTGCGGACACCACGGGCCTCGAGCAGCGTGCCGCTCATGCTGCAGCCGCCTGGCCGAGATACGCTCGCACGACCTCGGGGTCGGCCTGGATCTGCTCCGGCGTCCCCTCCGCGATGATCTGCCCGTAGTCGAGCACGTAGATGCGATTGCAGATGCGCATGATCAGCGCCATGTCGTGGTCGACGACGAGCATCGTCACCTTGAAGCGATCTCGAACGGCCGCAAGCAGTCGAGCGAGCTCCACCGTCTCCCGTGCGTCGAGCCCGGCGCCCGGCTCGTCCAGGAGCAGCAGCCGGGGCTCGAGACACAGCGCGCGTCCGATCTCTAGACGCCGCTGGAGACCGATCGGCAGGTCGCCGGCAGGCGCATCGGCGTAGGTGTCGAGTTCGAGGAAGTGAAGGATCGCCCGCGCCTTCTCCTGCGCCTTGCGCTCATCGAAGGACGTCGTCGGCAGTCGCAGCAGATCGCCGAAGAGACCACGGTGCGAGAAGGCGTCCAGCGGGAGCACGAGGTTGTCCAGCGCGCTGAGCTCGTCGAACAGCTCGAGGTTCTGGAACGTGCGCGCGATACGGAGGCGCGCACGCCGGTGCGGCTTGAGACCCCTCAAGTCCCCGCCGTCGTAGGCGATGATGCCCCGGTAGCCGGGCACGACGCCGGTGATGCAGTTGAACAGCGTCGTCTTGCCGGCGCCGTTCGGCCCGATCAGCCCCAGGGTTTCGCCCTGTTGGAGCCTGAGGGACACACCGGAGAGGGCGTGGACGCCGCCGAAGCTCATCGAGACGTCTTCGACTTGCAGCAGCGGAGCCATCAGACCCTCACCATCGTCGGCGCCTCGCTGGCGGCGAGATTGGGCCGCGTCGCGGGCTCGGGCGGGGCGGGGAACCGAGGCGGCGGTGGGAACCGCCTGCGGAAACGCTCCTGCCAGTCCGGCACGACGCCCTGCGGGGTGAGGATGACCTGCACGATGAGGATCGCGCCGACGATGAGTGGGAACCACAGCGTCGACAGCGGCGTGTGGGTCAGCAGCTCGGGCCCGAAGATGAGGAAAATGCCGCCGACGGCGGCCGCGCCGACCGAGCGGACACCGACCACGATTGCGATGGCCACCACCGTCAGCGACTGCTGGAATCCGTACGCCCCAGCGCTCACCGAGCCGATGCCTGCAGCGAGCAGGCCGCCGGCCAGACCGGCGAGGCCGGCCGACACCCCGAACGCCGCAAGTTTCCACGCCGTGAGGTTCACGCCGCTCGTCGCGGCTGCGATCTCCGAGTTCCGGATCGCCCGCAGCACGCGGCCGGTCTTCGATCTGCTGAGGTTCCAGACCACGAGCGCAGCGAGGAGGAACACGCCGAGCGTGAACAGGTAGAAGGCGTAGGCGCCGGCGAGCGAGATGCCGAGGAAGCTCGGTCGTCCGAGCGTCCATGACGAAATCCCTCCCGAGAACGAGTCCCACGTCCCGGGCGCCAGCAGGAACTTGTCGAAGAACAACGCGACCGCGATCGTCAGGATCGCGAGGAACAGGCCTGACAATCGCAGCGCCGGGATCCCGACGAGCACTCCGACGCCGATCGAGAAAACCACGCCCAATACGAGCGCCGGCCAGAAGCTCCAGCCGTGGCCTCCGACGAGCGACCCGACGGTAAACGCGCCGATCGCGGCGAACGAGTATTGACAGAACGAGACTTGACCGACGAGCCCCGTCAGCACGACGAGCGACAGCACGATCAGCCCGACGATGAGCGAGTACGCCGCGAGCGATTGGTAGTAGCTCGTAAGGAGCACCGGGACCATGACCGCGAGCCCGATCGCCGTCCCCACGACCCAGACGAGGACCGGGGGATTGCTCGTAGCGGGGACAGGCACGTATTCCTTCGCGGCCGAGACACGTTGCGCGAGGCGCGTTCCGGGGCGGAAGAGGATCGCCAGCGTCAACAGGACGAGCGCAAACGTCACCGCTTGTCCGGTGCCGGCATTCGACGAGAAGATGCGCGGATACGTCTCGGCGAGGCCGAGGAACATCGCACCGATCACCGTCCAGGGCAGGCTCGTTAGCCGGCCGATGAGCGCGGCAGTGAATGCGTCGATCACGACGAGCGTGAGCGAGATCGGGTCGAAGTTGATGCGCGGCGTGATCAGCACTCCGGCGATCGCTCCCATGGCGGAGCCGGCCACCCACGAGACCGCCATCACCCGATTGACGTTGATCCCCCACAGCCGAGCAGCGTCGGGGTCGTCGGCGACCGCCCGCATCGAGGTGCCGAAGGTCGTCCACCGGAGCACGGCGGCGGTGCCGAACGCGAGGCCGAGCGCGACCACGATGGTCGTGAACTCGTCCCAGCCGACGACGACGGACGTGCCGGGGAACGTGAAACCCTGGATGGGCGCGAGCTGGACCGGGCGGTGGTACGCCGTCTGTCCCCAAATTAGGCCGGCGGCCGTCTGCAGGACGAGCAGCCAGCCGATCGTCACCACGACCTTGCTCAGTGCCGAGCGGCCGGCGAGAGGACGGATCGTGAATCGCTCGATGACGTAGCCGATCGCGCCGCCGGCGACGATCGCGGCGAGAAGGCCGACCGCTGCCGGAGCGCCCATCACGGTGGAAACCTGATACGCGACGAAGGCGCTGAACATCGATACCGCGCCCTGCGCGAAGTTGAGCACGCCCGAGACGCGATAGATGAGGACGAGACCGATCGCCGCCAGCGCGTAGATGCCTCCGAGCGTTATCCCGATGACGGTGTAGCCCGGAAGCAGGCCCCAGTCCGCTGACGCGAGGACGTTCATCTCAGAAGCAGTTCCAGCCCGATGTCGTCCTCCACTGACCGTTGTAGTTGTGGAGCCACTGGAGGCAGTGCAAGGGGTCGTGGCTGTTCCCAGCTGAGTACGAGATCGGGGTGGTGATGCCGCCGTCGTCGAGGTTCCTCAGGTTGTTCAGGGCGTTGACGAGGCTCTGTCGCGTCACGGGGTTGTTGCCGATGCTCTTGACGGCCTGTACGAACACTTCGGCGGCGAGCCACTGGTAGGTGCTGTAGGCATCGAGCGCCTGGAACTGGCCGGGGTAGTACGTGTGCACGGCGTTGAGGTACTGCGCGATCGCCGGGGTGCTCGTGTGGTCGAGGAACTCGAGCACCGGCGTCACCGAGTCGGCGCCGTAGACCGCGCAGCTCGAGCCGCAGCCGGAGTCGTACTGCCGGTTGGCCGACGCCTTGTCCAGTCCCCCTCCGAGGAGCGGCACGTGGAAGTTCTGACGCTCCATCGCCTGGAACAGGCGCGCGTAGGAGAACGGGTCCAGGAAGGCGGCCACCGACTGCGCGCCGCTCGCCTGGAACTTGAGCACGATGTCGGTGTAGTCGGCCTTGGTCGCGTCGACGGTCTCGACGTCGACCGGCGAGATCCCTTGCCGCTGCATCGCGGACAGGAACGATTGCTCGACCGGCTGGATGAAGTTGGCGTTGAGGAAGATGACGCCGGGCCTCTTGAGCCCGATCTGGCCGGCATGCGTGCCGAGCGCGGTTCCGTCGGTGACGAGGCTCGGCGTCGTCGGGTAAGACAGCGGCGATTGGTACTCGGAGGGCACGCCGAGGCCGCCGATGATCGGGACGCCTTGCTGGGTCAGATACGTGGTCTCGTTCTGCTCGCCGGACAGCGACAGCCAGCCCACGATCGCGAGCACGCCCTGGCTGATCAGCTTCTGCGCACACTGATGCGCCGACGACGGGTCGTACTTCGAGTCGCAGTCGATCAGCTGGAACTTGTAGCCGTTGACCCCGCCCGCCTGATTGACCATGTCGAAGTACGAGCGGACGGTGTCGCGCTCCACCGTCGCGTCGATCGGCCCGGTCTCGTCGTAGATGCCGCCGACGGTGATGACCCCGTGGTTCACGGCTTGCTGCGGGGTCTGCGTCGCATTGGTCGCCGGGGCAGCGTTCTTGCCTCCCGAGCTGGTCTTCGCGGCCGAGCTCTTCTTCCCGCCCGAGGCACTGTGGACTTGCGGCGCTGCGCGGCGGCTCGCGACTTGTGCGCTTGGCGTACTGCCGCTACTCGTCGGCGTCGGCGTCGACGGGGCACTGACCGGCGGTCCCGTGCCCGAGCTGCTGGCGGAAGGGGACGTGTAGGCCTGCCCGGCGACCCCGGCCGTGGCCGGCTGGGCAGCGCCGTTCCGATGCGAGAAGTCGTAGGCGATCGCTCCGCCGAGGGCGAGTGTCCCCATGACGTTGAGCGTCATGAACACGATTGCAACCCGTTCCCGCATGGGTCGTCTCCCCTAGGGCGTATGACGTTGTCGCCGCAGCGCGCCGTGAGACCTCGCTCGACGGGAACCTCATGCGTATCCAGTTGCGAGCTTTCAAAACGTCGGCGTTTCCACAGGCGGCTTGCCTCCATCGCTTACGCAACCGCGGCGATGCCGATGATTCTCCGGTGCCGCCGGCGTCCTAGTAGCCGTGATGCGTCTTCGTACCGCTCGCACTGCCACGTCGACCGCGCTGCTCGTGCTCGTCGGCGCGACTTGGGCGATCTCCGTCCGGCGGATGACCGGGATGGAGATGGGGTCGGGGCTCGGGACGCTGTCGTTTTTCGCCGTCACATGGACGGTGATGATGGCCGCGATGATGTTGCCGTCGGCCCTCCCCGTGGCGCTCGGGCTCCGCGGCGTCGCGCCACTTGCGTTTGCGGTGAGCTACGTGGCCGTCTGGGGCATCGCGGGAATCGCCGCGTTCGCGGCCTACCGCGGGATCCACGCCGCCGCAGCCGGCGTGGTGTTCGCGGCGGCAGTCTACGAACTGACGCCGCTGAAACGACGCTGCCTCGCCTGCTGCCGGAATGGCGTCGGTTCGGAGACGAACGGCGTTACCGCTGGCGCGCGCTACGGCATGCACTGCCTCGGATGCAGCGCCGGCCTCATGCTCGTCCTGCTCGCGCTCGGCGCGATGAGCGTGACGTGGATGCTCGTCGTGGCCGGGCTCGTGTTCGTGGAGAAGGTGCCGCGCTTCGGCGCATCCCTCGTCGGGCCGGTCGCGCTGTTGCTCGTCGGCCTCGGCGCGACGACCCTGACGATGTAACGACGAAGGAGGAGCCGATGACGACGCACGCGACTGGAACGCGCGAGGAGTGGCAGGCGGCCCGTGACGAGCTCGCGAAGCTCGAGGCCGAACACGCCGAGCGCACGCGGGAGATCACGGAGAAACGCCGGGAGCTTCCGTGGGTGGCGGTGGAGAAGGAGTACGAGCTCGACACCGAGGACGGAAAGAAGACGCTGTCCGAGCTTTTCGAGGGGCGCTCGCAGCTGCTCGCCTACAACGTGATGTACGGCCCCGACTACACGCTCGGCGCCTGTCCCGGATGCACGAGCCTCGCCGATGGCCTCGATGGCGCGCGTGTCCATCTGAGTCACATGGACGTGACGCTGATCGCTTTCTCGCGTGCGCCGATCGACCGGCTAGCCGCGTACAAGCGGCGCATGGGCTGGCAGTTCCCTTGGGTCTCGACGTACGAGAGTGAGTTTGCGTTCGACTTCGGCCTCGCACTCACGTTGGAGCAGGCGCATCAGGTTCCGCAGATCAAGGAGCTGATCGAGAACCCGCCCGCTTTCCTGCGGGAGTGGTCGCGCGACATCGGCGCGGAGCTGAAGGACGGGCTGCGCGAGAATCCGAGCTGGATCGCCTTCGCGCGCGACAACGGCACCGTCTACCACACCTACACCGTGTCGGCGCCCGACCCCTTCGTTGCGCCGTACTTCAGCTTCCTCGAAGAGCGGACGCCGAAAGGCGCGCCGGCCGGCGCGAGCCCGCGGCGGAAGGACGAATACACAGACTGACTAACTACATGACGTCGATGACCGGGAAGCGCGTGTCGCCGTCGAGGCACGCGGCGGCGAAGAGCGCGGTGCCGACGTCGCCGGTGAAGAGCGAGTAGCGGCGGCGGCCATTCGCGGTCGCGATCCGTTCCGCTTGGGCGAGCGCGTGGACGGCGAAGCGTCGGGCGCGCTCGAGCCAGCGCTCGTCGCCGGTGCGCGCGAACGCCTTCAAGAGCGCGAACCCGTTGCCCGACGTGCCGTGGCAGAGGCCGTGGCCCTTCTCGTCCCGGTGGGCGCCCGCACGCCAGATGAGCTCGGCGCCGGCAAGCACGAGATCCTTGTCGAGGAAGTCCCAGGCGCCGGCGATGACCCCCGGCGCGCCGGTGCACCACTGGAGGCAGATCCGACCGTCTCGTGGCCGCGCGAGCTGCGCTCGCGGCGTGCCGGGCCAGTTGGCGAGGCCGTCCTCGCGGAATGCATGTCGCGCGAGAACGACCGCGCTCTTGCTCGCGACGGCATCGTCGGGGTCGAGGCGGAGCAGAGCGAGTGTGTTTCCCGCGACGCCGTGGAGAGTGCTCAGGCCGCGGTAGTCGTCGTCCTGGCGCCACAGCCCGTCGTCGCCGCGGCGCTCCCGGAGCACAGTGGCAGACTCGCGCGCAGCCTTATCCCACCGACGCTCGCCCGTCCATTCGCCCATCGCCAAAGCGGCGAGGAGCGTCCCGGGCGCACCCCAGCTGATGTCGTCCGTCGGGTTGTCGACGTTCCCGCGAACGAGCGCGTGTACGTCGTCCGCGAGCGCTGGATCGGAGGTCAGCCGGAAGGCGACGAGCAGTGCTCCCGTCTCCCCGGAGATGAGTGCGCCAGGACGGTAGTGCTCATCCGCCGAGAAGTCCGGGGTCGCCCGCTCGAGCTCGACCGCGCGCAGCATGGCAGCAGCGAGGTCGCGCGACGACTCGGCATGGCCGCGCTTCCGAAGTTCATCGAGTGCCCAGATCACGCCGGCCGCCCCGGCGTACAGGCCGGACAGCGGTAGCGGCTTCTCCCGCGCATCCCACTCGTGTGCGGGCCAGAGCGCTCTCGGATCGAACGCAGCGTCCGCGTCGGCGACGATCGCAGCGATCGCCTCCTCGACGCGCGCCGGAACCCACGGCTCGTCGATCAGAGCATCGAACCAAGTCGGCTCGTAGAGCATCTGTCTTCCCTCCTGGTCGATCCAGCTTTCAGCAGCCAAGGCGGAGCTAGATGTGTTCGGGAAGACCGAAGCGGCCGGGCAGCGCGGGGTCGGCGAAGAACGTGATCTCATCGACCTTGCTGCCGCTCAGGGTGAGCACCATCATGCCCCGGGACTGCGAGCGCACGTAGTAGCCGAAGGCCGGCTGGCCGTTGGCGCGGGTCGGGCGTAGCTGTAGCGGGGCGCCGCGGGCCTCGGCGCGGTCGTCGAGGAACGCGCCGATCGCTTCGTGTCCGATGAGCTCGAGCGGCTGCGGCGGCATGGTCACACGAGCGTCGGAGCTCAGCAGAGTTACGAGGAGCGCCGTGTCGCCGGCTTCGACGGCGTCGCTGAAGGTGGCGAGAAGGTTCCGTTCGGTCGGCGAGTCGGACAGCGGCGCCTGCTCGCGTTCGACGGTGTACGAGTCGAGCGTTGCGCGTGCGCGTTGGAGCGCGGCCTTGACCGACTGCGGCGTCGTCTCGAGGATCGAGGCGGCTTCGTCGGTGTGGAAGCCGAGCACGTCGCGCAGCACGAGCGCTGCGCGCTGCTTCCCGGGCAGCTGCTGCAGCGCGACGATGAACGAGAGCTGGATTGCTTCGCGCTGCTCGTAGCGTGCTTCAGGTCCGGGAGCAGGATCCGGAAGCGCACTGTCCGCGTAAGGCTCGAGCCAGCTGGGCTCGACGGCGCGGCGGGTTTTTGACGGTCTCATCGTGTTCTCCGTGGCTGGGCGGCGTCCGCGTTCGCGAATCGCGTTGAGACTCCGGTTGGTTGCGATCCGGTAGAGCCAGGAGCGAAGCGACGCCCGCTCCTCGAAGCCGTCGAGTCCGCGCCAAGCGGCAAGCAGCGTTTCCTGGACGAGATCCTCGGCGTCCTGCACGGAGCCGAGTAGCCGGTAGCAATGCAGCTGGAGCTCACGCCGGAACGGCTCGACCAGCGTGGCGAACGCATGCTCGTCACCTGCCTTGGCCCGCTCGAGAGCGACGGTCATCGCGTCAATGACACCAGGTCCGTCGGAAACGGACCGGACCGGCGGTCCGTTTCGCGGCATTGCGGTGTCTTTGACGTCCACACAACCACCGGAGATGAGCTGATCGATGACCGACCGCTTCAGGAATCAGGCAGAAACTCGCCACAGAGTGAGCAGCGCGCTCCCACGTGTGTTCGCCTTTTGGCGTACGGGCCTTCCGAGGCGTGTCCTCGTTCTTCAAGGCGGGAACGCGCTCAACTACGTCGGCACCGGACTGATCCTTCCCTTCGAGATCATCTACCTCCACACGGTCCGCGGTTTCTCGACGGCGACGGCGGGGCTGGTGCTGGCGACGGTCATGGGCACGGCCGCAGTGGTAACGCTCCCTTCGGGTGCGCTCCTCGATCGTTTCAGTGCGAAACGGATTTTGATCGCGGGCAACGTCGTGAACGCACTCGGCTACGGGGGATTGGCGTTTGTCGACCGTCCTTGGCAAGGCTTCGTCTGCTCGGCCGTCGGCGGTGCCGGCTTCGGATTCGTGGGAACGGCCGGCCAAGTCCTGACCTTGACCCTGATCCCGGCGGAGCAGCGCGCCGCATCGACCGCGCTCCGACGAGTCGCAGGCAACTTCGGTCTCGGCCTCGGCGCGACGGTTGCGGGCTTCATCGTCGCGGCCACCCATCATCACCTCCAGGCGTTCCAGGGTCTCTACCTCTTCGACGCGGTCACGTTCGTCGCCTTCGCGCTGGTTGTGCTCGTCTGGATCCCGGATCCTGGCCTCGCCGATGCTCCGTCGGCGAGCGCGGGCGCACAGGGTTTCCGAGCTGTTGCTCGGGATCGGCTGTTGCTCGCCTTGATCGCGGGCAACCTCGCTCTCGTCCTGATCGGCGGCGCGTTCTTCTCCAACATCCTCCCGCCGTTTGCGGTGGCGCACACACCTATCGGGGCCGGTGAGATCGGTGTCGTCGTCTTCATCAACACCTTCTTCATCGTCGTAGCGCAGGTACCGGCGACACGGGTGGTGGCGCGGATGCGCCGCACGCACGCTTTGTTCGCCACCAGCGCCATATTCGCAGTCGGCCTGCTCGCGGTCCTGCTCGCAACGCTCACGCACTCGACGCTCGCCGCTACCACCGTCTTGGCCGGGGTGGCGATCGTGATCGCGGTCGCTGAGTGTGCTCAATTCATCGTGCTCGGCCCGCTAGTCGCGGAAATCGCGCCGCCGCATCTGCTCGGCCGCTACATGTCGCTCTACCAGTTCAGCTTCATGGTCGGCGTGGCTCTCGGCCCCGCGGTAGGCGGCGTGCTGCTCGGAACGTCACCCGACACCATCTGGTGGGGCGGCGCCGCTTCTCTAGCAGTGACGGGTGCCGCCTTCCTTCGACTCGGAAACCGGATACCCGACCCCCTCTTGCCGACGAAATCCCCGCCGCTGCAGGCCGCGTCGGAGGCGACCTGATGCGCCGAGGGATGGCGGGAGCGGGGATCCTCTGACCGGGCGCCTCTCGCAGTGACACAGCGCGGCGAAGCCGATTTCAAGGCGACCACCTCAAACGCCCTTCGCGACCCCGCGCTCGAACCGGCATGCGTTCGTCGTCGCCGCCTCAGTCTGAGGCCGCGCCGGCACGTCGTCCTACCGCTTGTCGTTCGTTCGCCCTCGCGAACGCGAAAGCTCCATAAACGGCTCCATACCCACCGCGCGTTCGACAAGGGAGCAGGTCGGCCTGAACGAGAAAGCGCCGACATGCGGCGCTTTTGCAGAGCCCTCTGACGGACTCGAACCGTCGACCCCTCCTTACCAGACTGGATGTCCGAGCCGTTACAGGTTGTCTTCCGCTGTGCAACGAATGGTCATTGATTCGGGGGTGTTCGGCGTTCTATCGTACGCCGATAGAGGGCGGGGTTTCTCTATGACCGGGGAGGTCGAGGCGATGTTTGGGCACTCCAGGTGCTGGACGGTGGGGCGTTCGGCTGGGCGCGCATTGGTTGGCGCTGTGTTTGCGGGGGCGCTGCTGTTGGCGGTGCCGCTTACGGCTGCGGCGGGGACAACGACGGTGACGTTCAACAGCACGGGGGCGGAGCAGGTGTTCACTGTGCCGCCGGGGGTCACGTCCGTTCACATCGTCGCGCAGGGAGGCAGCGGCGGCGAGCCGGATGCCGCTTTCAGCTTGCCTGCGGGTGGCGCGGGTGGTCAGGTGAGCGCCGACCTGTCGGTTAGCCCCGGCCAGACGCTGTACATCGAGGTCGGCGCCAACGGCGGCAATAGCAGCAGCTCGGGGAGCTTCAACGGTGGCGGCGGCGGGGGTTGCAGCTTGTCGGAGCCGTTCTTCTTTTGCGCCGGCGCGGGAGGCGGGGCAACTGACGTGCGCACCATCACGCGGACCGCAGGCGGGACGCTTGCCTCGCGGCTGATCGTGGCCGGCGGCGGCGGCGGCGGCGGCAATTTCACCCGATCCATGCACGACGGCGGCAGCGCCGGTGAACCGTCGGGCCAGAACGGCGTCACCGACTCGTGTGGCGGATCGACGTTCTGTACCGCGGGCGGCGGTGGTGGCGGCGGTGAGCAGAACAACCCCGGCGGAGGTGGCTCCTCGCCCCCGCTTCCGGTATTCGGCTGCATGGGCACCACAGGCAGCCCCGGAGCGCTCGACACCGGCGGCGTCGGCGGCGATGGCACCGCGGGTAATAGCACGGGCGGCGGCGGCGGCGGCGGCGGTTTGTTCGGCGGTGGTGGCGGCGGTGTAGGCTGCAACCTCTCCGGCGGCGGCGGTGGCGGCGGCTCCGACCTCGTGCCGGCCGGCGGTACCGCGGCAACCTCGTACGCTTCCCCGTCGGTCACCATCATGTGGGCCGACGATTCCGACCTCGCGCTGACCAACGTGCCGGCAGACGTCACGACCGCAGCAACGAGCTCGGCCGGCGCAGTCGTCACGTATGCCCCGCCGACGGTCGTCGACGAGGACTCGCCGCTGCCGACGGTCTCGTGCGACCCGCCCTCCGGCTCGACGTTCCCGGTCGGGACAACGACGGTGACCTGCACGGCGTCTGAGAGCAACGACTCGAACAGTCCCGTCTCGGCGTCGTTCACCGTCACGGTGACCGACTCCGACCTGGCGCTCACGGGCACGCCGGCAAACGTGACGGCGAACGCGACGAGCCCCGCCGGCGCAGTCGTGAACTACACGCCTCCGACCGCGGCGGATGAGGATTCGCCGCTGCCGCCGGTGACGTGCGACACGCCGTCCGGCTCGACCTTCGCGATCGGGACGACGACAATCACGTGCACGGTGTCCGACAGCGACGACTCGAACAGCCCAGTATCGACGACGTTCACGGTGACAGTCGTAGGGGCCGCGGGCCAGCTGCAGCAGCTCGCAGCCGCCGTCGCCGGCGTCGGCCCGGGTAACAGCCTGCCCGCGAAGATCCAGCAGGCCGAGACCTACCTCGCGGCCGGCGACATCGCCGACCTCAAGGGCGTACTCAACGCCTTCATCAACGAGGTACAGGCGCAATCCGGTAAGAAGATCCCGCCAGCACAAGCGGCACAGCTCATCGCCGCGGCTCGGCAGGTCATCGCCACGATCGGCTGACCAATCACCACGGAGAGGCTCCGCGATGCGGAGCCTCTCCTCCTAGACTCAGCCGATCGGTCTCGCGGGCCATTCCGAAGATCTCTGACGGACTCGGACTTGTCGGAGACGATCTCGGGGCGGCCGAAAGCTGAGAGCTCCATGAAGTGCTCCATAACTGAGCATTCAGCGAACTCTGCAAATCGTGCCAAGAAAAAAGCCCCGCTATGCGGGGCTTTTCGAAGCCCTCTGACGGACTCGAACCGTCGACCCCCTCCTTACCATTTCGTTGTGCGCGCAACTAAGCGCAGCCGACGGCAACGGATTCGGCTTGTTTGAGCCGTTTTCACGCCGGCCCGATTCGCGGTCCGTCACCCTCAGTTGCGTCCGCTCTGCTCCATAAATGCTCCATCCGAATGGATGCCGTTCGATTGGGAGAACGAGCCGTTAGGCGAGTTCTGCTTGGAGGACGCCGGCGATTGGTCGGCGTGCGCTGAGGCGGGCGGGGATGAGGGTGAGGACCGCGATGGCGATGAGCGTGCAGGCGACGGCGCCAAGGAGCCAGAGTGTTGGTGGGGTGGTTTGTCTGGTGCCGTGGCCGACTGCGTGAACGAGTGCGATGCCGGCTGGGATTCCGAGGATGCTGGCTGGCAGCGCGGGGAGGAGTTCAGCGGCGATGATGCTGGCGCTGATCTGGCTTCGGGTTGCGCCGAGCGCGCGCGCGATCGCAAGTGCGCGGCGTGCGTCGGCTGCGGTTGTCGACGCGATGAAGACGGCGTTGATGGCGGCGAGTATCACGAGGACGAGGGTGATGGCGCCGAGTACTTCGTTGATGGCGGCGGTGCGGGGGTCGGGCAGTGAAGAGAGGCCTGGGTTGAGTTGTTGGGGTTGGTGCGCCTTGACGGTGAGGGCGGCCACGAGTGTCGTGGTCGTGATCAGCACGCTGGTCGCGCTGAGTAGGGCGCGACGTGGACGGCGGGCGACGAGGCGAAGACCGAGCAGCATGGTTACCGGCAGCCTTCGGGAGATGGCGAGGAGGATCGGGCGGCGTTTCGGCCGACGGCTCGAGTCGGCGAGAGCGTCGACGGTGCTGGTCCGGGCTGAGCGGATCGCGGGGACGAGCGTGGCTGCGAGCGCGACTAGCAGTGCGACCGCGATCACGATCGCGACGTCGCTGACGGAGATCGTGGGCGTGCTGGCGGTTCCGATCAAGGCGGCGCCTGCGGTTCCGAGGAGCGGAGCGGTCGACCAGCCGACGGCGAGTCCGGCGGCGGCGCCGATCAACGCGAGTCCGAGATGCTCGGCAAGGAGCACGACCGCGATCAGCCGGGGTGTTCCTCCGATGGCTTTGAGGATGCCAACTCGGCGGGTCTGGTCGGCGAGGCGACCGGCGACGAGCACGGCGACACTCGCGACAGCAAGAAGCGCGAGGAGCCAGCTTCCGACCAGCAGCGCGAGTCGCTCGTTGCGGATCAAGCGGCCATCGACGGTGTCGATGTCCTGCCACGTCCAAACGCCGGGCGCTCCCTTATCAGTCGATGTGTGCGCGCTTTTGAATGCTGAAGCGTTTCCCGGGTGGGCGAGCTTCAGATACGCGAGGTAGGACAGCGGCATCGGCCGCGTCGCGAAGCTTTGCGCTGTGGTGCGTGTGACCCAGATCAGCCCGGGGTGCGCGAATGGTCCGCCAAAGGTGGCGAAGTCCGCGTTCGGGTATGCGGCGTCTGCGGCCGTAACGGCGATGCCGTCGACGTGAAACGACCGGTGATTGAGCGTGATCTCGTCGCCGACAGCGAGGTTGAGCGCCTCGGCGAAGGTTCGCTCGACGACGACTCCCCCTGGCCGTATCCAGGTCCCGGCAGTCAGCTTCGGCTGGTCGATCATGGCTGCGGTCGGATCCCGACCCTCGGCCATCACGCCGGCTCTCAGTCCGCCGGATCGCAGAACAGGCCACGAGACCGGGTACGGGCCGCCATGGCTGATGACGCCCCGAACATGAAACGTGTGCAGGAACTCGGCGTGTTCGACACGCAGACCGGCATCGTGAGGCCCGTTCAGGAAGCTCAAGACAATGTCGGGGCCCGCCGTTGCGGTTCTCGTTTGCTGGTAGGGCTGGTTTGTCAGTCCGTGCAGCATGAGCCCGAGCGCGAGGATCGCCATCGAAGCCGTCATCACGACGAGCAGGAGCACGGACTGTGCGGGATGCCGCCGCGCATCGCGGGCAGCAAGCCGACCGATCAGATGCAGCCGACGCATCCCGTCAGTCCGTGAACGTCGTCAGCTCGCGAAGGCGGTCGGGCGTACCGTGCGTCAACTTCGTCTCTTCGACGAACACGCCGTCGCGCATCGTGACCAGCCTGTCTGCGGTTGCGGCGACGCGCTCGTCATGCGTGACGATTACGACCGTCTGACCGGCGGTGCGCAACTCGTCGAGCACACGCAACACCTCCACCGTCGCGGCGCTGTCGAGGTTGCCGGTCGGCTCGTCTGCGAGCACGACCTGCGGCTCGTTCGCAAGTGCGCGCGCAAGCGCGACCCGCTGCTGCTGACCGCCGGAGAGCTCTGACGGGAGATGGTCACGACGGTCGGAAAGCCCCATCTGTTCCAGCAGCGCCTCGGCGCGGCGGCGTGCCGCTGCGGCTGAGGACCCGCTTAGCAGCACCGGCAGCTCGACGTTCTCCCGGGCCGTTAGCTCCTCGAGCAAATGGAACGCCTGAAAGACAAACCCGACCGAGCGGCGCCGCAGACGCGCGAGCGCCTTCTCGCTGAGCTGGTCGATACGGTCGCCAGCAAACCAGATCTCGCCTCCCGAGGGCCGCTCAAGTCCGCCAAGCAGATGCAGCAGCGTCGACTTGCCACAGCCGCTCGGCCCCATCACCGCCAGCGTCTCACCAACGGGAACGTCGAGGTCGACATCGCAGACGGCGTGCACGGTCGCATCGCCCGCGCCGTACTCGCGCGAAAGCGAGCGGCAGCGAAGGATCGAACCGACAGTCGCGCCGCTCATCGCCTCACCCCGCTCCAATAGCGGGCACACGCCTCGAGCCAACGCAGGTCCGCCTGCAAGCGCAAAACGACTCCCTCCAGCAGCAGGCCGGGAACCGAGTCGGCGGGTTCGGCCATCGCCGCCCGCTGCGCCGACGCCAGCGAGTCGAAGAGCGCATGGCGCTGCGCGTCCACTAGACGCACCGGATCCGCAAGACCTGCCGCGGCGGCAGCCACCAGCTTCAAATGGAACTCCGCCGGCGCAGGCTTCGGCCAACTCGTGTCCTCCAGCCACTCGCCGAGACGCTCACGCCCAGAAGCGGTGAGCCGGAATACCTTCCGGTCGGGCCGATCGGACTGCCCCACACGCTCCGACTCGATCAGCCCCGCCTTCTCCAGCCGGCCCAACGTGACGTACACCTGCCCTGCGTTCAGGGCATCCGCTAGCGGACCGAGCGCCAACTGAAGCCGACCCCGCAACTGGTAGCCGTACGAAGCCTCGGCCGCCAGCAGAGCCAAAAGCACCTCCTGAACAACCCGCAGCTGATAACCGGGCTGCAGCTCCTGCTTCAGCGAAAGAGTGGGTTCACGCATAACCGTTAGCCATAAGATAACAGTTAGCTATCAGCATGTCCAGGCCACTCGATCGATGGCGCAGCGCGGTTCCTTTGCCCAGCGCGACATCTCCGATCGCCCGTCGTCGTAACCGAACCCTCGACCACCTCTCGAGTTGAGAGGTGGTCTGCGCCAGATTCCTCGATTCCGCTCTCGATCGAGGAGGCTCGTGATGATCCAGCAAGGTCAGGTGTTCAAGTTGAAGACGAAGGCCGCCGGCGGCCAGCCGCTGTGGGCGTACCGGTATCGCATGGACGGACGGGCGTCGATGCGGCCCCAGGTAGGCGGGTTCGCGAGCCGGATGGAAGCGCAGAAGGCGCTGCAGAAAGCGCTCGATCGCGTCGGTCCCGGACGAGGGGGCGCGATCACGCTCGCCGAGCTCATCGAGGAGTACCTGGAGCTGCATCAGGCAGAGCCTGTGACGATTGAGAAGCTCCGCTGGCTGCTCCGGAAAGCGACTATCAGCCTTGGCGACAAGCCGATCGCGGATCTGTCGCCGAGGGAGGTCTATGCGTGGCGGTCGACCCTTCCGGAGGGGCATCGCTTCGAGGCGACGCAGGCGCTCCGCCAGGTCCTCAATCGGGCGGTTGCCTGGGGACTGCTCGACTTCAACCCGGCGAAGCGGGGTGTTCCGAACCCGCAGCGGCGACCGAAGGAGAAGCGGCCGTTCGAGTCGTGGGCGCAGATCGAGGCTGTCGCCGCACGACTCGGCTCCGTGTACGGACCGATGGTCGTCTTCGCGGCCGCGACCGGGCTGCGGCCCTCAGAGCTGTTCGGGCTCGAGCAGCACGACGTCGACCGCGAGGCCGGCGTCGTCTACGTGCGGCGCGCGTTCGCCAACGGCCGGATCAAGCACACCAAGACCCGGCTGAGCACACGCGCGGTTCCGCTGCAGGCGAAGGCGGTTGAGGCGCTCGACCGGCTGCCGGCCTCGGTCAACCCGATCCTGTTCCCGAACGCACGCGGTGGCCGGATCGACTTCCGCGTCTTCGGCCGGCGCCACTGGCGGCCCGCACAGATCGCCGTCGGCATCGAACCGATCCGTGGGCTCTACGACCTGCGCCACACGTACGCCACCTTCGCCCTCCGGGCCGGCGTTCGCGGTCTCGCGCTTCATCGGCTCGAGCATCGCGATGATCGACCGCCACTACGGCCACCTCGCCCGCGACAGTCATGTGCATGCCGTCTCGCTGCTCGATGCGCTTGCGCTCGAGCGGTCGGTGGACGCTGCGTGGACGTCGACCGGGAGGCGCGCAAACGCGCTAAGCAACAGCAATGCGAGGTCTCGTCCAACAGAAATCCTCGGCGCGTGGACGCTCGGTGGACGCCGAGGCTCGTTCGCGCCGCCCCACCCGACAACGAAAGGAGCTGATCAGCAGGAACTTCGTGAAGCCCTCTGACGGACTCGAACCGTCGACCCCCTCCTTACCATGGAGGTGCTCTACCAACTGAGCTAAGAGGGCTGGCGGGCAGATCGTATCCAGCGCCCAAGTAGTCCGGGTTCCGTTGGAATCCCCCGTTCGGAGCATGCTCGGCCGTTGATTCCCGTCAACACTGTCGGAGCAAGTCTGTTCTGCGGTCCTCGATGCTCGGAAGGGATAGCGATGATTCGTTGGGACTTCGCCGACCTTCGCCCGAGACGGGGGAAGAGCTAGGCGTCATGCGTGAGGCCGTCCCCCCGGGCGGCCTCATTCACTTTCAGATCCGCGCTCCGCGCGGGATACTTCAGAGCGTGGGTCGTAGGGGTCTCTCGCTCGCCGTTGCGGTGGCTGCGCTTGCGTTCGCCTCGAGCGCGCAGGCGAAGCCGCTCCTCGGGATCACCGGCAACGTGCCGAACTTCCAGGTCGAGACGGGTCAGGCGTCGACTGTGCACCAGGCGTTCCTGGGTTGGGGGCAAGGCCTCTCATACGGCGCGCCCATCGTCGGGTTCCTCGGCACGCTGACGCCGATCCCGATGATCCACATCGGCACCGCCGACACGAGGACGCACAAAGAGGCGATCACGCCGGCGCAGATCGCAGCCGGAAAGGGAGACGGCTACCTCGTTGGTCTCAACGAGGCGATCGCGCGATGGGGGAAGGGCATCTACGTCCGCCCGATGGCGGAGATGAACGAGTACGTCAACCTCTATTCCGGCTTCCGGAAGAACGGGACGCCGAAGCCGCAGCATTCGCCGGCCGACTATCGCCGTGCGTTTGCGCGCTTCTACCTCATCCTCCACGGCGGGTCCGCCTCCTCGATCAATGCGAAGTTGAAAGCGCTTGGCGAGCCGCCGATCGCGCACGACCTTGCATCGAATCCGTTCCCTCGGCTGCGCGTCGTGTGGAACCCGCTCGCCGGCGGCCTCCCGCGCGTTCCCGGCAACGCGCCGCAGAACTACTACCCGGGCGCCGCCTACGTGGACCTCGACGCAGGCGACATCTTCGACGAGAAGCTCGTCGACACCGCGCCGTGGAACGCGCTCGAGGACATCTACAAGGCGTCCCTCGTCCACCACCGCCCGTTTGCGATTCCGGAGTGGGGGCTGTTCGGCCTCGACGATGACGCGTTCGTGCAGCACATGTGCGACTTCCTCACATCGCACACCGTGGAGGAGGCAGGCTTCTACGAGAGCAAGCTCGGCTCGATCTTCGATCTGCAGACGAAGCCGAAGAGCAAGAAGGCGTACCGCGACTGCATCACGCCGCTCGGCGCTCCCGTGCCTCCGTGGGCTGCGGCGGGACAGACGGGCGGAGGCGGCGGCCAGTCGACGACGCCGGCGATCACTTTCACGCTCGGCAGCCAGACGCTCGGATCGGTCTCGGCTCCGTTCGGCGCGGACGAGCTCGAGCTCGACATGACCCCTGCGACAGGCGCCGTCGTGAAGGCGTACTGGATCCGCGGCGGCAAGTCGCTCGGCCCGATGACCGTCCCCGCGGGCGCGACCGGCGCTGCCTTTGAGACCTCGTCCGGCGGGACGCCGCCGACACCGCTCGTCCGGCCGCGCGCCGGCACCGACTTCCACGTCAAGTGGAATGCGTCCGGCACGATCACCTCCGCATGGTGGACACGCGTCGGGAAGCTGCTCGCGCAGATCCCCGTTACCTCCGGCGAAACGTCGATCGCGATGACGCAGGGCTCGTGAGCGATCCGCGCGTCGCTCCCGACTGGATCGCCGGGCATCTCGGCGATCCCGCGGTCCGCATCGTCGAGCTCGACGTCAGCCCTGCCGCGTACAACGACGGGCACATCCCCGGCGCGGTGCTCTGGAACGCGTACGGCCACATGCGCCGGCCCGACTACACGCTCGTCGGCGACGACGTGCTTGCCGACCTGCTCGAGCGTTCGGGAATCACCAACGACACGACCGTCGTCTTCTACGGGTACGGCGCCCACCTCGGGTACTGGTTGTTGCGGAGCCGCGGCCATAGCGACGTCCGCTTCATGGACGGCCCGCGCGACCAGTGGTCGGGGGACTGGAGCGACGCGGTTCCCGCGCACGCGCGCGCGTCATACACATTGCCGGCGGCAAACGAGCTCGAAGCCTCGCGCGACAACCTGCTCGAGGGCGACGCGCTCGTGGTCGATGTCCGCTCGCAGCCGGAGTACGACGGCGAGCGCTTCTGGCCGTCCGGCGCGCCGGAGGAGAAGGGCCGCCCGGGTCGTGTCCCGGGAGCCGTGCACGTCCCCATCACTGCGCTGCGGACGGACGACGGTGCGTATCGCGACCTCGAGGAGATGCGCCGCGTCTTCGCCGAAGCAGGAGTCACTCCCGACCGGCGCGCGATCACCTATTGCACGATCGGCAACCGCGCCGCGCAGGCGTGGTTCGCGCTCACCGAGCTCCTCGGGCATTCCGACGTCGCCGTCTATTACGGCTCATGGGCGGAATGGGGCATGGGGGCGGGAGGATTCGAACCTCCGTAGGCTGAGCCGACGGGTTTACAGCCCGTTCCCTTTGGCCGCTCGGGCACACCCCCGGGATCGCCGATTGTAGCCTCCGTCCATGGCCGCCTTCGACGTCGCTGTGATCGGTGCCGGCCCTGCAGGGTCGACGGCGGCATACCGCCTCGCGCGCGCAGGCGCGCGTGTGCTCTTGGTGGACAAGGCGCGCTTTCCGCGCGACAAGCCGTGCGGCGGCGGCGTCACGGTGCGCGCCGCGCGGCTGCTGCCGTTCTCGCTCGACCCCGTCGTCGAGGACGTGATCGAACGCGTGGAATGCCGGCTCGCCTTCGGCCCGCGCTTCGAGCGTCACGCGCATGCGCCGCTCGCGTACATGACGCAGCGCAAGCGCCTCGATCACTTCCTGCTCGAGCAGGCGGAAGCCGCGGGGGCGGAGGTGCGCCAGGGCGTGACCGTCGACGCGCGCGGGCTCGACGCACGCGTCGTCATCTGCGCCGACGGCTGCAACGGGACGAGCACGAAGCAGCTCGGCTTCGTCCCCGACGTCGTGCACGGCGTTGCGCTCGAGGCGAACTATCCACGCGACGAGCGGTACGCGCGCACGATGGTGCTGGAGATCGCATCCGTCCCGGGCGGCTACGGCTGGATCTTTCCCAAGGCGGACCACGTCAACGTCGGCGTCGGCGGCTGGGCTAGCGAAGGACCGCAACTACGTGCGCATCTGCGCCGCATGTGCGAGGCCTACGGGATCGATCCCGACGCCGCCGCCGACACGCGCGGGTACCGGCTACCGATGCGTCGAGCAGGCGCGCCGTTCGTGCGTGGCAACGCGGCGGCGATCGGGGATGCGGCCGGCCTCGTCGACCCGTTCTCCGGCGACGGGATGTACGAGGCGTTCCTCAGCGCGAAGCTCGTCGCCGAAGCGGTGCTGGGCGGCGACCTGCCGTCGTACGCGGCGGCCGTCGAGCGGCGCATCATCCCACTGACCACCGCCGGCTGGGGTGCGAAACGCGCCTTCGACCGCTTTCCACGCACGACGTTCGCCCTCGCACGCCTTCCGGTCACCTGGCGCGCGGTGGAGAAGATCCTGCGCGGCGAGCTCAGTCATCCCGGCGCCGCGCGCGGCCTCGAGAGGGGCGCGATCCGGCTCGTCTACGGCGTTTCGCGGCTCGCGGCGTAGCGTTACGAACGCGGGCCCTGGTCGAACGCGGCGGTGACCGTGTAGACCTTCGGCGATCCGCTGACGTTCGGGTCGCGGACGATGACGGTCACGTCGCGCTCCGTCGTCGTCGGGCACGGGGGCGTCGTCGTGCATGTGAGGCTCTGCGAGACGTCGCGAACGAATGTCTCGATGCGGTACTTCTTGCCGTCCGTGCCGACGACGTTCGTCTGCACCGGCATGCACTGCGGCAACGTGGACGTCGACGTGCAGCTCGCGTTGGAGACCTCGGTCGTATTGGACGGGGTGAGCGAGGATTCATCCGTCGAGTAGTAGGTATCACTCGCCTTCGCCGTCGTCACCTCGGTCGAGCTGAGCCCGATCGAGGAGAACGCGCTCTGGCTGCTGTACAGCGCGCTGTACAGCTCGAGCTGCGACTCCGCGAGGCTCGCTGCGGCCGTCTTCCGGGCGGACGAGTGGAGCGAGAAGAACGCTTCGTCGTAGGACGCCATCAGCGCGAGCACCGCGATGGTGATCACGGTGATGGCCAGGATCATCTCGATCATGCCCTGGCCTTGCTCTTGGTGCAGGCGCGTCGGCATCGCCGGCCTACCGGTGCAGATACAGATGAAGGAGCGGGTGGCCTGCGAACAGCGCGACGACGGCGCCGAGGGCGAGGAAGGGGCCGAGCGGAATGCCCATCTTCCGGGCCGCAGAGCCGTGGCGCGCGAGGAGCACGACCGCCGGAACGAGCGCCGCGACCATCCCAAGCAGGATGGCGACGGGCACGGTGCGGCCGAGCATCGCGCCGAGCAGCAGAGCGAGCTTCACATCGCCCATCCCCATGCCCGACGGGTAGACGAGCGCCGCGAGAAAGAGGAAGCCGGACGCGCCGAACGCGGCGATCGCCCATTCCGGGCTCAGCCTCAGCGCAGTCTGCGCGACCAGGACGATCGCGGCGGCGGGAACGACGATCCGGTTCGGGATGATGCGATGCTCGAGGTCGGTGGCCGAGACGGCGACGAGGGCAAGGCAGAAGAACGAGGCGACGAGCGCCTCAGCGTGCACGCCGAACTTCCACACGCAGCCGGCCACGAGGAGCGCGGCGGTGAGCTCGACAGCCGGGTAGCGCAGCGGGATGTGCTCGCCGCAGGACCGACAGCGTCCACGCAGCGCTGCGTAGGAGAGAAGAGGCACGTTCTCGTACCACGACAGCTCGTGCTCGCACGACATGCATGCCGAGCCGGGGCTGACGATCGAGCGCCGCAGCGGGACGCGGGCGGCGACGACGTTGAGGAACGAGCCGAGGGCGAGGCCGGGAGCGAGTGCGAGCGCGGCGAACGTCACGTCAGCTCGAGCCCGCCAGACGGATCACGGTAGGCGCATACGGCGAGACGTTCTCCGGTTCGCCCTTCGACCCGTACTGCTTGTTCCGCTCGAGCGTGATCGTGATGAGCGGGGAGCCGGTGTCGACGAGCTTCGTGCCCGGAGCCGGCGACTGCGAGACGACGATGTTCGCCGGGTAGCCGGGCACGCCGCCGTTCACCTTCCAGGCGAAGCCTGCGTCCTGGAGCTCGCCCTTGGCGAAGACGAACGCCTCGCGCCGCACGTCCGGCACGACGACCGTCAGGGGCGTGGACGGCAGCCGTTTGGCGCTCGTCGGCACATACGCCAGCCGGCGGCCGGCGGCGGCGAAGCTGATCGCCGTCACGGCGAGGGCGCCGAGGACGGCGGCGATGAACAGGAGCCGGCGCATACTGTTCTTTTCGGCAGATCTCAGCCGCGGCTGAAGAGGACAACCGGGGCCGGCGCGGCCGGCTGGACGACCTGGAAGACCCGGTTTCCGGCCGCCGGAGAGGTCGCGACCTCGGCGGCGCCGACGATGGCCGGCGTCCGCAGGGCACCGGTCGTCGGCGCGTCATTCCAGGTGAAGGCGGTCCCGGCGAAAGCCTGGAACCAGGCCTCCTGCTGGGGCCAGGCGGTCGGGGGCTGCAGCTGGAGGTGGAGATGCGGGCCGCTTGCGTCGCCGGTGGCCCCGACGAGGCCGACCTGCTGACCGCTCGCGAGCCTCGCCCCGGGGACGACGGCGGGGTCGATGACGGCCATGTGGCAGTACGTCCAGATCTGGCCGTCGTCGGTCTGGAGGGTCAGACCGATGCCGCACTTCGGATCGTCGTAGCTCCACGCCCGGATCACCGTCGCACTCGCGATGGCGTACACGGGGGAGCCGAGCGGGGCGGCGATGTCGACCGCGGGATAGTCGTGGTGCGTGTGCGAGGCGGAGACGACGCCGGGGCCGCCCCCGACCGGAAACGCCCAACCGGAGTCGTACGTCGGGCCGGAGAGAAGGGTCGAAGCGGCCGGCGCGAACGACGCGGCGGCCGAGGATTGCTGCGCGCTCGACAGCGCTCGCCGGGCATCGGCGAGCGCGGCAGCCGCCTTCGCGACGCGCGGCTCGAACGCGAGCCGGTCGGAGAGGAGCGAAATGCGGTTCTCGCGCACCTGCAGGCGTCCCAGCTGCGTCGCGGCGTCGACGACCGCCTGCCGCGCGGCGTCGAGGTTCTGCTGCATCCGGTCGAGCGAGAACGCGGTCGCGCCGTTCGCCTGGTACAGATCGGCGAGGGAGAGCACCTCGTTCACGTACCAGTCCGCGTGGTTGTACGCGAACACGGCCCGGTACAGGTCGCTGGAGGCTCCCGCGGCGCTGAGATAGCGCGCGGCCGAGTAGATCGCGTCCGTCGCGTTCCACGGGTCGGCGACGCCGTCGCCGTTCGCGTCCACGCCCCAGCGCATCCACGTGGACGGCATGAACTGCATCCAGCCGATCGCGCCGGCCGAGCTCGGGCCCATGTTCCGGCCGAAATTCGACTCGATCTTGTTGATCGCCGCAAGCACCTGCCACGGCACGTCGTACTCCGCCCCGGCCTGCTGCCAGAGCGAGAGCAGCTGCGCGTACGGGAGCGGCGCCAGCGTCGCGCCGGCGTCGGGCGCGAGCGGCGTGACGAGCGGCGTCGGCACCACCGTGAACGTGTCGGCGCGCGCACCGGCGGCGAGGACGGCGGCGAGGACGACGAGTGCGAGGAGCGCGACGCGCTTCACGGTCACCCCGCGGGAACGATGCGCAGGCCGGTGTCGAGCAGCTCCGGCTGGGGCTCTTCGAGCTCCGGCGTCTCCGTCACCGGGGCGGGAGCCGCCGCGTCGACCGCTTGGGCTGCCCGCTGCACCTTCTCCGCCCGCTCGAGGGAGACGAGGAAGTCGTGCCGATGCGTGGCGGCGTTCGCGGCGACTTCGCGATCGACCGCGCCGGAGAGCACGTGCTGGATGAGCGCCTGAGTGAAGGTCTGCATGCCGAAGTACTCACCCTCGGCGACCGCGTCCGTGATCTCGTCTGCGCGGCCCTCGCGAATGAGGTCTGCGATGCGCGCGTTCATGACCATGGCCTCGATCGCGGCGACGCGCCCGCCCCCTTCGCGCGGGAGAAGTCGCTGACTGATCACGCCGCGCAGAACGCCGGCCATGATCGCGCGGATCACGACCTGCTTCTCGGGCGGAAAGAACTCGACCATGCGGCCGACCGTCTCGGCGGCGTCGATCGTGTGCAGCGTCGAGAGCACGAGGTGGCCCGATTCCGCGGCCTGGAGAGCGGTCTGGGCCGTCTCCGCGTCGCGCAGCTCGCCGATGAGGATCACGTCGGGGTCCTGGCGGAGAGCGCGGCGCAGCGCCTGGCCGAAGTCAGTGGTGTCGAGGCCGATCTCCCGCTGGTTGACGATGCAGCCCTGGTCGGGATGGAGGATCTCGATCGGGTCCTCGATCGTGATGATGTGCTGCGACCGCGTCTTGTTCATGTGGTCGATCATGGCCGCGAGCGTCGTCGTCTTCCCCGAGCCGGTGGCGCCGGTGACGAGGATGAGGCCGCGGTGCTCCTCGGCGAGGGTCTGCACAACGGGCGGGATCCCGAGCGACTCGAGCGTCGGCACGTTCTTCGGGATGACGCGGAACGCGAAGCTCGTCGCGCCGCGCTGGCGGTACGCGTTGACTCGGAAGCGCGGGAGGTCTTCGTCCTGGTAGGCGATGTCGAGGTCGCCGTTCGTGTGGAAGGCCGCGAGCCGCTCCGGGGAGCGCGTCCCGACCGTCTCCAGGATCGAGGCGAGGGCCGCCTCGTCGAGGGGCGGAACATCGAGCGCGGCGAGGCCGCCGTCCCGACGAAGGACGGGAGGCCGCCCGAGCTTGAGGTGAATGTCGCTCGCCCCGAGCTCGACCGCGTGCCTGAGCAGGCCGTTCAGGTCCACGCCCGAGAGATCGGAATCGAGGAGCTTCGGCTTTAGCCCGACCAGCTCTTCGGCATCGACGCCGGGATGAAGTGCGACTGTGTGTTCAGCGGGGTGCCCGGCGGCATCACGGTGAACGGGATGAGCGTCGAGCTGCCGCCGCCGACCGTCAGCGAGTTCGCGAGCACGGGGCCCATGTTCCCGGAGCCGCCGTCGATCTGGTACGCCGTCGTCGCGTAGGCACCCCATTGCGCGCTCGAGCCGCCGGTGACGTAGACGCATTTCGAGGCCGCCAAGGTGCTGCCGGTGGAGTTCGTCCAGCAGCCGGCAATGAAGATGATTCCGGCCGTCGCCGGATTCCACGATGCCGTGCAGCTGGCGATGCCGCAGAGCTGCGTCCCGCCCGCCTGCGTGACGGTGCCCGTGAAGTACATGGTCGCCTGTCCGCTGTACACGACCTTCAGGCCGCAGCCCATGCTCAAGCTGCCGTCGAAGTACAGCGTCCCGCTGACGTACAGCGTTCCGGTCCCGCAGCCGTTGCCGCTGTTGACCGTGTACTTGATCTCGTTCGTCCCGACCTTGCAGTCGTACGACGTCGCTCCGAGCATCGCCGATGTGATGGACGCGTCGCTGTTGTTCAGCGTGCTGTCGTTGTCGAACAGGTTGGCCGGGCAGCCGGTCTTCGTCAGCGCCTTCTGCGCGTTGTAGGCGTTCACGAGCGTCACCCAGTTTCCGGCGTCGCCGTTCGCGACCGTGCACTGCGGGTCCCACGATGTCGGTTGGCCGATGCAGGGCATCTGCGGCGCGACGTCGAGCGAGCCGCTGATGCTGGTCGCGTAGAGCGGCGAGTGCTTTCCGTCGCACGGATTCGTGCCGACCGCGACGGTGACGGTCGAGCTCGGCTGGAGGGTGCACGGGGTGGCCGATGTCGTCTTGCAGCTTCCGTCCGTGTTCCAGGCGGTGCAGCCGCCGATCTGTACCGTGCTCACGGGCGACCCGACCGTCCCGATGTTCGACCCACCGGTGTCGCTCAGCGTGCCGCCCGCCTTGAGCTGACTGCCGGTGAAGTGGCCGCCGCCCGAGAGGCAGACGTTCCCGCGCGTGAGGATCGGCACCGACACGGTCACGCCGCCGCTGATCGTCGTGCAGACCGAGGTGCTGTCCGAGTAGAGGTAGTTCCAGACGCTGTAATCCGTGACCGTCGTCGTCGAGGCGTCGGTCGCGATCGTCGTGATGGTTCGGTGGGCGCTATCCACGGTGCCGGTTGCGGTGATCGACCACGTGCAGTTGCAGCCGTCGTTGACCATCGTGGCCTGCCACGTGCCGGTGCCTCCGCCGGGCTGGGCGGCGATGGTCTGGAGCGTCGTCGGGATGACGCCGACGGCGGCGTACACCGCGCCCTCGCCATACGCGAGTGAAGTTTCGGCGAGCGCAAACGCCTGCCGTGCGTCCGCGGACTTCAGCGAGCTGCGCTGGTTGACCGCGCCGGGCAGGACGAGCGCCGCGGTCGTCCCGGCGAGCGCCGCCATGATGATCAGCGCCATCACGAGGGCGACCCCGCGCTCCTCTCCGACGATGCGCTGGAGGATGCGGTGCATCACGAGCATCCAGTTGAAAGGGCGTTGTGCATCGTGATGTAGTCGGTTGCCACGGACTTGTTCGAGTTCCGCGTGGACGAGTTCACGGTCAGGGCCACCTTGAGCTGGGGCAGCGAGCCGGACACCGGCGAGTAGCAGGAGAAGGGCGTCGCCGACGTGACGCTCGTCACCAAGGTCTGCGCGGTGCCGGGACACGTCGTGCCCGTGTTCCGCGTGAGCGATCCGCTCGTCACGCACCAGGTGACGGTTCCGGTCGCGTGGGCGCACTGCGAGGGGAGGTGGATGTAGACGCCGGCGCCGTTGCTCCCGGACTTGTTCAGGAGGGTGGCGGTATCCGCGCAGCGGGCGTCGTACTCGAGCCGGTCGAAGGCGACGCGAACGGCCTGCTGGCTCGTCATCCGGGCGGTGGCGTCGGAGCTCGCCCGCTCGCCGGAGACGAAGACGTTCACGAGGCCGCCGAGGACGACCCCCATGATGCCCATGGTGACGATCAGCTCCACGAGGGAGAAGCCGGAGTCGGAACGGAGGCGCAGACGCAACGCGATCGCTTTCATCGCTGCTCTTGATTTCGGCCTTCGCGCGCGCTTGCTTTAGGCCGGTCGCCCCGGATCACCCTCGACCGGGGGATGCGCCCTACCGGCCGAACCCCCTAATGACGTCGCTGTCGCGTGCCGATACCTCGTTCGAGGGATCGCATGAGCGACGAACGCCAGGAACCCCCCGTCCTCCGCACCGTCATGCCGACGGGCGGCGGTCTGCGCGCGCCGCTCGGCGGCGAGTACGGCGTCAACGAGCTCGCGGAGCTCGTGGCCGACCTCCTGTCCGCGACGCAGCTCGTCCCCGTCGACGCGCTCGCGGCCGTGCGCGGCCGGGCTCGCCAGACGGGCTCCTTCGCGCAGGCGCTCGTCGAGGAGGGCGTCGCCTCGAGCGACGGCATCGCCCGCATCCTCGCGGCCCGCCATCAGCTTCCGCTCGTCGACCTGGCGCTCGCCGAGGTGGACGAGACCGCCGCCCGGCTCATCCCGCTGCACGTGCTCGAGCGGGTCGTTGCCATCCCGTACGCCCTCCGCGGCGACACGCTCCTGCTCGCAGTCGCCGATCCGGCGAACCTGCACGGGATCGACGAGCTCCGGCTCGCCACCCGCCACCCGGTCGAGCTCGGCGTCGCCGCCCGCGAGGACATCCTCACCAGCGTCCGCCGGCTCGTCCGCAACTCGGAGGCATTCGGCGCCCGCGTCGCCCTGGCCGACGATGAGATGGACGACGAGGCCTCCGTTGAGGACCAGACGGATCTCGAGATTGACGACGGCGTCTCCGATGTCCCGCTCGTCCGTCTTGTCAACTCCGTCCTCTTCCAGGCAGCGGAGGACGGCGCCTCCGACGTCCACTTCGAGCCGCAGGAGGACTCGCTCCTCGTCCGGTTCCGCATCGACGGCGTCCTCCACGAGATGCAGCGGATCCCCAAGCGGCTGACGCCCGGCGTGACCACGCGCCTGAAGGTGCTGGGGAAGATGGACATCGCCGAGCGGCGCAAGCCGCAGGACGGCCGGATCTCGCTCAACGCCTCCGCCGCCGGCCGGATGCTGGACATCCGCGTCGCCACCCTGCCGACGGTCGAGGGTGAGAAGATCGTCATGCGCCTTCTCGACAAGTCGCGGCGCCCGCCGACGCTCACGGAGCTCGGGCTGTCCGAGGACATGCGCGACCAGCTCACACGACTGATCACCCGGCCGACCGGCGCACTGCTCGTCACCGGCCCGACCGGCTCCGGTAAGTCGACCACGCTGTTCGCCTGCCTGAGCCAGATCAACAGGCCGGAGATCAACATCATCACCGTCGAGGACCCGGTCGAGTACCGGATGTCGGGCGTCAACCAGGTCCAGATCAACAACCGTGCCGGCATGACGTTCGCTGCCGCCCTGCGGTCGATCCTGCGCTCCGACCCCGACGTGGTGATGGTGGGCGAGATTCGCGACGGCGAGACGGCCAAGATCTCCATCGAGGCGGCGCTCACCGGCCACCTCGTCCTTTCCTCGCTGCACACGAACGACGCGCCGGGCGCGCTGACCCGTCTGAACGAGATGGGCGTCGAGCCGTTCCTCACCGGCGCGGCCGTCAGCGGTGTGCTCGCGCAGCGCCTCGCGCGAAAGCTCTGCACCCACTGCTGCGAGATGTACAGCCCATCGGTGGACGAGCTTCTCGCGGCGCGCGTGTCGCCGGACATCGCGGCGTCGGTCGACGGGATGGCCTTCTATCGCAAGCGCGGCTGCCCACGCTGCAACCAGACCGGCTACCGCGGCCGGATCGGCGTCTATCAGCTCCTCGAGATGACCGAAGACCTCGCCGCCCTCGCCGCCCGGAAGGGGACGCGCGAGGAGATCGAGCGCGAGGCCCTCTCAACCGGCATGCGCACCATCTGGGACGACGGCCTGGCCAAGGTCGCGGCCGGCCTCACCTCGGTCGAAGAGCTCGCGCGAGTCTCGGTCTAGTCGCTATTCGGCGTAGACGTCGCAGCCGAGATACATCAACGACTCGACCGCTTCCGTGACGAACGCCGTTGCCTGGTGCGCATCGGCGAACGTGTACGGCCCTGGCCGCATCGGGTCGCCTTGCGCGGGATACACCTCGGTCTCGACGACGCACGAGTCGCCGTAGTCGACCGCCCGCAGGCGAGCGACGGAGCGGCCCTCACGCTTCGCGTGGCGGGCGAAGAGCTCGCGGGCGGCGGGCTGTTGCTTGTTGAGGAGGCTCACGACCCCGCGCCGGTCAGCGGCGCGGCCGTCACCGACGCGACGGCAGCCTCCGCGACGACGTCGCGGTCGGTGAAGCCGTCGATCCGCTGGACGAGATTGCCGGGACGGCGGTAGATCAGCACGCCCGGCGCCGGGAGAAGGCCGCCGCCGGGGAGGGCCGAGGTGAGCGCGGCCGCAACCGGGTTGTCGAGGAGGCTGACTCCCACGAAGCCGACGCGCGCAGCGATCGCGCCCGCCTTCGCCTCCTCGTACGAGATGGCGTCCGTGGGGGACTGGGGATCGAAGACGGAAACGATGACGATGTCGTGCTTCTTGAGGGCCGAGTTGATCGTCACCGGAAGGCCGTTCGCGCCGACGACGCTCGCCGCCGTCGGCCGCGGCACGATGACCGTCGGCGCGGATGTGGGCGCGACGCTCGGCTTCGCCGTGGACGACGCGGCCGCGGTGTCGCGGGAGCCGGCCGGCTTCGACGTCAAGGTCGCGGCGGTCGTCGGCGCAACCGCGGGCTTCGTCGCGACGACGGGGGGCGCGGCCGCGTGCTTCGGCTTCATCGCGAGCATGGCCACGCCGCCGACCGCGGCGATCACGGCGACGAGGGCGAAGATCTGGATGGGTCTGCTGACGGTGAGGTTCACGGCGACCTCTCTACGAGGCGAAGCAGTCGCCGTTGGCGCCGAGGTGCATCGTCTTGCCGGTGGTGATCGCGCCGCTCGCACCGTGCTTCGCGCCGTACCACTGGCCTACGGTCGTGTAGACGCAGAAGTCGGTCGCTGTCGTGTATCCCGCCGCGGGCGCCCAGCCCGCCGGATCCCACGTGTACTTCGTCGGATCGATCGACGGGTCGTACTTCGACTGCAGGATCGTCAAGAGAGGGTGGCCGGCCCATGTGTCCGCGTAGCCGTCGTCGGCGTTGGTGCCGGTGTACGCGGCGTCGCTCCCGTTGTAGTCCGGGTCGCGCGACGTGTTCGAGCCGGGGAAGTTGTCGAACGAGTACCACTCGACGTCGGGGACGATCGCGTACACGTTCGCGGAGGCCGCCGCCTTGTTCGCGCTGTCGCGCAGCCCGAGATACGACGGGGTCGCGAGCGAGGTGAGGATGCCGATGATCGTGCTCACGATCAGGAGCTCGATGAGCGTCATTCCGCTCTCCTCGCGGGCGAGCCTCTTGGCGAGCGACCGGAGCATCACACCGCGTATCGACGGGCTAGCCGCCGATGGTGACCCTCGTTCGAGGGATGCCCGCGGTTCGGTCAGCGAACGGCGGCGCAAACGGATGCCGCGTCGGCGCCCGTCGAGTGAACGAGCGTCACGTGGTCAGGGACTGCGCCGGCCAGATCGGTGAGCGCGTGCGTGGCGCCGCCGAGGTAATAGGCCGAGTGACCCACGGCCTCGACGTCGGCGAGGCAGTACGCGCGGCCGCCGGCGAGGACGGTGACGCGCACCTTGCTCGAGACGACAGGGGCCTCCTGCACGAGGCCGGCGGGGTCGAGCCGCCCGTACGACCCGTGTCCGCCGTAGGGGTCCTGGTACCACGCCATGGTGGCGTGGACCGCGGCGCGGACGTGCATCTGCGCCGCGGCGTCTTGCGCTCGTCCGTTCGCGCCGAGGTAGGAGGTGGCGCCGACGCCGACCGAGAGGATGATGACCGTCAGCGCGACGATCCGGATTGTGAGCGCGTGCTGCATCGCTCGCCGTATCGACACGTCACCCATACGGACGTAGCCCCATCCGGGTGACGGACCACGAGAGAGGGCGCCGTCTCCGGCGCCCTCTGGTCGTCCAGCAGGTCGAGCTTCTTACGACAGGGCGTTGCAGATGGTCTGTGCGCCTGTTGCCGAGCCGGCGGTGTTGACCTTGGTGACGGTCGCGACTGCGGTGGCTGGGGTGCTCTGGGTGATCTGGGTGCTGTCGCCGCCGACGTAGAAGGCGCCGTGGCCGGTGGCCTCGTCGTCCCACAGG
>DATBQM010000017.1:0-86536 GCA_036560805.1 Gaiellaceae bacterium | reverse complement strand
GGGGCGGGATCCGCGCGTGCTCGCGGACGCGGAGCGCGCGGCTGCGACGGACGTGCGCGCGGTGCAGGAGTACCGGTCGGGGCGAACCGTGCATCCGCTGCTGCCGTTTCGCGACTGGAACGGCTGTCAGCCGGCGCTCGGCCGCCTCGGCCCCGTGCTCGTCGCCGGCGCGGGCGACGCCTCGGTCGTGCGGCAGCTCGGCTTCGTGCCGGTGCACGGCGTGCACGCGGCGCTCGAGCTGGCGCGCGGCCAGGGCCACGAGCGAATCGGCTTCCTGCTCAGCCCGCCGTACTTCCCGCTGCGGGTCGGTACCTAGCCCGTACGGACACGCCCCGGTGCCAGACGTGACACTCTCGTGACACTTTTTCCACAAGGCCCGAGCGAGGAATTACGCAAGCGAACGGGCCCGCATGCCTCCATCGACCCTGGCTCGAACGGAGCCCTCCCGGTGTCAGACACCGGTTGTCGGGCTTCGCCGGCTACAGCTCGCCGAGGTACGTCTTGCGGACGTCCTCGTTCTTCGCGAGCGCCTTCGCATCGTCCGCGAGCGCGACGTGGCCCGTCTCGAGGACGTAGCCGCGATTCGCGACCTCGAGCGCCATCAGCGCGTTCTGCTCGACGAGCAGGATCGAGGTTCCCTGCTTGTTCACCTCGACGATCGTCTCGAAGATGCGCTCGACGAAGATCGGCGCGAGCCCCATCGACGGCTCGTCGAGCATGAGCAGCGTGGGTCGCGCCATGAGCGCGCGCCCGATCGCGCACATCTGCTGCTCGCCCCCGGACATCGTCCCCGCTTTCTGCGTCTTGCGTTCGGCGAGGCGCGGGAAGAGCGTGAAGACGCGCTCCATGTCCTCGCGGATCGCAGCTCGATCGGAGCGCTGGAACGCGCCCATCTCGAGGTTCTCGGTGACGCTCATGCGCGGGAAGAGCTTGCGGCCCTCCGGCGACTGCGCGATACCGCGCTTGACGATCGAGTGCGCCGGGTCATGCGTGATGTCACGCCCCTCGAAGGAGATCTTCCCGACGCGCGGATGGTTGAGCCCGTTGATCGAACGGAGAGTCGTCGACTTGCCGGCGCCATTTGCGCCGATCAGGGTGACGATCTCGCCTTTGTAGACCTCGATCGAGATCCCCTTCAACGCCTGGATCGACCCGTAATAGGTCTCGACGTCCCTCAGTTCGAGGAGTGGCGCCGACGTGCTCACGAGAGCGACACCGCCGCGGTGCCGAGGTATGCCTCGATAACGCGCTCGTTCTTCTGGATCTCGCCCGGCGTGCCCTCGGCGATCTTCTCGCCGTAGTCGAGAACGGTCACGCGGTCGGAGACGCCCATGACGACGCGCATGTCGTGCTCGATGAGGAGGACGGTAAGGCCGCGGTCCTCGCGCAGCCGCGCGACGAATGAGGTGAACTCCGCCGTCTCCTGCGGGTTCATCCCGGCCGTCGGCTCGTCGAGGAGCAGCAGCTTCGGCTCGGTCGCGAGCGCGCGTGCCACCTCTAGGCGACGCTGGTCGCCGTACGACAGGTTACGTCCGAACTCCCGGTCCTTCCGTCGCAGCCCGCTGTACTCGAGCAGCTCGCGCGCGTGCTGCCGCGCAGCCCTCTCTTCGCGCTTCACGCGCGGCGTGTGCAGGACCGACTCGAAGAGCTTTCCCTTGAGCCGGCAGTGCATCCCGACGAGAACGTTCTCGAGCGCGGTCATGTTCTGAAAGAGCCGGATGTTCTGGAACGTGCGGCCGATGCCGCGCTGCGTGAAGACGTGCGGCGGCAGGTTCGTGAGGTCCTCCCCCGCGAAGACGACGCGGCCCGCGGTCGGCTTGTACACGCCGGTGAGCATGTTGAAGAACGTCGTCTTCCCGGCACCGTTCGGGCCGATGAGGCTGACGATTGCGCCCTGTGGCACCGTGAAGTCGACGCTGTCGACGGCGACGAGGCCACCGAACTCCTTGCGGAGCACGACCGTCTGGAGCAGCGGCTCGTCCATCAGGCGGCGCCTTCGGTGACCGGCTGGTCATGCACGACGTCGTACAGCGGCTCGTCGTGGACGCCTTCGTGGAACTCGGCCGCACGGCGGCGGTTGGGGATCAGCCCTTCCGGGCGGAAGAGCATGACGACGACGAGGATGACCCCGAAGATTCCGTACTCGTATTGCGGCACATCGAGAGCCTTGTGCCAGAGCTCGAAGTTCGAGCCACCTGGTCCGAAGTGGTTGTTCAACCAGGCCCCGATGTTGTTGAGCCCCTCGAGGTTGAGGTACGTGATGAAGCAGGCGCCGAAGATGACGCCGGCGATGTTCCCCATGCCGCCGAGGATGACCATGACGAGAATGAGCACGGAGATCTGGAAGAAGAACTCGTCTGGATTCGAACTGCCGTTGTAGCTCGCATAGAACGCTCCAGCGACGCCGCCGAAGAAGGCGCCGGTCGCGTATGCCCACGTCTTCGTACGCATGAGCGGGATGCCCATCGCGGCGGCAGCGATCTCGTCCTCACGGATGGCGATCCACGCGCGGCCGAGACGTGAGTCGCGCAGGCGCGCGCTCGTGAAGATCGTCAGCAGGACGAGGACGAGCACCGTCCAGAAGTAGTCGCGGTCGAACGTCGTCCCGAGCGCCCCGTAGTTCGCCGGCAGGCTGAGGTGATGGTGCAGCCAGTTGCCGAACCCGGGCGGGTCGATCGGCGTGATGCCGCCGGTGCCGTTCGTAAGGTTGAACCCGCCGAGACTGTCGCCGTTGCGGGCGACGAGCGGCAGGATCTCGCCGAAGCCGAGCGTGACGATTGCGAGGTAGTCGCCGCGCAGTCGCAGCGTCGGCAGGCCGATGAGAATGCCGCCGATCGCGGTGATGATCCCTGCGATCGGCAGCACGAGCCACATGGAGATATGGATCCCGGTCAGTCCCTGGATGACGCCGATGCCGCCGAAGCGCACATTCACTTGCGAGAACTGCGACGACGCGAGCCAACCGGCGGTGTACGAGCCGATCGCGTAGAAGGCGACGTACCCGAGATCCAGAAGGCCGGCGTACCCGACGACGAAGTTCAGGCCGAGGGCCATGATCACGAAGATGCCCATGTTCACCATCGTGCTCATGAGCGGGAACGTCCCGAAGACGGGCAGCTGCGGCAGCGACGGGCTCACACCGTTCGAGTTGTAGGCGTAGAACGGATACGTCACGGCGATGGCGAGCACCGCAAGGGGAATGAAATGCTTGCCGACGCGCCTGCCGCGGAACGTGATGCGGTCGTAACGCGGGACGACAAGCACGAGGATGACCGCCGCGATCGCGAGGGCCGACGGCTTCCAGACCCCGAGGCCGAGGACGAGCAGCAGGCCGATGCCGACCCAGACGGTCGCTTTCACTGCTCGCCGCGCTGTGTGCGGGAGCGCGAGCCAGCGCTCGCGGCTCAGTCCGAGCGCGGATAGGGCCCGCCACCAGAGGCCGGAGATCGCTGCGCGAATGCGGCGGCGCACCTCAGGCTCCTTCCGGTGTCCGCTCGCCGAGGAGGCCCTCGGGGCGGAAGACGAGGATGAGAATGAGGATCGAGAAGACGATCGCCTGCGTCCAGTCGCTTCCCGGCGCGAAGTGGAGGAGGCCCTCGTTGAACGCCTGGATGAAGCCGATCAGCAAGGCTCCGAGAACCGCGCCGGGAAGGTTTCCGATCCCTCCGAAGACGGCGGCAGTGAACGCGATCAGGCCGAGCGAGAACCCGGTGTCGTAACGAATCTGACCGCCGCCGAGCGTGTAGAGCGCATAGATGAGACCACCCGCGCCGGCGAGCGCACCGGCTATGAGGAACGTGAACGAGATCGTCCTGTTGACGTCGATGCCCATCATCGCCGCGGCGTCGCGGTCCTGAGCGGCCGCACGCATCGCCTTTCCCTGCCGCGTCTTCTGCACGAGCCAGACGAGAGCCAACAGCACCGGAGCGGTGATGATGACGACGATGAGCTTGTCCCACGTGTAGGTGATGCCGGACACAGAGAAGACGTTCCCTTTCGGGAGCACGTTCGGAACAGCGGTGTATCCGGGGCCTTTCCACCCGATCGCGACGTCCTGAAGAATGAACGAGACGCCGATCGCGGTGATGAGCGGGGCGAGTCGCGGTGCATGCCTGAGCGGGCGGTACGCGATGCGCTCGATCGCGGCATTGAGGATTCCGCATGCGGCCATCGCGACGACGAGCGAGCCGATGATCCCCGGTATCAAGGAGCCGAGCGACGAGCCCGCGTGCAGGCTGAAGACGGAGATGAGCATCGTTGCGGAGAACAGTCCGCCGAGCATGAACACGTCGCCGTGAGCGAAGTTGATCAACTCGAGGATGCCGTAGACGAGCGTGTAGCCGAGCGCCACGAGCGCGTACAAGGCGCCCTCGGTGAGCCCGATGAACGCGATGTTGACGAAGTACGCCGGCCCCTCGTAGAAGTTGTAGGCGAGCCAGGCCAGCACGAGCCCGACGAGCGCGAACGCGATGACCGGCATGACGTACGTCGTATACGAACGCCGGATCGTCAGGGGAACTTCTGAATGAGCCTGAGTGGCCACAGTGGTTCGGATGAACACCGGGGGAGGCGCCGCCTCCCCCGGTGTGGTCCGTCGTATCGCGGGTCGGTTACCCGCCGATCAGGCTCGCGCCGGGCACGAGCGTCTTGATCGGGTTGAGGTTCTTGCCGGCCTGCTTGTAGATCGTGATCGGCGTCAGGTTCGTGTCGCCGCTCGAGTTGATCGTGAACGTCCCGAGGATGCCGTTGGTGACCGTTAGTCCGAAGACGGTCTTCGTGGTCGCCGCCCGCTGGCCGCCGCCCTTGGCGATCGCCTCGAGGGCGACGTCCATGGCCTGCGCGCCGTATGCGGAGTACGGGTTCGGGGTCGTGCCGATCTGCTTGCCGAAGCTCTTGATGAACGTGGCACCCACGCCCGTCAGAGCCTTCGGCGGCTCACCGGCGACGCTGATGTACGAGCCGTTGCCGACGGTGCCGTTCGCGTTCGGATCACTGAAGCCGTCAGGCATCTGCAGCTGGATCTTGGGATCCACCGCCTTGATGTCCTGCATGAGCTTCGCGCCGTTGTTGCAGACGATGCCGCCGAGGAAGACGGCCTGCGCGCCCGACGCCTTGATCCGGGTTGCAAGCGCCTCGTAGCTCGACGCCTTCGCGTCCCAGCCCTCGAAGCCCGCAACTTTGATGCCGAGCTTCGTCGCTGCCGCCCGATACGTCGTGGCGACACCGAAGCCGTACGTCTGCTTGTCGTTCAGGACGTACACCTTCTTGAAGCCCAGCGACTTCGACCACATTGCGTCCGCGGGGCCCTGGATGTCGTCCGTCGCGACGACGCGCGCGAAGTTGCGGACGCCGGTCGGGTAGTACTTCTGGGGCTCGCCGACGTCCCACTTCTTCGTGAGACCGGGGTTCGTGTTCGCCGGGCTGACCCAGAGGAGCGAGGCGCGGTTGCCGATCGGCACCTCGATCTTGGCACAGCCGGAGTTGAACGTCCCCAGGACGGCGATGACCGACCGGTTGTTGACGTAGAGGTGCGCGTTGGTGGCGCACTTCGCGGTGTCCCAACCGCCCGTCTGAGCGGTGGAGTCGTCGCAGGACTGGTAGCCGATCTTGTACGGGCCGGCTTTCCAGCCTGCGTTCGCGAGCGCCCAGATCTCCGCGCGCGAGAGCTGCACCGTCTGGTGCCGGATCGCGCCTTGCAGCGGAAGGTCAGACGCAATGACGAAGTCCGGCGAGCCGGAACCCTTGTAGACCATGGGGCCGCACGACGACGACGGCAGCGGTGTCACGCTGGCCGTTGCGCTCCGAGCGGTGCCCGTGTACCCGGCGACGGCGGCGATCACGGCTGCCGCGATGCCGAGCGCCAACAGCGAAAACTTCTTATTCAACGCTCCCTCCTCCATTGTCCGACCCAGTGTGTCCGTACTACGGCAAGAGCCCTTGTCCGCTCTTTGCCTTGCGTCCGCGGAGTATTTCGCGCCCCAGCCCGCGTTTCAAGGAGGGTCGGTCATGTTTTCGGGACGGACGGGCGCGGCTTTCCGGGGCTTACAATGCTCGGCGTCCGCGGCGGTGGCGCAACTGGTCGACGCGATGGCCTCAAAAGCCATTGTCCTTCGGGACGTGTGGGTTCGAGTCCCACCCGCCGCATAACCGTCGATTACGGACGCGGCCCTCGGTCTGAGCGGCTATGACTTCGGCCGGTGGCCAAGACGATCGGCATGCTCACCGGCGGCGGCGACTGCCCCGGCCTGAATGCGGTCATCCGGGCCGTGGTGCGGCAGGCGGACGCCGCGGGCTGGGACTCCGTCGCCGTGCTCGAGGGCTGGCGGGGCATGGTCGAAGGGCGGTTCAAGGATCTCGGCGTCCAGGAGGTGTCCGGCATCCTCCCCCGCGGCGGGACGATCATCGGGACGAGCCGGACGAATCCGTACAAGCTCGAGGGCGGGGTCGACAAGGTGCAGCAGAGCTTCCGCGACCGCGGCCTCGACGCCCTCGTGGCGATCGGCGGCGAAGACACCCTTGGTGTGGCCGCGAAGCTCTACGCCGACTTCGGCCTCCCCATCGTCGGAGTGCCGAAGACGATCGACAACGATCTCTCCGGGACGGATTACACGTTCGGCTTCGACACGGCGGTGACGATCGCCACCGAGGCGATTGACAGGCTCCACACGACTGCCGAGTCGCACAACCGCGTCATGGTGGTCGAGGTGATGGGACGCCATGCGGGATGGATCGCCGTCATGAGCGGCATCGCCGGCGGGGCCGACGTCATCCTCATTCCGGAACAGCCGGTCGACTTCGACGAGGTAGCCGAGTCGATCCGCAAGCGTCACGCGCGCGGGAAGAACTTCTCCATCGTCGTGATCAGCGAAGGATGCGAGCTTCCCGGAGTGCAGGACAGCGGCGAGCTCGACCAGTTCGGGCACATGATCCTCGGCAACCGCGGTGTCGGCGAGGTGCTCGGCCGTGAGATCGAGCAGCGCACGGGTTTCGAGACGCGCGTCACGGTGCTCGGGCACGTGCAGCGCGGCGGAAGCCCGACGCCCCGCGACCGCGTGCTCGCGACCCGCTTCGGCCTGAAGGCGGCCGAGCTCGCGTTCGCCGGCGAATTCGGGCAGATGGCCGCATTGCGCGGCGACGACATCGTCGCGGTCCCGCTCGCGGAAGCGACCGCAGAGCTGAAGACGGTGCCGGCCGCCTGGTACGCGGTCGCGCAGGCCTTCTTCGATTAGCGCCTAGATTCCCGGCGTGACGCTCGACCACGCGCACGAGGCGTTCTCGCAGGCGTGGCCCGCGTTCGCGCTCGTCGCCGGCCTCCTTCTCATCGGCGCAACCGCGGCACGCGAAGGCCTGTTCGAGGAAGCGGGTGCGCTCGCGGCCCGCGTGCGCGGCGGCGGGACGGTGCTGCTTGCGTCGCTCCTGCTCGTCACCGCGGCGATCACTGCCGTCCTCAACCTCGACACGGCGGTCGTGTTCCTCACGCCGGTGCTCCTCCACGCCGCTCGCAGGCGCGGGCTGGGAGAAGCCCCGTTCCTGTACGGCGTCGTCTTCATGGCCAACTCCGCCTCTCTGCTTCTGCCGGGATCCAACCTGACGAACCTCATCGTGCTTGCGAACGACCATGTGTCCGGATCGACGTTCGCCGCGCGGCTCTGGCCCGCCTGGGTCGTCGCCGTTGCCGTCACGATCGCGTTCGTCGCCATCGCGTTCCGGCGCGCGCTCCGGCCGGCGGTCTCTGCGGTCGTGGAACGCCCGCCGTTTCGCCCGCGCGCGGGGACAGCCGGCGTGGCGGTTGCGACCGGGCTCGTGCTGAGCCTCGGCCGACCCGCGCTGCCGGTGCTGGCCGCGGGCATCGCGACGGCGCTTCTCGCCCGGCTGCCGCTGCGCAGCGCCGCGCGCGCGGCGAACCCACTCCTGCTAGGGGGCGTGCTCGGGGTCGCGGTCGTCCTCGGGACCGTGGCCCGCGCCGTCTCTGGGCTCGGACATCTCGCGGCGCACACGGGCCGCTGGACGACCGCATGGCTCGGTGCCGGCGCAGCGGTGCTCGTCAACAACCTGCCCGCCGCCTCGGTCCTCTCCGCCCACCCGCCCGCCCATCCGCGCGCATTGCTCCTCGGCCTCGACCTCGGACCGAACCTCGCCGTGACCGGGTCGCTGTCGGCGGTCCTGTGGCTACAGGTCGCACGCTCGTCAGGCGCGCGGCCGTCGATCGTCCGCTACAGCCTGCTCGGGCTCGTGCTCTTCCCCGTGTCGCTCACGCTCGCGCTGATCGCGTCGACGCGGTTCTAGCGGCGGACGGCGACGATCGCCGCGGTCGCCGGCGTCGTCAGGATCTCGACCGCAGCGAGACGCGAATCGCGCAGGAGGAACTCGCGGATGTCGTCGCCCTCGACGGCTCGCCCCGGCGTGAGGTCGTCCTTCACGAGGATGCCGCCCGGCGATACGAGCGTGAGGATCGCCTCCCAGTCGTACGGCCGGCCACCGTCCGCGAACACCAGCCCGAACGGCCCGCGGCCGCGCATGAGCCCGTACGCGTCGCCCTCGAGCAGCTCGACGTTGGAGAACGGCGCGAGGCGAATGCGCGCCGCCGCGGCGCGGTCAGGGTCGCACTCGACGGTGACGACGGAACGCGCCGTTTCGGCCATCGTGGCCGCGCCTTCGCCGAATGCCGTCCCGAGCTCGGCGACGTCGCGGCCGGCCGCGAGCGCGCGAAGCAGCGCCTGCACGGCGGGAGTCGACGAGCCGCCGTCCGTCACAGCTCGGCGAGCGGGAACGACCGATGCCGGCGTGGCGGCACGAGGAAGTTCTGACGATGGGTGGTGGTGAGAACCGAGTTGAAGCCCTGTGCGCGATTGCGTGGCGGCACGGACAGCTTCTTGCCGCCGGGCAGGACGCCGTCCATGGCGAGCCGGTTGCGCTCGAAGTCGTCGCCGCTGGGATTGAAGACGACGAAGTGCACGCCTGCGGACGGCTGGTTGCTCATGCCGTCGCGCGTCGGGTCGATCGAGAAGTCGAACGGATTGTCAAGCGTGTTGAAGTCGGCGCGCTGCGGAATCGCCGTTCCTTTCGGGTAGCGCGTCCCGTCGACGCCGATCGTGTCCTGCAACAGGCGCGAGGTCGCCTGGATGGACGCGCTGTGTCCGAAGCGTCCTGTCTGGTGAAACTGCCGCACGAGCTGCGCCTCCGGCGAGACTTGCGCCGGCCCTTGTGGGATCGTCTGCGCACCCTGCCGGACGTTCGTCATGCCAGGACGGAATGCAGTGAGCACACGCTCGTCGAAGTCGAAGTTCAGGTACCACGCCTCGAGGTCTTCGCTGATGTGCGAGAGGTGCATGTGCGTGCCGTTGCGGAAGTAGCCGGAGCCGAGGTCGACATAACCGAGCGTCTCGTGGTTGGCGATCGTGCCGGGCCCGAGGCCTGCCTTCTGCGTCGAGGTGAACCCGAGGAAGAGCTCGGCGCCGTCGGGGATGAGATCGGCGCCCGGTACGCCCGCCGCGACCGCCATCTTCTTCGGCAGGCTCTGCCCGCCGTCGAAGCCCCCGCCCGCGAACCCGCGTCTGATGCTCGTCACCGATAGGAACGGCAGACCGAAGATCTCCTTGCGCGCGGCGTCGATGTGCTCGACACGATCGCTGCGCAGCAGCACTGCGACGTCATTCGCCTCGAGGAGTGTGGTCGACGGGTCGCTCGGGAAGCGGCGGGTCGGGAGCAGCACCGGTTTCCGTGCGCGCCGGTCGTGCGGCAGGTGCGCCTTCGCCTGGGCCGGGACGTACTTCTCGAAATACGGGATGCCCCAGGCGACGGTGACCCCGAGCCCCGCGGGCGTCAGCTCGTAGGTCGAGTCGATCTCGCGCATGACGTCCTCGAGCTGCCGCTGCGCGGCGCGCAGGTCGCCGACCTCGAGCTTCGCGGTCACGACCGCGTGATGGAGCGGTGGAACGACGACCTCGACGCCTTCGCTCCGCGTCGTGGTGAGGTCGAAGAGATGCTGCTCGGCAGGCATGGCCGCCGGCTCGACCGCCGGCCGCGCCGGCGCGGACCCGAGCCGGTCGACGAGCTCGTAGATGCCCCCGCCGCCGACCGCAGCGGCCGCCGCTCCGCCGAGAAACGCGCGACGAGAGAGGCGCATCAGCGTGCCGGCTGAACGAGAACGAGGCTGTTCAGCAGATGCTGGAGGTTCTGCCTCACCCTCGTGGCGCTGTCGTACGGGTTGATCACGTGCTGGCTGACCGTGTACAACGACCCGCGGTAATGCCAGGCGAGGAGCACATGCCACTGATCCGCGCCCTGGTTTACCTGGTAGACGGTCGTGTGGATCCCGTGTGCGTTCACGTGCCCGACCGGATCGGCGAAGCACGGAACCGACCCCTTCCCCACCGGAGCCGGACAGATCGGAATGCGCGTCCGCCCCGGATAGCCGCGGAAGTTGACGTGGACGTCACCGCTGCCGAGATCGCCGTGCTCGAGGAAGCTGACGAGGTAGCTGTGGTCCTTGCTGATCGAGTAGATGTCCTGGTACTGGCCGCCGATCTGCGCGTCGAGCGGGTTCGGCATCCACCTCGGGCAGTAGACCGGGGCGCCGACCTTGTCGGCGAGCTTCTGCCAGCCGTGCGCCCAGCCCGCAGGACAGGTCGTCTTCGGCGCGGCCGCCGCGCCCTGCGCGAGAACACCCAGCGCAAGCGCGACGAAGCCCGCGGCTGCAGTCACCCTCATGACGAAAGGGTAGCGCTCTAAACAGGGGGCGGTGGGACGCCCACGAGCGGGGAGACGTCGTGGGCGTGGACGATGACGGCGTCGCAGCCGGCGCGCTCGAGCTCCTGGACCTCTTCGCGATTGGTCAGCTGCAGGTCGGCGATGGCGAGCTTGCCGGCGGGAACGGCAGCGAGCATCTCGAGCACGACGTCGAGGGGCGCCTCGTCGTCCTCACGCTCGGCCGGCGACAACAGGAAGATCTCCGGGTCGACACGCTCGAGCGCCTGCTCGAGCTCGTCTTCGTCGCGCACCTCGACGGCGCAGTCCAGGCCGAGCTCGAGCGCCTGTGCGTGCAACTCCTCGAGCCGCCCGTCGTCGTCGTCGAGTGCGTCGAAGACGAGGAGGTACGCATCGGCGGATGCCGAGGCCCGTTCGACCGGCACGTCTGCGCGCCACAGGATCGGCAGCGTACTCGCCTCGCGCACCGCTTTCGGGTCGCCGCGGACGACGAGCGCCTCGGCCCGCTGCTCCTCCGCGGCCCGGGCCGAGTCCGCGTCCTCCACGGCGGCGATGACGGAAATGCCGTCGCCCTCGGCGATAGCGTGGCTGAAGCGGCGCTGGGCCATTCCTGCGCCCGTAGCGTATCGGGCGCTCACTGGCCGATCGGATGCCACACTGTCTTGAGCTCGAGGAAGCCGGCGATCTCCCAAGGGCTCTGCACGTCGGCGGCACCGTGGAACACGCGCTTCACATTGTCGGCGGCGAGCTTTTCGAGCTCCGCGGCCGACCCGTTTGCGGCTCCGAGGTCGATCGCGTTCACATCCATGTGCGCGGCGAGCACGGGAGCGAGCTCGGCATGAAATCCGGTGAGGAGGTTGACGACGCCGCCCGGCACGTCGCTTGTCGCAATCGCTTCGGCGAGCTCGATCGCGGCCAGCGGCCGCTGCTCCGACGCGACGGCCACGACGGCGTTCCCACCGACGAGCGGCGGCAGCAGCCGCGTGACGAGACCGAGCAGCGGCGGCTCGTCCGGCGCGAGGACTGCGACGACCCCGGTCGGCTCGGGAACGGTGAAGTTGAAGTACGGGCCCGCGACGGGATTGGAGCCGCCGAGCACCTGCGGCAGCTTGTCCGCCCAGCCGGCATACCAGACGACGCGATCGATCGTGCGCTCGACCTCATCACGGCCGCTGCAGAGCTCGGCGAACTCGGGGACGCGTGCTTCGACCATCTCCGCGAGCCGATAGAGAACCTGCCCGCGGTTGTACGCGGTCGCGGCGGCCCAGCCCGGCTGCGCAGCGCGCGCGGCGCGAACTGCGTCGCGTGCGTCCTTGCGCGACGCGCGTGCAACGTTCTGTCCCTCCGCTTCGTACGTCCGGCCGGACTCGCTGCGGGGGAAGGCACCGCCGACGAACAGCTTGTATGTCTTCTTGACCGGGAGGCGAGGCATCAGTCGAACCTCAGGTACGGCTCGAGCCCGTGCAGTCCGCCTTCACGACCGAAGCCCGACTCCTTGTAGCCGCCGAACGGCGACGTCGGGTCGAAGCGGTTGTACGTGTTCGCCCACACGACGCCCGCGCGGAGCCGTTGCGCCATCCAGAGGATACGCGAGCCCTTCTCCGTCCACACGCCGGCGCTCAATCCGTACGGCGTGTTGTTCGCCTTCTCGATCGCCTCTTCGGGCGTGCGGAAGGTGAGCACGGACAGCACCGGGCCGAAGATCTCCTCCTGCGCGATGCGGTAGCTCTGCGCGACATTCGTGAACACCGTCGGCGCGAACCAGTACCCCTTCTCCGGCAGCCTGCACGGCGGCTGGTAGATCTCCGCGCCCTCTTGGCGCCCGGACTCGACGAGCTCCTTGATCCTCTCGAGCTGCATGGACGAGTTGATGGCGCCGACATCGGTGTTCTTGTCGAGCGGATCGCCGACGCGCAGCGTCTCGAGGCGACGCTTCAATTTGTCGACGAGCGGCTCGTAGATCGATTCCTGCGCGAACAGGCGCGAGCCGGCGCAGCACACGTGGCCCTGGTTGAAGTAGATGCCGTTGACGATTCCCTCGACCGCCTGGTCGAGCGCGCAGTCGTCGAAGACGATGTTCGCTGCCTTGCCGCCGAGCTCGAGCGTGAGCTTTTTGCCCGTTCCCGCGAGCTGTCGCTGGATCGCCTTGCCGACGTCGGTCGAGCCGGTGAAGGCGATTTTGTCCACGCCTTCGCTCTCGACGAGCGCAGCACCCGTTCGGCCGTCGCCGGTGACGATATTGACGACGCCGGCCGGAAGCTCCGCCTGACGGAGAACGTCGCAGAAGAGCAGTGCCGTCAGCGGCGTCGTCTCAGCGGGCTTCAGCACAACGGTGTTCCCGCATGCGAGCGCGGGCGCGATCTTCCACGCGAGCATGAGGAGCGGGAAGTTCCACGGGATGATCTGGCCGGCGACACCGACCGGGCGCGGTCGACGGTTCGGGAACGCGTACTCGAGCTTGTCCGCCCACCCGGCGTAGTAGAAGAAGTGCGCGGCTGCGAGCGGCAGGTCGACGTCACGCGACTCCTTGATCGGCTTGCCGCCGTTCATCGACTCGAGCACGGCGAACTCTCGCGCACGCTCCTGGAGGATGCGCGCGATCCGGAAGAGGTACTTCGCGCGCTCCGAGCCTGGGATCGACGACCAGCCGTCGTCGAAGGCGGCGCGCGCGGCTGCGACGGCGTGCTCGACATCGGCCTTGGTCGCCTGGCCTATCACCGCGAGCGTCTCTTCGGTCGCAGGCGAGATCGTTTCGTACGTTTCCGTCGGCTCCAGCCATTCGCCGCCGACGAAGAGGCCGTACCGCTCGCGCAGCTTGACGATGTCCCTCGACTCCGGCGCCGGGGCATACGTCCAGTCGGCGGGAACCGAGGGCGGGCCGCCCTTGCGGTCGAGCTCAGCCACGGCCCCCTCCCACCTCCGTCCCCCCACCCTTTGGGGCGGGGCAAACGGTAGGCCGGGATGCGTCACGGCGGTGTCGCAGGTGTGCGCCGATTGGCGGAGTCTTCGTGCACATCTCAGTCAAGGGTGAAGTAGTCGGGACTCTGGTAGACGCCGGTCTTCTCCTTGCGCAGCTGCATGAGGATGTCGTTCAGCAGCGACGACGCGCCCAGGCGGTAGAGGTCAGGGGTCAGCCACTCCGGCCCGAGGGTCTCGTGCACCACGACGAGATGTTGGATCGCCTGCTTCGCCTGGCGGATGCCGCCGGCCGCCTTGAAGCCGACGCGGCGACCCGTCTCGGAGTGCACGTCGCGGAGGGCCTCGAGCATGCAGAGCGCGACGGGCAGCGTCGCCGCCGGAGAGATCTTGCCCGTCGACGTCTTCACGAAGTCGGCGCCGCCGGCGATCGCGAGCAGCGTCGCGCGACGCACGTTGTCGTACGTGCCGAGCTCGCCGGTCTCGAGTATCACCTTCAAATGCGCGGCGTCGCCGCACGCTTCCTTGACGCGAACGACTTCGTCGTAGACCTTCGCGTACCGGCCCGAGAGGAACGCGCCGCGGTCGATGACCATGTCGATCTCGTCGGCGCCGAGCTCGACGGCGCTACGGACGTCGGCGACCTTGATCGAAGTCGGATACTGGCCAGACGGGAAACCGGTCGCGACGGCGGCAACGTGGACGCCGCTCCCTTCCAATCGCTCGCGCGCGGTCGGGACGAGGTTGGGATAGACGCAGATCGCGGCGCACGACGGGATGGACGGGTCGGTCGGGTCGGGACGCATCGCCTTCGAGCAGAGCGCCGCGACCTTGCCGGGCGTGTCGGCGCCCTCGAGCGTCGTCAGATCCGTGGTGCGGATCGCGAGCTCGAGAGCGAACACCTTGGCGTCGCGCTTGATCGACCGCTTCGCGAGCGATGCCGCCCGCTCCTCGAGCGCGACCGCGTCGACGGAGCCGATTCGCGGCAGCCGCGGCTCGAGCGGTAGCTCGAATCCGGCAGGAAGGACGGGCGCCTGCGCCACGCGCTCAAGTGTAGGCCAGGCGGTTTGCCCGAGGCTCACGCTGTACCGTCACGCGCGGTGAAGCGGCGACTCCTCCGTCTCGCGCAGCGAACGGGCCTCCTCGGCCCGGCGTTCCGCGCGTACGAGATCGCCGTCGCCGTCCGGCCGACGCGCGCGCTTCGCGTCGACGGCCCCCCTCTGCCTCCTCGGCGCCTGATGGTCCGCGTCGCCGGGACCGCGGACGGCGAGTGGTTCCTCCGCAGCGGACGCGCGGCCTACGACGCCATCGCAGCAAGCGTGCCGCTGGACGAGGTCGAATCCGTTCTCGACTTTGGCTGCGGGTGCGGCCGGGTGTTGCGCTACTGGAGCGGCCGCACGGGTTCGATCGCCGGCAGCGATCGCGATGCCGGTGCGGTCGACTGGTGCCGCACTCACCTCCTCTTCGCGAACGTCGCCCGGAACGGTCTTGCGCCGCCGCTTGCGTACACGGACGAGAGCTTCGACCTCGTCTACGCGCTCTCTGTGTTCACCCATCTCACGGAGGAGCTGCAGACCGGGTGGCGCGACGAGCTGCGCCGCGTGCTTCGCCCCGGCGGGCGACTGGTCGTAACGACGCACGGCCGCGCGTATCTTCCTCGCCTCGAAAGCGAGGAGCGCGTTCGGTTCGAGCGCGGCGAGCTCGTCGTTCGGTGGAGCGATCTCCCCGGTAGCAACCTGTGCAGCGCGTACCACCCGGAGCGCTATGTCCGCGAGACGCTCGCGCTAGGCTTCGACGTGTCGTCGATCGAGCCCGAAGGTGCCCGGGGAAATCCGACACAGGACCTGATCGTCCTGCGTCGCCGCCCGCTCAGCGCGTGAGCGTCACCTTGCGCAGCCCGGCCGGATTGTCGACGTCGAGCCCGCGCAGCCGCGCGAGGCGCATCGCGGTCACCTGGCCGGGAACGACCGCGACCAGCGGGCTGAGCCACTCGGGCACACCGCTCACCATCGGGAGCGGCGTGTCCGCCTGCGCGAGGAGCGCCGGTACGTCCGACACGGCGAGCAGCCGCGCCTGTCGCGCTGCGAGCGCCGGTACGAGCTCGGCGACGCTCTCGTATGCCGGCCCCGTCGGTGCGACTGCGAGCACCGGCCAGCCGGGGCGGATTGCAGCGATCGGTCCGTGCATGAGGTCGGCCGGCGAATACGCCTCGACGACGAGCCCGGACAGCTCGCGGATCTTCAGCGCGATTTCGAACGCCGTCCCGTAGTTGACACCCCGGGCGACCACCGTCGCTCCGACGATCCCCATATAGCCGGCCAGGGCAGGCGCGGCCGCGAACGAGAGCTCGATCTGCTCCTCCAGCATCGCCGGCATGCGCTCGAGCTCGGCGCGCGCCGCAGCGTCTTCGCCGATCGCCGCGAACAACAGCGCGATCGCGCCGAGCGAGTTGAGATACGTCTTGGTCGCTGCGACTGCCTTCTCCTCACCGGCCTCGAGTGGAAGGACGTGCTCGGCCTCGTTCGCGAGCGGCGAGCCGGGGTCGTTCGTCAGCGCGATCGTCGGGCGACCCTGCCGGCGCGCCTCCGCCAGGACGGCTCGCACGTCGGGCGACGCTCCCGACTGCGAGATCCCGAGCACAATCGCTCCGTCGAGCCGGGGCGGCTGCTCGTAGATCGTGTACAGCGACGGCGTCGCAAACGTCACCGGCACGCGGTTCGCTCGCCCGAGCACGTACTGGGCATAGCGGGCCGCGTTGGAGGAGCTGCCGCGCGAGGCGATCAGCACGTAGTGAACGTCGTCCCGACGGAAGGCTGCAGCGAGCTCGGCAGCACGGCTGGCCTGCCGGTCGAGCAGGCGCTCGAGCGCCGCTGGCTGCTCGCGCAGCTCAGTCTCGAGCCACGACACGCTCTTCCCCCGCGCAGAGCACGTGCACGATGTCGAGCCGGTCGTCGATGACGACGACATCCGCTGCGCCGCCCGGCTCCAGCACGCCAACGTCCGTGCGTCCGAGAATGCGCGCGGGGACCGCGGTCGCGGCGCCGATCGCCTCCTCGAACGGGATGCCGAGCGCGTGCAGGTTCCGCACTGCGTCGATCATGGTCAGCACGGTGCCGGCGAGGACGCCGTCCTCGCGCGTCGGCGGGCCGCCGTCGATTTCGATCTCGACGTCACCGAGCTGATAGATGCCGCCCCCGTTCGCGGCGCCCGCCGTCGCGTCGGTGACGAGCGCGAGGCGGCCGCGAGCAGCCTCCCACGCGAGCCGCACCGTCTCATCCGCGAGATGGTGGCCGTCGACGATCATCTGCACGATGACGTCACGTCGCGTGAGCGCGACGCCGACGATGCCTGGGTCGCGCTGGCGGAACGGGCGCATCGCGTTGAACAGGTGCGTGACCGTGGACACGCCGGCGTCGAACGCGTCGTGCGATTCCTGTGCGGTCGCGTTCGTGTGACCTGCGGAGACGACGACATCGAGTTCGAGCAGCCGGCGAATGACGGCGCCCGCGCCTGGAAGCTCGGGTGCGATCGTCATCTCAGTCACCCCGCCCGGCGCGAGGAGCCGCTCGAGCAGTTCGAGATCGGGGTCGCGGCGGTGCGCCGGCGGGTGTGCTCCCGGACGCTCGGGCGAAAGGAAGGGTCCCTCCAGATGCGCACCGAGAATGCGCGGTCGCGCGCCGTTCACCGGCAACGCATGCAGCGCGTCGACGATCGTGCTCTCAGCGGCAGTGATGAACGTCGGCTGGTATGCGGTGACACCGGTCTGGAGCAACGCCTCGCCCGCACGGATGTAGTCCTCGGCTCCCGCGGCGAGGAAGTCGACGCCGCCGAAGCCATTCACCTGGAGGTCGACGAAACCCGGAACGGCGATGCGGCCGCGCGTCCCGCCGGCGAGGCCGACGTCGACGACGACGCCGTCCACGACATCGATGTCCCCGGCGACGAGCTCGCCCTGGACGAGTGCCGCCTCGACGCCGAGCCTCATCGCACTGCTCCGAGCGCCTCGCTCACGGAGCCGCGCGCGCCCTCGAGCCGACGGCGCGCGTCATCCGGGTCGATGCCGGCGAGCAGCGCGACGAGCGCGACACGCGCGTCACCGCCGGCGGCGGCGAGCGCCGCGTCGACGGTCTCCTCTGGCGCACCGCTCGCGAGAAGGACGTTCCTCCGTGCCCGTTCGCGCAGCTTCGCGTTGTCCTGCACGACGCCGACCATCAATCCTGCGTACGTCCGACCGAGGCGGATCATCGACACCGTCGAGATCGCGTTCAGGATCATCTTCTGCGCGGTCCCGGCCTTCAGCCGCGTCGAGCCGCTCACGAGCTCCGGCCCGACGTCGGCGACGACCGCGTGGTCGGCCACCTCCTCGAGCGGGCTGTGCGAAGCGCACACGACCGCGACGCCGAGCGCGCCGAGCGCACGCGCCTCGTCGAATGCAGCGAGCGTGAACGGCGTCGAGCCGCTCGCGCTGACTGCGATGACGGCGTCGTTCGCGCCGACGCCGGCTTCGCGGATGAGCTCGCGGCCGCGCTCGCCGTCGTCCTCGGCGTCGAACTCGTCGACGGCGATTGCGACCACCTCGCCGGGAGGCGACCCGAACGTCGGACTGCACTCCATCGCATCGAGCTCGCCGAGTCTGCCCGACGTACCGGCGCCGACGTAGACGAGCCGGCCGCCGCGGCCGAGCCGCTCGACGATCGCGTCGATCGCGGACGCCAGAGAATCCCCTCCAGCTGCGACGGCGTCGGCGACCGCGTCGTCCGCGGTGTTCATGAGGCCGACGAGCGAGCGCGTCCTGCGCGACTCGAGCGTTGGCGCACCGGTGAGTGCGGCTGTGACCGCTTCCCAGACGAGCGGCGCGTCGGGTGTCGCGAGCGCCGACATGTGCCCGCATGCTTCGTAGCCCCACGTCCAGAGATCCTCGATGCCCTCCTCGCGCGCACCTTCGATCGCCGCCTCGAGCTCCGGGATCTCCTCGCGCGTCAAGCCGAAGCTGGGGAGCCACAGCTGCGCGCCGACACCGTGGCGCGCGCACGTCTCCCCGAGCAGCCGCGCGAAGCGACGCACGAACGGGCCGGCGGGCTCGTTCCAGTGCTTCCAGTAGGGATCGGTCGCGAACGTCGTCAGGCCGGGGAGCGACGCGACCATGTTCCAGTCGGAGATACCGAGGGTGCCCTCGGTCGCGGGCAGCAGGCAAATCGTGTTCGCGCCCCCGCGCTCGGCCACGTGCGCGACGACCTCGCGGAGGAAGTCGACGACCGACGCCTCACGGAACGCGCGCACGTCGGGCGTCAGCTCCGGCGGGATCTCGGCGCCGAACCGCTCGCGGCAGTAGTCGCAGCGACAGCTCCACCGCGATGCGTCATCGACGCCGACGTGCCTCGGCACGACCCACGCGGGCTCGTCCCAGAAGACGGAGTCGACGCCCGCGTCGAGCGCGACGTCCGCCCAGTTCTTGCAGAACGCGCGGTAGGCTGAACTGTTCAGGCACGCAGCCGCGACGCGACGGCCGTCGTCCATCACCTGACACTCCTCGGGATGGAACGCGACCCAGCGGCTCTCGGCCTCGCCGCCGAAGGACCGGCCGAGCCCCCAAGGGCTCACCTGCACGATCAGCCCGGCCTCGTGCGAGACCGCGACGATGTCGGCGAACGTCTCGCGGTAGTACGCGAGGTCGTTCTCCGAGAACGTGTGCAGTACCCCGGTATAGCCGCGCGCCGCGAGGTCGGCCATGTCGCGCCGAACGTGGCGGACCACCCGTACTCCGAAGTACGAGCAACCGACGCTCGCGGCGCGCGGTTGGAGGGTCACTTCGACATCCTCTCGCATCTGGACTCAGTGGTCAATACCACTTAACCTCGAACTGCGCCTGCGGTCAGCCCGAAGGCGATGCGGCGCTGGATGAGCAGGAAGAAGACCACCACGGGGATCGCCGTGAGTGTCGACGCTGCCATGAGCGCGCCCCAGTCCGTCTGTCGGCTCGTGCCGAGGAAGTACGACAGCCAGACGGTGATCGTCTGCTTCGAGCCGTCGTTCAGGAGGACGCGGGCGAAGATGTACTCGTTCCAGCTCGTGATGAAGGCGAAGACGGACGTCGCCACGAGCCCCGGTGCGACGAGTGGCAGGAGGATCCGGGCGAACGCGCCGAATCGAGTGCTCCCGTCCACCATGGCCGCCTCCTCGAGCTCCTTCGGGATGCCGAGGATGAAGCCGCGGAGCGTCCAGACCGAGAACGGCAGTGCCCCGGTGAGGTAGACGAGGATCACGCCGGTGAGCGTGTTCACCTCGTGGAAGCGCGCGAGGACGACGTACAGCGGGATGATCAGCCCCGCCCCCGGGAGCATCTGGACGCCGATGACGAGGACGATGAAGAGCTTCCGGCCCGTGAACCGATACTTGGAGAGCGCGACCGCGGCGAGGAACGCGAGCACCATCGCGATCCCCACGACGACGAGCACGACGATCAGGCTGTTCTTCACGTCCGCCCAGAAGTACGGCTTGTGCAGCGCGTCGCGGAAGTGCCGCAGCGTCGGATGCGTGGGAAACCACGTCGGGGTGAGCGCGTTGATCTGATCGTCGCTCTTGAACGCCGTGGAGATCATCCAGAAGACCGGGAAGACGCAGACGACGAAGACGAGGATCCCGAGCGTGTTCCAGCCGGCCCTGTGTGCGCTGCGCCCGTTCACGTGACCTCTCCGATGCGGATCATCCGGCGCACGTACACGACGCTCATCGCCGCGACGATCACGAGCATGAGGATCGAGATCGCGGCGCCGCGGCCGAAGTCGGCGCGCACGTATCCCTGCTCGAAGAGATAGATGCCCATGAGGTAGTTCCCCGTTGTGATGTGCGCCTGTCCGATCAGCAGGTACGGCTGAGTGAATACGCCGAAATCCCACAGGATCGACAAGCTCGTGAGGATCAGGATCACGGGCATGATCACCGGCATGGTCACGTCGAGGAAGATGCGCCACGAGCGCGCGCCGTCGATCTCCGCAGCCTCGACGAGCTCGCGCGGCACCTGCGACAACGCAGCGTAGACCGTGATCACCACGAAGGGCAGGGCGCCCCAGACGATGAGCGTCGTCACCATCGCCAGCTGCGAGAAGCTCGTCGTGTACCAGTTGTGCTGGAAGTAGTTGCCGACGTGGAGCTCGGTCAGGATGTAGTTGAGGACGCCGTTCTGCACGTTCGTCATCCAGTTCCAGACCTGGACGGCGACGACCGGCGGCATCGACCACACGAGCACGAGGCCGGCGGTCACGAGAAGCCGGATCGACGTCGAGATGCGGACGAGCAGCAGCGCGACAAGCGTGCCGATGACCATCGTCAGGCCGACGTTCGCGGCCGCGAAGACGATCGTCCGCAGGAGCGTGTGCCAGAAAACGCTGTCGTGGAGAACGCTTCCGAAGTTGTGCAGGCCGATGTAGACCCCGTGGTGCTGGATCAGCTCGAACAGCCCGTAGCGCTCGAGCGAGAGCCGGACGAGGCTGTAGATCGGGTAGCCGAGGATGGCCCCCATCACGCCGACGACCGGCGCGACGAGCGCGTACGGCACAGCGGCGCGGCCGACGCGTCCCCAGGTGAGCGAACGCCGCCGGGACCACTTGGTCGTGGTCCCGGCAGCAGTCGCCATCTCGTTCAGCCCAGCAGTCCGGTTACGACTGGTTGAGCGTGTACGCGATGTTGGCGCTGGCGGTCGCGGCCGCCTGCTTCACCGACAACTTCCCGGTGAGGATCTGCGCCAGCATCGTCCTGAGGATGTTCCCGTTCTCGACGTCGACCCAGTGCTTCGCCTGCGGCACGAACCAACTGCGCGCAGCAGCACGGGCGTTGACCGTGTTACCGAGCAGGCTGGTGGCGTTCGGGATGTTGCCCTTGGCCTGGAGGGTCTGCTCGTTCTGCGAGTTCGTGAAGTCCGAGATCCACTGAATGGCCTGCGACTTGTTGCCGCTCTGCGCCGGGATCGCGAGGTCCGACCCGCCGAGGAACCCGGGGATCGGCTTGCCGGCGCTGTGGCTCGGCATCACGAACTGGGCCGTGACCGACTTGTACTTCGTGCCGGTGCAGCAGCTGAACCACGCCGGGCCGAGGATCGCGGCCGTGAGGCCCTGCGAGTACACCGTGTACGGAGCCGGATTCGCCTCGTCGAGCGTCGCCGCCGACTTGGACGCGACCGTACCGAAGAAGTTCTTGAATGCGGTCAGTCCTGCCACCGACTGCGGAGAGTCGAGCGTGCCGACCCACTTGTGAGCGTGGGTGGTGGCGATCGAGCCGCCGTAGTCGAAGACCCAGTCGAGCGCGCTGTACCAGTCGGTTCCCGCGAGATACATCGGCGTGAAGCCCTTCACGCCCTTCTGCATCGTTGCGACCTTCTGCAGGTCGGCGGTGAACTGCGGGATGCTCGTCGGCGCCTTCGTCACACCGGCTTTCTTGAAGAGGTCGGAGCGATAGGTGACGACGCGAGAGCCGGCGTAATACGGCACGCCGTAGAGCTTGCCACCGAACATCCCGGACTTTGCGAGGCCGGCAAGCCAGCTACCCGAGTTCGGGAACTGCGACTTGTTGCCGGAGAGGTCCGCGAATGCGCCGGACGACATGTAGGCCGTCATCTCGGTGTTCCCCATCTCGATGACGTCCGGCGTGTCGTTGCCGGCGATGGTGGCGTCGAACTTCTGAAGGTGGTCGCCCCAGCTCTGATACTGGACGCTGACCGTCCAACCGGGATTCTGCTGCTGGAACTGCTGGTTCGCAGCTGCGACGACGTCCGGCCAACCGGACTGTGCGTCGACCTGCAACCAGACCGTGAGCTTGTTGGCCTGCGCTCGCCCGGTGGCCGCGCTTGCGGTCGTCGCTACGACCGCACACGCGACGGCGAGAGCGGCCGCCACGACAACCCGTACTCTCATGCAAGTCTCCTCGAGCCGTCGGCGCCTGAGGTGTGGCCCTTCAGAACGCCGATTGGTCTATACCAGTTGGCCACGGCCGAACCTTGGCACACCGGACCAACCGTGTCAACCCCTTCGAACCAGTCAGCCCTGGGGGCGTTGCAGCTCGGTCACGATCCGGTAGCGGTCGCCCCGGTAGACCGAGTGCACGAACTCGACCGTGCGGTCGCGTTCGTCATGGCTCGTCCGCTCGAAGAGGAACGCCGGCGAGTGCAGCGGGACACCGAGGGCGGCCGACTCCTCTTCGTTCGTCACCGTCGGCTCGATCGCCTGGGTGCCATAGGCGATGCGGATCCCGTACCGCTCCTGGAGGAGCTCGTAGAAGGACCCTGTTAGATCCTTTGCCGACAAGCCGGGCACGAGGCCCTGCGGCAGGTGGAGCGTCTCGATCGCCATCGTCTCCCCGTCGGCGAGGCGAAGGCGCTTGATTACGAGGATCTGCTCGGACGGGGACACCTGGAGCGACCGGCCGAGACGAGCCCCGGCGAGAATTGTCTCCATCGAGAGCGTCCGGCTCCCGGGCACCATCCCGCGGCGGCGCATGTCCTCGCTGAAGGACGTGATCGTGAGCTCCTGCGAGATCTTCGGGTGCTGCACGTAGGTGCCGCTGCCGCGGCGCCGCACGAGGTAGCCCTCGCGCGCGAGGTCGTCCAGCGCCGCGCGGACGGTCAGCCGGGAGACGCCGAGATCGGCGCTCAGCTGCCGTTCCGACGGGATGGCGGTGCCGACGCCGAGCCGCTGGATGAGGTCGAGCACCTGCTGCCTCGTGTGGCTCTGCTTCGTCACCTTCTGCACGCTCATCGCCGCCGGACTATAGCCCAGTCTCGCAAAATTGGTCAATGCCATTGTCTTTCCGGCGGACACGCGGTATAGACTGCATTCCCGTGGCCGGAATCGCGCTCGAAGGCATCAGCAAGATCTTCGCAGGGGGCTTCGTCGCCGTCGACGACGTCTCGCTCGAGATCGAGAGCGGCGAGTTCCTCGTCCTCGTTGGCCCGTCGGGTTGCGGCAAGTCCACCCTGCTCCGGATGATCGCGGGCCTGGAGGACGCCACCGACGGCACCATCACGATCGACGGCCGGGACGTCACGGATCTCCCGCCCCGCTCGCGCGACGTGGCGATGGTGTTTCAGAGCTATGCGCTCTACCCGCACATGAGCGTCCGCGAGAACCTCGGGTACGGGCTCAAGGTCCGGAAGACACCAAAGAAGGACGCGGAACGGCGCGTACGAGAGGTCGCGAAGCTCCTCGGTCTCGAGGAGATGCTCGACCGGAAGCCGGCCGCGCTCTCCGGCGGCCAGCGCCAGCGCGTGGCCATGGGCCGGGCGATCGTGCGCGAGCCGAAGGCATTTCTCATGGACGAGCCGCTCTCCAACCTCGACGCGAAGCTCCGGGTCAGCATGCGCGCGTCGCTCGCGAGCCTGCATTCGCGGCTTCGGACGACGACGATCTACGTGACGCACGACCAGGTCGAGGCGATGACGCTCGGCCAGCGGGTCGCCGTGATGCGCGACGGGAAGGTCCAGCAGATCGACACGCCGCAGGTGCTGTATGCGACCCCGAACAATCTGTTCGTCGCGGCCTTCATCGGCTCGCCGGCGATGAACCTCGTCGAGGCCGACGTCGCGGACGGGACGGTGAGCTTTGCCGGCTACCGCTTGCCCGTCAGCGGCCCGCGGCAGGGCCGCTTCGTCGTCGGCATCCGGCCGGAGGCGTTCCAGGATGCGGCGTTCGCCGATCCCTCCCTGCCACAGATCGACGTCGACGTCGAGGTCGTCGAGGAGCTCGGCGCCGAGACGCACGTCATCTTCTCCGTCGACGCGGCTCCGGTCGACGTGAGCGGCGCACGCGAGACCGACGAGGAGGAGGTGATCCTCGGCGAGGCGCAAACGCACTTCACCGCGCGCGTGGATCCGCAAACGTCGGCGAAGCCGGGCCGGCCGTTGCGGCTCGCCGTCGATACCACCCGCTTCCACTACTTCGAACCGGAAACGGGAGCTCGCCTCGCCGGCACCGAAGCGCCGATTCTGGCTCGGGCTTAGCTTCGTCGTAACGGCGATCGTCGCCGCGCCTGCTGCGGCTTCGCCGGCCGGATCTGTTCTCGTGGCACCGCTGCGCGACGCGCCGACGGCCTCGTTGCTCGCGCGCGTCGCCGCAGGGCAGGTTGGCGGCGTCATCCTCCTCGGCCACGGATGGTCGAGCGCGGGCGTGGTACGAGCCGCGGTCGACCGCCTGCAGTCGGTCGCGTGCCGACACGGGTCGCCGCTGCTCGTCGGCGTCGACCAAGAGGGTGGAACGGTGCGGCGTTTCCCCTGGGCGGCACCGATCGAGAGCGCAGCCGCGATGCAGACACCGGCGATGGCACGCGCGCAAGCGGGCGAGACGGCGCTCCTCCTCGACAAGGCCGGCGTTCGGATCGACTTCGCGCCCGTGTCCGACACGATCTCGACGCCGAGGAGCTTCCTCGGCACGCGCTCGTTCGGTAACGACCCGTCACTCGTCGCGCGGCTCGCGAGCGCGTTCGTGACGGGCCTTCAGACGGGCGGCGTCGCAGCGACGGCGAAGCACTTTCCCGGGCTCGGCAGCGCCGTCGCGAGCACGGACGACCGTCCGGTGACGATTGCCCGCAGCGCTGCGTTCCTCACCGCGCGCCTCGCGCCGTTCCGCGCCGCGATCACGGCCGGAACGAAGCTCGTGATGGTCTCGAACGCGTCGTATCCCGCGCTCGACCCGAGCGGCACGCAGGCCGCCTTCTCGCACACGATCGTCACCGGCCTCCTGCGGCAGCAACTCGGATTCGACGGCGTCGTCATCACCGACGCGCTCGACGCGGGCGCCGTCGCGCACGTGCAGCACGCGCCGGCGCGCGCGCTCGCCGCGGGCGTCGACCTTCTTCTCTACAGCCAGACCGCCGCGAGCGAAGCTGGGTATGCGAGCCTCGTCCACGACGCCGCCACGAGCGCAACGGTGCGCGCGAACCTCGCGACGGCCAACCAGCGCGTTGCTGCGCTCAAGTCCTGGCTCGACCTCAGCTGTAGCTAGACGCCGAGGCGGTCGAGCGTCGCTTCGTCGCGGCGCCAGCGGGGCCGCACTTTGACAACGAGCTCGAGAAAAACGGTGTGGCCGAGCAGTGCCTCGATCTCCGGACGCGCGCGCGTCCCGATGTCCTTCACCATCGAGCCGCCCTTACCGACGAGGATCTGCTTTTGCGAGTCCGTCTCGACGAGGAGGAGCGCGCGCACCATCTTGTCGTCCATCTCGTCCACCTCGACGGAGATCGCGTGCGGCACCTCATCGCGCGTGAGCCAGAGCGCCTTCTCCCGGACCAGCTCGCCGATCTGAGCTTCGACGGAGAGATCCGTGCGCTGCTCGCGCGGGAAGTAGAGCGGCCCTTCGGGCAGAAGGCCGACGAGCTCGTCCCGTAGCGCGCCGATGCCGTCGCCGGTCTTCGCACTGACCGGATGGAGCGCGTGGAAGTTGCCGAGCGCCGCCGCCGAATTCATCTGCTGCGCGATGTGGCCCGGCTTCAGCCGGTCGACCTTGTTCAACGCAATCACGATGGGGACGTCGAGCGAGAACACGCGAGACGCGATGAAGCGGTCGCCGGCGCCGATTCGCTCGCGCGCGGAGAGCACGAAGACCACCGCTTCGACGTCCTCGAACGACGCGTCGACCGTGTGCTGCATCCGCTCCGTGAGCGCGTCGCGCGGACGCTGAAAGCCGGGAAGATCGGCAAGAACGAGCTGGAAGTCGTCGCCGTTCGCGATGCCGAAGATCCGTCGGCGCGTGGTCTGCGGCTTGTCGGAGACGATCGCCACCTTGCCTCCGCAGAGCGCGTTCACGAGCGTGGACTTGCCGACGTTCGGACGCCCGGCGACCGCGACGATGCCCGACTTCACTCGGGCAAGTCCCAGGTATCCGGCAGCAGCGCGTCGGCCGCGTACTCGGCGATCGTCCCGTCGGCGCGGCGGAACGCCACGAGCGCGATACGCCATTCGTGCAGCCACTGGCGGCAGCCTCCGCACGGCGACGCCGTGATCCCGATTGCGGCGATCCCGCCTGGACGGACGCCGGTGCTCGCCGCCCCGACGATCGCGGACTTCTCGGCGCAGACACCGAGCGGATATGCCGCGTTCTCGACGTTGACCCCGTCGAAGAGCCGGCCATCGTTCGTAAGCACCGAGGCGCCGACGAAGTACTTCGAGTACGGCGCGTACGCCTTCGCCGCGGCGGCTTCCGCCCGCGCGACGAGCTCTTCGCCGGTCACGTCAGCACCTGGAAGACGACGAGGGTGACGAGCGCGCCGAGCGCGCCGCCGTACAGCACCTCGAGCCGCGAATGGACGCCGGCCTCGACCCGCGTCTGCGCGACGAGCAACGCCATCACGAACGTGAGCGACGAGATCAAGAACCGATGGTGGTCGTCGGCGACGTACGTGGCCGCCATCCAGCCCGCGAACGCGATGCCCGAGTGGCCGGAAGGCAGGCCGCCGCGCAGCGGCGTCCCGCTCCGGGTCAAAGCCTTCGTCGTGATGACGACGAGGATGACGAGGACGAGCGCGACGAGCGTGATCTCCGCCGGCGCGTCGCGGACGCGGTCGAGGACGCGTGCCGTGCGGTGCGCCACCGCGTGCGCGAAGACGAGATAGCCGACGGCCACAGCGGTGACCGCCGAGATGAGCACCGCGCCGGCCGCGATGTCCTTGGCGAGCTTCGCGTTCGGGTCGAACGAGGTCGTCGAGACGTCGATCGCCCCCTCGATCGCGGAGTTGACCATCTCGGCGACGAGGACGAACGCGATCGCCATCAACAGGAGGATGAGATCGTCGCGGCCGACACCGAGCGCCGCCGCCGCGCCGATGACGACGATGGCGATGCCGAAGTGGATGCGGAGGTTCCGCTGCGTGCGGAGGACGTGGATGATCCCCTCGAACGCGTAGTTGAAGCTGTCGAGGAGCGTCGGGGCGCGGCCCGGGGCAGGCGGCGGCGACTGCGGCGCGCGCTCGCGCGGCGGCGGCGTCGTTACTGTCACCGGTGCAACGACTCCCGCTCCTCCATGTCCCCGCCGTGGTGGTAGCCGACGAGATGCAGCACCGCGTGCACGAGCGGCGCACGCCACTCGGCTCCCACCACCTCGGGGCAGACGACGACGTCCCCGAGCTGGCGCGGCAGTTCTGCCGGCAGCTCCTCGAGGCCGTCGACCGGAAACGCAAGCGCGTCGGTCGCCTCGTCGACGCCGAGGTGCTCCCGCTTCAGCGATCGGCTCTCCTCAGGTGAGACGAACGCGAGCCCGAGCTCGCCCGAGTCGACGCCCTCCGCCGCGAGCACGCGCCGAACGAGCTCGACGGCGCCGTCTTCGTCGACCGCGACACCAGAGCGGTTGTCGACCTCGACCTCGATCACCGGCGCCGGGCGGTCCCGGTCTCCTCCGAGTGCCGCTTGTACGCTTCGACGATCCGCTGGACGAGCTTGTGCCGCACGACGTCTTCGTGTCCGAAGTGCACGAACGAGATGCCGTCGATCGAACTGAGGATGTTCTGCACCTGGATGAGGCCGGACGCCTGCTCGCGCGGCAGGTCGATCTGCGTGATGTCCCCCGTGACGACGACCTTCGAGCCGAAGCCGAGGCGCGTGAGGAACATCTGCATCTGCTCGGGCGACGTGTTCTGCGCCTCGTCGAGGATGATGAAGCTGTCGTTGAGCGTCCGCCCGCGCATGAACGCCAGCGGCGCGACCTCGATCGTGCCGCGCTCCATGTACGTGCTGAGCCGCTCGGGATCCATGGTGTCGTACAGCGCGTCGAAGAGCGGGCGCATGTAGGGGTCGACCTTCGCGAGGACGTCGCCGGGCAGGAAGCCGAGCCGCTCGCCGGCTTCGACCGCGGGACGCGTGAGGATGATGCGCCCGACCTGCCGCTCCGACAGCGCGGCGACGGCGAGCGCGATAGCGAGATACGTCTTGCCGGTGCCGGCCGGGCCGATCCCGAACGTCACCGTACCGCTGCGGATCGCGTCGACGTACCGCTTCTGCGTCACGGTCTTCGGGGTGATGCGCTTGCCGCGGTGCGACCACACAACGTCCTCGAAAATGTCGCGCACGTCCTCGGCGTGGTCGATCGCGTTGAGGATCGTGTCGATCGTCCCGGCACCGACTTCCTGCCCGCTCTCGACGAGCTCGACGAGCTCCTCGACGACGGCCCGTGCCTCGGACACCTTCACGTCGTCGCCGTCGAGCGTCAGCCGGTTCCCGCGCAGGTTGACAGCGCAGCCAAGCCGGTTCTGGAGCACGTCGAGGACGCCGTGGCCCACTCCGGCGAGCTCGGCCGCGACTTCGTTCGGAACTTCGAGAACGTCCTGCACACGATCAGTGTAGGAGGACGGCCCCCTGGCGCGGCCCGAGCGTGACCGCGGTCACAGGCGCGGTGCGCAGCGTCCACGAGGCCGGGAGCTGCCCGGAATCGGGGACGGCGCCTCCCCCGACAGGTGTGACGAGCTGCATCGTCGCCGGAAGGGCGTAGTGCACGGTCGAGTCGCCCGGGTTGACGACGACGAGCCCGTTCGCGAAGCGCCTGACGAACGCGAGCTGGTCTTGCCGCAAGCCCGGCGGGTCGACGGCCGCGCCGAGGTCGACGTCGTATTCGGGGAACCACGAGACCTGGATGCCTTCGCCGAAGTTGACGTACGTGTGGTCGCCCTTGATGAGGAGGTAGGAAGCGAGGTCGAACATGCGCGCGTTCACGTCGCCGGGATCCGGATACGACTGGCAGATGACGACCTTGCCCTTGCGCACGAGCCCGAGCGCGCGCGTCAGTTCGAGCTGCCAGTCAGCCGGCGCGAGGTTCGTCGCGAATCCTTCGACCATGATGCCGGCCGCGCCGGAGTAGTCCGTGCGCTCACGCGTCGTCACCCACGAGCCGGCGTTGACGATGATCGGCTTGCCGACGTGCTTTTGCACGTAGGGGATCCAGCGCTCGATCTCGTGCGACCACTTGAGCTCCCAGGGAGGATCGAATGCGGGCAGTGGCGGCGTGAACGTGCTGGCGCCGAAGTCGTTCGGCACGCTGGTCGAGTCCATGAAAACGCCGTCGGCGTGCGTCGTCCCGACCTGGCGGCGCAGCTGTGCGGCGTAGTACGCGCGCCACGAGGCGTTGTCGGGATTCATCAGGTACCAGCCCCAGCTCTGGTACACGCGCCGACCGTGCCAGAGGTAGAACCACTGTGACTGCGGATGCGTCGGCCACTCAGGCACCCAGGCGTTGCCGAAGCGGATTCGCGTCGCGCGCCCCAGACCCAGCCCGAGCCGGTACTGGATCATGAAGAACGCAGGGTTCCTGGCCTTCAGCTGATCCGTGAGCGCTGCGCCGAGCTTCTGCGCTCCCGCGTAGTGCATCGCCGCGAACTGAACGAGCCCGGGTGAGAGCCCGTCGGGGAGCTGATCGGAGAAGACGCGGATGCGATCGCCTGTCGGAGCGGGAAGCCAAACGAGCGCGGCAGCCGTTGCGGCGAGCAGACGCATCGCCGGTCAGATGCCCGTTCGGCGCGCTTTCCTACGCAGCCGCCGCGTCGTGGTGCGGAGCTAGGAGCGGCAGAGGCGGCGAGGCCGTTCGTCTGTCGTCGAACTCGTCGAGTGTGAGGCTGATGAGCGTGCGACAGCCGAGATCGGCGCACTCGCAGAAGAATTCCCAGGTCTCGGTGACGGGCCCAGCCGTCGCGAGATGCCGAATCGAGTCGTTCACGTCGTGGAATGCCCCATGCGCCTCCATCGCGCCTCCCAGTTCGGTAGACTCATACACGTCCGAAACGACGTGATAAGTATTACACGACAAAAGAGTCGTATGTCAAGTGCCGACGAGCATCGCAGCTGGACCTTCCTGACGAACCACGCCCAGGTCCTCCTCTGCATCGCCGAGCAGGAGGACGTGCGGCTTCGGGACGTGGCCGAGCGGGTCGGCATCACCGAGCGCGCCGCGCAGCGGATCCTCGCCGACCTCGTCGGGGGCGGGTACGTCGAGGCGACGCGCGTCGGGCGGCGCAACCACTACACCGTCGACCGGGCCCACGCGATGCGGCACTCGGCCCAGGTCGGGTACGAGATCGGCGCGCTCCTCGAAGCGCTCGGCCCGCCGGCCTAGGCGAGCTTCTCGCGCACGAGCTGGCTGACGACGGAGCCGTCGGCCCGGCCCGCGACCTGCGGCATCACGTCGGCCATGACGCGGCCGAGGTCGGCCATGCTCGTCGCGCCCACCTCGGCGATCGCGTCGTCGACGATCTCCTCGATCTCGTCCTCGGAGAGCGGCGAGGGCATGAACTCCTCGAGCACGGCGAGCTCACGCTCCTCGGACGCGGCCTGCTCCTCGCGGCCGCCGGCGCGGAAGGCGTCCGCCGCCTCGAGCCGGCGCTTGCGCTCGCGCTGGAGCACCTGCAGCTCCTCGTCCTCGGACAGCGGCCGCTGCAGCTCCTTCTCAGAGCTCTTGAGCGCGTTCAGGATGAGACGCAGCGCGTCGCGGCGCTCGGCGTCGCGAGCCTTCATGGCTTCGCGCAGCTCGCCCTCGATCGTCTCGATCCGACTCACGTCATCCTCCCGGTCAACCCGCCGCCGAGCACGTGCCAATGGAGATGAAAGATCGTCTGGCCGGCTCCCGCACCGGCGTTGACGACGACACGGTAGTCGGTCAGGCCCGCTCCTGCAGCAACCTCGGCGATGAAATCGAGCATGCGCTTGTCCTCGCCTGCGGTGAGCTCAGCGACGTGGTGGAAGCTCTCGACGTGCCGCTCGGGGATGACGAGCAGGTGCGTCGGCGCCTGCGGATTGATGTCGCGGACCGCGACGAAGCCCTCGGTGGACGCGACGTGATCGCCTTCGCGATAGAGCGTGCAGAAGAGGCAGTCGTCAGGCAGCGACGATCCCCTCCTCGGTGACGCGCGCGCCGCGGACGCGGACGAGCTCGCCGACCGGCTCGTCGACGAGCCAGGGCGAATAGTCGTCGCCGTAGCCGCGGCCGGCGCGGTCGACGAGAACGACGTCGTCGCGGCCGATCTTCGTGCGCCAGCGTGCGCGGCAAGCGTCGTCGGAGAGGTCGCGCAGGCGCTGGCTCCGATTCCGCTTCGCCCCCGTCGAAACCGGATCGTCGTTCGCGGTGACCGTGCCGGGGCGCGGGGAGTACGGGAACACGTGCAGCTTCGTCAGGCCCGCCTCCCGGACGACGCGCACGGTGTTCGCGAATGCGGCATCGTCCTCGGCCGGGAAGCCGACGATGACGTCGCTCGTGATGTTGAACTCCTCCTGCAGCGGCGCGAGCCGGCGGAGATAGGTCGCGGCGGAATAGCGGCGCGCCATCGCGCGCAGCACGCCGTCGTCGCCGGACTGGAGCGGGACGTGCAGGTGCCGGCTCACCGTCGGGGTCTCGCGCAGCGCTGCAACGAGCTCGTCGTTCACATGGTTGATCTCGATCGACGAGAGGCGCAGCCGCGCGAGGCCCGGCGTCGCGCCGGCCTCGCGAACGAGGCGCGGGAGGTCGTAGCCCTCCTCGCGGTCGCGATAGCAGCCGAGATTGATCCCGGTCAGCACGACCTCGCGGTGCCCCTGCGCGACGCGGCGTGCGATCTCGGCCAGGACGTTCGCGGCGCGCCTGCTGCGGGATGCGCCGCGCACGAGCGGGATGACGCAGAAGTTGCATGAGAAGCTGCAGCCGTCCTGCACCTTCACGAACGCGCGCACGCGATCGACACGTGCGTCGGCCTGGACGCAGCCGATCGCCCCGACGTCACGGGCGACGAACGCGGCCGTCTCCTCGCTCCGCCGTGAGACGACGATCACGTTGCCCGGAAGACCCGCGAAGGGCTCGCTCCCGAGGTTCGCGCCGCAACCGGTGACATAGACGCGTCCGTGTGAGCGGGCTGCCCGCGCAGCTGCCTTTCGCGACTTCGAAACAGCCTCGTTCGTGACGCAGCACGTGTTGATGACCGCGACTTCGGCGTGGTCGCGCTCCACGTGACCGTCGCCGAGCAGCGCCTCGCGCACCTCGTGCGCATCGACGTGCGAGACCTTGCAGCCGAGAAACTGCACCGAGAACGTCGTCACGGGTGGAATTCGAGCAGGTCCGCGGCCCATCCGTCGCGGACGCGTCGCTCGACGCGTTGCCATCCGGCCGCGCGGGGCTCGTCCCGGTCGAGATAGCCGGAGACGATCGCGCGCTCTACCGGCAGCTTGGGAAGCAGGCCTTCGACCACGTCGAGCGCGATGTTCATGACGGCGAGCGCGGCCGGCCGCAACTTCTCGAGGACGTCGACGTCGACGTCGTTCGCCTCGGCGTTCGCCGCGGTCGTCTCCATCGCCACGTCGTCGAGGTCGAAGGCACCGACCGGCACGAAGCCGAGCTTCGCCGCCGCGATCGAGAGCACCCCCGAGCCGCAGCCGACGTCGAGCAGGCTCGTCGGAGCCCCTTCTTGCAGCAGCTCGAGGCAGAGCCGCGTGGTCGGATGAGCGCCGGTGCCGAACGCGCGCCCGGGGTCGATGACGACGGGGATCGCCCCGGTCGGCGCCGACTCCCACGGCGGCCCGACCCACAACCGTCCGATCTCGACGCCGTGATGGAACGCGCGCCACGCGTCCTCCCAGCCGTCGCGCACGTCTTCCGCCGCGACCACGTCGAAGCCGATGGGCTGCTCGTCGGAATAGACCGCGAACGCGCCGTCGAGCTCCTCGACGCCGTCCGGGAACAGATGCAGCAGCAGCGCGAGCTCCGGCTCACCGCCGACGATGACGTAGCGCTTCAGCGGAAGGCGCTCTTGAGCTTCTCGAAGAAGCCCTCGTCGGGCTTGTACGTGTGCTCGTCGGCCCGTGCGTCGAACTCCTCGAGCAGGCGGCGCTGCTCGTCGGTCACATGACGCGGCACGACGACCGTGACGAGAACACGGTGGTCGCCGTGGCCGAAGCCCTGCAGGACAGGCATTCCCTTGCCGCGCAGGACGACGGTCGCGCCCGGCTGCGTGCCCGGTTCGAATTCGAGCTCGTGCTCGCCGTCGAGCGTCGGAACCGTGACGGTCGCGCCGAGCGCCGCCTGCGTCATCGTCAGGGATACCGACGAGTAGACATCGTTGCCCTCGCGCACGAAACGAGGGTCGGTCCGCACGTGCACGCGGACGTACGCGTCGCCGGACCGAGCGCCGATCACACCCGCGTGACCTTCGCCGGTGAGGCGGATCTGCTGGCCGTCGTGAATGCCCGCCGGAATCTCGACGTCGAGCCGGCGTTCATCCACAACGCGGCCGGCGCCGTCGCAGACCGAGCACGGCGTCTCGATCTTCCGGCCGGAGCCGCCGCACGTCGGACACGTGGTCGAACGGACGAACTCGCCGAATACGCTGCGCGAAACCTGTTGCAATCGGCCCGCACCGCTGCAGGTTGGGCACGTCGTGACTTCCGTCCCGGGCTCCGCGCCGTCGCCGTCGCAATGCGTACACGTCACCGCAACGCGGAACGGGACTTCGCGCGTCACGCCGTGCGCCGCGTCGACGAGCTCGATCTCGACGTCGGCGGCGAGATCAGCCCCGCGCGAGCGACCGCGCCCGGCGATCAGGTCGTCTCCGAAGAACGCGGCGAAGAGATCCGAGAGGCTGCCGAAGTCGAAATGGCCGGGCTGGAAGCCGCCGCTCCGCAGGCCGGCATGGCCGTACCGGTCGTACAACTCCCGGGTCTCGGGCTTGGACAGCACTTCGTACGCCTCGACCACCTCGCGGAAGCGCTCCTCTCCGTCAGGCGCGTCGGAGACGTCCGGGTGGAGCTCGCGCGCGAGCCGCCGGAAGGCCTTCTTGATCTCGCCCTCGTCGGCGCCGCGCGCGACGCCGAGGAGCTCGTAGTAGTCCCGCTCCGTCGTCGCCACTAGTCCAGGCTAGCGATCCGAGTACACGGACTCGGCGAAGCGCGAAAGCTCGGTCGCGGCGGAGCGGACGGCGCCGACCGCCTTCTCGTAATCCATCCGCACCGGGCCGATCAGGCTGACCGAGCCGAGGACGCGGTGCATGACGCCGTACGCGGCTCCGACGAGCGCGATCTCCTGCAGCGCCGGATGCGCGAGCTCCCGCCCAACGCGCACGAACGGCCCGCGCGTGTCGAGACTGGCGTCGCCAAGCACCTCGAGGAGCGCGGCGCGCTTCTCGACCAGCTCGAACAAGCTCCGATACGCCTCGAGCTCGTCGTTGCGCACCTCGCCGAGTAGGTCGGCCGCACCACCGACGTACAGTCGCTGCTCCGCGGAGACGAGCTCGATGAACGCAGGTCGCAGCGAAGCGAGGAATGCCCGCTCGCGCGTGCTCAGCCCGGCGTCCTCGAAGCGACGACGCAGAAGCGTCGTGCCGAGCTGCAGGCCGGCCACCGTCTCGTTGAGGTACTCGTTCGCCCATTGCGCCAGACCCGCGTCGACCGGCTCGTCGAAATGAAACAACCGCTTCGTGACGCCGCCGGCGGAGGTGATGACGACGACCATGACGAGCTCGGGCTGGAGGAGCAGCACCTCGACGCGGACCACCGTCGTCGCTTCGATCGAAGGCGCAGAGACGAGTGCGAGCAGTCGGGTGACCTGCGAGAGCATCTCGGTTGTCGCCTGCAGCGCCGACTCGACCTCCGTGCGCGTCGTGTGCAGGTCGAGCGGGAAATCCGCCGGATGCGGGTCTAGCCGGCCGAGCACCTCGTCTGCGTAGTAGCGGTATCCGGCTTCGGTCGGGACGCGGCCGGCGGACGTGTGCGGATGCGTAAGCAAGCCGAGAGACTCGAGCTCGGCGAGCTCGGCGCGTGCGGTCGACGGCGCGATGCGCAGATCGGCGCGATCGACGAGCGTCTTCGAGCCGACCGGCTGGCCGGTCGCGACGTACTCCTCGACGATGTGCCCCAGGATTTCCTTTTGGCGCGGACTTAGTTGCATTTGCAGGAATATTTTAGCGGTCGACGTCGCCAACGACGGCTTAGCGGAGCAGCGTCGCGGTCACCGCTCCGCCCAGGTAGCGGCCGCGTTCCGTGAGCGTGAGGGTGTCGTCGGCGCGCTCGGCGAGGCCGAGTTGCTCGACGCGCGCGAGGCCGACCGGATCGAGCGCATGCTCGAGGCCGGCGATTGGAAGCGGGTCGTCGAGGCGCAGGCCGAGCATGAGCCGCTCGCGCGCGCGTGTCTCCTGATCCAGCTGTTCGATCTCGCGGTCGTAGCGCCCGGCGAGATAGCGGGCGAGCTTCGGCGTGTTGCGGCAGCGCTCGCCGCCGATCGTCGAGACGGCGCCCATGCCGATGCCGAGGTAGTCGCGACCCAGCCAGTAACCGAGGTTGTGCTGCGCGCGATGGTCGCCGCGGCAGAAGTTCGCGGTCTCGTACCAGCGGTAGCCCGCGCGGGTGAGGACCGCGACGACGCGCTCGAAGTAGTCCTCCATCGTCTCTGCTTGCCGGGCCAGCTCGTCGCCGTGGTGGACAGCGAACCGCGTCCCCGGCTTGGCCTCGAGCTCGTAGCAGGAGAGATGCTCCGGCTCGAGCGTGAGCGCCGCAGCGAGGTCAGCCTCGAGATCCGCGACCGACTGGCCCGGAATGCCGTAGATCAAGTCGAGCGAGAGGTTGTCGAACCCGGCGTCGCGCAGGTGCGCGAACGCAAGATGGACGTCGTCGGGTTGCGCACCACGCTCCAGGACGCGCAGCAGGTGCGGCTGGAACGACTGCGCCCCGAGGGAAACACGCGTGACGCCGACGGCCCGGAGAGCGCGAGCGAGGTCGAGCGTCACCGTCTCCGGATTCGCCTCGACCGTCACCTCTTCGGCGGGCGGCAGTGCCTCGAGCAGGCGGACGAGCTCGGGGAGCGCGGTGAACGTCGGCGTGCCGCCGCCGAGGAACACGGTCTCGACGGGATCGGCGAGTACGTGGCGCTCTTCGTCGAGCTCGCGCAGGAGCGCATCGACGTAGGCGGAGTGCTGCTCGCGGTGCCCGACAGCGGTGACGAAGTCGCAGTAGCCGCAGCGGTGCGCGCAGAACGGGAGGTGCACGTACAGGTGCCTGACACCACTCATGCGATCCGCTTCGGTCGTGCGACGAGCTCGCCGCCGCAGTTCGGGCATATGTGCCCCATCTGCGCGCCGCAGTCGACGCAGAAGGTGCACTCGAACGAGCAGATGACCGCCGCGCCGTCCGCCGCGAGCGCGGTGCCGCAGCGTTCGCACTCCGTGCGCATCTCGAGGCTCACTGCTGGCCTTTTCCGATATTGAGCACGGCGAGGAACGCTTCCTGCGGCACCTCGACGGCGCCGACCTGCTTCATCCGCTTCTTGCCGGCCTTCTGCTTCTCGAGCAACTTGCGCTTGCGGCTGATGTCGCCGCCGTAGCACTTCGCGAGCACGTCCTTGCGCCGCGCCTTCACCGTCTCGCGCGCGATCACGCGCGCACCAATCGCAGCCTGGATGGCGACGTCGAACATCTGCCTCGGGATCTCCTCGCGCAACTTCTCCACGAGCAGTCGCCCACGGTCGTACGCGAAGTCGCGGTGGATGATGAGCGAGAGCGCATCCACGGGCTCGCCGCCGACGAGCACGTCGACGCGGGAAAGGTCGCCGCGCTTGAATCCAATCAGGTCGTAGTCGAACGAGGCGTAGCCACGCGTGCGGGACTTCAGCTGGTCGTAGTAATCGAGCACGATCTCGGCAAGGGGCAGCTCGTACGTCAGGTGCACGCGCTCCGGCGAGAGGTACTCGAGGTGGTCGAAGGTGCCGCGCCTGTCGTTATTGAGCTCCATCACCGTACCGACGTACTCCTTCGGGACGATGATCGACGCCTTCACGTACGGCTCTTCGACCTCCTCCAACTCGTGCGGGAACTCCGCCGGGTTGTGTACCTCGCGCCACGCGTCGGTGTTCTTCTCCTGCACGCGATACGCCACGGTCGGGGCGGTCACGAGCAGGTCGAGGTCGAACTCGCGCTCGAGCCGCTCGCGCACGATCTCCATGTGCAGAAGACCGAGAAAACCGCACCGAAAGCCGAAGCCGAGCGCTTGCGAATTCTCCGGCTCGTAGAAAAGCGCTGCGTCGTTCAGCTTGAGCCGCTCGAGCGCGTCGCGCAGCTCGGGATAGGCGTCGGAGTCCGTCGGGAAGAGCCCGGCGAAGACCATCGGCTTCACGTCCTTGTATCCCGGCAGCGGCTCTCGCGCCGAGCGCTCGACCGAGGTGAGCGTGTCGCCGACACGCAGGCGCGAGACGTCCTTCAGCCCGGTAATGACGTAGCCGACCTCGCCCGCCGTCAGCGACTCGACGGGCGTCATCGTCGGCGAGAAGAAGCCGAGCTCCTCCGCCTCGAAGCGCGTGTCGGTCGCCATCGTGCGCAGCGCCTCGCGCCGCGAGAACGCGCCGTCGACGACGCGGACGAAGGCGACGACGCCGCGGTACTGGTCGTACGACGAATCGAAGACGAGCGCGCGCGGAGGCGCATCCGGCTCCCCTTGGGGCGGCGGGACGCGCTCGACGATCGCGTCGAGGACGTCGGCGACATTCATCCCTGTCTTGGCGGAGATGCGCACGACGTGCGACGGATCGTCGCCGAGCAGCTCGGCCACCTCGATCGAGGTTCCCTCGGGGTCGGCCTGCGGCAGGTCGATCTTGTTGACGACGGGGACGATCTCGAGCCCGTTTTCGATCGCGAGGTACGCGTTCGCGAGCGTCTGGGCCTCAATCCCCTGCGCGGCGTCGACGACGAGGATCGCGCCCTCGCACGCCTGAAGCGAGCGTGAGACCTCGTAGGTGAAGTCCACGTGACCGGGCGTGTCGATGAGGTTGAGTTCGTGCCCCTTCCACGTGACGCGGACGGCCTGCGCCTTGATCGTGATCCCGCGTTCGCGCTCGAGCTCCATCGTGTCGAGCACCTGCGCACGCATGTCCCGCGCGGAGACCGCGTCGGTCAGCTCGAGAATGCGGTCGGCGAGCGTCGACTTGCCGTGGTCGATGTGCGCGATGATCGAGAAGTTGCGGATCTTGCTCTGGTCCACTCCTATTTCTCGCCGTCCCAGTAGTCGAGGTGATCGGAGCGGCGGAGCATGTAGTGCTTGTCGCCCGCCCAGACGCCGACCTTGTCGCTGTCGGGGTACTCGGCGATACCGAATTCGTTCTTCGTCGACAGAAGCGCGACGCGCGCGGCGCCGTCCGTCGCATGCACAACGTGCGCGCCGTCCGGCCCGGCTGGGAAGCAGACGACGTCGCCGCGCTCGAGCTCCCGCTCTCCCTCCGGCGTGCGTAGCGTCGGCCTCCCGTCGAGGACGATCAGCCACTCCTCGTCGGTCCATTCGAAGTGGTACGGGCAGATCGCCTGCCCGGCGGGGAGCTCGTACACGCTCATCCCCAGCCGGCTCGCGCCGATCTTCTTGCCCACGCGAACGGCGCGGCAGATGTAGCCGTCCGGCTCGTTGCCATCCGGCCCCTCGTCGGTCTGACCTGTGAACAGATTGAAGATCTCCATGCAGACAGGCTAACTGCGGTCGAGCCGCATGAGCCGGTGCGGACGGCCTTCCTCCTCGACGTCGGCGACATGGAGGAAGCCGGCCTTCTCGAACGCCCGCCACGAGCGCCGGTTGCCCTCCTCGACCGTGGCGACAACGGCGGTCACGCCCGGCTTCGCAAAGACCACCTCGTGCGCGAACTTGAAAAGCACCTGCGGGCCGAGGCCGCGACCGATCAAATCCTCCTCGCCGATGAGAAGGTCGACCTCAGCGTCGTACGACTGGATCATCCCGGCCGGGCGACCGTCCACAAGAATGACGAACCGCCCAGTGGGATCCTCGGCGAGCTCGTGCTCGATCGGCTCGCGCCACCAGAGGCGAACGTGCTCGCGTTCGAGCCACACTCGCAGGCGCGGAAGATCCTCAGCAGCGAACGGACGAAACGCGATCACGCGCGGCGGAAGCGTGCCCAGACTGACGCGAGCGTTTCCAGCTCGCGCACATGTAACGCGCGGCACCCGACGAGGTACGTGACCGTCGACGCGACGAGCGCAAGCCCCAGCGATACGACCTGGGCGCCGAACGAATGTCCGAGCGCGGAGTCGAGTGGTTTCCACACGAGCCATGCGACGGCGGCGACGACGGCAGAAACGAGACCGACGCGCGCGACGGTCTGCGCGATCTCGCCGCCGTGCATGCGGCCGAGCCGCCGGCGCAGCAGAACGAGCAACGCCCACGTACCGGCGACATTGCAGACTGCGGTCGCGAGCGGGATCCCCCACACCCCGAAGCGGTAGAACGCATAGTCGAGAACCCCGTTCAGGAAGAGGTTGCCGAGCGCAACCGCCGTCGGGACCCAGTTCGACTGCAGGCTGAAGAACGCGCGGTTCAGCATCAGCATGGCCCCGTTGAAGACGAGGCCTGCGCTGAACGCCGCGAGCGAGTGCGCGACGCCGGGCGTCTGCGACGGCGTGAAGTGGCCGCGCTGGAAGAGAATACGAATGATCGGCTCGGCGAGGACAGCGCTGACGACCGCAGCCGGAATGAGGAGAAACCCGATCTGCCGGAGGCCGGTGCTCACCGTCGCGCGGAAGCCGTCCATGTCGCCGCGCGACGCAAAGCGCGACAGCGACGGGAAGAGAACGGTCGCGATCGCGACGGAGAACATCCCTTGCGGGAGCATGTACACGAGGAACGCCTTCTGGATCGCTGTCGGCGCGTAGTCCGCGTTGATCAGTCGCGACGCGAAGAACGTGTCGATGACGGCGTTGACGTTGATCAGGCCGAGCCCGAGCGTCACGGGCACCATGAGCACGAGCACGCGCTTGACCGCCGGGTCGCGCCAGTCGAGCACGAGTTGCAAGCGCCCGTCGCGGCCGCGTAGCCACGGCATGGGCAAGAAGACCTGGATGAACGTCGCGACCAGAATGGAGACCGCGTACACGTACAGCTTCGTGTTCATCGAGTGCGCCTGCGGGACGCCGATCGCGAGGCCGGCGATGATGGCGAGGTTCCAGAACACCGGCGACACGGCCGGCACGGTGAAATGGTCGTAGCTGTTGAGGATCCCGACGACGATCCCCGACACGCCGAGCAGCGTCACGATCGGGAAGAGCACGCGCGACAGACCGATCGCCAGCGCCTTGTCGTGACCCGGATTGCCGAACAGGTCGATGACCCACGGCGCGACGAGGATGAAGAGCACGGTCAACCCAGTCAGACCGAGGAGCATCAGCCAGAAGAGACTCGACGCGACGCGCCACGCCCGCTTGCGCTCGCCCTTCTCGAGGAGCTCGCTGAAGACCGGCACGAACGCGGACGACAGCGCCGCGTCCGCGACGAGCGCGCGCACGAGGTTCGGTAGCTGGAACGCCACCGTGAAGGCGTTGATCTTGCCGGTCGCGCCGAAGTAGTACGACGCGACGACCTCGCGTACGAGACCCAGGATCCGGGATAGCCCCGTCGCGACGGCGAAGATCGCCGCCGACACAGCGCGGCGCGGCGGAGCCGCCCCATCCTGTCGCGGCGGCGGGATGGGCAAGGCCATCGTCGGCTGCTCCGACATGTCGGAGAGCAGCGGCCAGCGGTCGAGCGTCTCCTTCCGCTCGAAGTGCACGGGCTTGCCCTGCTCGCCTCGGCGGCGATCGCGCTCCAGACGTCGGAGATCGCGCTCGCGGTCGGCGTCGCTCACGGTGTGAGCATAGGTTGGGTCAGCCTCGGCGGCGATCCTTGCCGGTGCGGCGGTCCTTGCTCGTACGCCGCTCCGCGCCCCCAGGCGGCCCCCCGTTGCGCTTCCGCCGGTCCTTGCCCGTCCGGCGGTCGTCTCCGCTGCGGCGGTCCTTGTCGCTCATGGGCGGGAGTTCCCGTCAGGGCCGGTCTCTCCTGCCGGCTGCTACCGTTCCCGCGCCGTGCCGAACATCAAGCAACAGGAAAAGCGCGTCCGCCAGGCCTCACGGCAGCGGCTGGAGAACCTGCGTTGGAAGACGACGGCGAAGACGCTCATGCGGCGCCTGAAGGAGGCCGCGGACGGTGGCGACGCCACCGCCGTCGGCGAGCGTCACCGCGAACTCGTCAGCTGGCTCGACAAGGCCGCCTCCCGCGGTGCGCTGCACCGGAACACCGCCTCGCGCCGCAAGGCGCAGGCCGCGAAGCTGCTTGCCGGCAAGAAGTAACGTTCTCTAGCTCGCGCGGCGCGTCACGTCGACGAGCGCGCGGTCGAGCCCTAGCTCGGCCGGCATCCGGGAGCCGCCCTTCGCTGCCGCATCCAGCTCTGCGAGCCTGACCACCGCAGCCGAGAGCTCGTCGGCAGAGAAGTTCGCCGCCTGGGCGAATGCCTTCTCGGCCGCGAACGGATGCATCTTCAGCTTCCCGGCCGCGTCGCGCGCGCGCACGCCCTCGTCCGCGAGGCGTTGGATCCGGCGCACGCGGCCGACGTGGCCGACGAGCGAGGCGACGATGCGCAGGAGCTCGCCCGATCGCGTGCGATGCGTGCGTTCGAGCAGCGACTCGCTGGTCGCGAGCACCGCGCCGACGTCGCGCCTTCCCCACGCGTCGGTGAGGGAGAAGATCGGTGTTTCCGCTCTTCCGACCGCCATCTGCTCGACGACGAAGACGGTGATCGTCTCGCCGCCCGCCCACGTCGCGAGTTTGTCGATCTCGCTCGAGAGGTCCTCGAGATCGTCGCCGACGACTTCGACGAGCGCGCGGCACGCATCCCGATCGGCCTTCGCGCCGAGGCGCGAGAACTGCTCCGCCACCCACTCCGGCACGCGCCGCTTCTGCACGTCGTACGTGAGCAGCTCGCCGGCCTTCTTCACCGCCTTCGCGAGCGCGGAGTCGGCCTTCAGCTCGGCCGCGACGAGCGCGAGCACGGTCGCAGGCGCAGGCGTCGCGAGATATGCGGCGACCGCCTTGACGTCGTCCGCCTTCCAGCGGTCGACCTCGTCGACGATCACGAGTCGCCCGTTGCCGACGAACAGTCCCATCGCGTTGCAGGACGCGACGGCGTCGTCTCCACTCACCTCGCGCGCGCTCAGCTGCTCGGTGGCATCGTCGCCGACGCGGTCACGCAGGCGGCGCAGCGCTCGACCGATCTTCGGTCGGTCGCTTCCCGACAGGAGATAGACCGGCTTCAGCTCCGTCGCCACCATTGCGCCAAGCATATGCAGCGACCAGGAGAGCTCCCGCGGCCACTGCCGCGACCGCGCCCGGCGAGGTTGCCTGTGCTCCCGGCAGGCCTCCGAAGACGCGCGCACAGCCGGCGACGAACCATGCGCCCCAGCCGTTCACCTGCGCGAGAGCGGAAGCGAGCGACGGTGCGACAGGCGCGATCAGCGCGGTGACCAGCGCGACGACGAGCATCTCGGCAACGACCGGCACGGCAACGACGTTCGCCGGAACCGTCACGACCGAAACCTGGTGGAACTGCAGCCACGTCACGGGTGCGGTGGCGAGCCCGCACGCAGTCGAGACGCCGATCAACTGCGCGAGTGCCCGCGGCACCGGGTAGCCCTCGAGCCTGCGCACAACGCGCGGCATGACGACGAAGATCGCAGCGACTGCGGCGAACGACAGTTGGAAGCCGGCGTCGAGCACGAACATCGGGTTCCACGCGAGCAGCGCGAGCGCCCCGACCAGGAGTGCATGCCAGCGGTCACGCTCGCGCGCGGACAGCCATGCGAGCGAGCCGAGGACGGCCGCCACGGCGGCGCGGATGACTGCGGGATGGAAGCCGACCGCGAGCGTGTAGGCACCGACTGCGAGGAGCGCCGCGAGCTCGCCCGCCAGGCGGTGGCGGCGCAGCAACATCAGGGCGCCGCCGGCGACAGTCCCCACCTTGAGCCCGTCGACAGCGAGGCAGTGATAGAGACCGGAGGCGCGGAAGCGCGCGAGCAGCGAGCCGCCGAGGCCCTGCGGCCGGCCGAGCACAATCGCCTCGACGACTGCGCGACGCTCGCCGCGGAGCCGGAACGCCGAGTCGGCGGCGAGCCACCGTTGCAGCCGGTCGCCGAGGCCGCCGATGCCTCCCCGTCGACCGATCACGCGCCATTCCTTCGCGCGCAGCACGACGTGCACGCCTTGCCGGCGAAGCCACGTTGCCTCGTCGAAGCCGTGCGACGGCCCGCGCGGCAGCTTCAGGATTCCGACTACCGAGATGCGCGACCCCTGCGGGGGAGCGCGTCCGGCCGGAAGCTGCAGCAACGCCGGCTCGTGCGGGCGAAGCGGCCCCCAGCGCAGCACGAGCACGCGCACGCGGACGTCGAATTGCCCGACGCGCGGGGGCTCCTCGGTCACGACGAGCGCGCGCTCGGCCGTGCCGACACGTGGAAGGAGCACGCTGCGGTCGAGCGCGTGCAGGCGCAGGCTCCCCCACCACCAGCCCGCGACCGCGAGCGCGCACGGCGCGCGGGCGCAGGCGAGCGCGGCGACCGCCGGTATCGGCGAAAACCGCGCCACGTTCGACGCGGCGAGCCCCACACAGAGCGCGGCAACGTGCGCCGACGGCCGGATCAGGGGATCACGAGCCCCTTGAGCTGCGCGACCTTCGACGGGCCGATCCCGGGAACGGCCTCGAGCTCATCGACGTTGCGGAACGGCCCGTGCGCTTGGCGGTAGTCGATGATCTTCTGGGCCGTCGCAGGCCCCACGCCCGGCAACGCGTCGAGCTGCTCGGCGCTCGCGGTGTTCAGATCGAGCGGCGCGGTGGAAGACGGCGTCGCGCCTGCGGCAGCGCCCTCACCGTGGACGGGGACGAGCACCTGCTCGCCGTCGGCGAGCGGCGCGGCGAGATTCACGAGAGTCACGTCGGCTCGCGCCGTCGCCCCGCCTGCGGCCGCAAGTGCGTCGGCGATCCTCGTTCCGGCGGCAAGGCGATAGAGGCCGGGACGCCGGACCGCGCCGGCGACGTCGACGACGAGCTGCGCGGCCGACACTGCCGCGCGTGCGTGCGTTGCCGTCCGCAACGCAGGCACCGGACGCGGGGCAGCGCCGCGCTGCACGACGTGGAGGACGAGCACGATCGCCACCGCGGCGGCAACGCCGATGAAGACGATGCGCCGGTGCTCCATCCCGCGATCGTCGCCGCGGAACCGTTACGGAAGCGTGTCGGCTTCGACGAGAGCTCGAAGCTCGGGCAGTTCGTCCCCGGTGCGCAGCACCGCATCCACTCCGCATCGCAACGCACGGAGAAGCTCGTCGCGGTCGAGGGAGCGCGCGAACGCCCCGTCGAAGCGCGAGAGAACGTCGTCAGGAAGGTCGTCGAAGCCGCGAGCGTGCCGTGCCGGCAGCCCGTGCTGAACACACGCGAGGTTGAGCGCGTAGTCGCGCATGGCGCTGACCCAATACTCCGCGAGCCAGAGGCGGCCGCGCTCGATGCTGAACCGTGCGCGCAACGCATGATGGACGGCGTATCCGAACAGCTCGTCGGCGTCCGGTGGCCCCGGCAACGGTCCGCCGTAGTGCGCGGCCGGTGTGAACGACAGGTCGAACTGGAGGCAGCCCGGCAGGAGAAAGACCCGGTAGATGCTCGCACCGGCCGGGAGATCGAACAACTGCGCGGCGTCGAGGTCCTCCGCGATTCGCGCAGTCCAGTCCTCGAGCACGTCCATGACCGGCACACCGTCGGCGACCGCGAACGTCAAGTCGAGGTCGGAGAACCTGTCGCCGCCGCCCGTCGCGAGAGAGCCGACGAGCTTCCCGTCCACGACGCGCTCGTCCGCGTCGGCGAGTGCGAGGACGAACGCCTGCGCACGATCGCGGTCCTCGACCGTGTACACGACTAGCCGACGACGAAGTTCACGAGCTTGCGCGGCACGACGATCGTCTTCCGCACACTCGCGCCGTCGAGGCGCGCCTGCACGCGCTCCGAGGCCAGTGCGAGCGCGACGAGCTCGTCCTCGGTCAGGTCGAATGCGACTTCGAAGCGGTCGCGCACCTTCCCGTTCACCTGTACGACGAGCTCGAAGGTCTCCTGCGCGAGCATGGCCGGGTCGGCGACGGGCCACGGGTGTTCCCACAGGCGCTCGTGGCCGAGCACGGTCCACAGCTCCTCGGCGATGTGCGGCGCGTATGGCTGGACGAGCGAGACCGCAGTCTCGGCCGCGAAGCGCGCGTCCTCGGCGTCGGCGTTGCCCGTCAGCTCGTTGACGAGCTCCATCACGGCGGAGATCGGCGTATGGAACTGGAAGCGGCGCAGGACGTCGTCGGTCACCTTCGCGGTCGTGCGGTGCACAGTTCGTGCGAGGTCGGTCGTGCCGGATCCCTCTGCAGGCGCATGCTCGGCCACCTCGTGCACGGCGCGCCAGAGCCGGCGCAGGAAACGGACGATGCCCTCGATGCCGGACTCGCTCCACTCCATGTCCTGGTCGGCGGGCCCCATGAACAGGATGTACGTGCGAACGGCGTCGGCCCCGTATTCCGCGACGAAGTCTTCCGGGCCGACGAGGTTGCCCTTCGTCTTCGACATCTTCGTTCCCCCGAGCTGCACCCAGCCCTGGTGGAAGAGCCGCGCGAACGGCTCGCGGAAGCCGAGCATCCCGAAGTCGTTCAACGCCTTGACGAAGAAGCGCGAGTACAGCAGATGGCCGTTGAGATGGTCGATGCCGCCGATGTACAGACTGACCGGCAGCCAGTAATCGACGACGCCGCGGTCGAACGGTGCGCGGTCGTTGTGCGGGTCGACGTAGCGCATGAAGTACCAGGACGAGTCGACGAACGTGTCCATCGTGTCCGCCTCGCGACGCCCGGGGCCACCGCACGTCGGGCATGCGACGTTCATCCACTCCTCGTTGGAGGCGAGCGGCGCCTTGCCCTTCGGCTGATAGTCCTCGACGTCGGGAAGGATCACCGGCAGATCCTCGTCAGGAACTGGAACGATCCCGCAGCTGTCGCAGTAGACGATCGGGATCGGGCAACCCCAATAGCGCTGGCGCGAGAAACTCCAGTCGCGCAGCCGATATGAGATTGCCGGCGCTCCGCGGCCCAGCTCGTGCAGCCAGTCGACGATCGCGCGCCTCGCCTCGTCCGCGAGCATCCCGTCGAACCGGCCCGAGTCGACGAGCACACCGTGCTCGTCGATGACGGTTCGGACGGGCAGGTCGAACGTCTCCGCAAACTCGCCGTCACGCTCGTCGTGCGCAGGCACCGCCATGATCGCGCCCGTGCCGTAATCCATGAGGACGTAGTCGGCGACCCAGATCGGGAGGCGCTCGCCGTCCACGGGGTTCGTCGCGTAATGGCCCGTGAAGACGCCCGTCTTCTCCGTCTCGGCGGCCCGCTCCTCCGTGCGTTTCGCTCCGGCGTGCTTCGCGTACTCCTGCGCCTCGCTGCTCGCGTGCGCCTCGACGAACGGATGCTCGGGCGCGACGACGAAGAAGGTGGCGCCGAACAACGTGTCGGGCCGGGTCGTGAAGACGGGAAGGTCGAGGTCGAGCTCCTCGACGCGGAAGAGGATCTCGGCGCCCTCCGAGCGGCCGATCCAGTTGCGCTGGCCCGTCGTCGACCGGTCGGGCCACGAGCCGCCGGGAGGCAGGTCGAACTCGCGCAGCTCGTCCGCATACGCGGTCGTCTTGAAGAACCACTGCGTCATGTTCCGCAGCTCGATCAGCGCACCGCAGCGCTCGCAGTGCCCGTCGACGATGTACGCGTCGGCGATCACCGTCTGGTCGTTCGGGCACCAGTTGACGGGCGCCTCGCGACGGTAGGCGAGGCCGTGCTCGAGGAAGCGGAGGAACAGCCACTGCGTCCACCGATAGAAGGCCGGGTCGTGCGACGACACCTCGCGATCCCAGTCGATCGCCCAGCCGAGGCGCTTCATCTGCGCGCGGATCGTCGCGATGTTGCGCTCGGTGATCTCGCGCGGATGGCCGCCCTCGCGGATCGCGGCGTTCTCGGCCGGCAGGCCGAACGCGTCCCAGCCCATCGGGCGCACGACCTTCCAGCCGGCCCGACGACGGATGTGCGTGACGACGTCCCCCATCGTGTAGTTCAGGACGTGCCCCATGTGCATGCCGTTGCCGGACGGGTACGGCAGCATCTCGAGCTGGTACCAGTGCCGATCGTCGGGTGGCGCGCCCGGCTCCGGATTCGGGACGTTGAACGCCCGCGCTTCCTCCCAGACGCGCTGCCACTTCGGCTCGATCTGCTCCGGCTCGTACCTGTTCATCGGTTCCTCGTCATTTGACTCCAGAGACGAAAAAGCCTCTCGCGAGAGAGGCCGGGGGAACTCGACGCGGCGTCACCGCGGTTCGTCCCTGCGCTATCGAAGGAGCTGCCTGTTCACCGCGCTGATCGTAGCAACCAAGCCGGATTCGCGCACTTCAAGGTACACGCGCGTGTAAGCCGGGTCCCGACTCCCTCCCCCCACCGACCTGAGCGCCATCCTAATTTCGGCGGCGCCCGCCATGGTGACGCAAGCGCGCCGGTTTCGCGCCGGTTCGTCCACAGGGCAGACTGCGTCCGTGCTCGCCCTCCTTCCACGCAGCGCAGAGATCGTCGACGGCAGCCTCTCGATCGGGGGCATCCCCGCGTCGCAGCTCGCGGACGAGCACGGCACGCCGCTCGTCGTCTACTGCGAGGAGACGATCCGGTCGCAGGCGCGCGCCTACGCCGCCGCCGCGCCGGGCGCGCAGATCGTCTACGGCACGAAGGCGTTCGCGAGCGTCGCGCTCCTCCGTCTCCTCGCCGAGGAGGGCGTCGGCGCCGACGTCTCGACGCTCGGTGAGCTCGCCTTCGCTCGCGAGGCGGGGCTCGACGGCGGCCGCATCCTTTTCCACGGCAACAACAAGTCCGACGAGGAGTTACGCGCCGCAGCCGTCGCAGGCGCAACAGTCGTGCTCGACGCGCCCGACGAGCCGGCTCGCGCGGCAGCGGCAGGTGTCCGCCGCGTCTTCGTCCGGCTCACCCCCGGCGTCGAGGCGGTTACCCACCAGTCCATCCAGACGGCGCACGACGAGTCGAAGTTCGGCCTCTCGCCGGACGCTGCGCTCGCGACGATCGCGACGGCGCGCGATCTCGGCCTGGACGTCGCCGGCGTCCATTTCCACGTCGGCTCGCAGCTGGCCCGCGTCGAGGAGAGCCTCGTCGCCGTCGACCGGCTCGTCGCCTTCTGCGCGCGCGCGGACTCGGAGCTCGGCTGGCAGCCGCAGGTGCTCGACATCGGCGGCGGCCTCGGCATCCGGTACACGCGAGACGAACAGGTTCCGGAGATCGGGGACTTCGTGCCGCCGCTCGTCGCGCGGCTTCCCGACGTCCAGATCGTGCTCGAGCCCGGCCGCTCCCTCGTCGGCCGCGCAGGCGTCACGCTCTATCGCGTCGGCGTCGTCAAGGAGTCGGGCGGCGTGTCATACGTCTCGGTGGACGGTGGGATGTCGGACAACCCGCGCCCGCAGCTGTACGGCGCTCGCTACGAGGCGCTCCTCGCCAACCGAGCCGAGGAACTGCCCGACGGCGTGTTCCGGGTCGCCGGCAAGCACTGCGAGTCCGGCGACGTGCTCATCGACGCGATCGCACTGCCGCACCCTCGGCGCGGCGACGTGCTCGCTGTCCCTGCAACCGGCGCCTACACGCTGGCGATGGCGTCGACGTACAACGGCGTCCCGAACCCTGCAGCCGTGCTCGTCTCCAACGGCGAGGCGCGGGTCATCCGTGCTCGGCAGCCCGTGTCCGATCTCCTACGCTTGGAGCGATGACGCACCGTCTCGCGCACGTCCCCGGGGTCGTTCTCGTCAGCATCGCTGCCGCCATGTGGGGGCTCGACGGGCTCATCCGCAAGCCGTTGTCCCACTCGACGAGCGCGGGCACGATCGTCTTCGGAGAGCACGTCGTCCTCGTCGCCTGCACGCTGACGTTGCTCGTGCCGGCGCTCACCGCGCTCTGGCGCGCCGGCCCTCGGTACGTGGCAGCCGGCATCCTCGTCGGCGCCGGCGCGTCCGCGATCGCAACCACGCTGTTCACGCAGGCGCTCTTCCACGGCGACTTCATCACCGTCATCGTCCTGCAGAAGTCCCAGCCGCTGATCGCCGTCATCGGCGCGTGGCTCGTGCTCGGAGAGCAGCCGCGCCGAGGGTTCGCCTGGTTCCTCCTCCCCGCGCTCGCCGGGATCTGGTTGATCGCGCTTCCGCATCCGCTCGACCCGCATGCCCACGGCCTGACGCCGATCGCGGAGACGCTCGGCGCCGCGGCCTTGTGGGGGCTCGGCACGGTCTTCGGTCGCTACCTTGGGCGGAAGCTCGCGTTCGAGCACGTGACCACGGTGCGGTTCGCGTTCGGCCTCGTTGCCAGCGCATGCGCGCTGCCGATCATCGGCGCCGCCGCGTATTCGAACATCCACGACAGCTTCTACATCGCGCTTCTCGCGCTCGTCACCGGCCTCGCCGCACTCGGCCTCTACTACTATGGCCTCCAGCGCACCCCCGCGCTTCTCGCCGCGCTCGGCGAGCTGGCATTCCCGGTGACCGCCACACTCGTCGGCATCTACGTTTTCAACAGCTCGCTGCGCTGGACGCAGTGGGTCGGCGTCGCCGTCACCATCGCGGTCGTCAGCCTCCTTCCGGCACGCCGCCGCGACATCGTCCGAGCGCCCGAGTTGGTGCCTGCTCCCGCCGCGAGCTAGGCTCGCGGACGTGGACCTGCGGGACACCGCGGAGGAAGCAGCGTTCCGGGCCGAGTTGCGCGCCTGGATCGATGCGAACCTGCCCGAAGAGCGGCGTGGCTGGCGCGGCGGCGAGCAGCGCTTCGGCGACGACTTCGGCCGCGAGTGGAGCAGGAAGCTCTTTGAGGCCGGCTACGCCGGGCTGACGTGGCCGAAGGAGTACGGCGGCGCGGGCGCGCCCTACAGCTTCCAGGCGATCTTCTACGAGGAGATGGCGCGTGCGCAGGCGCCTGCGCACGTCGGCGTCATCGGGCTCGGGATGGCGGGGCCGACGATCATGGCGCACGGCTCGGACGAGCAGAAGCGCGCGCACCTGGCGAAGATCCTGTCCGCCGAAGAGATCTGGTGCCAGGGCTTCTCCGAGCCTGACGCCGGCTCCGATCTCGCGGCCGCACGCACGCGCGCCGTCCGCAACGGCGACGTGTACGTCGTCAACGGACAGAAGGTCTGGTCGTCGTTTGCGCACATTGCCGACTTCTGCATCCTCGTCACGCTCAGCGACCCGGACGCGCCGCGCTACAAGGGGCTGACCTATCTGGTCGTCGACATGCACGCGCCCGGCGTCGAGGTGCGGCCGCTGCGGCAGATCACCGGCGAAGCGGAATTCAACGAGATCTTCTTCACCGACGTCGAGGTCCCGGTGACGAACCGCCTCGGCGACGAGGGCGAAGGTTGGAAGGTTGCGATGACCACGCTGCTGCACGAGCGCGGCACGCTCGGCTTCGCGCTCACCGCGGCGCTCGACGTCGGCGTCGGCCGCCTGATCGAGACCGCGCGCGAGCATGTGAACGGCGACACCGCGACCCGTGAGCGCATCGCGGCCGAGTGGATCGAGATGCAGGCGCTGCGCTACACGAACTACCGCTCGCTCGGCACGTACCAGCGCACCGGCATCCCCGGCCCGGAGGGCTCCGCCATCAAGCTGCGCTGGTCGGAGCAGAATCAGCGCCTCACGAAGCTCGGCCGCGAGCTGCTCGGTTCGGACGGGATCCTCGACGACGGCTGGTGGCACTACCAGCAGTTGCGCAGCCGCGGCAACACGATCGAGGCCGGCAGCTCCGAGGTCCTGCGCAACATCGTCGCCGAGCGCGTGCTCGGATTGCCGAGGAGCCGCTAGTGGATTTCGCCTTCGACGACGTTCAGCTGGAGTTGAAGACCCAGGCACGCGCATGGCTCGAGCAGCGCTATCCGCTCGATCGCGATTGGAGTGCGCCGCAGGACGACCGCTGGGCCGAGCTGAGCGAGCTCGGCTGGCTCGACGTCGCCGACGCCGGGCTCGGCTTCGTCGAGGAGGCGCTGCTCCTCGAGGAGATGGGCTACGTGCTCTACCCGGGCCCGTATCTCGCTCACGTTGCGGGCCAGGCCGCGGCCAACGGTTTCGCGTTCGATGGTACATGCGACATCGAGAGCGTCGACCCGACACGGCCTCTTCGCCGCGTCGCGAACGGCTCACCGGAGACAGCGCGACTGCGCGCGGCGATGGCGGTCGAGGCGGTCGGCGTGGCGCAGCGGGCACTCGAGCTCGGCGTCGAGTACGCGAAGACGCGACAGCAGTTCGGCAAGAAGATCGGCGTCTACCAGGCGGTGTCGCATCAGCTGGCCGACACGTACGCCGACGTCGAGCTTGCGCGCTCGCTCGCGTACTGGGCCGCGTGGTGCGTCGCCGAGGACGACGAGCAGGCGCAGGTTGCGGCGGCAGCGGCGAAGGCATTCGCGACCGAAGCTGCCGTGAAGGCCTGCGAGCGCTCGATCCAGGTGCACGGCGGCATCGGCTTCACCTGGGAGCACCCGCTGCACCGCTTCTACAAGCGCGCGCTCTGGCTCGAAGGTTTCGGCAAGCGCCCGCCCGAGTTGCGCGCGGAGATCGCCGACGCGCTGCTCGGCGTCGCGGTGCACGCCTGATGGACGGGCTGATGATGGATTTCCAGCTGACGCTTCCGCATCTGCTGCGGCGGTCGGAGACGCTGCTCGCGCGCGGCGAGATCGTCACGCGCATGCCGGACAAGAACCTGCACCGCACGACGTACGGCGAGACGATGGCGCGCGCGCGGCAGCTCGCCGTCGCGCTGCAGAAGCTCGGCCTCGATCGCGGCGACCGTGTCGCGACCCTGTGCTGGAACCACCACCAGCACCACGAGGCGTACTTCGGCATCCCGTGCGGCGGCTTCGTGCTGCACACGCTCAACCTGCGACTGCATCCGAACGATCTCGCGTACATCGCCGACCACGCCGGCGACCGCGCCGTCATCGTCGATCGCTCGCTTCTCCCTCTGCTCGAGCAGTTCCGCGACCGGACGAAGATCGAGCACGTCTTCGTCGTCGAGGATGGCTACGAAGAGCTGCTCTCGACCGCGTCCCCCGACGAGTGGCGCGACCCCGAGCTGGACGAGAACGAGGCCGCGGCCATGTGCTACACGAGCGGGACGACGGGCCTGCCGAAGGGCGTCTGCTACTCGCACCGATCGACGGTGCTGCACTCGGTCGGCGTCGCCGCGAACAGCCCGCTCGGCATCGGCATCTCCGTGAACGACGCGATCCTGCCGGTCGTGCCCATGTTCCATGCGAACGCGTGGGGCTATCCCTACGTCGCCACGATGACGGGCTCGAAGCTCGTCTACCCTGGGCCGCATCTCGATCCCGAGAGCCTGCTCGACCTGATGGTGTCCGAGCACGTCGCCTGGGCGGCGGGAGTGCCGACCATCTGGATGGGAATCCTCCAGATGCTCGACGCGAACCCCGGGAAGTGGGATCTCTCCGCCATGAAGGCGATGCTCGTCGGCGGCTCGGCGGTGCCGCGCGCGATGATCGCCGCCTATCAACAGCGGCACGGGATCAGCATCGTGCAGGGCTGGGGCATGACGGAGACGTCTCCGGTCGCGTCGACCGCCACGCTCCCGCACGATCTCGCCGACGTGGACGAGGAGACGCGCTTCGACATCGAGTCGTGGGCGGGGATGCCGCTTCCGTTCGTCGAGATCCGCGTTCGCGTCGGCGACGAGGAGATCCCGTGGGACGGCGAGTCGATGGGCGAGCTCGAAGTGCGCGGCCCGTGGGTCGCGTCCGGCTACTTCGACACGCCCGAACAGGCCGACCGCTGGACCGACGACGGCTGGTTCCGCACCGGCGACATCGCCTCGATCCATCCGCGCGGCTACATCCAGATCAAGGATCGATCGAAGGATGTGATCAAGTCCGGCGGCGAGTGGATCTCGTCGGTCGAGCTCGAGAACGCGATCATGGCGCACCCCGCCGTCGCGGAGGCGGCAGTGATCGCCATCCCCGACGAGAAGTGGGCGGAGCGACCACTCGCAGCGGTCGTCCTGAAGGAGGGCGCGTCCACGAGCGCCGAGGAACTGCGCGAGTTCCTCGCGCCGAACTTCGCGAGGTTCTGGCTCCCCGACCGGATCGAGTTCATCTCCGAGATCCCGAAGACGAGCGTCGGCAAGTTCCGCAAGACCGCGTTGCGCGAGCAGTTCGCTCAGGAACCGGCGCACACGAGTTGAAGGCCGCGCTTCTGCGCGAGGTCGACGGGCCGTTCGAGCTCGCCGACCTTCCCGATCCTGTTGCCGAGGGCCGCATCGTCATACGCGTGCGCGCGGCCGGGATCAATTTTGCCGACGTCCTGATCCGACGCGGCCACTATCCGCAGATGCCAGAGCTGCCCGTCGTGCTCGGCAGCGAGGTCGCGGGCGAGCTCGAGGACGGCACGCGTGTGATGGCGATCACTCCCGGAAGCGGCGGCTACGCGGAGGCGGTTGCTGTCGACCGCGCGCAGGTCGTGCCGTTGCCAGACCATGCGAGCTTCGCCGAGGGCGCCGCGTTCCTCCTGACGTTCCTGACGGCGTACATCCCGCTGACGCGACAAGTCCGACTGCGACCGGGATCGTCGGTGCTCATCACAGCGGCCGCAGGCGGCGTCGGCACCGCCGGCATCCAGGTCGCTCGGACGCTCGGCGCTCGCGTGGTCGCGGCCGTCGGCTCGCGCGAGAAGCTCGACGTATGTCGCGAGCTCGGCGCCGCGGAGGCCTACGTCTACGACGAGCTTCCCGACGACCTCCGGGTCGACGCCGTCCTCGACCCCGTCGGCGGCCCGCTGTTCGAGCGTGCGCTCGGCCTGCTGCGGCCGCTCGGCACCCTCGTCGCGATCGGCTTCGCCGGAGGGATGTGGCCGGAGATCAGCCCGGCGGCGCTCGTCGGGCGCAACGTCGGCGTGCAGGGCTTCTATCTCGGGCGCCTGCTGCGCCACGAGCCCGAAGTGGTCGGCGAGGCGGTCGGCGAGTTGCTCGCGCTCTGGCAGACGGGCGCGTTGAAGCCGCTCGTCGGCGCGGAGATCCCGCTCGTCGAAGTGGATCGGGCGCACGGGCTCGTCGAGTCGCGCGCGAGCGTCGGCAAGGTCGTCCTCGTCCCGTGAGAGCACTGATCACCGGTGGCCGCGGAGGGATCGGTCGTGCGGTCGCGGAGGCGCTCGACGGATGGGAGGTAGTCGCGCTCGACCTTCCGGAGTTCGACGTCGGATCCCGCGAGGCGTGGGGCGCGGTCGACGGGATCTTCGACGCGGCGTTCCTCAACGCCGGCATCGGCATCGGGTATCCCGACGTCGCGGAGCTGCCGGATGCCGAGATCGAGCGCATCGTCGACGCGAATTTCCTCGGCGTCGTCTACGGCGCACGCGAGTGCGCGCGGCGTCTGATGCCGAGCGGCGGTTCCATCGTCTGCACCGCCTCTCTCGCGGGGCTGACCGGCATGCCCTTCGACCCGATGTACACGGCGACGAAGCATGCAGTCGTCGGGTTCGTGCGCGGAGCGGCAGACGGGCTGCGCGCACACGACATTCGCATCAACGCGCTCTGCCCCGGGTTCACCGACACGCCGATCGTCGAGGACGAGCTCCGGGGCGTCCTTGCCGTGCCGCTGATGGAGCCCTCGTTCGTCGCAGAGGCGGCGGTGACGGTGATGAACGACGCAGACACCGGACGCGCGTGGATCGTGCAGCCGAACCGCGTGCTCCCGTTCCGCTTTCCCGGCATGCCCGGTCCGCGCTGATGTCGAGGACGCGCCGAGCCTGGGGCGACGAGGCGCCGCCCGCGCCGCACATCTGGCGTACGCTCGCGTACCACGGCGTGGAGCAAGGCGACGGCAAGTCGGTGATCGAGTGGGCGGCGACCCCGGACTATTGCTTCCACGACGGCAGTGCCGGCTTCATCGTCCACGGCGGAATGGTGACGACGCTGCTCGACACCGCCATGGGCGGGGCGTGCTGGTCCGTGCTCGACGAGAGCGAGAGCTTCCTCACGGCGGACCTGCACTGCGAGTTCGTGCGCTCGGCGCGGCCCGGCGTCCTGCGCGCGGAGGGACGCGTCGTGCAACGAAACCGCAGAGTCGCGTTCTGCGCAGCCGATCTCTACGACGCGGACGGCGAGCTGCTCGCGTCGTCGCGGTGCACCCAGATCATTCGGTGACACCCACGTATCGGTGGCTGCCACCAGCCTCGTCGCTCTGAGCAGTCGATTCGCGCGCCGGCGGCCGACCGGTGGCAGCCACCAAAACGTCTGTGTCACAACTTCTACAATTTTGCGAGGCGCGCCTCGAGGCTTGCCTTCACCGCCGGCCAGTCGTCGTCGATGACCGCGTACCACGCGGAGTCGCGGCGCTCGCCGCCGCGTACGAGCATGTGCTTGCGGAAGACGCCCTCGAACTCCGCCGGCAACCCGGCGAGCGCGGCGCGCGCTCGCGCGTTCGTCGCATCCGTCTTGAACTCGACGCGCAGGAACCCCTCGTCCTCGAGCGCGTGCTTCAGCATGAGGTATTTCGCCTCCGTATTCGCTCCCGTCCCCCATGCCGACGGCGTGAGCCACGTGTTCCCGATCTCCACGACCCGGTCATCGGGATGAACGTTGAGGTAGCTGGTGTGCCCGACGAGCTCGCCGTCGAAGTAATGCGCGAACCCGAGCTCGACTGACTCGAACCACTCCGCGAAGAGCTCCCGGCTCTCGTTCCCGCGCACCCGCATGAGCGTCCAGACACGCGGATCCTGCGCGATCTCCCACAGCGCCTGCTCGTGCCCCGGCCCGAGCGGCTCGAGCCGCACGCGCGCCCCCTCGAGCGTCACGTGAAGCGCCAGGTTCCTCCATCCTCGAACTCCCGCAGGATCCGCCGCGCGACGACCATCTTGTGCACCTCGTCGGCTCCGTCGTAGATGCGCGCCGCGCGCGCGGAGCGCCACATCGACGCAAGCGGCGTGTCCTCCGTCATGCCGAGCCCACCGTGCACCTGGAGCGCCCGGTCGATGACGTCGTTCAAGATCTTCGCCGCGTAGAACTTGAGGAGCGACACCTCGACGCGCGCCTCGTCGCCCTCGTCCAGGCGGTGCGCCGCCTGCAGCGTCATCAGCCGGCAGGCTTGGATCTCCGCCGCCGACTCCGCGATCCAGTTCTGGATCGTCTGCTTCTCCGCGAGCGTCCCGCCGAACGCCTTGCGCTCGAGCGAGTAGGAGCACATGAGCTCGAACGCACGCTGCATCTGCCCGAGCCAACGCATCACGTGGTGGATGCGACCCGGGCCGAGCCGCTTCTGCGCGATGCGGAACCCGTCGCCGGGCTCGCCCAGCGTGTTCTCCACCGGAACGCGCACGCCCGTGAAGCGCGTCTCGCAGTGCGTGCCCCACCCGCGCCCTTCGTGCCCCATCACCGGGATCCGACGGACGAGCTCGTAGCCCGGAATGTCGGTGGGGACGAGGATCATCGACGCGCGCCGGTGTGGCTCCGCATCCGGATCGGTCACCACCATGACGATGCCGAAGCCCGCGCCGTCGGCGCCGGATGAAAACCACTTGTGCGCGTCGACCACCCACTCGTCGCCGTCGCGCACAGCGCGACCGCGCAGCAGCGTCGGATCGCTTCCCGCCACCTCGGGCTCGGTCATCCCGAAGAAGGATCGCGTCTCGCCGGAGACGAGTGGCCGGAGGAAGCGATCCTTCTGGTCGTCCGTGCCGTACAGATGGAGGATCTCGCCGTTGCCGGCGTCCGGCGCCTGGCAGCCGAAGATGAGCTGCGCGTACGTGCTGCGTCCGATCTCCTCGTTCAGGTACGCGTATTCGATGAAGCCGCTGCCGCTACCGCCGGCCTCCGGCGGCAGGTGCGGTGCCCACAGGCCGGCCGCCTTCGCCTCCTGCTGCAGCTCTCGCACGAGCGCATCGGCCGCGTCGTCCTCCCGCGCGAGCGTCGTCTCGTTCCGGTAGACGTGCTCCTCCATGAACCCGCGGACCTGCTCACGCCGGTCGGCGACGAGCTCCGGGATGACAACCGTGCTCACCGACAGCGATGATCGCACAGAGATGCGCGAAGCGCTCGAAGCCCTGCTCGGCCCGGTGTCGGAGCCCGTCCTCCTCGCGGGCGGCGCGTCGAAGGAGGCCTGGGCGGTGGACGCGGGCGGGGAGCGGCTGCTCGTGCGCCGCGCTGCCGTCGGCGTCATCCACCGGCACACCCTGTCGCTCCGGCACGAGTTCGAGGTGCTAAAAGCCGCCGTCGAGGCGGGGATCAAGGCCCCTCGTCCGATCAGCTACATCGAAGATCTGGACGGCCGCGAGGCGTTTGTCATGGAGCGGCTCGAGGGCGAGACGATCGGCCGCCGCATCGTCCGCATGGACGTTCCCGCGTACCTGCCCGTCCAGCTCGCGGAAGAGCTCGCAAAGATCCACGCCATCCCACACGAGCGGCTACCGTTCCTCGAAGAGGCGCGGCTGGAGCGCATGATCGACGAGCTCGACCAGGTCGGCGAGCCGCATCCTGCGATCGAGCTCGGCCTGTGGTGGCTCCGCGAAAACCGGCCACCGCCGCGCATGCCTGTCGTGAGTCACGGCGACTACCGCATCGGCAACGTCGTCGTCGACGAGCGCGGGCTCGTCGGCATCCTCGACTGGGAGTTCGCGCACATCGACGAGCCCGTGCGGGACATCGGCTTCGGTCTCGTGCGTGCGTGGCGCTTCGGCGTCGACGACAAGCGGATGGGCGGGATCGCCGACGTGGACGCCTACGTCGAGCGCTACAACGAGCTCACGGGCCTCGACGTCCGGCCCGAGGAGCTCGACTACTGGGAGGTGGCGGGGAACGTCGGCTGGGCGATTGGCTGCCTGACGCAGGCGCAGCGCCATCTCCGCGGCCAGGACCGCAGCGTCGAGCTCGCGATTCTCGGCCGGCTCGGCGCCGAGGTCGAGTACGAGATCTGCCATCTGCTCGAGAAGGCTGCCGGATGAGTGAGCGGCCGACAGCCCAAGAGCTCGTCGAGGCGATTGCCGAGTTCCTCGGCGGCGAGATCCTCCCCACGGTCACCGACCCTCGCCTGCGCTTCCGAACGCTCGTGGCGATGAACGCGCTCGGTATCGTCCACCGCGAGCTCGAGGCGCTGCCTCACGTGGACGACACGGAGCTGCGCGAGCTCGTGCGCCGCATCCGCGCCGGCGACGTCGACGAGGGCACGCTCGCGCGCGTGAAGGCCGACGTCGAAGCGCGGCTACGCGCCGCGAGCCCGCGGTACCTCGACCGGTACGAATGAATATCGAGCCGGACGACCCGGTCGTGCGCTCCATCTTCGGCACGACGGATCCGGACGCGATCTGGGCCGACGTGCTGACGATGTGCCCGGAGGCGGTCGAGTGCTTCAGGTTCGAGGCGAGTGTCGGCGCGCTGCTCGGCCTCGTCGTGCGCGGCGGCGACCGGGTCGCGCTCAAGGTGCACCGCAACGCGAATGCCCAGCGCCTCGCCGCCATCCAGGAGGTGCAGGACCACCTGTGGCGCTATGGTTTCCCCGCGCCGCGGCCGCTTGGGGTGCGCGGCCGCGCGACGCTGGAGGAGTGGCGCGACGCCGGTGCCCAGCGCGACGCACACCAACCCGACGTCCGGGGTCTGCTCGCTCGGCAGCTCGCGCGACTCATCACCTTGACGCGCGGCGTTCGCGCATCCGCCGATCTCCCGCCGTTCTTTCCACGCCCCGGCGGGCCGCTCTGGCCCGAGCCGCACAACGTTCTCTTCGATTTCGACGCCACCGCGGAGGGCGCCGAATGGATCGACGAGATCGCGCGCGCCGCGAAGGAGCGCCGCGACACGGGATGCTGCGCAGTCGTGATCGGCCACCACGACTGGACGGCGAAGCACGTGCGCTTCACCGGCATCACAGCGACCGCGGTGTACGACTGGGACAGCATGAGCGTCGACTTCGAGCCGCTCTTCGTCGGGAACGCAGCCGCGCACTTCACGTACGACGTCGAGCCTCTACCGACCGTCGACGAGGCATTCCAGTTCATCGCCGACTACGAGCGCTCGCGGTCCAGCCCGTTCACGCGCGAGGAGCAAGCCGTCGCGTGGGCGGCCGCCGTTTACGGGCGCGCGTACACGGCACGCTGCGTGCACGCGCTGGGCGGCGACACCGGCGCGCTGCAACTTCCCGAATACGCCGCGGCGCTGCTGCAGTAGGCTCCGCGTCGTGCCCGATCTCAGCGGCAAGGTCGCGATCGTCACCGGCGCGGGGCGCGGCATCGGCCGGGCGCACGCGCTCGCGCTTGCGGCAGCGGGCGCGAAGGTGGTCGTCAACGACCTCGGCGGCTCGCTCGCAGGAGAAGGCGCAGACCTCTCGCCGGCCGAGCAGGTGGTCGCCGAGATCGCGGCCGCCGGTGGAGAGGCGGTCGCGGACGGCGAGAACGTCGCCGACTTCGAAGGCGCCCGTCGCCTCGTCCAGCACGCGGTCGCAGCCTTCGGCCGGCTCGACATCGTGGTCAACAACGCGGGCATCCTCCGCGACCGCATGCTCGTGAACATGAGCGAAGACGAGTGGGATGCCGTCATCGCCGTTCACCTCAAGGGCCACTTCGCGGTCACGCGCCACGCCGCGGAGCACTGGCGCGAGCGCGCGAAGGCGGGCGAGCAGCTACACGCCCGGGTGATCAACACGTCGAGCCCGTCGGGCGTCTTCGGCAACGTCGGCCAGACGAACTACGGCGCGGCGAAGGCCGGGATCGCCGGCTTCACGATCATCGCCGCACAAGAGCTCGGACATTACGGCGTCACCGTCAACTGCCTCGCACCGAACGCGCGTACGCGCATGACCGAAGAGACCTTCGAGATGGGCGAGCGGCCCGTTGGCTTCGACCCGCTCGATCCCGCGAACATGTCGCCCGTCGTCGTCGCGCTCTGCGCAGACGATGCGCAGGAGATCACCGGCCAGGTGTTCCACGTGTGGGGCAGCGCGGTCAACGCGTTGCAGGGCTGGACGGGCGGCGAGCTGTTCCAGCACGACGACGGCTGGGACGCCGACGGCCTCCTCGCCGCGCTGCTCGAGCGCTTCCCGGACGGGGCCGCTCCGGCAGGGATGGTCGCCGGCATGCAGAGCGCCGGCGGGCAGTCCCTGCGTGCATAGACGCCGGATCTACCTCATGCGCCATGCCGAGGTGCGCTATTTCGAAGGGGTCCACCCCGAACGTGTCGTCCTCACCGAGCAGGGGCGAGAGCAGGCGACCTCTGCGGCGCACGCGCTGCGCGACGTCCGCTTCGACCGTGTGCTGACGAGCGGCCTCGAGCGGACGTTGGAGACGGCCCGCATCGTCGCGCCGAACGTGGAGCCCGAGTCCCGCTATGCGCTGCGGGAGATCGAGAGCGGCGACATCCGCGAGCTCTCTCCGGACGAAGTACAGGCGATGATGACGTCCGCCTTTCGGGGGGTCGTGCCGCTGGAGACGCCGTTCCTCGGCGGCGAGACGATCGGCGAGCTCCTCGACCGCGTCCTGCCTGAGGTCGACCGGCTGCTCGCCGACCACGGATGGGACGTCGCCCTGCTCGTCCTGCACGGCGCGGTTAACCGGGCCGTTCTCAGCCATGCGCTCACGGGGGAGCGAATCTTCCTCGGCGCGTTCGAGCAGGCACCCGGCTGCGTCAACGTCCTCGACGTCAGCCCGGACGGACGCTGGGTCGTGCGCGGAGTCAACCTCATCCCGTACGACCCCGTTCACGTCCACGCTCAGCGCTTGACGACGATGGAGCAGCTCTGGCAGGAATACCTGAACTCCCGGGACTGATGGCACTCCTCTCTTTGCAGAACGCGACATTGCGGTTCGGCGGAATCGTCGCTCTCGACGACGTCTCGCTCGCCGTCGAGCCCGGCACGATCGCCGGCTTGATCGGTCCGAACGGCGCAGGCAAGACGACGGCGTTCAACGTCATCACGCGGCTGTACCGCCTCGATTCCGGCGACGTAGAGTTCGACGGCCGCTCGATCCTCCGCACTCCGCCGAGCCGGATCGTCCGGCTCGGCATCGCGCGGACGTTCCAGAACGTCGAGCTCTTCCCGACGATGAGCGTTCTCGAGAACGTCCTCGTGGGCGCGCACACCACCTCACTCTTCGAGCGCGACTCGCACGTACGCAAGCGCGCGCTCGACACGATCGAGCTCGTCGGCATCGCGTCGGTTGCCCACCGGCCAGCAGCGGGCCTCCCATTCGGAACGCAGAAGCGGATCGAGCTCGCCCGCGCGCTCGTCTCGCAGCCGAGGCTGCTGCTGCTCGACGAGCCGGCGGGCGGGCTGAACCACGAGGAGGTGGAGGAGCTCGCGACCTTCCTGCGCCGGCTGCGCGACGAGCTGAAGCTCACGGTGCTCCTCGTCGAGCACCACATGAGCCTCGTGATGCGCGTCTCCGACCACGTGCACGTCCTCAACTTCGGACGCACGATCGCCAGCGGCGAGCCCGCTCTCGTACAACGGGACCCGAAGGTGATCGAGGCATACCTCGGCGGCGAGCTCGAAGGCGCGGCGTGACCGCGCTCCTGGAACTGCACGACGTGCACGCGCGCTACGGGCCGGTGAAGGCGCTGCACGGCGTCTCGCTGGCGGTCGGCGACGGAGAGATCGCCGCCGTGCTCGGCGCGAACGGCGCCGGCAAGACGACGACGCTGCGGGCAATCTCGAACACCGTGCAGCGCGAGGGCGACATCCGGTTCGCCGGTTCCCGGCTACGCGGCGGCCCCGAGGCCGTCGCCCGTCTCGGCGTCGCGCACGTGCCCGAAGGGCGCGGAACGTTCTCGGAGCTGACCGTCTGGGAGAACCTCCGCCTCGGCGCGTACACGCGCCGCGGCAGCCTGAAAGACGACTTCGCCCGCGTGCATGCGTATTTCCCGTGGCTCGAGGAGCGCCGCTACCAGCAGGCGGGGACGCTGAGCGGCGGCGAGCAACAGATGCTCGCGCTCGCGCGCGCGTTCATGCAGCGGCCGAGACTCCTACTCCTCGACGAGCCGTCACTCGGGCTCGCTCCGCTGCTCGTGACGGAGGTCTTCCGGATCGTCAAGGAGCTGAACGAGAACGAGGGCGTCACCGTTCTCGTGGTCGAGCAGAACGCGCACATCGCGCTTCAGGCGGCGCAGACGGCGTACGTGCTCGAGGTCGGCCGCGTCGCGCTCTCCGGTCCGAGCTCCGAGCTGCAGCAAAACGAGTCCGTTCGACGGAGCTACCTCGGTTACTGATGGTCGACCTCGTGCGCAAGCTCCCTATCCCGCAACGGCGTCTGCCGGCAAGTCCGGTCACGCTGCTGCTCGCCGCCGCGTGCGTCTTCCTCGTCATCGGCTCGCTGCGAAGCACGCTCTTCGCCCAGCTCACGGTTGCCGGAGTGGCCAGTGGGGTTGTCTACGGCAGCCTCGCGCTTGCGCTCGTTCTCATCTACCGCGCGACCGAGGTGATCAACTTCGCCCAGGGCGAGATGGCCATGGCGTGCGTGTACATCGCGTACCAGCTGATGCAGTGGGGTCTTTCGTACTGGGCCGCGTTCTTCCTCACGCTCGCGATCGCGTTCCTGTTCGGCGCGGTGACGCAGCAGGTGTTCATCCGTCCGGTCCAGCAGCGCTCGGTGATCGCTGTCGTGATCGTGACCGTCGGCCTGTTCATCCTCATCGACGGGCTCGTCGAATGGAAGTGGAGCGCGAACCAGCGATTCATGCAGGCGCCGTTCGGCAACCACGTCTACCGCCTCGGCAGCGTGTCGATCGCCCGGCAGGACATCGGGACGATCGTCATCACCTTTGCGTCGGTCCTCGTGCTCTGGGCGTTCTTCCGATTCACGAAGGTCGGCCTCGGCATGCGCGCCGGCGCGCTGCGTCCCGCGGCCGCCCGGCTCGTCGGCGTGCGGACGAATGCGCTCCTCGCCGTCGGTTGGGGGCTCGCAGCGGTGCTCGGCGCTGTCGCCGGCCTCATGACCGAGCCGTCGCAGTACGTCCTTCAGCCGACGCTCATGCAGCCGGTGCTGCTGTATGCATTCGCCGCGGCGGTGCTCGGCGGGCTCGAAAGCCCCGGCGGCGCGCTCGTCGGCGGCATCGCGCTGGGAATCTTCCTCAACCTCGTCGGCCAGTACTGGACCTTCGTCGGCTCCGTCCTGCAGCTTCCGGTCGCGTTCGCTGCACTCCTCGTCGTCCTCCTCATCAAGCCGACGGGCCTCTTCGGCCACCGGACGGTGCGCAAGGTATGAGGCCGCGCGCGCCCGAGCTCGTCGCCGTCGCCGTGTGCGCAATCGTGATCGCGCTCGTTCCGTTCGTCCTCAGCGACTACCACCGCGGGCTCGCAGCCGGCGTCGCCGTCTATCTCATCGCGATCCTCGGGCTCAACGTTCTGACGGGCTACACGGGCCAGATCTCGATCGGCCACGGCGCGTTCATGGCGATCGGCGGCTACACGACCGCGATCATGTCGCACTACCACCACACGAATTTAATCGCGACGCTGCCGCTGGCGTTCGCGATCACGTTCGGGTGCGGCGTGCTCCTAGGTCTTCCGGCGTTGCGCCTGTCCGGCGTCTACCTCGCGCTCGCGACCTTCGCGCTCGCCGTATCTGTGCCGCAGCTCCCGCTGAAGTTCTCGACGTTCACGGGCGGAAGCGCCGGCATCAGCGCGGGCCGGAGCGTGACGAATACGTGGTTGTACGGCGTCTCGTGGTCGACGGCTGCGATCGCGTTCGTGTTCACGTGGCTCGTCCTGCGCGGTCGTACCGGCCGGGCGTTCAGAGCGATCCGCGACAGCCCGATCGCGGCGACCTCATCGGGCGTCACGCTCGCGATCTACAAGACGCTCGCGTTCGGCGTCTCGGCCGCGCTCGCGGGCGTCGCCGGCTCGCTCTTCGTCCTCGCCACGAACGGCTTCGCCCAGCCGAACGAGTTCTCGGTCACGCTCTCGCTCAAGATCCTGATCGGGGCGGCCGTGGCCGGGCTCGGGTCGCTCTGGGGCGTCCTCATCGGGGCGGCGTTCATCGCACTCCTCCCCACGCTCTCGGCCTCCGCCCCGGTCATCGGCTCGGCGCACGGCCAGGACCTGGTCTTCGGGTTCCTCGTGATCCTGATCATGCTCTTGCTCCCGACCGGGGTGGCAGGGCTCCTCCCCCGGCTCCGGCGCCTGTGGGCAAGGACTTGACTGGCCGTTCAATTCTGTCTATCTAATCGGATCCAAGAGCGTCATACTCGGTATCCGCACCACCACCGTCGGCTAGGAGGGTTGATGGGTAGGAAGGGCAGATTTCTGGCGGCCATCGCCGGGCTCGCGCTGTTCGCATCGATCGCGGCGACAGCCGCGTCCGGGGCGCATCGCGCCGATCCCGGCGTCACGTCCACGACCATTCACATCGGCGGCACCTTCCCGCTCACCGGGGTGGCGTCGCTCTATAAGACGATTCCCGCGGCTGAAGGCGCCTATTTCGCGTACATCAACGCGCACGGCGGCGTCAATGGTCGCAAGATCGACTTCACCGTCCTCGACGACGCGTACGACCCGTCCAAGACGGTGCCGCTGACGCAGCAGCTCGTCGAGCAGGACGGGATCTTCGCCGACTTCGGAAGCCTCGGAACGGCGCCCAACCTGTCCATCTGGTCGTACCTGAACCAGCACAAGGTGCCGCAGGTGCTCATCGCCACCGGCGACTCCTACTGGGGGTTCTCGGCGAAGAAGTACCCGTGGACGATGGGCTACCAGCCCGACTATCCGGGTGAGGGCAAGGTCTACGGCAAGTACATCTCGGCGCACATGCCGAACGCGAAGATCGGCGTCCTCTATCAGAACGACGCTTTCGGCAAGAACTACTTCGCCGGGCTGCGCGTCGGTCTCGGCGCAAAGAAGAGCCAGATCGTCAGCGCGCAGTCGTACGACCCGACGCAGACGAGCCTGGTGCAGCAGATCCTCGCGCTGAAGGCGTCCGGTGCGGATGCGTTCGCGATCTTCGCTCTGCCGTCGCAGGCGATCACGGCGCTCGTCACCGCGACGAAGGTGGGCTGGACCCCGACGATCTTCCTCGGGAACGTGTCGGCCAACCCGATCTTCCTCAAGATCGCGGCGCAGAACGGGGCGAACGTCAACGGCGTCATCTCGACGAACTACCTCGTCGACACGACCGCGGCGTCGATGGCGAACCTGCCCGGCGTGACGCTGGCGAAGTCGATCATCTCGACCTACGCACCACCGCTCCTGCCGAGTCTGAACGGCGGCGACGCGAACGTCGTCTACGGGCTCGGCGCGGCGTGGACGTTCGTCTACGCGCTTCAGCACGCCGGCAAGAATCCGACGCGTGCCGGACTGATGAAGGCGCTGAAGAGCATGAATCACGTCAAGGACCCGTTCCTCTATCCGGGCATCACGCTCAACACATCGGCGAAGGACAACTTCCCGACTGAGCAGGAGATCCTGGACAAGTGGGAGGGCGGCGCCACCGGCGCTTACACCTACTTCGGGGAGCTCTACAACAACGTCCGCTAGGTCAGCGGACGTCGTGGTCATCGGTGGCGGCGCCCTCGGCGCCGCCACCGCGTTCCATCTGCGGCGGCTGGGTGTCGACGAGGTCGTGCTGCTCGAGCGCGACGTGCTCGCCTCCGGGTCGACGAGCAAGTCCGCCGGCGGCATTCGCGCACAGTTCGCGGACGAGCTGAATGTCCGGATCGCGCTCCGCTCGCTGGCCGAGTTCGAGGCGATGGCGGACGAGATCGCGTTCCGCCGCAACGGCTATCTCTTTCTCCTCGACCGCGAGGAGGACGTGGCCGAGTTCCGGCGCGCACTCGAGTTACAGCAGTCGCTCGGCGTCCCCTCGCGGGAACTGACGCCGGAGGAGGCGCAGGAGCTCATCCCGCAGCTGTCGATCGACGGGATCCTCGCCGCGACGTTCTGTCCCTGCGACGGGTACGCGACCCCGGAGGCGGTCGTCCAGCACTACGCGCGTGAATCGGGAGCGACCCTCCTCCAGGGTTGCGCGGCGACCGGCGTCGAGGTGCGCGCGGGGAAGATCGAGTCGGTCGAGACCGCTGAGGGCCGCATCGCAACCGGCACGGTCGTGTGCTGCGCCGGCGTGTGGTCGAAGGAGGTCGGCGCGCTCGCGGGTGTGGAGCTTCCCGTCGAGGGCGAGGCGCGTTCGATGTGGTTCACGCCGCAGGACGGCGGCCTGCCGGAGCGGCTGCCGCTTACGATCGACTTCTCCACCGGCTTCTACTTCCACCGCGAAGGGCCCGGGCTCGCGTTCGGCGGGCGCGAACGTGAGCTCGAAGAGGTGGCAGAGGCGGCGTCGCGACGGCTGCCGGTGCTGGCCGACCTCCCTGTGCAGTCGACGTGGTGGGGCTGGTACGACGTCAGCCCGGACTGGAACGCGCTCGTCGGCGAGGCGGAGGAGCCGACGCGATTCCTCTACGCCACGGGATTCTCGGGTCACGGGTTCCAACAGGCGCCGGCGGTCGGCGAGCATCTCGCCGAGCTCGTCGTCGGCCGGGAGCCGACGCTCGACCTGTCCGCGTTCTCCGCGTCGCGCTTCGCGGCGGGCGCTCCGCGGCCCGAGGCGTTCGTCGTCTAACTGGGCCAGCTGTTGCTGGCCAGGCGCAGGTCGTAGGTCCCGCCGTTCCGACACTCGGCCGACCAGTAGGTCGGGGTCTCGGTCCGCCGCAGCGGATAGATGCGCTGCGCGAAGAACGCCGCCAGCCCCTGCGCCTCCGACACGGATGCGCCGAGGCGTGCTGCGACGAACCAGATCGACTGCATGCCGTAGCAGTCCACCTGCGCCTCGTTCGTGTACCCGAGCAGGTGATACGACTCGTGCGCGACCGTCTGCAGGGCCCAGACGACGTTCAGCATGATCCGGCAGTCGGCGGGGACGCACGTGCGCGGATCCCAGCGCTTCGGTGCCTGGTCGAACCAGCTCAGATACGTGCACTCGGCCGGGCGCATGAGGAAATAGTCGAAGGCGTGCCCGTTCAGCATCGGCGTGACCCCGAGCACGTATGGATCGGCGACGCCGGTCTGTCCGCAGCGAACGGAGACGTCCCTGTGCCCGGTGAGCCGCTCCGCGACCGACTCGGCGATCTTCTCCTCGGCCGTCGCGGGCCGCGCGAGCAGGACGCGATCCTGCGCCGTTACCGGCCGCGCCGACGCCGACGCCGACGCAGCGAGGACGCCGGCGAGCGCGAGCGCCGCGATGGAAACCCCCAGCCGCACTCATTACCTATCGGCAAGAGCGTTCGGATCCGTGACGGGCGCCTGGCACGCGAATCTCTCGCACACGTAGACGGCCGGTTTCCCCCCGACGAGATCCTTGCCCGCGAGCAGCGGGACGTCGCCGGATGGGCCGAACGCGACCGCCGCGTTCGGGTCGAAGCCGCGCAGGGCCGCTCGCGCGACCTCGCTGTCGGGTGGCCCGGCGATTGCAATCTCCCGCGGCGGCGAGAGGTAGAAGTCGAGGGCGCACACTGACCAGCCGAAGGCGGACGGGGCACGCGGCATCACGTCACGCACAAGGCGGAGCACGCCGGCAGCGCGCCGTTCCAGCGCGTCGTCCCCCCAGATCCGAGCGAGCCTGAGGAGAACGTACGCGAGCATCGAGTTGCCGGACGGCGTCGGGTTGTCGTCCAACTCCTTGCGCCGCGCGACGAGCTGCTCGCCATCTGCGGGTGTGAGGAAGAAGCCGCCCCGCTCGTCGTCCGCGAACAGCTCGATCGCCTGAAGGGCGACGCGCCGTGCGGCTAGAAGCCAGCGCAGCTCACCGGTCGCGACGTGCAGCTCGAGGAAGCCGTGCGCGACGTTCGCGTAGTCATCGAGGTACGCAGGGCGCTTCGCCCGGCCGTCGCGCATCGTCCGCCACAGCGGGTCGGCGTCGAGCAGCTCGCCGAGCTCGTGCGCCGCACGGAGCAGGTCGTCCCGCCCGAGCCGTCGAGCACCCTCGGCGAGCGCAGCGAGCGTGAGGCCGTTCCACGACGCGATCACCTTGTCGTCGAGCGGCGGCTGGGGTCGCTGCTCACGTATGTGGAGGAGCCGCGCACGCGTCTCGTCGTCGAGCTCGCCACGGATGATCGAGCGGCCATGCTCGAACGGCTGCAGGAGCTCCGGCGGCGCGCCCTCCTCCGCCGTCCACGTGTAGGTCAGCCCCTCGACTCCGTCGGTGTCGGCGTCCTGCGAGGACGCGAAGCCGCCGCTCGGCAGCCGCAGCTCGCGCACCATGTAGTCGAGCGTCTGCTCGGCGACCTCGCGATAGCGCTCGTTACCGGTGACGAGCCAGCCGTGCAGGTACGCCGGAACGAGGAGCGCGTTGTCGTACAGCATCTTCTCGAAGTGCGGAACGAGCCATTGCTCGTCGACCGAGTATCGGTGGAAGCCGCCGCCAACGAGGTCGTACATCCCGCCCGCAGCCATCGCATCGAGTGTCGCGGACGCCATCTCCAGCTCGCCGATGCGAAGCAGGAGCTCGATCGTCGACGCCGGCGGGAACTTCGGCGCGTGGCCGAAACCGCCCCACTCCGCGTCGAACTGCCGCCGCAGCATCGCGACCGCCTCTGCGATCAGCCCGCGCTCGAGCGGCTCGCGCGACGGCGCCGACTGTGCGCTGCGCCGCAGCGCGTCGACGAGGACGGCCGCCTGTTCCGTCACGTCGGCACGGCGCTCGCGGTACGCGTTCGCGATCGCCTCGAGGAGCTGGCGGAACGAGGGAAGCCCGTGACGCGGCTCGGGCGGGTAGTACGTCCCGCCGAAGAACGGCGCGCCGTCCGGAGTGAGGAACACGGTCATCGGCCAGCCGCCCTGGCCGGTGAGGGAGACGACCGCGTCCATGTACAGCGAGTCGACGTCCGGACGCTCCTCTCGGTCGACCTTGACGCTGACGAAGAGATCGTTCATCAGCCGCGCGGTGTCCTCGTCCTCGAACGACTCGTGCGCCATCACGTGACACCAGTGGCACGCGGCGTAGCCGACGGATAGAAGCACCGGCTTGTCCTCGGAGCGGGCGCGTGCGAACGCTTCCTCGCCCCACGGGTACCAGTCGACCGGGTTGTCGGCGTGCTGGAGCAGATACGGACTGGTCTCGTGCGCGAGTCTGTTCATATGATCGACGGCATGAGCCGCTCGTTCGACGAGCTCGAGGTCGGCGCCGTCTATCGGAGCCGCTTCGGCCGGACCGTACTGGACGCCGACAATGTCTGGTTCACGCTGCTGACGATGAACACGAACCCGATCCATTTCGACGCCGAGCACGCAGCCTCGACGGAGTGGAAACGGCCGCTCGTCGACTCGACGTTCACGCTCGCGCTCGTCACCGGGCTCTCGGTCGCCGACGTCTCCGAGCAGGCGGTCAACCTCGGCTGGCGCGAGGTGCGCCTGCCCGCTCCGGTCTTCGCCGGCGACACGATCCGCGCCGAGACGGAGGTCATGGAGAAGCGCGCATCGCAGTCACGACCGGGACAGGGCATCGTCACCGTGCGGACACGCGGGCTCAACCAGCGCGACGAGGTCGTGATCGAGTTCGAGCGCACGATCATGGTGCCGCTTGATCAGGACTGAGCGGCTGCTGCTGCGGCGTCCGACGCTCGCCGACGATCTGTCCGAGTTCGTCGCCGACGAGAAGGTTCAGCGATGGGTGGACGGCCTCGGCGAAAACCCAGCTGACGTCATCCAACGTTGGGTGCGCCGCTGGGAACGCGACGGCATTGGGCCGTTCGTCGTCGAGCTCAACGGAGGCATGCTCGGACGCGTCGGCTTCAGCGTCTGGGACAGCCGCACCTGGGAGACGTCCACGTTCGACCTTGCGGCGGAGCACGCGGAAGTCGAGCTCGGCTGGGCGATCCTCAGTGAGCAGTGGGGCCACGGATATGCGGTGGAAGCTGCGCGGGCCACCCGAGATTGGATCCAGCGAGAGCGGCTCATCTCCCTCATCGCTCCCGACAACGCCCGCTCGATCCGCGTCGCCGAGAAGCTCGACGCGCGCCGCGGCGAGCGCATCGAGACGCCCCACGGCCCCGCCGACGTATGGGTGCACCCGCGATGAGCTTCCAACCGCTCGCCGGAAAGACGGTGATCGACGTAACAGCGTCGCTCGCTGGCCCGTACTGCACCCAGCTGCTCGCTGCGCTCGGGGCGGACGTGATCAAGGTCGAGCCGCCCGAGGGCGACCACGCGCGCGCGTGGGGCCCGCCGTTCGTCGGCGACGACGGCGCGCTCTGGTTCGCGGCGAACGCGGGGAAGCGATCGGTCGTCGTCGACCTCGCGCAGGAGCACGGACGCATGCTCGAGCTCGTGGACGGCGCCGACGTCTTCGTCCAGAGCCTCCGTCCCGGTCTCGCCGAGCGACACGGACTCGACGCGGCCTCGCTGCGCGCGCGCAAGCCGGCGCTCATCCACGTCTCCGTCGGCGCGTACGCCGGGCGCCCCGGCTACGACCCGCTCGTCCAGGCGGCGACGGGGATCATGAGCGTCACGGGCGAGCCGGACGGACCGCCGGTGCGCGTCGGTGTCTCGCTCATCGACTTCGCGACGGGGCAGTGGGCCGCGATCGGCGTGCTCGCCGCGCTTCTGCGCGGCGGCGGCGGCGCGACTATCAACGTCTCGCTCCACGAGACCGGCCTCGCGCTCCTCGCGGGCCACATCGCCGGCTTCGCCGCGACGGGCGAGACGCCCGGCCGCCACGGCACCGCCTACCCGTTGATCGCACCGTACGAGGTGTTCGCCGGGGGGCTGATGATCGCCGCCGGCAGCGACGCGCTGTGGCAGCGGTTACGCGCCGTGCTCGAGCTCGACGACGACCCGCGCTTCCGGACGAATCCCGACCGGGTGCGAAACCGCGACGCGTTGCGCGGCGCGATCGAGGGCGCCCTCGCGGGGCGGCCGCTCGACGAGTGGGAACAGTTGCTCGTGGACGCCGGCGTCCCTGCCGCGCGGGTACGCACGGTCGCCGAGGCGATGGCGGACGAGCACGCAGCGGCCCTCGGAATCTTCCAAGAGCTCGGGGACGGCATCACCGTCGCTCCGCCGCTCACGGTGGACGGCGAGCGGCCGCGCTACCCCTCGCCGCCGCCCAGATTCCCAGGGCGGTGACTAGAACGAGGCCCCAAAGCCAGTTGATCGCGAAGCCGAGCACGCTCGGAACCTGGTGCGAGCTCCAGCCGCGCTCGACTACCTGCTCGAGCCAGCCGTCGTTCAGCATGTTGGCCGCGCCGAACGCGAACATCAGCGCGAGATAGAGCGAGACGCGGTTCGGCACGCGCGAGAGGATCAGCGCCGAGAGGGCGAAGAGCAGCCCTTGCAGCCCGTGGTGGATCCCGTGATGGACGGCGTGATGGAGCGGGTCGTGGAAGCTCGCGAGCCTTCCCGTCTGGAAGATCCAACCGAGAATGGGAACACCGTCGAGGTAGAAGCCGAGCGCAGCGGCGATCCAGGGAGACGCGATGAGAACGAGGAGGGCGCCGACGACCCAGCGGACGTGGTCGCCGCGCGGCCGTGACGGCGCGGGACGCCGCGTGAGGAACGTGAGCGCGAATGCAAGACCGACTCCGATCGCCGGGATCGCGTTCTCCCATCGTGCGTCGAGGTCGCTCTGCTGCACGACGCCCGGTAGGACGGCGTAGAGACAGAGCACCGCGGCCGCGGCTGCGAGCCAGCGCAGCGCCGGGGAGATGAGCGGCGCGATGACGCCGAGGACCCCGAGCGCGATGAGCGCGTCCGGGAAATTCAGCTCGACGACGACGCGGCTGAGACCGAGGTGCATGCCGCTGCCGCGGACGTCGTAGAGATCGTGCGCCGGCAGCCGCGAGTACGTGACGAGGACGGCCAGCTCCTCCGCGAGAAGCAATCCCCAGACGACGCGGATCTCGCGCATCAGACCCTGTAGACGTACCCCTCGAGCCGGCGCCCGAGGAGCTCTTCCAGCCACCGCGAGACGGCGATGAGTGCATCGAGGTCGACGCCGGTCTCGATCCCCTCGCCGTCGAGGAGGTAGACGAGGTCCTCCGTCGCGATGTTGCCCGTCGCGTTCGGGGCGTAGGGACAGCCGCCGAGGCCGCCGACCGACGCGTCGAGCAGGCGCGCGCCGGCCTCGATCGCGGCGAGCGCGTTCGCATAGCCGGTGTTGCGCGTGTTGTGGCCGTGGAATCCGTCGGCACCGGTCTGCGCGACGAGCGCGCGCACGTGCGACGGCGTCGCGACGCCGATCGTGTCGGCGAGCACGACCTCGGCGCGTCCCGCGAAGCGCGCGGCGAGGTCCGCCACGATGCCGGGATCGACGCGTCCCTCGAAGGGGCAGCCGAACGCGACCGAAATGGTCACTGTCCGGGGCCAGACCCCAGCCATGTCCACGATGGCCTCGGCTTGGGCGACGGCGTCCGCGAGGGGCATGTTTCCGTTCCTCTGGTTGAAGCTCTCGGTCGCCGCGAACGTCACGTTCACGCGGTCGAGCGACGTTGCGGCGAACCGCTCGAAGCCGCGCTCGTTGAGGACGAGCCCGGAGAGCTCGGCGCCGTCGCGCTCCGCAGCCGCGACCACCTCCTCTGCGCCCGCCATCTGCGGGACGCGGTCGTCGCGAACGAAGCTGACGGCCTCGATCCGCGGGAGGCCGGCCGTGGCCAGCCTCCCGATCAGCTCGGCGCGAACGGCGGGCGCCAGGGACCCGGGCTCGTTCTGCAGCCCGTCCCTGGGCCCGACGTCGCAGATCGTTACGCGCACCCCGTCAGGTTACGGCCGGCGCAACCCCCGCTTCGATCGGAACGTCGATGGTCTGGGCGCGGACACCCGACCCGAACCAGTAGCCGACGAGCCCGAAGGCGACGATGACGACGAGCGTTCCGAGCGTCAGCACCTCGAACGTCGCTTGCGAAACGCTCCACGAATCCTTGAAGTTGTAGCCGACCCCGAAGAGCCGCTCGAGCGTGTCGGGGAACACGGCGACCCACGACCCGAGGAGGATCCAGAACGTCGTCAACACGGTCGAGACCCAGATCCCCTTCATTCCCCACGGATGGACATACGGACGATGGACGTGCGGGTGCGAGTACCGGAGCTTCAGCGCTGCCGGGAAGATCCACAGGTACGACAGGAGCGTCGTCGAGATGGCGATGTCGAGCACGACGACGAACTTCGCATTCGCCCCGCCATTGAATGCGGCAAGCGCGACGATGCAGAAGGCACTCGAGACGATCCCGGACATGACGTTGACGCGTACCGGGGTCCCTAGCTTTCTGTTGAACACGCCGAAGAACGGGAAGAACGCACCGTCGTACGACGCCACCGCCTGGATGCGGTCGGAGCCGATCATCCACACTGCGCCGGACGTGACGAGCGCGCCGACGAAACAGAGTGTCATGACGATGAGCAGCCCGTGCGCGGCACCGCCGTAGACCCCGTGGAAGACGAGAGTGACCGCGTCGATGAAGCCGCCGATTCCCGTCACGGCCTTGGCCGGGAGAATGAGAAGAATGCAGAAGATCGGCACTGCGTACATCAGCACGCCGGTGATCCCGCTCCGGAGGATGGACAGCGGTACGTCCTTCTGCGGGTTCTCCATCTCCTCGGCCGCGCCGTTCTGGAGCTCGAAGCCGACGTAGTTGAAGAGCAGAAGCGGCACGAGGCCGAAGAAGATCGCCCTCGTCGGGCTCAGCTGCGACCCGGCGAAGCCCGCGACGCCGTGCTTGACGCCGTAGATGATGACCGTCAACGAGAAGAACCCGAGGACGACGCCGCGGAGGATCGCTCCCGCATTCGGGATCCACTTCCCGTACCGGAGCGAGACGATGGCGACGCCGATGGAGATCCAGATGAAGATCAGCTTGAAGGCGTAGTCGCCGACGGAGCCGTTCCCGATCTTGAAGACGTTCGCGCTCCAGGAGCTGGTCGCGATGAACGCGAGCGAGCCGCCCACCCAGAGAGGGTTCGTCACCCAATACAGGATCGCGGCGATACCGCCGTGCAGGCGGCCGAACGCGAGCTTCGTCCACTCGTACGGGCCGCCCTCTTGCGTGAACGCGCTCCCGACCTCCGAGATCAGGAGCATGTACGGCGCGACAAACACGAGCGCCAGCACCACGAGCCAGAAGAATCCTTGCGGTCCTTTGTTCGCGACGGTGCCGAGCGTGTCCAGCCCGACGAATGCGCAGATGCTGAAGAACACCATGTCGAAGCGACTCAGCGACTTGATCAGCTTGCCCTTCTCCTGCAGCGCGAGCCTCGTCGTCTGCTCGACCTCTACTCCATGCGTTGCCATGCTTCGGTCAACACCTCCCCAAGGATTCCGGTCATTTCGTCGAACTCCCGTTGCGTCGCGATCAGCGGTGGCGAGATCTGGATCACGGGGTCGCCGCGGTCGTCTGCCCTGCAAATGAGGCCCTTTTCGAACAACCGCGGCGAGACGAAGCCCCGCAGCAGCGTCTCGCACTCGTCGTCGTCGAAGGTCTGCCTCGTCTCCTTGTCCTTCACGAGCTCGAGCGCATAGAAGAAGCCCGTCCCGCGCAGGTCGCCGACGATCGGCAGGTCGAGCAGCTGCGCGAGTGTCGATCGGAACGCGTCGCCGTTGTCGCGCACGTTCTCGACGACGCGCTCGCGCTTCATGATCTCGATGTTCTTCAGCGCGATCGCGCACTGGACGGGATGCCCGCCGAACGTGATGCCGTGCGCGTACATCGACGCCTCGCTCATGAACGGCTCGACGATGTGATCCGCGGCGATCACTGCTCCGATCGACGCGTACGCGGACGAGAGGCCCTTTGCACAGGTCATGATGTCCGGACGGATGTCATACAGCTCGGAACCGAACCAGGAGCCGAGACGGCCGAAGCCGGTGATGACCTCGTCCGCACACAGCAGGATCCCGTAGCGGTCGCAGATCTCGCGAACGCCGCGCCAGTACCGCGCGGGCGGCATGAACGAGCCGCCGGCGTTCTGCACCGGCTCCATGATCACGAGCGCAACCGTCTCCGGCCCCGCCTGCACGATCGACGACTCGAGATCCTCCAGGAGGAACGCGGTGAACTCCTCCTCGGTCTCGTCGGCCGGCCGGTGGTAGCGGTTCGTATTGCGCACGTGGATGACGTCGGGGACGAGCGGCTCGAACGGGGCGCGCAGCGCCGCGATGCCGTTGATCGAGAGCGCCCCCATGGTCGTGCCGTGATACGCGAGCCGGCGGGATACCGCCTTCCAGCGGCGCTCGCCGCGCGCTTGGTGGTACTGCCGTGCGAGCTTCCACGCCGACTCGACCGCCTCCGATCCCCCGGAGACGAAGAAGACGCGGTTCAGGTCGCCCGGTGTGAGCTGGGCGATCTCGTGTGCGAGCTCGATTGCACGCGGATGCGCGTACGACCAATTCGTGTAGAACGGCAGCTCGCGCATCTGGGCGAGCGCGGCTTGCCCCATCTCCTCGCCGTACGAGTAGCCGACCTGGACGGCGAAGAGGCCGGCGAGCGCGTCGAGGTAGCGGTTGCCGTCGATGTCCTCGAGGTAGCACCCGTCGCCGCGCACGATGATTGGCGGCTCGGCGGCGCCCATGCGCGTGAAGTGCAGCCAGAGGTGGTCGCGCGCAGCTGCGCGCAGGTCAAGTGCCACGGGTCCCCCAGTCGTAGAGCTGCTTCCACATCTCGAGATAGAAGAACGTCTCCGTCGACACGACGCCGTCGAGGGCGCGCATCCGGTTGGTCAGGTCGAGGAGCTCCCGCCTAGTCGCGGCGACGACCTCGACGACGATGTCGAACTGACCCGCGACGATGACGACGTAGTCGGCCTCGTGCCAGCGCGAGATCTCGTCCGCGACGCGCTCCGGCGGCCCCGACGTCTTGACGCCGACGAGCGCCTGGTCGAAGCCGAGCCCGAGCGGGTTGGTGACGCCGACGACCTGCAGGATTCCCGCGCTCGTCAGCCGCGCGTACCGCGAGCGGATCGTTGCTTCCGACACACCGAGGCGGACGGCGATGCGCCGGAACGACTCTCGCCCGTTCGCCTGGAGCTCCTCGATGATGCGCCGGTCGAGGTCGTCGACCGTCCGCGCCGGGGCGACCGGGCCTCGCGGCGGCTCGAGCTTCTCGGCGTCCACCCTGCGCAATGCGCGGGAGTCGTACCAAGAAATGACGCATTCCGTCAATGGTCTTGACTTCTGGCCGCGAATCTCAGATGTTGCGACCATGCCGAGGACACCTCTTCTCCGTGCCCTGCGGCGGCTCGCGGACGACCACCGTGAAGCCGACCGGCTGGGGATTCCGGTCGCCGAGCTGCAGGGCCGGCGAGCCGAGGTCGCCGCGTACGATCGCGGCGAGTTCCTGAAGCGGGCCGGCGTCGCCGGCGCCGGCGTAATGGCCGGCTCCGCGTACTTCACCGAGCACGCCCACGCAGCACGGGGCGGGACGAATGCGCGCGTCGCCATCATCGGCGGCGGCATCGCGGGGCTCCATGCCGCGCTCGTGTTGCAGGACAAGGGCGTGTACGCCGACGTGTACGAGTCGTCGAGCCGCATCGGCGGCCGCATGCATTCCGACTGGACCGAGTTCGGGCACAACTTCTGGGATAACGGCCAGCAGGCGGAGCTCTGCGGCGAGCTGATCGACTCGGGCCACAAGCAGATTCTCAACCTCGCGAGCCGCTTCAGTCTCGCCACGGTCGATCTCCTGGCGGCGCAGCCCTCGGGGACCGAGGACACGAACTGGATCTTCGGCGCGGATTACACGCCGGCCGAGGCCGCCGCCGACTTCCAGGGCGTGGCGAGGGTCCTCAAGCAGCAGGTGAAGGCGGCGGGCTATCCGACGCTCTACAACAGCTCCACGCCGACCGGTCAGATGCTCGACGAGACGTCGGTGCACGACTGGATCGCGAGTTACGTTCCCGGCGGGCTCGGCTCGAAGTTCGGCACCCTGCTCAACTCCGCGTACAACGAGGAGTACGGGGCCGAGACGACCGACCAGTCGTCGCTGAACCTCGTCTACCTGCTCGGCTTCCAGCCGCCTAACGGCTTCAGCGTGCTCGGCCAGTCGGACGAGCGCTATCACATCGCCGGCGGCAACTCGAGCCTGCCGATCGCGATCGCGAATGCGCTTCCGGCCGGGAGCATCCACCTCGGCTATCGGATGTCGTCGATCGCGCTGAAGAGCGACGGCTCGATCAAGGTCGCGTTCTCGAACGGGACGTCGATCACCGCCGACCAGGTGATCCTCTGTATGAGCTTCTCGGTGCTCAGGACGCTCGACTACTCGAACGCCGGTTTCGACCAGCTCAAGCAGACCGCGATCACGCAGCTCGGCTCGGGCCACAACGCGAAGCTCAACGTCCAGTTCACGTCCCGCCTCTGGAATGCGCAGGGCAGCACCGGGTCGATCTACACCGACCTGCCCCTCGAGAGCGGCTGGGACGTCACGCGCGGGCAGTCGGGCGCGACGGGGATCCTCGTCGAGTATCCCGGTGCGAACGTCGCGACGTCGCTCGGCCAGTCGAATCCGTACACGACGACGGCGAACAACCCGAACGTGAAGAAGGCCGTGCAGTCGTATCTGAAGCAGCTCGAGGCGATCTATCCGGGCATCAGCTCGCGTTGGAACGGCAAGGCGATGCTGGCGACGCCGTTCACCGACCCGAACCTCCTGTGCTCGTATTCGTACTGGAAGGTCGGGCAGTACACCGCGTTCAGCGGCTACGAGGGCGTGCGGCAGGGCAATGTCCATTTCGCCGGCGAGCACTGCTCGACCGACTTCCAGGGCTTCATGGAAGGCGGAGCCGAGGAAGGCAAGCGCGCGGCGAAGGAGATCCTCTCGGACCTCGGCATCGGCTAGACGCCGTAGGCGGTGACGTGTTCGGGTACCACGCGTACCCGAACACGTCGCTGGCCCTCGACGTAGGGCCAGGGCTTGCCGTCGTACTTGCGGCTGAGCCGGTCGATTTGCTCTTCCGCACCGTCCGTCGTCAGCTCGGCGCGGCCGTCGACGGCGACCCAGTGGTAGAAGTCCGGGGCAGTCACGAGGACTGAGATGCGCGGGTCGCGCTCGAGGTTCCCCGGCTTTGCGCGCCCATACGCGGTGTTGAACGAGACCGTGTCGCCGTCCCGCTCCACCCAGACGACGGTGGTCTGCGGGGAGCCGTCGGGGCGGAGCGTCGTGACGACGCCGAAGTAGAGCTCGTCGAAGAGCGCGAGCTGGCTGTCGGTCAACGGACCTCTCACGGCTGTGTAACCGTATAGGGACGGTGTCCTCCAACGCAGGTGCCCTCAGGCTGGACCTGCCGGTTGCCGGCGACCGGACTGAGCGCGCGCTCATCCGGGACGCGCAACGCGGCTCGGTGGAGGCGTTCGAGCAGCTGTTCCGGAGCCACTGGCCGCGGGCCTATCGCGCGGCGCTCCTCGTCGTCGGCGACGCGGCCGCAGCCGAGGACATCGCACAGGAGTCCTTCCTCGCCGCCGTGCGTGCGCTCGACCGGTTCGACCGGCGGCGCCCGTTCGGCCCGTGGCTGCACCGCATCGTCGTCAACCGAGCCATCGACTGGGCGCGCGCCCGCGCATTGCGCCGCGAGACGTTCGGGGACGGCCCGGAGCCCGTGGCGGCCGAGCGCGAGGAGCCGGTGCATGCGCGCTCGCTCGCGGCGGGCCTCGCGCTCCTGCAGCCGGAACAGCGTGCGGTGATCGTCCTGCGCTACATGCTCGAGTACACGCCGGGCGAGATCGCGCGGCTCCTCGACCTGCCGCGCGGCACCGTCAACTCGCGCCTGCGGCGCGGCCTCGACCGGCTCCAGGAGGCGCTTCGGGAATGAAGCGGCTCTTCGACGCAGTGTCGGCAGACACCGAGGCCGAGGAGCGGGCGTGGGACGTCGTCTGCCCGGCGTTCGCAGCGCGGGAGGTGCGGCGGCGCCGGCGTAGCCCCGTGTTCCTCGTGGCCGCGGCGGGCGTCGCGGCCGCGGTTGCTGCGGCGCTCTCGCCGCCTGGGCGTGCGGTCGTCAATGCCGTGCGGCGCTCGATCGGCATCGAGGGCGCGCAGCCCGCGTTGTTCAAGCTGCCGTCTCCGGGCCGACTGCTCGTCAGCGGCGCGGGTGGAACGTGGGTCGTCTCCGCGGACGGTTCGACGCGCCGCCTCGGCACATACGACCAGGCGTCGTGGTCGCCGCACGCGCTCTTCGTCGTCGCCGCGTCGAACGACGAGCTCGCAGCGGTCGAGCCGGCGACGGGGAAGATCCACTGGCAGCTCGCGCGTCCGCTCATCAGCTCGCCGCGCTGGGGCGGAACGCGGACGGACACGCGCATCGCGTACTTCACGACGAGTCGGCTGCACGTCGTCGCCGGCGATGGGACCGGCGACCGGCGGCTGCCTCCTGCGCGCCGCGTAGCGCCGGCGTGGGAGCCCGGGACGAGCAAGCACGTGCTCGCGTACGTGGACGTGCGCGGACGGCTGACGATCTTCAACCCGGAGCACGGCGTCGTGTCGCGGCTGTCCGAGCCGTACGCCGGCGTGCGCGACATCGCGTGGTCTCCGAACGACGCCACGATCGCGCTCGCCGCCGCGCACGAGGTCGTGTTGTTCTCGGTCGCAAATGGGCGTTCCGAGTCGTTCCGAGTCGCAGGCGTGCGTGCGCTCGCGTTCGCGAAGGACGGACGGCTCGCGATGCTGCGCGGCAACGGCGTCCTCGTCCTGTCGCGCGGGCATTTGCGCACGCTCTTCGTCGCGCCGAGCCGACCGGCCGGAATCGCATGGTCACCCGACGGGCGCTGGCTCCTCTCGTCGCTGCCTGCTGCCGATCAATGGGTCTTCGTCCAGACGCGCGGCGTGCGCCGCGTGCTCGCCGTGTCGCACATCCGGCGACAGTTCGGGGGCGAGCCCGCGCTTGACGGATGGGCGCCCGCCGCCTAACCTTCGCGGCTGTCCAGGTTCCCCGGCGAGAGGAGGTCGACAACATGACAACTGTGCGTGCCGCCTCCTCGGTCTTCGCGACCTAGCGCCGGCGCCTCCTTCGCAGGGACGACGCGCGGCGTCCCTTTCCATCTCGAAGGAGATCTGCGTTGCCTGGAATCGACTTGGGTGCGCTCGGCTGGAACGCCGAGCTCGCCGACAATCTGGACCACGGGCTCGAGCCCGGCCGCGTCGTCGCCGCCCACCGCGGCGCGTTCGACGTGGCGACGGCGCACGGGAACGTGCGCGCGCGGCTGCCGGGGCGGCTCGTGTACGACGGCGTCGACGTCGCGGTCGGCGACTGGGTCGGCCTGGCCGGTGCCATGGTGCGCACTGTGTTGCCGCGCCGCAGCGCAATCGTGCGGAAGGCGGCGGGGCTGACGTCCGAGTCGCAGACGCTCGCGGCGAACGTCGACGTCGCGTTCGTCGTCACGTCGCTCGGGCCCGACCTCGAGCCGCGCCGCGTCGAGCGGTACCTCGTCACGATCTGGGAGAGCGGCGCGACACCCGAGATCGTGTTGACGAAGGCGGATCGGATGGACGATCCATGGCCCCTCGTCGCGGAGGTAGAGGCCGTCGCCGTCGGCGTTCCCGTCCACGTCGTCTCCGCCGTCAGCGGCCAGGGCTGCGAGGCGCTACGTGCGCGCATCGCCGACGGGACGACGGCGGTGCTGCTGGGGTCGAGCGGCGTCGGCAAGTCGACGCTCGTGAACCGGTTCGCCGGCCGCGAGCTCATGGCGGTGAAGGAGACGCGCATCGACGACGACGAGGGGCGGCACACGACGACGCATCGCGAGCTGATCCTGCTGCCGGGCGGCGGGATCGTGATCGACACGCCGGGGCTGCGGGAGCTGCAGCTGTGGGACGGCGGCGCAGGCGCGGTCGAGGCGGCGTTCGAGGACATCGAGCAGCTCACGCTGCAGTGCAGGTTCACGAACTGCGGGCACGCCACCGAGCCGGGCTGTGCGGTGCAGGCGGCGCTGTCCTCGGGAGCGTTGTCGCGTGACCGGCATCAGAGCTGGCTCAAGCTGCAGCGCGAGCTGCGAGCGATCGCCATGCGCTCCGACGCCCGTCTGCGGCGCGAGGAGAAGCGGAAATGGCAGCAGCGCACCCGGGAGGGACGGTCGCGCGCTAGGCGAACGTGACGAGCGGCTGGCTCATGAGCTTCACGCCGGCCACGCAGTCGGCGCGGGCGGACGGCGAGTGGAGGCTGGGACATCCGGACTTCGCAAACGAACCGTTCGTCATCACACCCATTGCGGTCCCGACCCAGACGAAGCACGCCGCGCGTGTGCCGGCGGGAAGCGTGCTGCAGCGCCCGATGAACGAGACCAGCGAGCTGAGCGAAGGCGGGATGTCCACGTATCCGACGCCGTGGAGACAGGCGACGACGTCGTCGGCCGGCAGCCGGCGACAGACGTCGAACTGGACACCCGGATCGGAGCTCGAGACGACGGATGCAGACGCGATGCACCCGAATCGCCGCGCGTCGCGCAAGCCCGTGCAGAGAGCTTCGATCCGACTCGCCGAGCTCGGCGTGCGCTTCGGTGGAATCGTGACGTAGTACCGGAACCAGCACGCCACCGCGTCGCGCACGGGCTCGCGCGCGCAAAGCTGCCGCGCGGTCCGCGGCAGGCCGTGCGTGTACTTCGCGCCGTCCTGTCCGCTGAGCCCGAGCCAGTAGTCGTGGAAGGCTCCCTGCACGCAATCGAGCGCCTGCGACCCGAGCGCATTACACGACTTCAAGCTGTACGACAGCTGACCGTGGTAGTAGCGCATGTACGCGTGGCCGAGCGCGTGATAGCACGAGTAGTTGCGAAACCTCGTCGGCGCCTTGCCGCAGATCGCATTCGCGCCCTTCGGGCCGCCGAGCGTTATCGCCGAGCTCAGGCCCATCACGAGACCCATCCCGAAGCCGGCCGAGCATCCGGGATCGTTCGAGTGAGGGAGGTATTGCTGAAGCGTCTCGAGCGTGACGTGGTGTACGAGCGCATAGTCGCGGCCGATGACGTGCATCATCATGTGGCAGCTCGCCGCCAGGTAGCCGCCCGTGTTGCGAGAGAGAACGTCGAGATCGGGAAGAAGACTCGCCGGGTTCTTCGACGCGAGGACGACGCGCTTCATCCCGTCGAGGTAGCAGTTCCACTCCTTCAGCTCCGTGAACTTCAGGCACTGCGGGAGATATCCGCCCCCCATGCCCTGAACGTCGGGCTGGTTCCCGTTGCCCGCACTCACCGAGGCCGGGCCGACGAACGCGACTGTCGCCACGAGCGCGGCGACGACGAGCAGCCTTCGCGTCACGCGCCCGTGTGCGCGTCGACCAGGTCGAGCGGGCGCACGATCTCGGCGAAGTGACACGCCGAGGGATGGCCCTGACCACGGTCGACGAGCGCCGGTTCCTCCTCCGCGCAAATCGGCTGCGCCTTCCAGCACCGCGTACGGAAGTGACAGCCCGACGGCGGATTCGCAGGGCTCGGGACATCGCCTTCGAGCACGATCCGCTTCCTCCGCCCACGCTGGGACGGCTCTTCGATCGGAACGGCCGAGAGCAGCGCCTGCGTATACGGATGAGCAGGCTCGGTGTAGATCTGACGCTTGTCGCCGATCTCGACGATCTTGCCGAGGTACATGACCGCGACGCGGTCGGAGACGTGGCGGACGACGGAGAGGTCGTGCGCGACGAAGATATAGGTCAGCCCGAAGTCGCGCTGGAGGGACTCGAGCAGGTTGACGACCTGCGCTCGAATCGAGACGTCGAGCGCGGACACGGGCTCGTCGAGAATGATCATCTGCGGGTTCAAGGCGAGAGCGCGCGCGACACCGATACGCTGCCGCTGGCCCCCCGAGAACTCGTGCGGGAACCGATTTGCGTGCTCCGGCGAGAGACCGACCGTCCGGAGCAACTCGTCCACCCGCTGCCGCCCGCGCTGGCCCTTGTACGAGCCGTGAATCCGCAGAGGCTCGCCGATGATGTCCCGCACCGTCATCCGCGGGTTGAGAGATGCGTACGGGTCCTGGAACACGATCTGCATCTCACGGCGGACGTCGCGCATCTCACGGCGCGTGTAGCCGGTGATGTCGCGACCGTTGAAGATGATCTTTCCGGACGTCGGCTCGACGAGCTTGATGATCGTGCGCGAAAGCGTCGTCTTTCCGCATCCCGACTCTCCGACGAGGCCGATGGTCTCCCCTGCCACGATCGACAGGCTGACGTCGTCGACGGCATGGATCTGCCCGACCTCGCGCTTCAGCAGACCCGCACGAATGGGGAAGCGCTTGACGAGGTTCTCGATCCGGAGGATCTCCTGGCCCAGCGCGCGCGGCTCGCCCGCCGTGTCCAGCTCGCGTGCCGCCTGCTCGCTCACGCGGTCACCCGCCCGGAGAACTTCGACTCGTACCCGATCAGCTCTTCGGAGTAGTGGCAGGCGGCGATGTGCCCGGACTCCCCGGCGTCCTGGAGCAGGGGGACGTCCTGACGGCAGCGCGCGCGGCCCTGAGACAGGAAGCAACGAGGATTGAAGGCGCAGCCGGACGGCCGATTGATGAGCGACGGCGGAGCCCCGGGAATCGGACGAAGCCATTCCTCGTCCTCGGTGAGCTTGGGCAGGCTGTCCATGAGCCCGATCGTGTACGGGTGACGCGGCGCGCGGAAGATGGAATGAACGTCGCCGGCCTCGACGATGCGGCCGGCGTACATCACGATCACGCGCTCGCACAGCTCGGCGACGATCCCGAGGTCGTGCGTGATCAGGATCGTGGCTGCTCCGGTCTCCCCCTGGACGGTCTTCAGCACCTCGAGCACCTGCGCCTGAATCGTCACGTCGAGCGCGGTCGTCGGCTCGTCGGCGATGAGGAGTGACGGCGAGTTCGCGATCGACATCGCGATCATCGCGCGCTGGCGCATGCCGCCGGAGAACTCGTGCGGATACTGGTCGGCGCGAACGTCCGGATTGGGAACGCCGACGAGGCGGAGCAGGTCGACGACACGTTTCTTGACCGTGTCGTTGGACTCCTTCGGGTAGTGCGTCTTGATCGCCTCGCCGAGCTGGAAGCCGATCTTGAGCACCGGGTTCAGCGACGTCATCGGATCCTGGAAGACCATCGCGACCTCGTCGCCGCGGAACCGCCGAAGCGCCCGCGAGCTCAACTTCAGCAGATCGACGCCGTTGAACATCGCCGTTCCGCTGACGATCCGTCCCGGCGGCTGGGGGATGAGCCCGAGCAGCGCCATCGTGCTCACGCTCTTGCCCGAGCCCGACTCGCCCACGATCCCGAGCGTCTCCCCGGGGAAGACGTCGTAGGAGATCCCGTCGACCGCGTGCACGACGCCGTCCTCCGTCCTGAACTCGACCGCCAGGTCGCGGATCGAGAGGAGCGGCTCAGGCACGAATTCTCCGCTGCTGCGGGTCGAGCGCGTCGCGTAGCCCGTCTCCGACGAAGTTGACGCACAGCGTGATGGCGACGATCGTGAGCCCCGGGAAGAGGGTGAGCCACCACTGCTGCGGGTTCGTCTGACCTGATGCGGTGAGACTGCCGAGCGACGGGGTCGGAGGCTTGATGCCGAACCCGAGGAACGAGAGCGCGGCCTCGGTGATGATCGCGACCGCGACGGCAACCGTTCCGTTCACGATCACCGGACCGAGGGTGTTCGGAAGGATGTGACGGAACATGATCCGGCTGTCCCCCGCACCCGACGCCTTGGCGGCCTCGACGTATTCCTTCTCGCGCAGCGAGAGGAACACGCCACGAACGATGCGCGCGATCCCCGTCCAGAAGAAGGCGGCGAGGATGAACGAGACACGCCACTGGCTTCCCTGGCCGAGCAGCGCCGCCGCCGTCAGGAGGATCGCGAGCGCCGGAAGCGTCAGCACGAGATCGGTCAGGCGCATGAGCAGGTTGTCGAGCACGCCGCCGTAATAGCCTGCGACCGCACCGATGACCAGCCCCACGATCGACGAGACGACGGCGACGAAGATACCGACCTCGAGCGACGTGCGGATGCCCCAGATGATGCGACTGAGATAGTCGCGGCCGATCTCGTCGGTTCCGAGCCAGTGATGGCCGATCGACGTCGGCCCGTGCAGGATGTTCGTGAGATCGATCTGGTCGGGCGAGTAGGGCGCGACGAAGTTGGCGAAGATGCCGGCGCCGAAGATGATCACGAGCCCGACGACGCCGAACATCGCCAGCCGGTGGCGGAGGAACCTCCGCCGCGCGTACGACCATTGGCTCCGGACCTCGAGCTCGAGCCCGGCAGCGGCGGCTGTCGCTTCCTCGAGGCCGTCGGGGGCCGGGATGATGCCATCGATCGTCTGCTCCATCGGCGCGACCCGGTTCGAGGGGCCGAGGTGGCCCGATGCCGGCTCAGTCATAACGGATGCGCGGGTCGAGGTAGCCGTACAGAACGTCGGCGAACAAGTTGAACGCGATGATGATGATCGACGTGACCAGGAGATACGCCATCACCGCGTAGTAGTCCGAGTTCTGAAGGCTCTGGATGAAGTAGTAGCCGAAGCCGTCGAGGCTGAAGATCGTCTCGGTGACGATCGCGCCGCCGAGCAGTCCTCCGAGGTTCAGCGCCGCAACGGTCACGACCGGGATCAGCGCGTTCCGCACGACGTGCCTCGTGATCACACGCCATTCCGGCAGGCCTTTCGCACGCGCGGTCCGAACGTAATCGCTGTTGATCACGTCGAGCATCGAGGCGCGCATGTACCGGCTGTACAGCGCGAAGCTCACGACACACAACGTCACTACCGGTAGCGCGATGTGCTGCAGGCGGTCGAGGCTCCACGTGCTGTTGACGCCGGGCTGGTTCAAGCCCGAGGTGTAGAAGATCCGCACGTGCCAGTGGAGGTAGATGTCGACGAAGACGATCTGGAGCAGCAGTCCCAGCCAGAACGTCGGCATGGCGAACCCGAGGAAGCTGATCGAGGTGAAGGTGTAGTCGAAGATCGAGTACTGCTTGATCGCCGAGAAGATGCCGACTGCGACGCCGAGGATGATCGCCAGCGACTCCGAGATGACGATCACCTGGGTGGTATGCCCCAGCGTCCGGGTCACGTCGGGCCAGATCGGCTGGAACGTCAGCAGCGAGTTGCCGAGCTTGTGCGTGACGACGTCCTGAAGCCAATAGAAGTAGCGAAGGACGACAGGCTTGTCGAGATGGTTGTGGATCTTGACGAGCAGGAGCGTGTGCTGCGAGACGCGCGGGTTCGCTTCGAGCGCGCCGAGCGGGTT
>DATBQM010000016.1:0-6901 GCA_036560805.1 Gaiellaceae bacterium | reverse complement strand
GCGGTACCTCCAGGTGCTGACGCAGGCGCGGAAGATGGGAAAGATGCGGATCTCCTCTCAGGAGATCGCCGAGTACACGAACATCAACGCGACGCAGATCCGTCGCGACCTGTCTGCGTTCGGGAAGTTCGGCAAGCGCGGCGTCGGTTACAACATCGACTCGCTGCTCGGTGAGATCCGCAAGATCCTCCGCACGCAGGGGCAGCACAACATCGCGCTCATCGGGGCGGGACGTCTCGGCCAGGCGATCGCGAGCTCGCCGATCTTCGCCGAGCACGGGATCAACATCGCTGCGGTGTTCGACACCGATCCGGAGAAGCTCGGCCTGCCGATCGGGCACGTCACCGTCAGTGAGTACGGAGGCCTGCGCGACAGCGTCCGCGACAAGAACATCATCGTCGGCGTGCTCGCCGTCCCCGCGTCCGGCGCACAGCGCGCCGCCGACGACCTCGTCGCGTCCGGCGTGAAGATCATCTTCAACTACTCGGAGGCTCTGCTCGAGACTCCCGCCGACGTGACGGTGCACACGTCGAACCCGGCCGTGGAATTGCTCTACGCCCTGTACTTCCATCTGACCTAAAAGGCAGGTACCCGGTACCGCGCTGCGCGCGGAACCAGGTACCTGCTGTAGTTCGCCTCGGTGCGCATCCTCATCTGGCACGGGTACCTCCTAGGAGGTACAGGCTCCAACGTGTACACGCGTGCACTCGCGCGCGAGTGGAGCAACGGCGGGCACGACGTCACCATCGTCTGCCAGGAGCGGCATCCCGAGCGCTACGACATCGGGAGCGCGCGTGTCGTTGTGCCCGAGCTACCGGACCGGCTACTACCCGTGTTCGTGCTCGACCGCTACGACGGGCTCGAGGCGCGGTTGCTCCAGGACTTCACGGTCGAGGAACGCGAGCGCTACGTCGAGGCGAACGCGGCGGCCGTGCGCGAGCTGCTGCCCGCGGACCTCGTGTTCGCGAACCACGTGCTGCTCGGTGGGCCCGTCGCGGCGGCAAGCGGCGCGCGCTACGCGGTAAAGGCGCACGGGTCGGAGCTCGAGTACTCGATGCGCGGGCGCCCGGAGCTCGAGCGGTGGGGAGCCGAGGCTCTCGCCGGCGCCGACGCGATCTTCGTCGGCTCCGCGCACATCCGTGCCGTGCTCGAGGACGTCGTTGGTCACGTCGACCGGGTGCACGAGGTCCCGCCCGGCGTCGATCTCGACGAGTTCACGCCCGAGGACCGGCTGCAGGCGTTCGCCCGGCTGATCATGGAGGCGGAGGACGATCCGCAGGACGGGGACGAGCGCCATCCCGACCCTGGTAACGCGGCGCGCTTCGAGGAGGCGTTCGCGCGCGACGTGCCGACCGCCGTCTACGTCGGCAAGCTGATCGAGAACAAGGGCGTACAGGTGCTGTTCGAGGCGCTGCGCGGGCTCGACGTGCGCGCCGTCGTCGTCGGCTTCGGCGACTACCGCGCCGCGCTCGAGGCGATGGCGCCGCCGGGCACGCTCTTCACCGGCGCGCTGGAGCACCGCCACCTCGTGCACCTGCTCCCACTGTGCGACGTCTCCGTCGTGCCGTCGATCTTCCCAGAGGCGTTCGGCATGGTCGCCGCCGAGGCGGCCGCCGCCGGGCTGCCGCCCGTCCTGGCCGCGCACTCCGGTCTGGCGGAGATCGCGGCCGGCGTCGGGGCCGACTATCCGCCAGCGCTGTCGCACCTCACCTCCTTCCCGACCGGGGACGCGGACGCGCTCCGCGGGCGGCTGCGCGAGCTCTTCGCCCTGCCGGCCGAGGAGCGGCAGGCGCTCGGCCTCGCCGCCCGGCACGCGGTGGAGAGGAACTGGAGCTGGACGCGCGTGGCTGAGCGTCTGCTACTACCCTTTTTGTAGTGGGCGACGAGCAGAAGGTCGGGTACGAGGAGCTCCTCGCGACGTCGCGGGCCTCATTCGAGACCGTTCCGGACTTCACGGTCGCGGTCGAGGAGGAGTTCCAGCTGCTCGATCCATCGACGCTGGGCCTCGTCAATCGCTTCGAAGACGTGCAGGCCGCGGCGAAGGGAACCGAGGTCGAACCGAATCTCGTCGGCGAGTTGATCGCCTCGGAGGTCGAGGTCCACACCGGCCGGTGCGAGACGTTCGCCGAGGCGGCCGAGAGGATCGGCGAGCGCCGCGTCCAGCTACGCGGGCTGACCGAGACACTCGGCATCGGACTTGCATCCACGGGCACGCATCCGTGGAGCGCATGGCAGGAGCAGCGCATCATCGACACGCCGCACTACCGCCGCAACGACGAGCTCCTCCGCTACGTGGTCTGGCGCAACAACACCTTCGGGCTGCACGTGCACGTGGGCATCAACGGCCCCGATCGCGCGGTGCGCGTGAACAGCGCGCTGCGCAACTACCTGCCGGAGCTGCTGGCGTACTCCGCGAGCTCGCCGTTCGCCGAGGGTGTGTTCACGCACCTGCACTCCACTCGGACGGAGATCTTCACGCGCATGTTCCCGCGCTGCGGCATCCCGGACGCGTTCGCCGACTGGAACGAATGGGAGTCGTATGTGCGCTTCCTGTACGCGACCGGCTCCGTCACCGAGCACACGCAGATCTGGTGGAGCGTGCGCCCGCACCTCGTTTTCCCGACGATCGAGATCCGCATCTGCGACGCGCAGCCTGAGCTCGGTGAGGCGCGCGCGCTCGCCGCGCTCTGTTACTCGCTCACGGCACGGATCGCGCGCGCGCTCGACGAAGGCGAGCCGCTGCCGTCGCATCCGCACCGGCTGCTGGAGGAGAACCTCTGGCGCGCGCTGCGCTGGGGGCTCTCCGGCGAGCTCATCGACTTCGAGCGCGGCGAGTCGATCCCCGCCCGTGCGCGGCTCGAGCAGCTGCTCGAGTGGATGCGGCCGGTCGCCGACGAGCTCGGCACGACGCCGTGGCTCTGCCTCCCCGAGCGGAACGCGGCCGAGCGTCAGATCGCGCGCCACGCCGAGGGCGCCACGATGGAGCAGATCTTCGCCGAGCAAGTGGCCGCCGGCGAGCGCATCCCGGGTTGACGGTCGCCGCGGCGCTCATCGCTGCCGACCTCGCGCTCCAGCGCGGGATCTCGCAGTGGCGTGGCGTCGGGGCTGCTCCCGCCGCTGTCGTTCAGGCCGCCGTTAGCGAACAGCGCATCGAGCTCCGCATGGCGCGCGACCCGCGGCTCGAACGCGGTGTCCTCGCGAAGCTCCCGCTCTCCCTCGCTCGCGACGTCGCCGACGACGTCGGCGCGCGCCGCGACCTCCTGCGCCTGGCGCCGCACAAGAAGGGGCCGCCGATCCGCCTCGGCCCGGCGCTTCCGGTCGCACGCTTGCGGTCGTACTACGCCGAGGCGCAGCGGCGCACCGGCGTCGCGTGGCAGGTTCTCGCCGCCGTCAACTACGTCGAGTCCGACTTCGGCCGGCTACGGGAGGCGAGCGTCGCCGGAGCCCAGGGCCCGATGCAGTTCATGCCGGCCACGTGGGCGTCGTACGGGCGTGGGGACGTCCACGACCCACAAGCCGCCATCCTCGCGGCGGCGCGGTTCCTGCGGGCGGCCGGCGCGCCAGCCTCGGAGCGGGCGGCCCTCCTCCGCTACAACCCCTCGAGCTTGTACCTGGACGCGGTCGAGCGCTATGCCGGGCGGATCCGGCGGGATCCCGTTTCCCTGCTGGTTTTCTACGCTCGCAGCTCGCTGGTGCGTTAACATCCCGCCCGCGCCGGGAGTCCCCGGCGCTGACTTTGTGACAAGGAGATCTCTCGAGCGATGAGCTGGTTCATGCATCACGCAGTGCTGTTCGCGCTCCTGTGCGCGGCCGCCGCGATCGTCTACGGCCTCTATCTCACAACCTGGCTGCTGGGCCGTCCCGCGGGCAACGAGCGCATGCAGGAGATCGCGCGCGCCATCCAGGAAGGCGCGGGAGCGTACCTGCGCCGCCAGTACAGGACGATCGCCATCGTCGCGATCGTCCCGTTCCTCCTGCTCGGCTTCTACCACTCGCTCGGCTGGGGGACTGCGCTGGGCTTCCTCATCGGCGCGGTGTTCTCGGCCGCGGCCGGCTTCATCGGCATGAACGTCGCCGTCCGCTCCAACGTGCGAACGGCCGAAGCCGCGCGCTCCGGCCTCCCGCCGGCGCTCAACGTCGCGTTCCGGGCGGGCTCGGTCACGGGGCTGCTCGTCGTCGGCCTCGGACTGCTCGGCGTCGCGGGCTACTACTGGATCCTCGTCCGCCTCGTTCACCACACGTCGCACTCGGCGATCCACGACCTCGTCGGCCTGGCATTCGGCGGCTCGCTCATCTCCGTGTTCGCGCGACTCGGCGGCGGCATCTACACGAAGGCCGCCGACGTCGGCGCCGACCTCGTCGGGAAGATCGAGGCAGGCATCCCGGAGGACGACCCGCGCAATCCGGCCGTGATCGCGGACAACGTCGGCGACAACGTCGGCGACTGCGCCGGCATGGCCGCCGACCTATTCGAGACGTATGCCGTGACGGCCGTCGCCGTGATGCTCCTCGGCGTCACGGGCGCAGCGGCGGGGACGGGCAAGAACCTGTTCCTCTATCCGCTCGCGATCGGCGGCGTGTCGATCATCGCGTCGATCATCGGCGTGCAGTTCGCACGCGTGCGCCACGGGGGCAACATCATGAACGCGCTCTACCGCGCCGTTCTCGTGGCGTCGTTGGTCTCGGCGCTCATCTTCATCCCGGTCACGCGTGCGTTCTGCACGAGCGGCCGGTTCTCGTTCGGCCATCTCTACGGCGCGGCGCTCATCGGCCTCGCCATCACCGCGCTGCTCGTCGGGATCACCGAGTTCTATACGGGCACGCGCTGGAACCCGGTCAAGTCGATCGCGAAAGCGTCGCAGACCGGCCACGCGACGAACATCATCGAAGGACTCGCCGTCGGCATGCAGGCGACAGCCCTGCCGGTGATCGTCATCGCGATCGGCATCCTGCTCGCGAACCACCTGGCCGGCCTGTTCGGCATCGGCGTTGCAGTCATGGCGCAGCTGTCGATGACCGGCCTCATCGTTGCGCTCGACGCGTACGGCCCGGTCACCGACAATGCAGGCGGCATCGCCGAGATGGCGGACCTCCCGCCCGAGGTGCGTGCCATCACCGATCCGCTCGACGCCGTCGGCAACACGACGAAGGCCGTGACGAAGGGCTACGCGATCGGCTCGGCCGCGCTCGCCGCGCTCGTCCTGTTCGGCTCGTACACCGACGGGATCCACTCGCAGGCGAAGCCGGGCTCGGGGTTGAGCCACGTCATCTTCCAGCTCTCCGACGCGTGGGTGATCGCCGGCCTGCTCATCGGCGGTCTCATGCCGTTCCTGTTCGCCTCGCTCGCAATGCAAGCGGTCGGCCGCGTCGGCGGCGAGGTCGTGCAGGAGGTGCGCCGCCAGTTCCGCGAGAACCCCGGAATCATGGAGGGGACGTCACGGCCGGAGTACGGGCGCGCGATCGACATCGTCACGAAGTCGGCGATCCGCAGCATGCTGCTGCCGGCGATCGTGCCCATTGCGTTCCCGATCATCGTCGGGATCATCAGCGTGAAGATGCTCGGCGGCCTGCTCATCGGCACGATCGTCACCGGCCTCTTCCTCGCCATCGCGATGACGGCGGGCGGCGGCGCGTGGGACAACGCGAAGAAGCTGATCGAGGACGGCCTCTACGGCGGGAAGGGCTCGTCCGCGCACCAGGCGGCGGTCACCGGCGACACCGTCGGCGACCCGTACAAGGACACCGCCGGCCCGGCGATCAACCCGATGATCAAGATCACGAACATCGTCGCGATCCTGATCATCCCGCTGCTGATCTCGATTCACGGATAGCGCTCGAGGGGCCGGTACCCCGGCCCCTCGGAGTACCTTCTGTCCATGAAGCGCGTCGACTTCGTCGTCGGGCTCCTGGCGAGCATCGGTTCGGTCGTCGTCGTATCGGCGGCGATCGAGCTGCTGCATTCGTATGTGCCGGTGCTCAGCCTCGGCGTGCTGTACGTCTTCGCCGTCCTTCCCATCGCAGTCGCGTGGGGGCTCGGTTTCGCTGTCGCCGTCTCGATCGCGAGCATGCTCGCGTTCAACTGGTTCTTCCTGCCGCCGAAGCACACGTTGCAGCTCCGGGACGGCGCGAACTGGCTTGCGCTCGCTGTCTATCTCGTGACCGCGGTCGTCGTCAGTGCGCTGGCCGCGCGCGCGCGGCGCCGTCAGGAGGATGCGGAGCAGCGCCGCCGCGAAGCGGCCGTGCTGGCCGAGGCGGCGGGCGACCTGCTGCGAGGCGTCGAGCTGACCTCCGAGCTGGAGAAGCTCGCGGATCTCGCCGCCGACGCTCTCGGCGTTCGAGCCGCGCGGATCGAGCTGGGCCCCGCGGCGGCCGGCGACAACGAGGACGCCGTGCCGGTCGAGGTCGCACTCCGCCGCGTCGCGACGTTGATCGTGCCCGCCGGCGACACTCCTGATGCCGCTGTCGCCCAGCGCTTTCTTCCGGCGCTCGCCGCGTTGCTCGCAGTCGCTGTCGACCGCGCCGCGCTCGAGGCCGAGGCGCTGGAGGCGGAGGCGCTCCGCCGCAGCGACGTCGTGAAGACCGCGCTTCTCCGCGCCGTGTCGCATGACCTGCGCTCGCCCCTCACAGCCATCGTCGCGAGCGCAGATGCACTCGCAAGCGACGAGCTCCAGCTGCACGAAGGCGACCACGCCGCGCTCGTCGGCGCCATTCGGGAGGAGGCGGCGCGTCTCGACCGAGTCGTCGCGAACCTCCTCGACGTCTCGCGTCTCGAGGCCGGTGCGATCGACAGCCATCTCGAGTTATGGTCGGTGGACGAGCTCGTCGGGCAGGCGATCGAAGGCGTGCACGAAGGCGCCGAGCGAATCGTGGTCGAGCTCGATCCGCGCTCGCCGCCCGTGCG
>DATBQM010000015.1:0-43666 GCA_036560805.1 Gaiellaceae bacterium | reverse complement strand
CCAACTGGACGAGGACTCGCTTCCGCCGTACCCCGCGCTCGACCGCGTGCTGGAGGCGTACGTCGAGGAGGACCGCACGCTCGAGGAGCTGTCGGCGGACGGCTTCGACCCAGACGTCGTCGAGCGCGCGGTGGCGATGATCGACCGGGCCGAGTACAAGCGCCGGCAGGCGCCGCCCGGCGTGCGGCTGCGGCCGAAGGCATTCGGACGCGACCGGCGGACGCCGATCACGAATCACTGGCGCAGCTGAGCCTCAAGCGAAGCTCGCCCCGCGCGCGTGGGCACTCGTCAGCGCCGGGCAACGACGACGCGATGCTCCGACACTGGAACGGCTTCGGCTGGACGACTCAGACGGCCAAGCCGGCGAGCTGACGAAACCAGCGTAGGCGCTCGTCCCACGGCACCGCCGCGTTCGCGGGAGACGTGGACGGCAAGACGAAGAGCTGCGTGTCGCCGAGCGTCCGCGCCTGCACGCCGAGCTCGGGACGCTCGTTGAACGCTCCGCGGTACGCCTCCTTGCCGACGAACCCGATCCAGCGCGCGTCGATCTGCTCGAGGCGCGCGGCCGCGCCCGCGAAGTCGGCTCTGCGGAGATCCCCCGACCCGGGAGTCGTCCGGGCCGCCGCGTTCGTGATGCCGATGCCCTCCTTCAGCAGCTCGAACTGCTCCGCCGGCTCGTACAGACGAGACGTGAAGCCCGCTGCATGCAGCAGCCGCCAGAAGTCGTTGCGCGGGTTCGCGAAGTGCGCCTGCGCCGCGGCGGACACGCGACCCGGATTGATCCCGCAGAAGACGACTCGCAGATCCGGGCCTAGAACGTCCGGTACCGCGCTACGCAGCGTCGAGCTCTTCGTCCACCCGCGCGTCGATCCGCTCCTCGAAGATCTGACGGAGCATCTCCCCGGAAACGGGCATCGGGTAGCGCGGCCGGCGCGGCTCGAGCTTGACCAGGGTCACGGTCGACTCCCAGCCGCGGTAGCAGCGGGCATAGCACTCTGCCTCAGACAGCGAACGGAGGCGCCGCACGCACGAAGCCTAGGTCCAGGTGCGGACGGCACTCCTACTGCTCCAAGGGAGCCATCGTCAGCCCGTGGCCCGCGAGCTGCTCCCAGTACAGCTCCGCCTGCTCGCGCTCGCCCGACCATACGACCGCCTGCCCCGAGCTGTGGATGCGATTCGCGAGACGCATGCCCGCGGAGAAGTCGACGCCGGGCAGCACCGACGAGAGCGCGAACGCGACGCCGTCGAAGGTGTTGTGGTCGTCGTTCAGCACGATCACGCGCCACGCACGGCCGAGGCCGCTCCGCTCGCCGCGGTCGAGCCGCTCCTTCGGAGGCGCCAGAGTGCTCATGGGCGACAGGGTAGTGTCCTGCCGTGGCAGTAACGGCACTCGACGTCGACGCCGTCCGCGCGCGCTTCACTGCATTGCAGGGCCCGACCGCCTTCCTCGACGGCCCCGGGGGGACACAGTGCCCCGACTCGGTGATCGACGCGATTGCCGCGTACCTGCGCGAGTCGAACGCGAACCTCGGTGGCCATTTCGGCAACAGCCGGCGCAGCGACGCGCTCGTCGCGCAGTCACGCCTGACTGCGGCGTCGTTCCTGTGGTGCGACCCCGACGAGACGATCTTCGGGGCGAACATGACCACGCTCAACTTCGCGCTCTCGCGCACGGTCGGCCGCACGCTGAGCGCCGGCGACGAGATCGTCGTCACGCGCCTCGACCACGACGGCAACGTCTCGCCGTGGATCGAGGTCGCGCACGACCTCGATCTCACCGTCCGCTTCGCGGACATCGCGGACGACACGACGCTCGATCTCGCCGACCTCGAGCGCCAGCTGAGCAGCCGCACGCGCATCGTCGCGTTCCCGCTCGCGTCGAACGCCGTCGGTACGACCGTCGACGCGCGGCGCGTCGCCGAGCTCGCCCACGGCATCGGCGCGCTCGCCTGGGCGGACGCGGTCCATTTCGCCCCGCACGGGCCGATCGACGTCGCTTCGCTCGACGTCGACGTGCTCGTCTGCTCGCCGTACAAGTTCTTCGGCCCGCACATGGGTCTCGCCTACGTGCGCGCCGACCTCGCCGAGTCGTGGCGCACGTACAAGGTGCGACCGGCGCATCATCGCTTCGAGACCGGGACGCTCGCGCACGAGCTGCTCGCGGGCTTCGTCGCCGCGGTCGACTACGTCGACTCGGTCGGGTGGGACGCGATCGCCGGGCACGAGCGCACGCTCGGCCAGCGCTTCCTCGCGTGCCTGCCGGAGAACTGCACGCTGTACGGGCTGCCGACGATGGACGGCCGCGTGCCGACGTTCGCGTTCACCGTGGACGGCGTTCCGCCGCGCGTCGTGGCCGAGCGACTGGGACAGCTCGACATCGCCGTGTGGGATGGGAACTACTACGCGGTCGAGGCGATGAAGCGGCTCGGCCTCGAGGACGGGGGCGCCGTCCGTGCCGGTTTCGTCCACTACAACACCGTCGCAGAGGTCGATCGGCTCGTCCGAGCGCTGGAGGCGATGTAGTGGACGTCGTAGAGCTGCTCCGCGATCTGCTCCGCTACGACACGACGAACCCGCCCGGCAACGAGGGCGAATGCATCGCCTACGTCCAGCTGCTCCTCGAGAAGGCGGGCGTGGAGACGCGCATCGTCGCGAAGGACGACGCGCGTCCGAACCTGATCGCGCGCGTGCGCGGCGCCGGCGAGGCGCCGCCGCTCCTCCTCTACGGCCACGTCGACGTGGTCACGACGTCCGGCCAGGAGTGGACGCACCCCCCGTTCGCCGCGGAGCTCGTCGACGGCTGGGTGTGGGGCCGCGGAGCGCTCGACATGAAGGGCGGCGTGGCCATGATCGTGGAGGCGTTCCTGCGCGCGGCGCGCGGCGAGCTCCGGCCGCGCGGCGACGTCATTCTCGCGGTGCTGAGCGACGAGGAGAACGGCGGCGACTTCGGCGCCCGCTTCCTCGCCCAGGAGCACGCCGAACTGTTCGAAGGCGTGAAGCACTCGCTCGGCGAGTTCGGCGGCGCGTCGCAGTCGATCGGCGGACGGCGGTTCTATCCCATCCAGGTGGCGGAGAAGCAGATCTGCTGGCTCGCCGGCCGGGTGCGCGGGCCGGGCGGCCATGCCGCGATGGGCGTGCGCGGAAGCGCGATGGGCAAGCTCGGGCGCATCCTGGCCCGGCTCGACTCCGGGCGGCTTCCGGTGCACGTCACACCGGTGGCGCGCGCGTGGATCGAGGGGATGGCGGACGCGCTTCCGCGGCCGCAGTCGTTCGTGCTCCGCTCGCTGCTCGATCCCCGTCTCGCCGAGCTGACGCTCCGCGCGCCCGTCCCGCAGCTGAAGATCCTCGACCGCGCGCTGCGCAACACGGTCACGGCCACGATCGTGCACGGCGGCGAGAAGATCAACGTCATCCCGTCCGAGGTGCGGCTCGAGCTCGACGGCCGCTCGCTGCCGGGCTTCGGACCCGACGACATCATCCGCGAGGTGCAGTCGCTCGTCGGGACGGATCTCGAGCTCGAGGTCATCCGCCACGATCCGTATCCAGAGCACTCGGACCTGTCGCAACTGTCGCTCCTCGGCGACGTCCTGCGCGAGCTCGACCCCGACGCGATCCCCGTGCCGTTGCTTCAGCCCGGCGTCACGGACGGCCGCTTCTTCGCGAGCATCGGCATCCAGACCTACGGCTTCCTGCCGTTGCGCCTGCCGGACGGGTTCGAGTTCACGCCGCTCATCCACGCCGCCGACGAGCGTGCGCCGGCGGACGCGATCCGCTTCGGCGCGAAGGCCGTCGGCATGGTCGTCGAACGGTACGCCGGATGAAGCTCCTCGTCTTCGGCGGGACGAAGTTCCTCGGTCGCGGCGTCGTGGACGCTGCCGGCGCACACGAGGTCACGCTCGTCAACCGCGGTCGCACGAATCCGGAGCTCTATCCCGAGCTGGAGCGGATCGAGCTCGATCTCAGCGGCGATCTCGAGCCGCTGCGCGGACGACAGTGGGACGTAGCGATCGACCTCGACCCGACGCAACTGCCGCGGCACACGCGCCGACGCGCCGAGGCTGTCGACGTCGGCCATTACGTCTTCGTGTCCACGATCTCGGTGTACTCCGACACGTCGAAGCCGATCGACGAGAGCTCGCCGCTCTTCGAGCCGCCCGATCCCGAGCCGGAGGAGTTCGACCCCGAGCAGTACGGCGGCCTCAAGGTCGGATCGGAACGCGTCATCCAGGAGGTCTTCGGCGAGCGCGCGGCGATCGCGCGCGCGGGCCTGATCGTCGGGCCGCACGATCCCACCGACCGGTTCACGTACTGGCCGCGCCGGCTCGCCGACGGTGGCACGGTGCTCGCCCCCGGCGACCCGGGGCAGCCGGTGCAGCTGATCGACGCGCGCGACCTCGGCGCGTTCCTCGTCCACCTCGCAGAACAACGGACGGGCGGCGTCTTCAACGGGACGGGGCCGGCGCAACCGCTGACCCTCGGCGAGACGCTCACGCGCCTCGCCGGCGACGCGGAGCTGGTGTGGATCGACGACCAGACGCTGCTCGACGCCGGCGTCGGCCCGTGGATGGAGCTGCCGCTCTGGCTGCCGGGAGAGGAGTACGCAGGCCTGCTGCGCGCGGACATCACGCGCGCGCTTGCGGCCGGTCTCACGTTCAGGCCGATCGAGGAGACGGCGCGCGACACGCTCGCGTGGAGCCGCGAGGCGGGCGAGCAGCGCCCGACGCTCTCGCGCGAGCGGGAGCGCGAGATCCTCGCGAGTGCCTGAGCTCTCGCAGAAGCTCGGCGCAAAGCCCGGCGCCGAGGTGCTCGTCTTCTTCACGACGCGGCGGGCGGAGCTCGAGCGACGATTCCCCACGCTGAAGGCGACGCTTGCTGCAAGCGACGGCCTGTGGATCGCGTGGCCGAAGAAGGCGGCGAAGCTCGACACCGATCTCGACTTCGACGCCGTGCAGCAAATCGGGCTCGACCACGGACTCGTCGACAACAAGAGCGCGTCGATCGACGAGCGCTGGCAGGCCCTCCGCTTCGTCTACAGGCTGCGCGACCGCTGAGCCGCGTCCGCCCAGCGCGGATCGTCGCGGCGAATGCGATCAGGATTCCGGCCGCGAGCGTCGGCGATGGCCGCGGTAAGTCGTTGGAACACGACGACGTCGACGACGGGGTGGCGCGTCGGAACGAGCGTTACGTCGCAGAGTGCGTCCAGCCCCGCGACCGCATCGGCGGCGCGAGCACCGTCGAGCACGAACGCGCGGACGCTCTCGTCGATCGCGGCGAAGTACCCGTGCAAAAGCTGCTCGGTCTCGTACACCTCGGCCGCGACCCAGGCGCCCTCGCGCAACTTCAGCACCGCTTCGTGCGCGGTCGGAAGGTTGCGGCCCGCGCCGGCGACGAGAAACCGTTCCTGCTCGCCCACGAGCGGTAGGTCGGCGGCGAGCGCCTCCGTGACCGCAGCAGGCAGCCACGAGATGTCCTCGCCCTGCAGCGCGGCGATCGCGGCCACCGCGCACGTGTAGCTCGCCGTGTGGCACCAGCTCTCCTCGATCGCGGGCGTGCACACGATCACCTCGTCGCACAGCTCGGCGATCGGCCCGTCCGCCTTGCCGGTCACGAGCCACCTCGGTCCCGGCCAGACGCGGGCCGCCTCGAGCGTCATCTCCGTCTCGCCCTCGTGCGAGACGAGCACGAGCACATCCGCGTCCCGCTCGGGCGCGAGCACGAGCTCGAGGGCCTGAACCGCCTCGCCCCCGGTCATTGCCGCGTGAAACGACGTTCCGCAACCGGTGAAGAGCACGCGCGCACCGTCGGGAAGCCGCTTGTCCGTCGGCACCTGCGCGAGCCATTCCGGCTGCGCGGCCATCGCCGCCTTGGTCATCTCTCCGGCCACAGTGCGTCTATACCATCGACCGGGTGGAGGGGTTCCCGTTCGTGCACCGCGAGACGGTGCGATTCCGCGATCTCGACGGCATGGGCCACGTGAACAACGCGGTCTTCTCGACGTACCTGGAGCAGGCGCGGCTCGCGTGGTTCGGCCGGGACGAGGAGATGCCGCTGCGCGACGTCATCCTCGCGCGGACGGAGATCGACTTCCGCTCCCAGCTGGGCGAAGGCGAGGTCGTCGACATCGGCGTCCGCCCCGTGCGCGTCGGGAACAAGAGCTTCGAGCTCGAGTACCAGCTCCGTGCCGACGGCCGCCTCGTCGCGGAGGCCAAGAGCGTCCTCGTCGGCTACGACTACGCGCTCGGCGAGAGCATGCCCGTCCCCGATCGCTGGAAGAGGAGACTGACTGCATGAGCGTCTTCGAGCGCCACGTCCTGGACAACGGCCTTCGCGTCCTCACCGCCAACCTGCCCCACGCGCAGTCGGTGACGTGCATGGTGATGCTCGCCGCCGGCTCGCGGTACGAGACCCCCGACACGAACGGCATCGCGCACTTCTCCGAGCACATGTTCTTCAAGGGCACGGAGCGCCGGCCGGACGCGCGCACGATCGCGGGCGAGATCGACTCGATTGGAGGCGAGTTCAACGCGTTCACGAGCAAGGAGTCGACGGCCTACTTCGTCAAGTGCGCGGCGGAGCATCGTGACGTCGCGCTCGACGTGCTCGTCGACATGCTGCGGCACTCGCGCTTCGACAGCGCGGAGATCGACCGTGAGAAGGGCGTGATCGTCGAAGAGATGAACATGTACTTCGACACGCCGCGGGATTTCATCGGCGGCCAGTACGAGGAGCTCTTGTACGGCGACCAGCCGCTCGGCTGGGACATCATCGGCCGGAAGGAGACCGTCCGCGCGGCGACGCGCGAGACGTTCATGTCGTACCTCGAGCGCTGGTACCACCCTGATCGCATGGTCGTAGGCATCGCGGGACGCATCGGCGACGACGCGCTCGAGCGCGTCAACGAGCTGCTCGGCGACATGCCGGCGGTATCGACGGGCGCGCCGGAGCCGGCGAAGGGATACACGAACGGTCGGGTCAAGGTCTTCACCAAGCAGTCCGACCAGGCGCACGTGATCGCGGGCGTCCCGAGCTACCCGCTCGACCATCCCGATCGCTACGCGCTGCAGATGGTGGCCACGGTTCTCGGCGGCGGGATGTCCTCGCGCCTCTTCACCGAGGTGCGCGAACGGCGCGGTCTCGCGTACTACGTCTTCGGCGTCAACCACAGCTACACCGACGCGGGCTCGCTCTACTCGCAAGCCGGCGTCGACATCAACCGCATCGACGAGGCGCTGACGACGATCGCGTCGGAACTGAAGGGCATCGCCGCTGCCCCGGTTCCCGCGGACGAGCTCGAGAAGGCGAGGAACTTCGCAAAGGGCCGCTTCGTGCTCCAACTCGAGAGCCCGCAGGGCCTGATCATGTTCGGCCTGCGCAAGGAAGTGCTCGAACGCCGCGCGCCCGATCCGGACGAGGTGCTCGCGGGGATCTCCGCCGTCACCGCCGAGGACGTGCAGCGCGTCGCGCAGGATCTCATCGCGGAGGACAAGCTGCGATTGGCCGTGATCGGCCCGTTCGACGACGCCGAGCGCTTCGAGAAGCTGCTCTAGGCCGCGTCGAGAAGGGTGACGTCGGCCTCGGTCGGCGGTCCAGTCAGCACCTGAGCCCGGAGCCGCCCGTCAGAGTGCTTTCAACCTGGCCGGGAAACGAGTGGAGCCTTCTTCTACCACTGTTCTCGGACGGGCCAAACACTCCTACCAGGCGATCGTCGCCAGATCGGACTCGAGGAGGACGCGGTCGTCGTCGTCGACGATCTTCCCGCCGGCCGTGCGGGCGCGCGCAAGCCACTCCTGCGCCGCCTCGGCGTGGCCCGCGACGGCGGACGCACGCGCCATCGCCTCGAAGGCGAACGGGAGGTCGAACTCCTCGATCTCGTCGGGCGCCGACTCGCACAGCTCGACGCAGCGCCGCGCGTGGTGGAGCGCAGGCTCTGCGCGGGCGAGCACGGAGTAGACCCGCGAGCACTGCCACTCGCTGCGAGCGCGGTTCGCGACCGAACCTGCCTGCAGCCAGTGATACGCGGACGCGTGGGCGCAGTGCACGAGCTCGTCGGGATCAGGACCTGGGCTCTCGAGGAGAGCCCAGGTCCTGTTGAAGAGCTCGACCCCGAGCTCCCTATCCGTCGTCGCCACTCTGCTCCGACTCGGCGCGGCTCTTGATCTCCTCGACCACGGTCGGGTCGGCGAGCGTCGTCGTGTCTCCGAGCTGGCGATTGTTCGCGACGTCCCGCAGAAGGCGGCGCATGATCTTCCCGCTGCGGGTCTTCGGCAGCTCGGGCGTGAACACGATGTTCGCCGGCTTGGCGATCGGCCCGATCTTCTGCGCGACGTGGTTGCGCAGCTCCTCGAGCTTCTCGACCGACGACTCCACGCTGGACTTCAGCGTCACGTAAGCAACGATCGCCTCGCCGGTGACCGAATCGGCCCGGGAGGTCACCGCCGCCTCGGCCACGTCGTGATGGTCGACGAGCGCGGACTCCACCTCGATCGTCGAGATGCGGTGACCGGACACGTTCATGACGTCGTCCACCCGGCCGAGCAGCCAGAAGTCGCCGTCACGGTCGATGCGGGCGCCGTCGCCGGCGAAGTACACGTTGTCGTACTTCGACCAGTACGTCTCGCGATACCGCTCGTCGTCGCCGAAGATGCCGCGCAGCATCGACGGCCACGGCTTCTTCAGGACGAGATAGCCGCCGCCGCCCGGGCCGACCTCATTGCCCTGCTCGTCGAACACGGCCGCCGACACGCCCGGGAACGGACGCGTCGCGGACCCCGGCTTCGTCGTGGTGACGCCGGGAAGCGGAGTGATGAGGATCATCCCGGTCTCGGTCTGCCACCACGTGTCCACGATCGGCGTGCGGTCGCCGCCGATGTGCTCGCGGTACCAGATCCACGCTTCCGGGTTGATCGGCTCACCGACGGAGCCGAGCAGGCGCAACGACGAGAGGTCATGCTTCTTCGCGAACTCCGGCCCCCACTTCATGTGCGAGCGAATCGCCGTCGGAGCGGTGTAGAGGATCGTCACCTTGTACTTCTCGATGATCGACCACCACCGGTCCTTGTCCGGGAAGTCGGGAGTCCCCTCGTACATCACCGACGTCGCCTGGTTGCACAGCGGCCCGTACACGATGTAGCTATGCCCGGTGATCCAGCCGATGTCGGCTGCGCACCAGTACACGTCCTCGTCCCGCTTCAGGTCGAAGATGTAGTTGTGGGTCGTCGAGGTGCCGACGAGGTAGCCGGCGGTCGTATGGATGATTCCCTTTGGCTTCGCGGTCGTCCCGCTCGTGTACATGAGGAACAGCAGATCCTCGCTGTCCATCGGCTCGCACGGGCACGAGGAGGGGTCATCCGAGATGCCGTCCTCGACCTCGTGCCACCAGTGGTCCCGGCCGTCCTGCATCGGGACCTCGTTACCGGTGCGGCGGAGAACGACGCTGTGCCTGACGCCCGGCGCGGCATTCATCGCCTCGTCGGCCGTCTTCTTCAGCGGGACTGTCGTCCCCCGCCGCCACGCCTCGTCCTGCGTGATCAGGACTTCGCACTTCATATCGTTCATGCGTCCCGACAGCGAGTCGGCGGAGAAGCCCCCGAACACGACCGTGTGCGGAGCGCCGAGCCGCGTGCAGGCGAGCATCGCGACCGCCAGCTCCGGGACCATTCCCATGTAGATGGCGATCGGCGTCCCCTTCTTCACACCGATCTTCTTCAGCGCGTTGGCGAACCGGACGACGTCCTTCTGGAGGTCGCCGTACGTGATCTCGCGGCGGTCGTTCTCCGGCTCGCCTTCCCAGTAGTAGGCGACCTTCGAGCCCTTACCCGCCTCGACGTGACGGTCGACGCAGTTGAAGCAGACGTTCATCTTCCCGCCGAGGAAGAACTTCGCGTACGGAGGCTCCCACTCGTACAGCTTCGAGAACGGCTCGAACCACGTGACTCGCTCGCGTCCCTCACGCTCCCAGAACGTCTCGAAGTCCTCGTCGTAGATGCCTGGTTGCGCGTTCGCCTGCCGTGCGAACTCCGGAGACGGCGGATAGCGCCGCTCCTCGAGGAGCATCGTATCGATCGCGTGACTCGTCTCGGTCGCCAAGAGTGTTCTCCTTCCGCGGGGCGTCTGGTCGGGATCCTAGGTCAGGTCATCATCGGCTTGCCGACAGGGAGCACCGTCCTCCCTGCTGTGTCGTTCATGACGCCCGCCGCCGAGGTGTACCAGGCGACCGCCGCCGTGAGAATGCCGACCCAACCGCCTGCGTGCAGCCACCATTTGGTGCCGCCGTGGGAGAGGTTGAAGAACCCGATCACGAGCAGGATCTCGGTGATCTCCAACGTGAAGAAGACGAGGAACACCGCTGTGTTCACCCGCATGCTCCCGAGGAGCATGTACGTGTTGAAGACGGCGAACGCGAACAGATACCAGGCCAGCGCGTTCGTCAGGTCGCCGCCCTTGTAGCCGGCAAACCACGAATGGTTCCCGACACCGAGGATGATGAAGATCCCGAGTCCCATCCAAAAGGCGCCGTACGTCGAGAAGGCCGTCGCACCGAAGACGTTGCGATTACGGAACTCCCACATACCGGCGCAGAGTTGTGCCAACCCGCCGTAGAAGATGGCGGGGCCGACCCAGATCAGGTCGGGGATCCAGGACGCGTTGTGCCCGCTCAGCAAGAATGTGGTGAGAGCGAACCCAGCCAGTCCGAGTGGCGCCGGGTTGGCGGCGAGCGTGCTCTCCACCACCGTGACACCGGACCGCTCAGAGGTCATAGCGCTCATGCAGCCCTCCCTGTAGGTCGGCGTCGGCTAGGCGACCCGCGGTCGCCTACGGCGCCGAAGTGACATGCGGCACTTTGGCGTATCCGCCGGACGGCCGTCAAGCGGATCACGATGAATTACGGCTCGAGGTCGTACGGGTACTGCGTGACCGACTCGGCCCCGTCCTCGGTGACGAGGAGGATGTCCTCCAGGCGGACGCCGCCGTAGCCGGCGCGATAGAGCCCGGGCTCGAGCGTGATCACGTCACCGGGGATGAGGTCGTCGCCGACGACGGAGAGCCGCGGCCGTTCGTGCACCTCGAGGCCGACGCCGTGGCCGAGCCCGTGGAAGAAGCCGCTGTCGAGCACCTCGCCCGGCTTCTTCGTCAGCTGCGTCGGGTATCCGGCCGCGGCGAAGATGTCGCAGGCGATCTGCATGAGGTCGCGGCCGTTCACGCCGGGCTTCACCGCCTCGGTGGTGCGGTCGAGCGCCTCCTTGCACAGCCGGTGGTACTCGCGGATCTCATCGGCGACGTCGCCGACGACGTAGGTCCGTGTCATGTCCGTGTAGACGGCGGTCTCCGTGTCGCGCGGCCAGAGATCGAAGACGACGGGCTCGCCGGCAGAGATCGGGCCCGAGCCCATGTCGTGCCCGACGGCGCCCTGCGCGCCGTGCGCGACGATGAACTCGTCGGCGATCGCGCCGCGCTCGACGAAGACCTGCTGCATCTCCGCCTTGATCGCCTCGCACGTGAGCGGCTCGCCTTCGTGCTGGAGCACGCCGCCGCCGCCGGGCGTGGAATCGCGCAACATTTCGCGTGCGACGTCGAGAGCGGCCTCGCACGCGCGCTGCGCGCGCCGCAGGCCCGCGACCTCGCTCGCGTTCTTGCTCCGGCGGCGATCCTCGAAGAGCTCGCGGTCGACCTGGACGTCCACACCGTCGGCGCGGAGATGGTCGGCGAGCTCGAGCGGGAAACTCGCAGGCACCACGGCGCTCGTCACGCCGATCTCCTTCAACGCGCGCGTGTAGACCTCGAGCGTCGCCTGCACCGGAGGCGTGCCGCCGCGCAGGAGCTCGTCGATCCCGAATTGCTCGGGGGGAAGCGCCTCGATGTCGGGCGCGACGGCCTTCAGCCGCTCGCGCTCGAAGGCGGTGATGACGACGAGGCGGCGCCCATCGTGCTCGACGTACAGGAAGGGGTCCGGGACAGCGAGCGGCACCTCGTGCCGCATCGCGGGCGAGCGGGTCGTGTCTGCGTGGATGATGACGTCGGCCATGGGCGGATCCTAGGCACTCAGACATGAGCAGGCCCGATACAGTCGGCTCCATGGAGCCGCTGGAGCGCGCACGCGAGCTCTTCGCCGCATTCGAAGCCGCGTTGCGGGCCGAGATGCCTGCCGGCGTGGACGTCTTCGACGCGCACACGCACCTCGGCACCGACATCGACGGCATGGTCGGCCGCTACGAGGAGCTCGAGGCGCTGCTGAACCGGTACGAAATCTCTCGCTGCAACGTCTTCTGCCTGGACGAGCCCGACCGGCACCCGGGGTTCCGCGCAGGGAACGACCGCACGCTCGCCTTCGCCGAACGCTCGCAGGGCCGGATGATCCCGTTCGTCCGGCTCGACCTCGCCGAGGATCCCATCGGAGAGGCGGAGCGCTGCCTCGACGCCGGCGCCCGCGGCATCAAGCTGCACCCGCGCGCGCAGAAGTTCCTTCTGGACGACGACCGGCTCGCGCCCGTCTTCGCGGTCGCCGCGGAGCGGCGGGTCCCGATCCTCATCCACGGCGGCCGCGGCCTCCCGCCCATCGCCGACAACCTGCATCGCCTCGTCGACAGGTACCCCGATGCGCAGCTGATCATCGCCCACGCGGGGATCGCCGACTTGTCCGGGCTCGCGTCGCGCTTCGCCGGGAAGGCAGGCGTGTTCTTCGACACGTCGGTGTGGAGCCCGATCGACCTGCTCGGCTTCTTCCACCTCGTGCCGCCGGAGCAGGTCGTCTACGCCTCCGACTATCCGTACGGATCGCAGCCGAATTCGCTGCTCATCGCGCTGCGCACGGCGCGCGCGTCCGGGCTGAGCGAAGCGCAGGTCGCGGACATGCTCTCCGGCAACGCGAACCGGATCGCCAATGGCGAGCCGCCGCTCGAGCCCACGACGCCGCGGGGCACGGACACGTTCTCGCAGCCGATGCCGCTCGCGCGCATCCACCAGTACCTGTCGATGGCGTTCCCGCTGCTGTTCATCCGCCAGCAGGACTCGTTCGGCGCGCTCGGTCTCGCACTGAACGCGACGTACGAAGGGAACGGCCACGCGGGCGATCTCGTCGAGATCCGGGAGCTCCTACTCGTCGCACGCGACCTGTGGCGCACGCTGCCGGAGGCGGACGACGAAACCGAGGCGCGACTCGTCGCACGCACGACGTCGCGGCTCATCCACCTCGCCGACATCCTTTCGGTGACGTCGTGAAGCTCGTCGTCAACGGCAACGAATACGTCGTCGATGCGCCGATCGGCGCGAGCCTTGCAAGCATCTTGCGCGAGCGGCTCGGGCTGACCGGGACCAAGATCGCGTGTAACGAAGGACATTGCGGCGCGTGCACGGTGATGGTCGACGGCGTCCCGGTTCTCTCGTGCATCACGCTCGCGCACACGGTCGAGGGCGAGATCACGACGATCGAGGGCCTGCGCGAGCATCGGCTCGTGGGCGCGTTCGTGAAAGCGGATGCGGTGCAGTGCGGCTTCTGCACGCCCGGCCAGGTGGTCTCGGCCGCGGCGCTCGTCGCCGCGAATCCCGACCCGACCACGGAGGAGATACGCCATGCGATGGCCGGGAACATCTGCCGTTGCGGCACGTATCCCAAAATCGAGGAGGCGATCCTGCATTGGCGCGACTGATCCGGACCGAGAAGGAAGTCGAGGGGAACTTCGAGGAGGTCTGGCTCGTCGTCGAGGAGGACCCGCTGGAGCAGTGGCCTGGCGGCCCGGGCGACGTCGTCGGGCGGCCGGCGCTGCGGAAGGACGCGCTCGAGCGTGTCCGCGGCGAGGCGCGCTTTACGGCGGACATCCAGCTGCCCGGCATGCTGCACGCGGCGATCCTGCGATCCCCGCACGCGCACGCGCGCGTGAAGAGCATCGACTTCGCCGCCGCGCTCGCGCTGCGCGGAGTCAGAGCAGCGGTTGGGCCGGGCGACGCGCCCGGGCTAGAAGCCGAGGCGGGGTATGCCGGCGCACCGGTCGCGGCGGTCGCGGCCGAGACGCTCGGGCAGGCGCACGCGGCACTCGAGGCGATTGCGATCGAATGGGAGAAGCTCGAGGCCGTTATCGACGCGGAGGAGGCGGTCGAGCGCGGGCTCCTGCATGGGGAGCCTGAGCGCTACGAGCGCGGCGACTTCGACCGCGCGATTGCCGGGGCGGACGTCGTCGTCGAGGGTACGTATCGCACGCAGGTCGTCCTCCACAACTCGATGGAGACGCACCAGTCGGTGTGCGAGTGGATCGGCGAACGGCTTGACGTGTACACGTCGACTCAGTACGTCTGGGGCGTGCGCAACGAGGTCGCGCGCGAGCTCGGGATCGCGGCCGACATGGTGCGCGTCGTTTGCGAGTACATGGGCGGCGGCTTCGGCTCGAAGAACTCGGCGGGCGAGTACACGTTCGCCGCCGCCGTCCTGGCGCAGAGGACAGGGCATCCCGTGCGGTGCGCGCTCACGCGGCGCGAGGAGAACGTCGCTGCGGGGAACCGTAACGCGACGATCCAGCGGCTCACGGCCGCCGCGACGCGCGACGGGACGATCGTCGCGCTCGGAGGCGAGTTCGTGAACGCGCTCGGCTGGGGGGGTTGGTCGGCGTCGACGGAAGGCCCGCTGAAGATCCTGTACGCATGCGACAACGTGCGCACGACGCGCCACACGGCGAAGATCAACACGCCGCCGATGAAGGCCTTCCGTGCGCCCGGCTTCGTCGAGGGGACCTTCGGGCTCGAGTGCCTCATCGACGAGCTCGCGGCGAAACTGGACGTCGACCCGCTCGAGCTGCGACGCAAGAATTACGCGAGCTCGAACGACGGCACGCCGTTCTCGTCGAAGAACCTCGCCGAGTGCTACGAGCGCGCGCAGAAGCACTGGGATCGCAGGCACGACGTGCGCGCGCGATCGGATGCGACGTGGAAGCGCGGCGTCGGGATGGCGAGCCAGATCTGGTACGGCGGCGGCGGCCCACCGTCCTACGCGTGGACGCGCGTCGGCTCCGACGGACGCATCACCGTCGTCACGGCGATGCAGGACATCGGCACGGGCACGCGCACCGCAATGGCGCAGATCGCCGCCGAGGAGCTCGGCGTATCGCTCGACCGCGTGGAGGTCTCCCTCGGCGATACCGCGCGCGGGCCATACGCAACGCTTTCCGCCGGTTCGTCGACCACGCCGTCCATCGGCCCGGCCGTGCGCGCGGCCGCGGCCGACGCAAAACGGCAGATCATCGAGATCGCAGCGCAGCGCTACGACCTCGAGGAGCGCGTGCTCGAGATCCGAGACGGACGCATCGTCTCGCACGACGGCAACCTGTCGGTCGCGCTCGAGGAGTTCCTCGACATGCTCGGCAGCGCGCAGATCCTCGGCAAGGGCGCACGCGGGCCGAACCCGACCGGCATGAGCGTCCTCACGTTCGGCGTGCACGTCGTCGAGGCGGCGGTCGACGTCGAGACCGGCGAGGTTCGCGTCGAGCGCGTCGCGGCGATCCACGACGTGGGCCGGATCGTCAACCCGCTCGGCGCCGAGAGCCAGGTGGAGGGCGGCGTCATACAGGGGATCGGGCACACGCTGTCGGAGGTGCGGCTGCTCGACGCGGAAACGGGGCGCGTGCTGACGACGTCGCTCGACGCGTATCGCATGCCGACGATCGCCGACGTTCCCGAGATCGTGTGCGAGTTCATCGACAAGCCGGACGAGCACCTGACGAACCTGGGGTCGAAGGGGCTCGGCGAGCCGCCGATCGTGCCGATCGCCGCAGCGATCGCGAACGCGATCCGCGACGCGACCGGGGCCGACGTGCACGAGCTGCCGATCTCGCGCGAGGAGATGCTGCGCGCGCTGCGCGAGGCAGATCGCCGTAAATCCGGTGCCGGGCTCCAGTCTGTCGCCCATTGACCGACAGTCGCTCAACTCAGGTGCCTGGCACCGGCGAACCTCCCCGCAGCGTGGAGCTCCTGCGGCCGTCTAGCCTCGGTGAGCTCGACGGCGGGCTCTTCGTCCACGGCGGCACCGAGGTGGTGCCGCTTCTCCGGGACGGGATCCTGGAAGCGGAGACGCTCGTCGACGTCCGCGGGGTCGTGCCGAGTGGCGTGGACGGGAACCGCATCGGGGCGGGCACGACGCTCGCGGAGCTGGAGGCGAGCTCGGACGTTCCCGCCGCGCTGCGCGAGGCGTGCCGGCTCGCCGCTTCGCCGCAGCTGCGGAACATGGGCTCGCTCGGCGGGAACCTGCTCCAGTCGACCCGGTGCTGGTACTGGCGTCTGAAGTACCCGTGCCGCCTGCACGGCGGCGAACGCTGTCACGCCGCCGAGGGAGAGCACCGCGAGCACGCGATCTTCGCGAACGACTTCTGCGCGTCGGCGCACCCGTCCGACGTCGCGGCGGCGCTGCTCGCGCTCGACGCGCGCGTGCGGACGAACCGCCGTGAGCTCGGCCTAGCCGACCTGTACCGCCTCCCCGACGAGGCCGACCGGCGGACGACGACGCTCGAGCCGGGCGAGCTCATCCTCGAGCTCGAGCTCCCGCCGGTGGAGGCCAGTGTCTACCTGAAGGCGATGGACCGGAAGCGCTGGGCATTCCCGCAGGTCGGCGTAGCGGCGGCCCGGTCCGCCGCGGGGACGCGCATCGCGCTCGCCGGGGTCGCGCCCATTCCCTGGCTCCTCGCCGGCCCCGAGGACTTGGACGCGGCGACGCCCCTGCCGCGGACAGCTTGGAAGGTGGACGTCGCCCGGGCGCTCGTCCAGCGCGCTCTTACGGATTTGACCGACCTGCGATAAGGTCCGCGCCCCACGATGCGGACGAGGCTCCTGATTCTGCTCGGCGTGGCTGCGGTGGCGTGCTCGATCGCCGTGGCTGCCGGCGCGCGGAGCGATCGGAGCGCAACTTCGATCCTGCCCCGTCTGCCGGCGCTGCCCGCGGCCGGCAGGCTCGCGTCGAACCGCTGCCCGATCCCGACGAAGTTCCGGCCGGCCTTCACGAGCGCCGCGAACGACTCGGGCTTCCAGCTCTCGATGCTCGTCGCAGTCGCGCAGGTCGAGTCGCGCTTCGTCCCGAACGCCGTGTCGACGAAGGACGCGCGCGGGCTGCTGCAGGTGCTCCCGGCGACGGGCGCGTCGTTGAAGCTCGACGTGAACGACCCGGCCACGAACGTCCTGGCGGGCGCCCGGTACCTGCGACTCCTCCTCGACCGCTACAACCGAACCGATCTCGCACTCGCGGCGTACAACGCGGGACCCACGAGGATCGACGCCGACCACGACGTGCTCGGACCCATCAGCATGCGCTACGTCGCCAATGTCGAGAGTCGCTGGGCGGCTCTCGCCGGCTGCAGCTGATCCACGCGATCGTCCTCGCCGCCGGCGCGTCGTCGCGCTACGGCACCTTGCCCCCGAAGCAGCAGGAGCTCCTGCCGCGCGTGCTTGCCGCCGTTCGCGCGAGCTCGGTGGACGACGTCCTCGTCGTGACGGGTGCCCACGACGTAGACACGGATGCACGGACCGTCGCGTGCCCAGAGTGGGCGCGCGGACCGGGTGCATCGTTGCGCTGCGGGCTCGCAGCGCTCCCCGGGGACGCGGAAGCCGCAGTCGTCGTCCTGGCCGACGGCCCCGAGCTCGACCCTCGCGCGGTCGACCGCGTCGTCGCAGCATGGCGATACGACGGCGCCGACGTGTACGCGTGCACGTATGGCGGCGTTCGCCTCCATCCTGTCCTACTCACGCGAGCGGCGTGGGCGCTCGTTCCCGACGAGGGCGCACGCTCGCTCGATGCCCACCTCGTCGAGTGCGACGACCTCGCGCCACCGGGAGACGTCGATGAGCAGCCTTAGGCCCGCCGCCCGCACGATGAGCCCCGACGGGCGCGAGTGGGAGATCTACGCGTACACCCTGCAGCTGCCGAACCGCCGGCCCGTCCAGCCGGTGAACGTAGGCCTGACCGGGGACATGGCGGACGCTGTCGTCGACGGCGCGATCAGCCTGCTCTTCGGCTGGCTTCCTCGCATGCTCACCCGCGTCTTCTACGACCTGCCGGTTGCAGTCGTACGCGCTGCGCGTTCGGGCGAGTGCCTGATCGAGGCGGTGAGCTGGGCGCCGTATCCGATCCGGCTGCGCTGGGCGATCTCGAAGGAACGCAAGGGCCAGGTGCTCGCGCAGGTGGAGGGGCAGCTCGCCCGCGGCGAGCGGCCGATGCTCAAGCACGCGAAGCAGTTGCTGTACTAGTTCAGCGGTATCCGCAGCGCTGCGAGCTTCTGCTTGAGCGCGGCCGGCATCGGCTCGGTCACCGCCGTGCGCACGTAGACGCGCAGGCTCTCCTCGAAGCGGTAGCGCTTTCGACACCACTCGCACTCGTCGAGATGCATCTCCGCTTCGCGCATCTCCTCGACACTGAGGATGTGATCGAGGTACGGCTGCATCATCTCTTCGCAGTGCGCGCACGGGTCGTCGGTGTGGCCCATCATGAACTCTCCTCCAAAACGGATTCGGCAAGCTCGCGCTTCAGGATGCGGCGTCCTCGGTGGAGTCGAGACATCACGGTCCCGATCGGGATGTCGAGGATCTGCGCCGCGTCCTGATAACTGAAATCGCCGATGTCGACGAGCACGATCACATCACGAAAGTCGTGCGGTACGGCGGAAAGCGCGGAGACGATGTCGTCCTGCGAGAGCCGCTCGACGATGCGATCCTCGTCGCTGGCGCCGCCGTCGGAATCCGAGAGCCGGTCGTACAGGAAGTAGTCGTTCGCCTCGAGGCCCTGCATCGGCGGCGTGCGCTGCGCGCGGCGCCCACGGTCGATGTTCAGGTTGGTCAGGATGCGCAGCAGCCAGGCGCGCAGATTCGTGCCGGGCTGGTACGAGCGCCAGCTGCGAAAGGCGCGCGCGTACGTCTCCTGAACGAGATCCTCGGCCTCCTCGCGCGAGCCGGCGAGGTGCCGCGCGACCCGATACACCTGATCCGAGAGACCGAGCGCCTCCTCTTCGAACCTGATGCGATCGCGTGCGTCCGCGGCTATGCGCGTCGCGTCAGGCTGTGTCTCAGCCATGGCAGCCACACTAGCCAGAACGACCGAGGGGCGCTCAGGATTCCCGGAAGCCGGCCTTGCCGAGTGCCGAGACGATGGCTTCACGGCTCGTCTGCCGGTCGTCCCAGGAGAGCGTGACCTCACCCATGAGGTTCGCGTTCGCGGCCTCGAGGCCGGTGTGGCCGGTCAGCGCCGCCGCAAGACGCGCGACGCATCGCTCGCAGCGGATGCCGGTCACCTGCAGCGTCTCGGTCTGCGTCGCCACGTGATTCAGCCTAGCGTCCTGGCAACGAGATCCGCTGCGGCGGCGACCACGCCGGCGCGGAGCTGCAGGAGAGCCTCCGGCTCGGGCGCCTCCGTGCCGAGAAGCTCAGCGGCAAGCTCGCGCGCGGTCGCGAGACGGTCACCGTCGGGATGGATGAGCTCCGCATCGAGTCCGAGATGCGCGGCAGCCCAGCGATTCTGGAGATAGTCGCCGCGCCGAGCCGTGGCGCTCGGCGCGGACGCGACGAGCGAGACGACGGCGCCGGCGAGGAGCGCCGTCCGCTCGATCGAGGTCGGTTGATCCGCAACGCGCACCTCGAGCGTGCCGAAGCGCGGATGCGGGCGTACGTCCCACCAGATGCGCGTGTAGTCGTCCATGATCCCGAGCGCGATGAGCCGTTCGACCCACGCCTGCCAGTCGGCGTAGCCGTCGAATACCGTCGGCGCGCCGCTCCGTGGGAGCTCCGAGAGGATCGACGCGCGCGACGAGAGCATTCCGGTCTCCACGCCTTCGAGAAACGGGGAGTTCGCCGACAGCGCTAGCACCACCGGCAGCCACGGCAAGACCGATTCCAGGCGCTCCCAGCACGCATCGCCGCTCGCGACGCCGACGTGCACGTGCAGGCCGTTCACGCCCTGACGCCGTGCCGCCCAACCGACGTCGAGGATCATCGCGAGATAACGCTCCTCCTGCACGACCGGAAGCGAGTCGAAGGGCGCGGTCGGATGCGATCCGGCGGCTGCGATGGCAAGGCCGTTCGATGCTGCGATCTCGGATGCCGCCGCCCGCAACCCGCGCAGCTCCTCGACGGCGCTCGCGGCATCGGCGCAGACGCCCGTGTTCAGCTCGACGACGGACGCATGCAGCTCCGTCTTGAAACCCGGCGTGCCGAGGAAGCGGTCGACCGCCGCGACCGGTTGCAGCGTCTCCGCATCGAGGATCATCAGCTCCTCTTCGATGCCGACGCTCAGCGGCGCCGACTCGCCGAAGTGCGACTCGAGCACGCGCCTACTTGCGGATGCCGTGCACGGGCCGACCCGCAGCTTCCCACGCGTAGTACGACGCGCTCGGGCCGAATGAAAGCTCGTACGTGACGACGCGCGGGTTGCGCCCGACCTCCTTGGCGCGGCCGGCGTGCCGGAGGAGATTCGGGTCGTCGCGCTCTTCCCACACGAGCACGAGGTGCGCAGCTGTCATGAACTCGGCGATGAATGTGCAACCCGGCGCCGGACACGGGAACGGATCCGTGCTGACGCAGAACCAGCCCGCGTGGTCGCCCTCCTCGCTGCTCCAGAGGTCTTCGTCCTCGAGCGGCGCAATCTCATCAGCCAGCTGAATGCGGCCACGCCGCATCTCCTCCCGCTCCACGGCGGCAAGGGTAGCGACCGCTTCGCACGTGGGTAAGAGTCGGGGGCCCCGGGCAGGCGGTCGGGGCCCCCGTCTCACGCTCCCGTCGGCTGCGCTGGCCTGCAGTCGGTGCGAGAGCACGGCCTCCAGGGGTGCGAGGCCGAGTCAAGCGGGTCGCGCGACGTTTCGCGCTACACCCTGTCTACCAACCCAGGCGTTCATCGCCCGTTGTGGGGCGTTAAGCCTCGGTTAAGTCAGGCGGGGAGGCCGCCGGCCGGCGTGGCGCCGCGAAGCGCTTTCGCGCTCGCCTCGGCCGCGTGGAGCACGAAGGCCTGTTGAATCGCTCCCGGCACGCCGGGCGCGAGCGCGTAGCTGTAGACGCCGGAGAGCACGTTGCCAAAACGCTGGTAAATGGCGTAGCGCACGACCGTCACGGCCTTGCCCTTGACCTTCCCGCTGATGTCGATGCGGTACGCCAGGTAGCCGGTGAGGAGCTTCGAGTCGGTCACCCGCGTGAAGTGGTAGACGAGCGGCGGCTGGCCCTCGAACGCGATCGCCTTGTTGGGACATGTCTTGGCGTGCAGCGCCACTTCGCTCATCGCCTTGGCGGCGCCGCCGGACTTGTACGTCACGACCTCGTTGGAGAGCCCGAGCGGGATCTTGCTGTTCCCGTAGTCGACCTGGAGACGGTCCTGGCGCAGCGACTCGCTCGGGTAGTTCTGCGTCCCGCACAGGTCGAGCGTCCGCTGCGCCGTTCCGACGCCGTCCGGGCGGTGCATCAGCACGTAGCCGCTACCGACGGCGCTCGGCTTCAAGACCAGCTTCGCGAGGTTCGGCTGCGAGGCGGCGATGACAGCTGCGAGCGCGACCAGGGCGACGGGCATACCCCAAAGAGTACGACGTGGCGCAAGGTCTCGGTTTCTCTTGGCGGACCACCGGATAGGCCCCGTCCATGAGACGTCTACGAAAGATCCGGATGACGCCGGGGACGGTGCTTGCTGCGATTGCGCTGTTCCTCGCGTTGGGCGGCGTGAGCTACGCCGCCACGAGGCTCCCCCCGAACAGCGTCACGTCAGTGCAGGTGAAGGACCACTCCTTGTTGGCGAAGGACTTCAAGCAGGGCCAGCTCCCGCGCGGGCCGATCGGCCCGGCAGGCGCGGCAGGACCGGCGGGCCCCGCCGGTCCGGCAGGACCCGCCGGCCCGGCTGGATCCGCAGCCGCATCCAAATGGCTGCTCGTCAACCCGAACGGATCGATCGCCGCGCAGTCGGGCGGCATCTCCATCACGACGCACACAACCGGCACGTACATCGTCGACTTCGGATCCGCAGTGGACACGAAGCTGATCCTCGCGAGCCCCGGAGTGGCGAACGACGGCGGCCCCCGCGGTGACGTCGTCGCCGGCCCGTGCGGCGGAACCGCCACCGGCCAGACGTGCACGACCGGCAACGACACGAGTCACGTGATCGTCCAGACGTACAACCCCGATAACTCGGCGCTGGCCGATCACTCCTTCTACCTCGCCGTCTTCGGCTAGCGAAGCACTCGGAGGGCGGCCGCCCGGCGGGTGGCCGCCCTCTGCTTGAATCGGGGTATGGCTGAGTTGCGTGCCGGCGATCGAACGTACGAGATCCATCGCCTCGACGCGAGCGCCGCGAGACTGCCGTACACGCTGCGCATCCTGCTCGAGAACGTCATGCGCAACGGCGGCGACCCCGCGCCGATCCTCGAGTGGAACGCCCGATCGGAGCCCGCGCACGAGATCTCCTTCATGCCCGCGCGGGTTCTCCTGCAGGACTTCACCGGCGTTCCCGCGATCGTCGACCTCGCGGCGATGCGCGACGCGATGCGCGACCAGGGCGGCGACCCCGCGAAGATCAATCCGCTCATCCCGGCCGAGCTCGTCATCGACCACTCGGTGCAGGTGGACGAGTTTGCAACTCGGCTCGCGATCCAGCGCAACGTCGAGCTCGAGTTCGCGCGGAACCGCGAGCGCTACGCGTTCCTGCGCTGGGGGCAGCAGGCGTTCGAGACGCTGCAGGTCGTCCCGCCGAACACAGGCATCTGCCATCAGGTGAATCTCGAGTACCTCGCGCGCGTGGTCGAGACGCGCGACGGAGCAGCGTTCCCGGACACGCTCGTCGGCACCGACTCGCATACGACGATGGTGAACGGCCTCGGCGTGCTCGGTTGGGGCGTCGGAGGCATCGAAGCGGAAGCGGCGATGCTCGGCGAGGCGCTGTCGATGCTCGTGCCGCAGGTGCTCGGTTTCCGGCTGAGCGGCGCGCTGCGCGAGGGGGCGACCGCGACCGACCTCGTGCTGACGGTGACGGAGATCCTGCGCCGCACCGGTGTCGTCGGCAAATTCGTCGAGTACTTCGGGCCGGGTGTGCCGTCGCTCGCGCTCGCGGACCGCGCGACGCTCGGGAACATGAGCCCGGAGTACGGCGCGACCTGCGGCTTCTTCCCGGTCGACGACGTGACGCTCCGGTACATGCGCCTGACCGGGCGCCCGGACTGGCGGGTCGCGCTCGTCGAGGCGTACTGCAAGGAGAACATGCTCTGGCACGAGCCGCACGAGCATCCGGAGTACTCGCAGGTGGTCGAGCTCGACCTCGACGACGTGGAGCCGTCGATCGCAGGGCCGCGCCGTCCGCAAGACCGAGTGCCGCTCGCGAACGCGAAGGCCGCCTTCATCGAGTCGCTAGGCACCTTCGGGGCCGACTACGACAATGGCACGTACGACAAGGAAGTCGCCGACAGCTTCCCTGCAAGCGACCCGCCGACGTTCGACGGAGTGAGAAACGGCGTCAGTTCCGGCCGAACGGCGGTCGCCGCTCCTCCACAGCCCACAACCGGTCAGCTGCGACACGGATCCGTCGTGATCGCGGCCATCACCTCGTGTACGAACACGTCGAACCCGTCCGTGATGATCGCGGCCGGCCTGCTGGCGAAGAAAGCCGTGGAGCGCGGGCTCACGCGCAAGCCGTGGGTCAAGTCCTCGCTCGCGCCGGGCTCGAAAGTCGTCACCGAGTACTACCGGCGCTCCGGGCTCGACACGTATCTCGACGAGCTCGGGTTCAACACCGTCGGCTACGGCTGCACGACGTGCATCGGGAACTCGGGACCGCTCCCGGAGGAGATCTCCGCCGCAGTGACCGAGAACGATCTCGTCGTCTGCGCCGTGCTCTCGGGGAACCGGAATTTCGAGGCGCGCATCCACGGCGAGGTGAAGGCGAACTACCTCGCCTCGCCGCCGCTCGTCGTCGCGTACGCGCTCGCCGGCCGCATGGACATCGACCTCGTCAGCGAGCCGATCGAGGGCGACGTCTACCTGCGCGACATCTGGCCGACGCGCGAGGAGATCGACGCCGCCATCGCCGGCTCCGTGGACGGGGAGATGTTCACGCGCACGTACGCGGACGTCTACACCGGCGACGAGCGCTGGAACGAGTTGGAGACTCCCTCCGGCGACCTCTACGCCTGGGAGCCCGATTCCACGTACGTGCGACTGCCTCCGTATTTCGACGGGATGCCGGCGTCACCGCAGCCCGTCGAGGACATCCACGGGGCCCGCTGCCTCGTCCTGCTCGGCGACTCGGTCACGACCGATCACATCTCCCCGGCCGGCGCGATCCGCCCCGACTCGCCGGCGGGGACGTACCTGACCGAGCACGGCGTCGAGCGGCGCGAGTTCAACTCGTACGGCTCGCGGCGGGGAAATCACGAAGTGATGATGCGCGGGACGTTCGCGAACGTCCGGCTGCGCAACCAGCTCATGCCCGGGAGCGAGGGAACGTGGACCGCGCATCTCCCGGACGGCGAGGAGATGACGATCTACGACGCGGCGATGCGCTACCGCGCGCACGGCGTGCCGACGATCGTGCTCGCGGGCAAGGAGTACGGCTCCGGGTCGTCGCGCGACTGGGCGGCCAAGGGCCCGAACCTGCTCGGCGTGCGCGCCGCGATCGCGGAGTCGTACGAGCGCATCCATCGGTCGAACCTCCTCATGATGGGCGTGCTCCCCCTCCAGTTCATGGACGGCGAGAATCGCGAGTCGCTCGGACTGACCGGGCGCGAGGAGTTCGCGATCACCGGCGTCGACAACGCGGAGGCCGAGATCGTCACCGTGCGCGCGGACGACAAGGAGTTCCGTGCACGCCTCCGGCTCGACACGCCACGCGAGCGGGAATACTTGAGGCATGGCGGCATCCTCCAGTTCGTCCTCCGCAGGCTCCTCGCGGACTGACGCGCTCTGGCGGCGGGTCGGCGAGGTAGCCGGCCCTGTAGGTGAGATGACACCGCTGCTCGAGAAGGTGCGCGACTGTGCGTGGCGGATCACCGACGCGGACATCGCGGGGCTGGGCGCCGATCGGCTGTACGAGGCCGTCCTTCCGGTCGCGTTCGCGGCCGCGGCCGAGAAGCGCCGGCGCGCACACGAGGCGATCGATGCGCGTTGAGCTGAGCTACACGCCGGAGATGGCGGCGCGCGTCGCCGAGCTGCAGGAGCGCGACGGCTACGTCTCAGACATCTCGCTCGCGCTCCGCCACCGGCCGGAGCTCTTCGGGGAACCGATCTCAGCGTACTTCCAGGAGGTAATGAAGGGGCCGTCCGACTGGAGCGAGGGCGAGCGTGAGCTGTTTGCCGCGTTCGTGTCGAAGCTGAACCAGTGCCCCTTCTGAACGGAGGCCCACGGCGCGGTCGCGTCGTATGCATTCGGAGACACCGGGCTGGTCGACGCGATCCTCGACGATTACGAGACCGCGCCGATCGACGAGCGCCTGCGCGCGACGTTGCACTTCCTCGCCACGCTCGATCCTAGTCGCGCACTCACGGCCGGCGTCTCGCGCGCTGCCCTACGGAGCGCCGCGGACGTCCAGGCGGGGTTCGAAATGATCACGCGCTTCGCGGACGCCATCGGCGCGAAGCCGCATTCCGAAGCAGGCCTCACACGCGAGCAGGCAATCGCCCACGAGGGCCGCTTCTTCGACGAGGGATACGCCTAAGAGGCCAGCCGGGCCTTCGCTTCCGCCTCGGCCCGCTTCCGGTCCGCGGCGATCCGCTCGCTTGCCACCAACTCGTGGCACACGCGGTACGCGATCGCGCCGAACACGATCGGCAGCACGAGTGCCGCCATGCGGTAGAACCAGATCTGCGCGGTGTACGACAGTCCGAATACGACGTCGGCGCGGTCGGACGATCCTGCGACGAACACGATGAAGACCCACGAGAGGACGCCGACGCCGATCGCAGTACGCAGCGGCGCGTCGCGTGGACGGTCGACGATGTTGTGGTACTCGCGGTCGCCGGTCAGCCGCCGCTCGATCCACGGCCACGTGTAGACGAACCCGAGCACGACGGTCGGGAACGCGACGCCGCCCCAGAACGGCCCCGGCACGAGCGTGTAGCCGTCGATCACCACGTCGAAGCCGGGCACGAGGCGCAGGCCGCCGATGAGCCAGCCGAGATACCAGTCCGGCTGGGCGCCGTTCGTCGCGAGATATGTGTGGTACGGCCCCCAGAGCCAGATCGGGTTGATCTGCACGAGCCCGCCGAGCAGGAAGAGGACGCCGGCAGTCGCGAACGCGAGGCCGAGCGACCGGGGCGCCTGTCCCGGCCACGTCGGGATGCCGACGATCCGCCGTTCGGTCTCGCGCTTCCGCTTGAACTGCGTGTGATGCCGCAGCACGACCAGCGTGAGATGCGCGACGAGCAGCGACCCGATCAGCACGGGCAGGAGGAACACGTGCGCGAGATACATCCGCGGCCACAGCGACGACTGCCCCGGGAACGGGCCATGGAAGAGGAGCGACATGAGGTTGGCGCCGACGAACGGGATCGACATGCCGACCGACCAGCCGATTGCGAGCCCCATCCCGGAGAGCAGGTCATCGGCGAGCGAGTACCCGAGATATGCCTCGAGCAGGGTCGCCAGCAGCATGGTCACGCCGATGAGGTACGTCAGGTCGCGCGGCTTGCGATACGCGCCGGTGAAAAACACGCGGAGGAGATGCAGGACGATCGCCGCGACGAAGACGTTCGCCGCCCAGTGGTGCGTCTGCCGGATGAGCAGCCCCGCCTTCACCGTCGTCGAGATACGCACGACCGATGCGTACGCCTCGCTCATGTGCTGCCCCTGAAGCGGGACGTACGGCCCGTGGTACACCGTCGGCGCAGTCGAATCGACGAAGAAGAGCGTCAGGTAGACGCCCGTCGCCACGAGCACGATGAACGCGTACAGCGCGACCTCGCCGAGCAGGAACGACCAGTGGTCGGGGAACAGGTACCGCAGCGACTTGCGGATGAACGGCGCCGTGCTGCTGCGCTGGTCGAGATAGCGGACGACCTTCCGGATCACGGGTTCGGCCTCCACATGCGCACGCCCCACCACGACGGCCCGACCGGCCCGTCGAAGTTCCCCTTCGCGCGGAGGAAGCCGCGTGCGTCCACCTCGATCGGCAACATCGGCAGCGGGCGCCCGGCCGGCCCGAAGATGACCGTGCCGCCCGTGGCGGGATCGAACGTCGAGTAGTGGCACGGGCAGACGAGCGCGGGCCGCGGCTCGGCCGGCTGGAAGAGCGGCGCGCGGTACATCGAGATCGCGCATCCCGCGTGCGTGCAGATCTTCGAGTACGCGACGATGCCGCCCGCGTCGTAGCCGCGCAGCTGCGCTGGCAGGCGCAGGTCGCCGGGCGGCAGCCGCACGAGCACGAGCGGCGAGCCGAGCTCCTCCGGGTTCGCTCCTTCGGGGAAGGCGGTGTAGAAGTCGTCGCGCTCGATGGCGTCCGCGTGCCACGGCTTGCCGTTCTCGTCCACGAGCCGCCGCCCGCGGCGCCACGGCGTGCCGAGGTAATACTTCGTCGTGAAGAACGGCCCGAGGGAGAGGACGGGCGTGAGCAGCGCGAGCCCGAGCGCTCCTCCCGTTCCGAGCAGGCCGAGCTTGAACAGCCGACGCCGCGTGAGCCCGTCGCCCGCTTCCTCGACGATCTGCTCGACGCGCTCCTGCTCGACGACGTGCTCCTCCGGCGGATAGTCCTCTTCGAGCTCCTCGGCGACGACGAGCTTCCGCGCAGTGACGATGAGCGCCGCCGCAACGAAGACGAGCGACAGACCGAGCGAGAGGCCGAGGTACTGCGTGTTTCCGCCGACGGCGTACGCGACGATGAAGCCGACGGCCGCGAAGGACGCGAGAGCGAGGAACGCGAGCGCGACGAGCTCCGCGCTCGTGTTGCCCGGCGCGTCGGGCACGATCCGGCCGCGACTCTCGCGCGGGCGGACGATCCTCCCGAGCAGAAGCGTGAGCAGTGCGACGGCGAGATCCCGGCCGCGCCTCACGCGCGCAGCCTCCGGCCGACGCCGAGACAGACTCCGATGAGCACGGCCACCGCGATGAACCACGTGACGAGCCCCTCGGGCACCGGCCCGATGTGCCCGATCCCCCAGCCGCCGCGGTCATCGGGATGCCGCGCGTACAGGACGTAGCGGATGATCGAGTCGAGCTGCGCGCTGCTGATCGCGCGAGCCGTGAACTTCGGCATGACGTTGGGACCGATGCGCACCGCCTCGGCGATCTGCGTCGGCGTGTCGGCCCCGAGCGGTGGCGGGACGGCGCCTGTGACGTAACCGCCCTCCGCCAGCACCTGGTGGCAGCCGGAACAGTGGTCCGTGAAGAGCTGCATTCCCCGCGCAAGGTTCCCGCGCTCCGGATGCGGATTCGGGATCGACGGCCCCGTGCCGAGCGACGCGACGTAGGCGACGAGCGCCCGGATCTGCGCAGCTTCGAGCGTCCTCCCGCGCCGCGGCTGCACGCCGAGATGGGGCAGTGGCATGTAGCCGGTCGTGAGATAGAAGTCCGCCGCGAGCGCGCCGACGCCGCGCAGCGCCGGCGCGTTCGCCGCGTCGTGGCATTGCGCGCAATACCGCCCGTACAGGTGCTTGCCCGTCGTGACCGGCGCCGCGCCCGTCGCGACGACCACGAACAGGGCGAGAAGGATCAGCCGCCTCTGCACAGCGAGGTCAGGTTCGAGGCGATGCCGTCGAGCAGCATCACCGAGAGGAAAAGGACGTTCGCGACGAGCGCCGCCGTCGCGAGAAAGTGCAGCCGACCATCGGGCGGCGGATCGTCATGCCCGACGTTGCGCGTGCGCCTGAAGACGATCGCCGCCGCGATCTCGGCGCCGATGACGATGACGCCGCCGACGGCGAGCATCGACAGCTGCCAGACGTTGTTCGAGATGCCCCAGCGCATCCCGCCGACGTTGCACTCGGCCTGGGTGACCCCGAAGCCGACGACGTGTTGCGCGGCCCACGTGAGCGGGGCCGCCAGAAGACCGACCCATTGCAGGCGGTTCAACGTCATGCCGCCGCCGAGAGGATCGTGCCCGTCACCACGAGCGTGAGCACGGCGACGGCGAGCCAGTACACCGTGACGACGCGTAGCGCCACCGTGCGGAGGCGCGCAAGCAGAAACAGGTCGAAGAGCAGCCCGATGAAGACGTGCGCGTGGTCGGCGCCGAGGAGGACGAAGTAGATCGATCCGTACGCGTCGGTCTGTGGCGTGAACGAGCGCAGCCGGTCGGCGAAGTCGTGCACGGCGTACGCGAAGTAGCCCGCCTGCATGAGCAGCGCGAGCGCGACGCCCCAGCGGTTGCGTAGACGCAGCGGAAGAACGCTCGCCGCGAGCACGAGCACGAGCACGATCGGGAGGACGAGGCCCGGCTGCGCAATCCCGTCCGGCGGCCAATGCGCGGTCGTGAAGCGCAGATAGAAGTACGTGCCGATGAGCGTCCCGAAGAGGGTCGCCTCGGATGCGACGAGCATCATCATCCCCCACCACGCGATCGGGCGTCCGTTCATTCCTCGTCCGGGTCCTTCCAGTGCCAGGCAGCGAGGACGACCGCGCACAGCCCGAGCGCGATGCCCGCGACGAGGAACTTCTCGATCACGAGCATCGCGAACACGATCGTCAGGCCGAGGGCGAGCAGCACCGGCCATGGCGACTCGTGCGGCATGCGCGCGATCTCCGCGAGGTCGGCGTCGGCCGGCGTCGTCACCGGCTGCTGGTGTCCGACGTCCAGCACGAGCGGCTCCGACTCGCGGTCGGGCGGGTCCCAGTTCGGGTACGCACTCCGCACCCGCGGGATGACGGCGAAGTTGTACTCCGGCGGCGGCGACGGGACCGTCCACTCCAGCGTCGGACCGTGCCAGGGATCGATGCCGACGCGCTGCCCGCGGAAGTAGCTGACGACGAGGTTCCCGAAGAGGGCGAGGATGCCGGCGAGCGTGACGAAGCCGCCGATCGTCTCGATGAGGTTGTACGTCCCCCACCCGAGCCCGCCGGGATACGTGTAGACGCGGCGCGGCATCCCGTCGAGACCGACGATGTGCATCGGGAAGAAGAGGACGTTCGTCCCGACGAAGATGAGCCAGAAGCTGATTTGGCCGGGACGCTCGAAGTACATGCGGCCGGTGAGCTTCGGGAACCAGTAGTACATCCCCCCGAAGATCGGGAAGACCGCCGCGCCGAAGATGATGTAGTGGAAGTGCGCGATGACGAAGTACGTGTCCGTCATCTGCTGGTCGAACGGGATGGCGACGAACATGATCCCCGTCAAGCCGCCGATGACGAAGAAGAGGATGAAACCGACGATGAAGAGGAGCGGCGTCTTGAAGCGCGCCGTCCCGCTGAAGATCGTCATGCACCACGAGAACACCTGGATCGTGCTCGGAATGACAACGAGCGCCGATGCCGCAGCGAAGAAGATCAGCGTCGTTGAAGGGAGGCCGGTGGCAAACATGTGGTGCGCCCAGACGCCGAAGCCGATGAAGACGACGAGCAGCTCGGCGATGGCGACGAGTGGGAACGCGACCACTCGATGCTGCGTGAAGGCCGGGATGATCGAGGTCGCGATCCCGAACGCCGGAACGATGAGGATGTACACCTCCGGGTGCCCGAAGATCCAGAACAGGTTTTGCCAGAGGAGCGCCGAACCGCCGTGCGCGACGTCGAAGAAATGCGTCCCGACCCGCCGGTCGAGATAGAGGAACACCGTGTCGGCGGTGAGCGCGGGGAGCGCGAACAGCAGGCCGAACGACGCCGCAAGGAACGCGTAACAGAAGAGCGGCGTCCGGTTGAGCGACATCCCCGGCGCGCGCAGCTTGAGGATCGTGACGATGAAGTTGCCCGCCGCGATCGACGACGAGATGCCGTTGAAGATGATCGCGAGGCAGTAGAAGTCGATGTTGCGGCCCGGCGAGAACGCGCGTGACGCGAGCGGGACGTAGTCGAACCAGCCGGCATCGGGCGCCGAGCCGAGCGCGAGGCTCGTGTACAGGAGGATCGCCGAGCCGAGGAAGATCCAGAAGCTCAGCGCGTTCAGTCGCGGGAATGCCATGTCCCGCGCACCGATCATGAGCGGGATGAGGTAGTTCCCGAACGCACCGATGCTCATCGGGATGATGAAGAAGAAGATCATCGTGATGCCGTGCAGGCTGAAGAGCTGGTCGTAGGTCTCCGGACCGACGACGTGGCTGTTCGGCTGCGCGAGCTGCGTGCGCATCAGGAGCGCCTCCGCGCCGCCGGCGCCGAAGAGGACGAGCGTCGTCCAGAAGTAGAGAAGACCGATGCGCTTGTGGTCCGTCGTCGTCAGCCACCCGAGGAGACCCGGGCGTTCGACCCACTGCCGCTCGAGCGTCGCGACGGCCATCAGCGCAGCGATCTCAGGAAGGTGACGAGCTCGCGCAGCTGCGCACCGCGCACCCGAACGTCGACCATCCGGTTGCCCGGCTTGATCTGCTGATTCCGCGTGATCCACGCGGCCAGGTCGGCGGACGTGTTCGCGAGCGTGAGCGCGGCGATCGTGTGCCGCGATGCGAGGTGCGTCAGGTCGGGGCCGACGTCGCCGGTCGCGCTCGTTCCGCGAATCGCGTGGCACTGCGAACACGTGCCGTCGAGGAAGATGCTCGCGCCGGGCGAGTGCGACACGGTCGCTGGCTTCTCCTGGTTCGCGAGCCAGCGCCGGAATGCCGCAGGCGGCTGCGCGATCACCTCGAGCGCCATGTGCGCGTGCTGAACGCCGCAGTACTCCGCGCACTGACCGCGGTAGACGCCGGCCTTGTCGGCGTCGAGCTCGATCGCATTGTCCTGCCCCGGGATCGTGTCGATCTTGCGGTTGAGCTGCGGCACCCAGAAGCTGTGGATCACGTCCGCCGTCGTCGCCTGCAAGAGGATCGGTGTGCGCGTCGGGATATGGATCTCGTTGGCGGTGACAGCGGAGGTGCCCGGGTACCGCACTTCCCACCACCAGTCGTGACCGATGACACGCACGGTCATCCGCGTTGCGGATGCCGCCGGTGCCTGCGTCGTCCGCATGACGAAGACGTCCGAGATGAAGAACAACGTCGCGATCACGAGGATCGGAACGACGACCCCCATGACGACCACGATCCGGGTGCTCACGGCCTCGCTCGGTGACGGGCGGCCCCGCCTCAGCCAGGCGGCTCCCAGCAGGACGGCGATGAGGACGAAGCCGACCCAGGACGCGCCGAGCATCCACCACCACAGGCTTGCGATGTCCCGTGCCTGGTGGCTCGCGGGCGAGAGGGGGCTCACCGACGGCGACTACCCGCGCGAAAAACCGGCAAAACAGATACGTACCTGATGGAGCTCGCCCTCCAGCTCTCCGGCACCGCCGCGCTCGCAGCCCTCTATCTCGCTGCGGTGCGCCGAGTGCGCCGCCGTGGCCTCGCGAGCTCCCGGCGACGCCCGCTCGCGTTCGGCGTGGGGCTCGCCATCCTGGTCGCCGCCGTGGCGGCGCCGCTCGAGCACCGCTTCGCGACGCACATGCTCCAGCACCTCCTGATCGGCGACCTCGCTCCGCTCTGCCTCGTGATCGGCGTCGACGGCCCGTTGCTGCGCCCGCTCCTGGCCGTCCGCGCGGTGCAGCGGCTGCGCGTGCTCGCGCACCCACTCGCGGCGCTGCCGCTATGGGCATGCGACCTCGTCTGCTGGCACATTCCGGCTCTCTACGACGCCTCGTTGCGGCATCCGGAGATCCACGCGCTCCAGCACGCGATGTTCTTCACGGGCGGCGTCCTGCTGTGGTCGGCGCTGCTCGAGCCGCTGCCGGGCCCGCGCTGGTTCACGCCGGCGCGCAAGCTCGTCTACGTCGGCGCGATGTGGCTCGTCATGCTCGGCCTCTCGCAGGTGTTCCTCTGGTCGGGCTCGCCGCTGTACACGGGCTACACGCTGGCCGACCAGCGCGCCGGCGGCGGCGTGATGCTCTTCGAGGGCAGCGCCGTGATGATCGGTGTGGCGACCTGGCTGCTGCTGCGGCTATTCGGCGAGCGGAGCTACGGCGCGCCGATGACGCCGACCTTGTAGCCCTTCTGCTTCAGGTCGGCGGTGGCTTTCTCGGCCGCCTTCAGCTCGGGTGACTTCTCGAGCTTGGCGACGATCGCCGCGGCCCCGGTCGGGTTGGCCTTCACGAGCTCGAGCGCCGACTGGATCGCGCGCAGCGCGGTGACGATCGCGATGTTGTCGACTGCGGCGTCCGACGGCGGCTTGAGCGACGCGAGATCGTCGGCGGCCGTTTTCACGGCGGCTTCGGCAGTGTCGACCCGCTGCGCGAATTGCGCGATCGAGGTGGGAGGCGTCTTCGTCAGCGCGGTGACGCTCTTCTGCACGGTGTTCCCGTCGGACTGGATCCGCTGCTGGTACGCGGACTTCGAGAGGCGTCCGCTGCCGCCGCATCCGGCGAGCAGGACGCCGACAACGGCGAGGAGCGCGAGACGCTTCATCGAGTGCGTAGCCTACCGCCGATGCGCGAGGCGACACCGAGTTGGGGCGTTGAGCCCGTTCCCGAGCGACTGCAGGTGTTGAGCGGTCTCGACTCGACGCTGCTCTGGGGGAACCTCTCCGTCTCTCTGCTCGTCATCGTCATCGGGGCGCTACTCGTGCCGGCGCTCTCGCTGCGGGACGCGCTTCTCGCCATCGTGGTCGGCGCCGTCATCGGCAACGCGCTCCTCGCGGTCGCAGCGCTCATCGGCGCCGACGCGCGCGTGCCCGGGATGGTGCTGCTGCGCGCGCCGCTCGGCCGCAGCGGCTCCTACCTGCCGACAGGCCTCAACGTGGCGCAGAACGTCGGCTGGTCCACGTTCGAGCTGATCATCATCGCCACCGCGGCCGGCGCGCTCTCGCAGCATCTCTTCCACTGGCAGGGGAAATGGCTCTGGACGCTCGTCTTCGGTGCGCTCAGCTGGGCGCTCGGCATGCTGGGGCCAATCGGATTCGTCCGCCGCTACCTGCGCAGGTTCGCAGCGTGGGCGCTGCTCTTCGCGATGGCGTACCTGACGTACTGGGCGGTGTCGAAGTCGCATCTGCACGCGTTCTGGGCTCGTCCCGGAAAGGGGGGTTTCCCGTCCTTCGGGCAGGCCGTCGACCTCGTGATCGGGAGCGTCGTGTCGTGGACGCCGCTCGCGGCCGACTACACGCGCTTCGCGCGCACGCGGCGCGGCGCCGCGCTCGGTGCTGGCACCGGCTACTTCGTGCCGACGATCTGGTGCATCGGGCTCGGTGTCCTCATCGTGCTCGCGCGCGGCGTGTCCGACGCGCAGGCGCTGCCCGCTGCCGTGGCCGCCGCGGGGGGGATCGCATTCGTCGCGCTCTTCGCGATCACCGTGGACGAGAGCGAGAAGGCCTTCGCCGACATCTACTCGACGGCGGTATCGCTGCAGAACTTCGTGCCGAGGATGTCGCAGCGCCTGTTGATCACCGTCGTCTCCGCGCTCGCGACCGGGCTCGCGCTCGCACTGAACCTCGGCAACTACCAGAACTTCCTCTACCTCCTCGGCTCGTTCTTCGTGCCACTCTTCGGTGTGCTCGTCGCCGACTGGCTGGCCGAGCGGGCGCACTACACGCCGGAGCACGTGTTCAACGACGTCGACTGGCGACCGGCGGCGCTCGTCGCCTGGCTCGTCGGCTTCGCGCTGTACCAATGGCTGTCGCCCGTCGGGCCGGCGTGGTGGACGCGGCTCGTCGCGCACACGCACCCACAGAGCGTCAGCTTCACCGCGTCGGTGCCGAGCTTCGCCGCGGCGTTCGCGCTCACGTTCCTCTTCAAGGCGGTCGCCGGTGCAGCTCGCCGTCGTCGGACAGCTCTCGCGTGACGTCGTCGCCGGCGGCCCGCCGCAGATCGGCGGCCCGCCGTGGCACTCGGCGCGGGCGCTGCGCGCGCTCGGCGCCGACGCGCGCATCGTCGCCAAGTGCGGCGAAGCCGACGCGATCGAGTTCACGCGCCGGCTCGAGACCCTCGAGCTCCCGTTCGAGCTCGTCGTCGGCGAGCGGACGACGGCCTTCTCGTTCTCGTATGACGCGGGCGGCATCCGCGCGATGTCCGTGGAGGCGGTCGGGGACCCGTGGACGGCGGACGAGCTGCGCCTCGAGGGTGTCCAATGGCTCTACGTCGGCTCCCTGCTCCGCGGCGAGATCGACGTCGGCTGGGTCACGGCGGGTCGCCACGTCCTCCTCGACGGGCACGGACTCGTGCGCGTGCCCGAGCCAGGGCCGCTGCGCCTCGACGGCAACTTCGACCGGGCGCAGCTGCGCGACGTTCAGATGCTGAAGCTCGCGGACGAGGAGGCCGCGGCCGCCGGGCCGCTGAACGTCCCGGAGCTGATCGTCACGCACGGAGCACTCGGCGCGACGGTGAACGGCGTCGACGTCGCCGCCGAGCCGGTCGACGGCGATCCGACCGGCGCGGGCGACATGTTCGGCGCCGCGTATCTCGTGCACCGCTCCGAGGGAGCCGAACCGGTCGACGCCGCGCGCCGAGCCGCTGCCCTCGTCGCGGAGCTGCTGGGATGATCGCCGCCGTCGAGACGGTCGACGGCGTCCTGCTCGTCGACGTCGGGGAGGACGCGCTGCTCGGCGCGGGCGACGAATTGCCAGCGACGGACGCTCCGCGCGTCGACCTCCCGCGCGTTGTCGCGACGGCCGGGACGGGCTCGACCATCGTTGCCGTCGTCGACCGGCGGCCGCCGCTCGCGATCTCGAACGATTCCGGCGCAACGTGGCACGAGTCCGGCGGCGGGCTGCCACCCGGTTTCGCGATCGCAATCGCCGAGGACGACCCCGACCGGATGCTCTTCGCGGGCCGAAGCCGGCTTTACGTCTCCACCGACGGCGGTGTCTTCTGGCGCTCGCTCGCGCTCGAGCTGCCCGACATAGTCCGCGTCGCCTGGATCGACTGAAGGAATCGCTCGACGTCCGCGTCGGAGCGAAGCCGGTGCACGCGAAGCTGCGGATGATGCGCCAGGCGCTGCGAAAGCACGCGCCGGTTCTCGAACACGCGTTTGAGGGCCGGCCAGAAGAGCCAGCGGACCTGATTGATCCACGGCGCTTCGACGTTGCCGTTCCAGAGCAAGACCTTGTCGCGCTTTCGTCTGTACGAGCGGGCGATCAGACGCCGCATCACGAGGGCGACCGGCAGGTCGAGCCAGGCAATCGTCTCCGCGCGCTCGAGGACGAGGTCGCCGATGATCGTGTGGTAGGTGCCGTCGCTGACCCAACCGTCGCCTTCGGTCGCAGCGGCGACACGCGTATGCAGCTCCTCGGGCGTGCAACTCTGCCAGTTCGGACCGTGCCAGAGCGCGTCGATCTCCACGTGGCGCACGCCGAGCGACTCCGCGAGCCGCGACGACAGATACGTCTTCCCGCTCCCGCTCGGTCCGATGACCGCGATCCTCACAAGCGGAATTCGCCCCGCGCGACGATGACGGCGGAGCCGCCGACGTCGACCCGCTCCGGCGACTGCGCAACTGCATACAGCATCGAAGGCCGCCCGATCTCCACGCCCTGCGAGATCTCGATCTCCTCGCCGAATGCGATGCGACCGTGGCGCGCGAGGTGGAGCGCGAGCGGGCCGGCTGCAGAGCCGGTTGCGGGATCCTCGTCGACGCCGTACGCAGGCACGAACACGCGGGCCTTCCAGCGGCGCCCGTCGTGCGCGAAGCATGCGGCACCCTCGTGCATCAGCCGGCCGAGCGCGCCGACGTCGGGCCGAAGAGCGGCGACCTCACCCGCCGAAGGCAGCTCGACGAGCACGTGCCCCGGCCCCTGCCGATAGAGCTCGATCGGCAGACCGGTCGGCTCCGCCCCGAGAACGGCGAGCAGCTCGTCGACGCGGTCGAATGACTCCCACGCGACCTGCGGCTGCTGCATCCAGCCGAAGACGATGCGCGGGCCTTCGCGCTCGAGCCGGACCGGCACGACGCCGCTGCCCGTCTCGAGCCGGATCTCCGCGAGCTGCAGCGGCCCCGCGAGCACGAAGGCGGTGCCGAGGATGGGATGGCCGGCGAAGGGGAGCTCACGGTCCGGCGTGAAGATGCGCACCTTGACGTGGCCGTCCGCCTCGGGCGCGTAGACGAAGGTCGTCTCGGAGAAATTCATCTCCCGGGCGAGCTTCTGCAGCCGTTCCTCGGGGATCTCGCGCGCGTCGGTGAAGACAGCCAGCTGGTTGCCGGCGAGCGGAACGTCGGTGAAGACGTCCGCGACGACGTACCGGTAGCCCGCCACGGGCGCCAGACTATCGTTCGCCCGGCGATGCGACTCCTCATCGTTCGCCACGCCGAAGCGGCGTCCGGAGAGCCGGACGAGCTCCGCAAGCTCACGCCGGAGGGCCGCGAGCACGCACGTGAGCTCGGCGAACGCCTGCGGCGGGCCGGCTTCTCGGCGGACGCCGTCGTCACGAGCCCGCTGCTGCGTGCACGCGAGACTGCGACAGCGCTCGCGCTCGGTGAGCCCGAGATCGACCAGCGGTTGGCGCCGGGCGCGTCGCCCGACGACGTCCGCGACGCCGCGTTCGGCCGCGGCGAAACCGTGGTCGTCGTGGGCCACCAGCCCGACTGCGGCCAGGCGGTGCTCGAGCTCGCCGGCGTCGAGGTCTCGTTCCCGCCCGCAGGCTCGTACGAGCTCGAGCTGTGAAGGCGATCTCGGTTCGCGGGCTGCTCAAGTCCTACGGCGCGGTCGAGGCCGTGCGCGGCGTCGACTTCGACATCGAGGAGGGCGAAGTGTTCGGGCTTCTCGGCCCGAACGGCGCCGGCAAGACGACGACGGTCGAGATTCTCGAGGGATATCGCTCGCGCGATGCGGGCGAGGTGTCCGTCCTCGGCCACGACCCGCAGCGTCCCGGCCGCGACTTCCGCGAACGCATCGGCGTCGTGCTCCAGCAGGCGCAGCTGTGGCCGAACCTCACCGTGCGCGAGACGCACGCCGTGTTCGCCGGCTATTACGCGCATCCGCGCAACGTCGACGAGGTGATCGAGCTCGTCGGGCTCGTGGAAAAGCGCGATGCGCGCGTGAAGACGCTGTCGGGCGGCCAGAAGCGGAGGCTCGACCTCGGCGTGGCGCTCGTCGGCGATCCCGATCTCGTTTTTCTCGACGAGCCGACGACGGGATTCGACCCGGCCGCGCGCCGCGCGGCATGGGAGATGATCCGCTCGTTGCGCGAGTTGGGGAAGACGGTGCTGCTCACGACCCACTACCTCGACGAGGCAGAGCAGCTCGCCGACCGCGTCGCCGTCCTGCGCGAAGGTCGCATCGTCCGCATCGGCACGCCGCGCGAGCTCACGTCCAGCGAGCTCGAGGTGGAGATCCGCTACCGCAGGAACGGCGAGGAGATCCTCGTGCGCACGAGCGAGCCCACACGCGTGCTGCACGAGATCACGACCGAAGCCGTGGGCCGCGGCGAGGAGGTCGAGCGGCTCGAGGTGCGCAGGCCGACGCTCGAAGAGGTCTACCTCGCGCTCGTGCAGGAGGACGAATGAGGCTCTTCCTCCACGAGCTCAAGGTCGAGCAGATGGTGTACTGGCGCTCGCGCGAGGCAGCCGTGTTCACGTTCATCTTCCCGCTCCTCCTGTTCGTGCTGCTCGGCTCCGTGTACTCGGGACGCATCTACGGCGTCCCCGCGGCGCAGGCGCTGCTCGCGGCGTTGATCGGGTACGGCTGCGCGATGGTCGCGTTCGCGGGTCTCGCGATCACGCTCGTGCTGCGGCGGGAGCAGGCGATCCTGAAGCGGTTGCGGGCGACGCCGCTTCCGCCCATCGTCTACATCGCTTCGTTGCTCACGTCGACGATGCTCATCTTCGCGGCCGAGACGGTCGTGCTCTTCCTGCTCGGACGCGCCGTGTTCGGGACGCCGTTCCCGGCGCGCCCCGGATCCGTCCTCCTCCTCGTCGTGCTCGGGGCGATCTGCTTCGCGGCGATGGGCGTCGGCCTCAGTGGGCTCATTCGCTCCGGGGAAGGCTCGTCGGCCGTCGTCAACCTCATCGTCCTCCCGATGTCGTTCCTCACCGGCGCGTTCGGGCCGACGCGGCACTACCCGCAGTTCCTGCGCGCGATCGGCGACGTGCTCCCGCTCAAGTACCTCGTCAACCTCACGAACGCGGTCTATCTGCACAAGCACTCGTTCTGGTCGCAGGGGACGGCCATCGGCGTGCTCGCCGCGTGGGGCGTAGCCGGGGTGGTCGTTGCGGCGTTGAAGTTCCGATGGGAGCCGAGGGATACGTGACGGAGCCGGCGGTCGCATTTCAGGTGCGTGACCACGAGCGGCCTCGCCTCGAGGTGCGGGTCAACTTCGGCGTGCTCACCCGGCGCTCGGTGACTCCGGCCGAGATCGACGACCTCGCGCGCCTCCTCCGGACGATCGCTCCGACGTTCGAGATCGTCGCGGAAGACCGGCACGAGTTCGGCGACTCGATCGAGATGTCGGTGCACCAAGTCGTGATCGAGATGGCGGAGACGGGCGACGACGTCGCGAAGGACGTCATCGGCACCGCCGAGATCTGGGCGAGCGCCTGCTACCAGGCCCGCCACATCGACATCTAACGCACGCCGGCGGCGGTGAGCGCGAACTTCGTCAGCGAGCTCGGCATGCGCCGGGCGCGCTTCACCGTCGTCCGCAGCGCGTCGGCGAACTCGTCGATGTCCTCGTCCGAGAGCACGAACGGCGGCAGGATGCGCACGACCGCCATGTCGTGGCCGGCGACCTGCGTGAGGATGCGGTGCTCGGTGAAGAGCGGGACGACGACGAGCTGCGCGAACAGGCCGCGCTGTGCGCGCTCGAGCATCCTGTAGGCGAAGCCGTCGCCGTCGAACTCGATCGCCCACATGAGACCGATCCCGCGCACGTCACGGACGACGTCGAACTCGTCCACGAGCGGTCGCGTGCGCTCGAGCAGGCGCTCGCCCAGCTGCGCGGAGCGTTCGACGAGACCGCGCTCGTCGAGCTCTTGCAGCATCGCGAGGCCCGCGACCATGGCGAGCTCGTTCGGCGCGAACGTGGAGCCGTGCGACATCGCGTGCGGCATCGAGTCGAAGACGGCCTCGTGGACGGACCGCGCCATGAGTAACGCGCCGACCGGGACGTAGCCGCCGGAGAGGGACTTCGCGACGGTGACCATGTCCGGCTCGAGCCCCCAGTGTTCGAAGGCGAACATCGCCCCGGTGCGGCCGAAGCCGGTCATCACCTCGTCGACGCAGAAGAGCGTGCCATAGCGGCGGCAGAGCGCCTGCGCGCCCTCGAGGTAACCGGCGGGCGGCAGGTTGATGCCTTTCCCCTGGACCGGCTCGACGATGAAGACCGCCACGTCCTCCTGCTTCAGCTGCGACTCGAGCACGTCCAGGTCGCCGAACGGCACGCGTTCGAAGCCGGGCAGGAGCGGCTGGAAGCGTGCGGTGAACTCGGGATTCCCGTTCGCGCTGAGCGCGCCGAGCGTGAGCCCGTGGAAGCCGTGCTCGGTGGAGATGACGCGCGGCCGCTTCGTCGCTGCGCGCCCGAGCTTGAACGCCGCCTCGTTCGCCTCGGTGCCCGAGCTCGTGAACAGGCAGCGCTCGATGCGCGGCGGCGTGCGCTCGAGCAGCGCGGCCGCGAGCAGGCCCGGGAGCGCGGTCACGCCCATCGCGAGCATCCCGGGCGTGTCGAGCTCGAGCGCCTCGATCAGCGCTGCGCGAACGGCGCGGTTGTTGCGGCCGACGTTGTACATCCCGAAGCCGCCGAGCAGGTCGAGGTAGCGCGAGCCGTCCGTGTCGTACAGGTAGGCGCCCTCGGCACGGGCCCAGCGCCGGTCGAAGCCGATCGTGCGCAGCACGCGGACGAACTGCGGGTTGATCGTGCGCGCCCAGCGGTCGAGGTCGCCCTCGCCGGCGTTCTCGAGTAACGAGCGAAGATCGAGCCCGGCCATACCGGTCGTGAATCTACCCCGACGTCTCGAGCGCTTGCGTCAACTCGAGTAAACGTGCGTTAATTCGAGCTGGATCGTGTCGTGATGGATTGAGAGGGACGTCCCCGCGGGCGCTACGCCGCCGATTGCCCAGCCCACGACTCGCGTCGGCTGGAGTCGCGATCGCCGTGCTGTCGGCCCTCGCCGGCGGTTCCGCGTCGGCGGCCGGGACGCCGGTGACGCTCGGCTTCACGGGCGGGGCGCAGACGTGGACGGTGCCGTCGAACGTCACGAGTGTCAGCATCCAGGCGATCGGCGCCGCCGGGGGCAGCCTCCAGGGCGACCCGGGTGGGGCCGGCGCGAGCATCACCGGCACATTCGTGGTCACCCCCGGCCAGGTCCTGACGATCCTCGTCGGCGGTCAAGGCACGGTGCAGTTCCCCGGGTCGACGCAGAACGCAGGCGGGGGCGGCGGATCGTTCGTCTGGAAGGGCACCGGCGCGGCATCGGCCTCGAGCCTCCTCGTCGCGGCCGGCGGAGGCGGAGGGGGAGGCGACGGTAACGCTGGAGTGAACGCGTCGACATCGACGTCCGGAACCGCGAGCCCGGGCGGCACTCCCGGCGGCGCCAACGGGAGCGGCGGCTCGGGCGGCTCGGCCGGCTACTACGCCGCCGGCGGAGGGGGAGGCGGACTGCTGACGAGCGGCGGAGACGGCGCGCAGGGCACCGGCGGCTACCCGAACGGCGGCGGCGGGAAGGCGATCAGCATCGGCGGCGGCGCAGGCAGCGGCGGGATATACCTCGAAGACGGCGGCTCCGCAGGCGGCTACGGCGGAGGCGGCGGGGGCGGCATGGCTGCCGCAGGCGGAGGAGGCGGCTACAGCGGCGGAGGCGGCGGCTCCTCGACGTCCGCATCCGACGGCGGCGGCGGCGGCGGGTCGTTCAACGGCGGGACGAGCCAGTCCAGTCGCGCCGGCGCAAGCAGCGGCAACGGATCGGTCGTCATCACGCCACTGACCTTCCTCGCAACACCGACGACACCGACGATCTCGAATCTGCCGGTATCCGGAGCCATCGGTGGAAGCTTCGTCGCCTCCGTGTCGACGAACGGCGACGGCGCGAAGTCGGTTTCCGGCTCCGGCGCCTGCACCGTCGGCTCCGATGGCTTGACCGTGTCGTTCGTCGGTAAGGGGACGTGCAGCCTCGTCGCGCGCGTCGCCGCCGGATCGCAGTTCGCGTCCGCCGACGGCACGACCCAGTCGTTCCCGGTCAGCGGCCACCCGACGTCCCTGACGGCGTCGGCGAGCCCGACGTCGACGACGTACGGGCACGCCGTCACCCTCACCGCATCAGGGCTTCCGAGCACGGCAACCGGAACCGTCACGTTCACGGCCTCCGGGACGCTTTGCACGGCCACCGTGAGCGGCGGCTCGGGCAGTTGCTCGACCTCGTCGACGCTCGATGCCGGGACGATCGCGGTCACCGCGACGTATTCCGGCGACGCCCTCTACGAGGGGTCGACGGCGGGGACGTCGTTCACGCTCACGCAAGCTGCACCGGCCTCGCCGACGATCACGAATCTGCCGCCGTCGGCGATCTACAGCCAGGGATTCACCGCAGCGGTCGCAACGAACGGCGACGGAGCGAAATCCGTCGTCACGTCGACCGCATCGGTGTGCACGGTCGGGACGGACGGCGTGACCGTGTCGGATGTCGGAGTCGGGACGTGCACTCTCACGGCGCACGTCGACGCCGGAGCGGACTATGCGGCCGCAGACGGGTCGCCGCAGAGCTACGCGGTCGCCAAGGCCCCGACCTCCCTCACCGCGTCGGCGGCGCCGCCCACGGCGGGGTACGGCACAGCCGTGACGCTCTCGTCCGGCGGGCTAGCGGCAGGTGCGACCGGCACGGTGACGTTCTCCGCCGGAGGCACGACCCTCTGCACGGGATCCGCAGCCGGGGGAACCGCATCGTGTGCGACCTCGACCGTCCTCGCAACGGGAGCCTATGCCGTCACTGCGTCGTACGCGGGAGACGACCACTATCTCGCGTCGGAGATCCCGACACACTTCACGATCACGCCCGCGCCGACCTCGCTCTCCGCATCGGCGAGCCCGAGCAGCACGAGCTACGGCGATGCAGTTCAGCTCTCCGCGAACGGCCTGCCGCCGGCGGCGACGGGAACGGTGACCTTCTCCGCGAACGACGCGACACTGTGCACGAGCTCCGTCAGCGGCGGGTCGGCTGCGTGCTCCACCGCAACGAGCCTCCAGATCGGGACATATGACGTGAGCGCGTCCTATTCCGGCGACAACGACTTCGCCCAGTCGCTGGCAACGACCGCCTTCGCGATCGACAAGATTCCGACGTCGTTCACGGCCGCGGCGAATCCGCCGGAAACGAGTTTCGGGGGAACGGTTCAGCTCTCGGCAACCGGCTTCCCATCGGCGGCGACGGGCATCGTGACGTTCTCCTCCGGCGGCTCGACGCTCTGCATCGCGCTCGTCAGCGGCGGCGGCGGCTCGTGCCCGACGGGACCGGGCCTCAACGTCGCGACCTACGACGTCACAGCGAGGTACGCCGGAGATTCGCTCTACGCGGCGTCATCGTCGACGACTCAGTTCACGATCGGCGAGATCGCGACATCGATCTCGGCGGCGGCCACACCGTCGACGACCGCGTACGGCAACACGATCGAGCTCGTCGGAAACGGCCTTCCGACGGAGGCGACGGGCACGATCGTCTTCTCCTCCGACGGGTCGACCCTCTGCAGCGCGCCGGTCAGCGGCGGATCCGCCTCGTGCGCGACGGGAGCCCTCCACGC
>DATBQM010000014.1:0-41097 GCA_036560805.1 Gaiellaceae bacterium | reverse complement strand
CGCAGCTCGGCGAACTTCGGGCGCCCGGCCTCGTCGTCGGAGAAGAGCTCCTTCGCGAATGCGCCGCTGCGGATCTCCTCGAGGATCCCGCGCATCCGCTCGCGCACGCTGTCGTCGACGACGCGGATCCCGCGCGAGAGGTCGCCGTATTCTGCGACGTCGGACACGGAGTAGCGCATGTACTCGTAGCCGCCCTGGTAGAGCAGGTCGACGATCAGCTTCAGCTCGTTCAGGCACTCGTAGTACGCGATCTCGGGCTGGTAGCCCGCCTCGACGAGCACGTCAAAGCCGGCCTGGACGAGCGCCGGAACGCCGCCGCACAGCACGGCCTGCTCACCGAAGAGGTCGCTCTCGGTCTCCTCCGCGAACGTCGTCTCGAGGAGGCCAACGCGCGCGCAGCCGATGCCAACGCCGTACGCGAGCGCGAGCTCGAGCGCGTTGCCACTCGCATTCGTCTGCACGGCGACGAGCCCGGGCGTGCCTGCGCCGGAGACGTACAGCTCACGGACGCGATGGCCGGGTGCTTTCGGCGCGACCATGATCACGTCGTGCCCTTCGGGCGGCGCGATGCGCCCGAAGTGGATGTTCAGCCCGTGAGCGAAGAGAAGGGCCGCGCCCGGCTCGAGGTTCGGCGCGATCTGCTCGTCCCACACCTGCTTCTGCACGTGGTCGGGCAGCAAGAGCGCGACGACCTTCGCGCCGCGCACCGCGTCGGGAATCGAGCGCACTTCGAGGCCGGCGTCCTCCGCCTTCTCGGCGGACGCGCTCCCCTCGCGCAGACCGACCTGCACGTCGACGCCGGAGTCGCGCAGGTTGAGCGCGTGCGCGTGCCCCTGGCTCCCGTAGCCGATGACGGCCACTTTCCCGGAGAGGAGGTCGAGATCGCCTTCGCGATAGATGGTTGCCATTGAAAAGAGCTCCTTTGCGTTAGGCGAGGACGTGCTGCTTGGGGCGGGCTTTGTTCGAGCGGTGAGCGCGGCCGAGGCCGATGCGCCCGGTGCGGACGAGCTCCTGCAGGCCGTGCGGGCGGACGAGCTCCTCGAACGAGTCGACGTCCTCCGGCGGGCCGGTGAGCTCGAAGACGATGGAATCGGGGCCGAGGTCGACGACCCGCGCGCCGAAGATCTCGCCGAGCGCCATCAGCTCCGCGCGCTTGGCCGGCGGCGCCGACACCTTCATGAGGACGAGCTCGCGCTCGATCGACTCGCCGGGGACGAGCTCCGCGACGCGGAGCACGTTCACGAGTTTGTGCATCTGCTTCTCGATCTGCTCGAGAGGGCTCGTGTCGCAGTCGACGCGGATGGTGACGCGCGACACGTCGTGCCGCTCGGTCGGGCCGACGGCGAGGCTGTCTATATTGAAGCCGCGGCGCGCGAACAAGCTGGCGATGCGCATGAGCACACCGGGCTTGTTCTCCACGAGCACCGAGAGCGTGTGCTTCATACCTGGACCGTCTCCCCGAACTCGACGAGGTCGAGCGCGGCGGCGCCCGCCGGGATCATCGGGAAGCAGTGCTCGCTCGGGTCGACGCGGGCGTCCACGACGGCCGTTCGCCCGCATGCGAGCGCCTCTGTGAGCGCGCCTTCTAGGTCGTCCTCGCTCTCGACGGTAAAGCCCTCGGCGCCGTAGGCGCGGGCCAAGGCGGCATAGTCCGGCAGCGTGTGCGTCAGCCGGATCTGCGAGAAGCGTTCCTCGAAGAACATGTCCTGCCACTGGCGCACCATGCCGAGGTAGCCGTTGTTGACGATGACGACGACGATCGGCAGATCCTCGAGCGCCGCCGTCGCCAGCTCTTGCTGGGTCATCTGGAAGCAGCCGTCGCCGTCGATGCAGACGACGGTCGCATCCGGGCGCGCGGCCTTTGCGCCGATCGCCGCCGGAACGCCGTAGCCCATCGTCCCGAGCCCGCCCGACGTGATGAACGAGCGCGGGCGGTCGCACAGCAGGTACTGCATCGCCCACATCTGGTGCTGCCCGACGCCGGTCGTGAAGATGACGTCGTCGCGGCCGGCCGTCAGCTCCTGCAGCGTCTCGAGCACGAGCTGCGGCTTCAGCACGTCGCCGTCGTGGCGGTAGCGGAGAGGGAATGCGTCCCGCCACTCGGCGATCTGGCGCAGCCATGGCTCGGTGCGGCCCGGGCCGGCTGCTTCGGGAAGAAGACGGGCGATCTCGGCGAGCACGGGCTTGAGGGGCCCGACGACCGGGATGTCCGCGCGGCGGATCTTCGAGATCTCGGCCGCGTCGATGTCGAGATGGACGACTGTCGCTCCGGGCGCGAACGCCGACACCTTCCCGGTGACGCGGTCGTCGAAGCGCGAGCCGATCGCGACGATCAGGTCGGCCTTGTTCAGCGCGTAGTTCGACCACTTCGGGCCGTGCATCCCGGGCCAGCCTGCGTGCAGCTCGTGCGTCTCCGGGAACGCGCCTTTCGCCATCAGCGTCGTGACGATGGGCAGCCGCCCCGTCTCCGCCAGCGTGCGCAGCTCTTCGGTCGCGTCAGCGTTGAGCACGCCGCCGCCGACGTAGAGGATGGGCCGCTCCGCCGCGGCGATCGCACGCGCGGCAGCCTGAATCTGCCGTTCGTGACCACGGCGGGGCGGCTTCCATCCCGGGAGGGACACCGAATCGGGGTAGGAAAAGTCGAATTCCGCCTCCTGGATGTCGCGCGGCACGTCGACGAGGACGGGGCCGCAGCGCCCGGTGCGCGCGACGTGGAAGGCCGCCTTGATCACGTGCGGCAACTCCTCCACGTCCTGCACGAGCCAGGAGTGCTTGACGATCGGGATGGTGATGCCGGTGATGTCGCACTCCTGGAAGGCGTCGCTTCCGATGAGGTGCGACCTGACCTGGCCGGTGATGCAGACGAGCGGCGTCGAGTCCATCCACGCGTCGGCGATCGGCGTCACGAGGTTCGTCGCGCCCGGCCCCGAGGTGGCCATCGCGACGCCTGCGCGGCCGGAGGCGCGGGCGTACCCCTCCGCCATGTGGCCGGCGCCCTGCTCGTGCCGCGCGAGCACGTGGCGCACGGTCGTCCCGCGCGCGAACGCGTCGTACAGGGGAAGGATGGCGCCCCCGGGCAAGCCGAAGGCGACGTCCACCCCCTCAGCCTCGAGGGAACGCAGGATTGCGTCGGCCCCGTTCATTCTCATGCGGGGAAGAACTCCGCGTTTCGCATCGCCAGCTGAAAGCCGCCGAGGACGCGGCTCGTGAACTCGCGGGTCGAGGCGCCGATGCCGAAGCGCACCGGCTCGTCGACGAGCGCTGCCGAGACCGCGCCCGCGAGCGTGTCCGCTGCCGCCGGCTGGCCGAGGCCGTGCTCGAGCGTGAGCGCCGCGGCGAGCAGCATGCTGCTCGGGTTGACGACGCCGTGTCCGGCGAGCGCGAAGCCGCCGTCGGGGGACGGGACGAACAGGCTCGGCCCGTGCTCCGCGAGCAGCGCATGTGCCGCGACGCGGTGCGAGGCGGCCGCCGCGGAGATCTCCACCATCCCTTCCGCCCACGCCGGCGCCACCGCGACGACGTCGAAGCGGGCCGGATTGAACGCGGCGAACGGCATCGCGTCGCGCGGGGAGACGTGCTCGACACGCACGTGCTCGTGGTCGAGCGCCGCCAGATTTACGAGCTCGCACCAGCCGTTGTCGCCGACGCAAGTGAGCCGCATGCTCCGCGTCTCGGCGATCTCGAATGCGCGGCGCACGGTCCACTCGGCCGCGTCGTCGCCTACGGAGGTGATGAAAGCGACGTCGTCGTGCTCGCCGAAGCGGACACGTGTGACTCGCGCACGCAGGTCGAGCTCCGCCATCACGTCGTCGAGCGCGGGCTCCTCCGCCCCCGCGACGAGCACCGCGTCGGCTCCGAGCACCGCGTCGCGCGTCGTCGGAGGCACCGCCTGGCCGAGTCGCGCGAGCGCGACGCCGCCGAAGGGCGCGTGCAGCTGGTCGAACGAGAAGCCGTGGACGCGCGCGACTGCGTCGAGCGCGTACATCGCCTCCGCCATCAGCTCCGGGGCGGTGCCCGAGCCGGTCAAGCAAGCGATCGTTTTCATGCGGGCACTCCTTCGAAGACGGCGTCGAGCGGGACGGCGCCGCCGCTGTCTGCAAGCGCCTTGAACCTTCGGAACGCGGCGTTGAGCTCGTCGCCGCTGAGCGCGATCCCGCGCTCGGCGCAGGCGCGTGCGAACGCGTGCCGGCCCGAGTGCTTGCCGAGCGGCAGCGTCATATTCACGCCGACGTCGACCGGATCGATGATCTGGTACGTCCGAGCGTCCTTCAGCATCCCGTCCTGATGGATGCCGGCCTCGTGCGCGAACGCGTTGGCGCCGACGACCGCCTTGTTCGGCTGGACGACGTAGCCGGTCAGCTCCGAGACGAGTCGCGACGACGCCGCGATCTGCTCCGTGTCGACGCCCGTGTCGACCTCGAAATGGTCGCTGCGCACCTTCAGCGCGACGACGATCTCCTCGAGCGAGGCGTTGCCTGCGCGCTCGCCGATGCCGTTGACGGTGCACTCGACCTGGTCGGCTCCGGCGTGGACGGCCGCGAGCGAGTTCGCGACCGCGAGGCCGAGGTCGTCGTGGCAGTGCGCCGACAGCGTCACGCCCCGCAGCTCTGGGCAGCGGCGGCGAACGTCGGCGAGGAACGTGGCGTATTGGTGCGGCAGCGCGTAACCGACGGTGTCGGGGAGGTTCACGACGGTCGCGCCGGCCTCGATCGCTACACGGCAGACGCGGGCGACGAACGCAGGATCTGAACGGGTGGCGTCCTCGCAGGAGAACTCCACCTCGTCGGCGCGCTCGGCGGCGTACGCGACGGCCCAGCGGGCCTGCGCAACCACTTCGGCCGGCTCGAGGCCCAGCTTCCGCTCCATGTGGATCGGGCTGGTGGCGATGAAGACGTGGATGCGGGAGCGCCGCGCTTGCGCGAGCGCTTCGCCTGCGGCGTCGAGATCCTCGCGCACGGTGCGCGAGAGCGCGGCGACCGTCGGATGCTCGACCGCGGCGGCGACGGCGCGAACGCCCTCGAAGTCGCCGGGGGATGCGCCCGGAAAGCCCGCCTCGACGACGTCGACGCCCAGCCGCTCGAGCTGCTGCGCGATTTCCGCCTTCTCGTCGGGCTGCAGGGCGATGCCCGGCGATTGCTCGCCGTCGCGCAACGTCGTATCGAAGATCTGGATCCTGCGGGACACGAACACTTCCTCCTTGGCTCTACGAGAGAGGACGCACCTGTGGTGCGATGAGGTCGGCGTCTGCGCCTCTTGCGAGACGCGTGTTCGTGTATCTCCCCGTTAGGGGAGAATGAGGATGACGACGAAGAGAATGAGCCCGGAGAGGGCAGGAATGCGTATCCGGGCGGTCGTCATCGTCCACCCAGGGTGCACGTCCCGTGCCCGCTTGTCAAATCCGACGTGCGGAACCGAAACCGGAGAACGGCGATGGTGGCCGTCCGGAAAGCGAGCTAGGGTCAGTGACCTGATGCCCCGCGCGACGGTCTTCAGCGAGCCGATTTCGACCGTCTTTGCCGCGCGCATCAAGCATCCGCGCTAGTCGGCATTCGCTCCCGCCGCCGCCGACTAGCCCACAAGGCGGAACCCCTTCTCCCGACCCGGAGATGCCTTTGCCGCACCGTCAACCCGGTTTGTACGACCCTTCGTTCGAGCACGACGCCTGCGGCGTGGCGTTCGTCGCGCGCCTCGACGGCGTCCCGAGCCACGAGGCGGTGGAGCGTGCCCTCGTCGCGCTCGCGAACCTCGAGCACCGCGGCGCGGCCGGCGCGGACAAGGACACGGGCGACGGGGCGGGCATCCTCGTCCAGATCCCGGATGCGTTCTTCCGGGGCGAGATCCCGGGCCTGCCTCAGCCGGGGCTGTACGGCGTGGGCACGTGCTTCGGAGAGCGATGCGACGCGATCGAGGCGGCGATCGAGGAGGAGGGCCAGCGGCTCGTCTGCTGGCGCGACGTGCCGGTCGACGACACGCACGTCGGGCGGACGGCGAAGGAGTCGATGCCGCGCATCCGCCAATTCGTCGTCGCCGCCGAGGGGCTCGACGGAGACGCGTTCGAGCGGAAGCTGTACGTCATCCGCCGGGTTGCCGAGCTCGCCGCCGGGCCCGAGCTCGTCATCCCGAGCCTCTCCTCGCGGACGCTCGTCTACAAAGGGATGCTGACCGCCCCGCAGCTCGCGCGCTTCTATCCCGACCTGCGCGACGAGCGCTTCGCGAGCGCGCTCGCGCTCGTCCACTCCCGCTTCTCGACGAACACGTTCCCGAGCTGGGAGCTCGCGCACCCGTACCGGATGATCGCGCACAACGGCGAGATCAACACGCTGCGCGGCAACGTCAACTGGATGCGCGCGCGTGAATCGCAGCTCGCGTCCGAGCTCTTCGGTGACGACCTGCAGAAGGTGCTGCCGGTGATCCGCCCCGCGGGCTCCGACACCGCGATGTTCGACAACGTGCTCGAACTGCTGGTGCTCGCGGGCCGCTCGCTCCCGCACGCGCTGATGATGATGATCCCGGAGTCGCAGCCGGTCCAGGAGCTGCGCGGCTTCTACGCGTACCACCAGTGCCTCATGGAGGCGTGGGACGGTCCGGCGGCGATCGCGTTCACCGACGGCCGCGTCATCGGCGCGACACTCGACCGCAACGGGCTCCGCCCAGGGCGCTGGTACGAGACCGACGACGGCTGGGTCGTGCTCGCATCGGAGAGCGGCGTGCTCGACGACGCGCCGGAGCGCATCGTGCGCAAGGGCCGACTGCAGCCCGGGAAGCTCTTCCTCGTCCACCTCGACGAGCACCGCATCGTCCCGGACGAGGAGATCAAGCGCGAGATCGCGACGCGGAAGCCGTACGCGGAGTGGTACTCGAACAACGTCCAGCACCTTGCGGGTCTGCCGCCCGCGCGCACGCAGCCCGAGCGGCCGGCCGAGCCGCTCCGCCAACGGCAGCTGCTCTTCGGCTACGCGCAGGACGACATGAAGGCGATGCTCGCGCCGCTCGCGCGCAACGCGGAGGAGGCGGTCGGTTCGATGGGGAACGACACGCCGCTTGCCGTCCTCTCGCAGCGGAAACCCCTGCTCTACTCGTATTTCAAGCAGCTCTTCGCGCAGGTGACGAATCCGCCGATCGACTCGATCCGCGAGGCCGTGGTGATGAGCGTCGCCGCGAGCGTCGGCTCGGAGCGCAACCTGCTCGACGAGACGCCGGAGCACGCGCGCCAGCTCGTGATCGAGAACCCGATCCTCCACGACGACGAGCTCGAGCGGCTCCGCCAGGTGGAGTCGGACGTCTTCCGATCGCACACGATCGACACGACGTGGCCGGTCGCAGAGGCCGAAGCGGGGCTCGAGCGCGCGCTCGAGCGCGTGTGCGCCGAGGCGGACCGCGCGCTCGCCGGCGGTGCGAACATTCTCGTCCTCTCCGACCGTGCCGCTGGGCCGGAGCGCGTCCCGATCCCGTCGCTGCTCGCGACTGCCGCCGTGCATCACCATCTCGTGCGCGAGGGAACACGCTTGCAGACGGGCATCGTCGTCGAGTCGGGCGAGCCGCGCAGTGTGCACTCGATCGCGGTGCTCGTCGGGTACGGCGCGGCTGCGGTCAACCCGTATCTCATGCTCGAGATGCTGCCCGACGACGAGTCGCGGCGCCGAGCCGTGAAAGGCATCGGCAAGGGCCTGCTCAAGGTGATGTCGAAGATGGGAATTTCGACAATCCCCTCGTACTGCGGGGCGCAGATCTTCGAGGCGATCGGCCTCGCGCCGGAGCTCGTCGAGCGCTACTTCACCTCGACGTCGTCGCGCATCGGCGGGATCGGCCTGCACGAGCTCGCAGAGGGGTCGCTCGCGCGGCATGCGCGCGCATATCCGGGGAGCGGGGACGATCTCCTCCCCGTCGTCGGCCTCCTTGCGTGGCGCCGCGACGGAGAGCACCACCAGTGGAACCCGGAGACGATCTCCCTGCTCCAGCACGCGGTGCGCTCCGGGAAGGCGGAGACGTACGAGCAGTATTCGCGCATCGCGAACGGGGAGTCGGCGCGCCGTTCGACGCTGCGCGGCCTCATGCGATTCCGCTTCCCGGAAGACGGCATCCCGCTCGAGGACGTCGAGCCGGCCGCCGAGATCGTCAAGCGCTTCTCAACTGGCGCGATGTCGCTCGGCTCGATCTCGCGCGAGGCGCACGAGACGCTCGCGGTGGCGATGAACCGCATCGGCGGCCGCTCGAACACCGGCGAGGGCGGCGAGGATCCCGCGCGCTACGGCGACGAACGCCGTTCGAAGATCAAGCAGGTCGCCTCCGGACGCTTCGGCGTGAACGCCCGCTACCTCGCGAACGCGGACGAGCTGCAGATCAAGATGGCGCAGGGCGCGAAGCCGGGCGAGGGCGGCCAGCTCCCCGGTCACAAGGTCGACGGCTACATCGCGTCGGTGCGCATGACGACGCCCGGCGTCGGCCTCATCTCGCCGCCGCCGCACCACGACATCTACTCGATCGAGGACCTGAAGCAGCTCATCTACGACCTGCGCTGCGCGAACCCGAACGCGCGCATCTCCGTCAAGCTCGTCGCGGAGGTCGGCGTCGGCACCGTAGCCGCCGGCGTCGCGAAAGCCGGCGCGGATCACGTCCTCATCTCCGGCCACGACGGCGGCACGGGAGCGTCGCCTGTGTCGTCCATCCTGCATGCGGGCGTGCCGTGGGAGATCGGCCTCGCCGAGACGCAGCAGACGCTCGTGCGGAACGACCTGCGCTCGCGCATCTGGGTGCAGACAGACGGACAAATCAAGACGGGACGCGACGTCGTCATCGCGGCAATGCTCGGCGCCGACGAGATGGGATTCGCGACGGCGCCGCTAGTCGCCTCGGGCTGCGTGATGATGCGCGCCTGCCATCTGAACACGTGCCCGGTCGGCATCGCGACGCAGGATCCCGTCCTGCGCGAGCGCTTCGCCGGAAAGCCGGAGCACGTCGTCAACTTTTTCTTCTTCGTCGCGGAGGAGGTGCGCGCGCTGATGGCGCAGCTCGGCATCGCGCGCTTCGACGATCTCGTCGGCCGGGTCGACCTGCTCGACGCCGACGATGCGCTGACGCACTGGCGCGAGCGCGGCGTGGACCTCTCCAACGTCCTTGCCGCGCCCGAGGGCGCGCCGCTACGGCGGACCCACGGGCAAGCGCCCGCGCTCGAGGATGCGCTCGACTGGTCGCTGCTCGATCTCGACGAGGGCGAGTTCCCAATCCGGAACGTCAACCGCACGGTCGGCGGGCTGCTCTCGCATCACGCGGTGACGAGCAGCGAGCGGCGGCCGCAGCGCTTTCTCTTCCGCGGCTCGGCCGGCCAGTCGTTCGGCGCGTGGCTCGCCGAGGGCATCGAGTTGACGCTCGTCGGCGACGCGAACGACTACGTCGGCAAGGGCCTTTCGGGCGGCGTGCTCGCGTTGCGCCCGCCCGAGACGGCGGGCTTCCGCGCCGAGGAGAACGTCATCGCGGGCAATACGATCCTGTACGGCGCGACGGGCGGCCGCGCGTTCTTCCGCGGTCTCGTCGGCGAGCGCTTCGCCGTGCGCAACTCGGGCGCGTTCGCCGTCGTCGAGGGTGTGGGCGACCACGGCTGCGAGTACATGACAGGCGGCATCGTCGTCGTCCTCGGGCCGACCGGGCGCAACTTCGCAGCCGGGATGAGCGGCGGGATCGCGTACGTCCTCGACCGGGACAGCACGTTCGCGGATCGGTGCAACAAGGAGATGGTCGCGCTCGAGCGGCTCGAGCCGGAGGACCTGCGCGTCGTGCGCGCGCTCGTCCACGAGCATCGCGAGCGAACCGAGTCCACCATCGAGGTCGACTTCGACGACTTCGTGAAGGTGATGCCGCACGAGTTCCGCCGCGCGCTCGCCGACGGCGCCATGTCGACGGGCGGAGACGGCTTCTTCACGCGCGAGACAGAGGAGGCGGCCGCCTGATGGGCGAGCTCGGCGCCTTCCTCAAGATCGGCCGCGCCGAGACGCCGGAGCGCGCGCCGCGCGAGCGCGTCGGCGACCACCGCGAGTTCGTCCACACCTTGCCACTCGTCGAGCTGCGCGAACAGGGCGCGCGCTGCATGGAGTGCGGCGTGCCGTTCTGCCACAGCGGCTGCCCGCTCGGGAACCTCATCCCGGATTGGAACGACCTCGTGTATCGCGACCGTTTCCGAGAGGCGCTCGACCAGCTGCACCGCACGAACAACTTCCCCGAGTTCACCGGCCGCCTATGCCCCGCGCCCTGCGAGGCGGCGTGCGTGCTCGAGATCGACGAGGGAAACGCGGTGACGATCAAGCAGATCGAGCGCGCGATCGTCGACCGCGGCTGGGACGAGGGCTGGATCGTGCCGCGACCGCCGGCGCGCCGCACGAGCAAGACGGTCGTCGTCGTCGGCTCGGGGCCGGCGGGCCTCGCCGCCGCGCAGCAGCTCAACCGAGCCGGGCATCTCGTCACGGTGCTCGAGCGCGACGAGGAGGGCGGCGGTCTTCTCCGCTTCGGCGTGCCCGACTTCAAGATCGAGAAGACGGTCGTCGAGCGGCGACTGCAACAGCTCCGCGACGAGGGCGTCGAGTTCCGCTTCGGCACCGAGGTGACGGGCCCGCTCGCCGGCTTCGACGCGACGGTGCTGGCGACCGGCTCGCGCATTCCGCGCGACCTGCCCGTTCCCGGCCGCGAGCTCGGCGGCGTCCATTTCGCGATGGAATATCTCTACGGGCGGAACCGCGCGGTCGCGGGCACGGCCGAGCCGGCGATCTCGGCGGCCGGCCGGCACGTGATCGTCATCGGCGGCGGCGACACCGGCGCCGACTGCGTTGCGAGCGCGCACCGCGAGGGCGCCTCGACCGTCACGCAGATCGAGCTGCTCGGCGAGCCGCCGGAGCGGCGGCCGGACGACCTGACGCCGTGGCCGTTGTGGCCGATGAAGCTGCGCACCTCGTATGCGCTCAAAGAGGGCGGCGACCGGAGCTTCGCCGTCTCCACGACCGGGCTGTCCGGGAACGGCAGCGTGCAGCAGATCCACTGGCTCCGGAACAGCGGCACACCGCCGTTCGATCCGGTATCGGGCACCGACGAGTCGCATCCCGCGCAGCTCGTGCTGCTCGCAATGGGCTTCATCGGCCCCGAGCCCGCGCTGCTGGACACACTCGGCGTCGCTCGCGACGCACGCGGCAACGTCGACGCCACCGAGTTCGCAACGTCTGTGCCGGGCGTGTTCGCCGCCGGCGACGCGCGCCGCGGCCAGTCGCTGATCGTGTGGGCGATCGACGAAGGCCGCCGCTGCGCGCGCGTCGTCGACGACTACCTCAGCTGAAGTCCACGTCCTTTGTCTCGACCGTCCCAGCCGTCCGGCCAGGCGCGGTCTGGTTCGACCAGTACAGGTTCGTGTGCGCGATCACCGCAGCCGGCGGCGGCGCGCCCCAGGGCGACAGATCCTCCGTCGTGTGCGCGTCCTGGACGAGGATCGCGTCGTACCCACGCGCGAGCGCGCCGTGCAGCGTCGAGCGGATGCACGCATCCGTCTGCGCGCCCGCGACGACGAGCCGCCCCACTCCGAGATCCGAGAGGATGCCCTCGAGGTTCGTCTCCTCGAAGGAGTCGCCGTAGCGCTTCTGCACGCACGGCTCGGAGCCGTCCGGCGCAAGCTCGGGGACGATCTGCCAGGCCTCATCGCCGTTCACGAGCCCGTCGTCGTTGTGCTGCACCCAGACGACGGGGACCTGCGCCTGCCGCGCCTTCTCGACGAGACTGCCGACGTTCGCTACGACGGCGTCGCGCTCGTGATTGCCCGTGACGACGCCGTTCTGCACGTCGACGACGAGGAGCGCGGTATTGGGTCGATTCTCCAGGGTCGTCATGCCCTGGAAGATATCTAGGTGTCGCGCCGGACGAGCAGCACGGCTGCGGCGACGATCGCGAACGCGACGTAGCCGAGCGACACCGCGAGGCCGCCTGTCGGCGACAGGCTGTGCGAGCCGTGCGTCAGCTGGAAGATCGAGCGGAAGGCGCTGTTCGGGATCCACGGGTTGATCGCGTTCTGCCAGCTCGTCGGGAACACGTTGAGGAGCGGCGGGATGACGAAGAAGATCGCGACGAGCGCCGCGATGCCGCCCGCCGTGTTGCGCACGATCGCGCCGAGCGCCATGGCGAATACGCCGAAGAGCGTGAGGTAGAGCGCGCCGCCGACGACCGAACGGAGGATGCCGTTCGCCGACAGCGACGTCTGCAGGATGTCGTGCTTCGACAGGATCGCCTGGCTCGCCCAGAAGGCGAGCAGCACGGACGGCAGCGCGAGCACGAACGAGACGACCGCGAAGACGATGATCTTCGCCCACAGCACAGGCAGCCGCTTCGGCACCGCGGTAAAGCTTGCGCGGATCATCCCTGTCGAGTATTCGCCGGTGATGACGAGGACGCCGAGCACGCCGAACGCGAGCTGCGACAGATTGACGCCGGCAAGCGCGATGTCGAGCGGATGCCGGTCGGCGCGGTCGTGCGGGCTCATGTGGCCCCAATGCGACGAGGTCACCGCCGCGAAGATCGCCGGCAGGCCGATGGTGAGGATGACCGCCACGGCGAGCGACCACCGCGTCGAGCGCAGCGAATGGAGCTTCGTCCACTCGGAGAGGATCACGCGCATCTGCGTGACGCGCCCCTTGAAACCGAGCGGCGGGATCGTGGGATGCGCGACGGCGTTCACGCCGCAGCCTCCGCCACGTCGGCCCTGAACTCGACGTCGTCGCGGGTCAGTTCCATGAACGCTTCCTCGAGCGATGCCTGCTCCAGCATGAGCTCGTGCAGGACGATGCCGTTCGCAGAGGCGATCTCACCGACCTTCTCCGTCGTCGTCCCGCTGATCTCGAGCACGGTCGGCTCTTCGCTCTTCACCGTGATGTCCGGGCCGAGCACGAGCTCGCGGAGCTTCGTCGCCTGCGGGGAGCGCACGCGCACGACTGCGCCCGACGCGCGGCGCACGAACTCGTCCACGCTCGTGTCGGCGATGAGCCGCCCACGTCCGATGACGATGAGGTGATCGGCGGTGACCGCCATCTCGCTCATCAGGTGCGAGGAGACGAAGACGGCGCGGCCTTCTGCCGCGAGCGCCTTCAAGAGGTTGCGGATCCAGTGGATGCCCTCGGGATCGAGGCCGTTGACCGGCTCGTCCAGGAGCAGCGTATGCGGGTCGCCGAGGAGCGCGGTGGCAATGCCGAGCCGCTGCCCCATGCCGAGCGAGAACTTGCCGGCGCGCTTGCGCGCGACTTCGTGCAGCCCCACGAGGTCGATCAACTCGGCGACGCGCTTCTTGCCGATCCCGTGCGTCTGAGCGAGCGCGAGCAGGTGGTAGTACGCCGATCGTCCGGTGTGCACCGAGCGCGCCTCGAGCAGGGCACCGACCTCGTGCAGCGGCGCCTTGTGGTCGCGATAGTGCTTGCCGTTGACCGTCACGTCGCCGCTCGTCGCGCGGTCGAGGCCGAGGATGAGGCGCATCGTCGTCGACTTGCCCGACCCGTTCGGGCCGAGGAAACCGGTGACGACGCCGGGCTGAACGGTGAAGGTGAGGCCGTCCACCGCCCGTTTGTCGCCGTAGTCCTTCGTCAGGCTCTTCGCCTCGATCATCGACCTGACCGTAGCCGCAGGCTCCTCCCACATGGGGAGGAATTCGGCTCATCCAAAAGGATGAGACGTTCCGAAGGGTCTGTCCCGCTTCGCGGGAGCGCTCGCGGGCGGAACCCGCGAGCTCTTACGGGTCGTCGGCGAAGCGATGTCCTGCGCGTGCGCCGCTAACGCTGCGCGTTAGCTCCGGCCTGAGGTGGTCGATATCGGCGCGTTGCTTACAGCACAACGGAGCCAGACCCCGGCCGTGTCTTTTACGGCAGGCGCGGTGCCCAGAGCGCGCCAAGGATGCCGGCGACTAGGAGGAGCGCCGCGGCGCCGATCGCGAAGTCGACCGTCACCTCGCTTCGGCCCGGAATGCGGCCCAGGCTCGAGCCGAGCTTCCTGTACGCGTCGGCGACCGCTCCTGCCGACCTCGCCGAGTAGAACTTGCCACCCGTCGCGTCGGCGATCGCGTGCAGCGTCTTGGGGTCCGGCGCAAGCGCCTGCCGCAGCCCGGGACCGCCGCCGAACACGCTCCCGCTGAACGCGCCGCCGCCGAAGTTGAAGTTCGTGATCCTCCCGCCGAGCGTCCCGAGCGCGACCGTGTACACGGGAATGCCGGCCTTCTTCGCAATGCCCGCGCCTTGCAGCGGCTGCAGGAGGCCGCGGTTCTGATGCCCGTCGGAGAGGAAGAGGATCGAGACCAGTGTGCTCGACGGGCCCGGCGCGGCCACCGGGTGATACATGGTCAGGCCGCGCGCGCCCGAGATGCCGGCGGATGCGAGCCCGACCTTCACGGCGGCGGCGAGCGCGTCGCCGATCGCCGTCCCGCCGAAGCCGCCCTGGAAAATGTCCGCATCGTCGACTGCCTGCTCGACGAGGTGGTGATCCGTCGTCGGCGGCGTGGCCTCCTCAGGCACGCCGGCGAAGAGGACGAGCCCGACTTTCACGCGCTTCGGCACCCGGTCGAGAAAGATGTGGATCGCCTGCTGCGCGGCAGCGAGCCGCGTCGGCTTCACGTCGTTCGCCTGCATCGAGCCGGACACGTCGAGCACGAGCACGATCGTCGCGCGGTCGCTCGCGACGAGCGCGTGCACACGCGGTCGCGCCGCCGCGACGCAGAGCGTCGCGAGTGCGAGGAGGAAAACCGCGGGCGGAACGAGCCGCCGCCACGATCTCCCACCGGCGACTGACGCGAGCAGGTCGACGTTCGTGTAGCGCACGGCGTACTGCATCCGCCGGCGCTCCGCGAGCAGATAGAGGCCGACTGCGAGCGGCACGACGAGCAGCGAGACGAGCATGAACGGGCTGCCGAAGGTCACGCGCAGTCCATCTCGACCTGCACGATCGCCGTCATGCCCGGCAGCGGTCCGGCGTGAACGACGAGGTGGACCACGCCGTCACGCACGCTCTGCGCGACGGCGACGCTTCTGAGGACCGCCGCGGGCGGGGGCAACGGCGTGTAGAAGCCGACGGCGTGGCTGGCGCCTGCGAGCCGCTTCCCGGCGGGGCACCGTTCGACGAAGCGGTGCACGCCGGGCCGCACGGTCAGCTGCACGGCCGTCGCCGCGAGCGCTGGCGCAGGGCGATAGACGGTCGGAAAACGCTGGCCGCTTCCGGACGCGGGCACGCAGCCGATGTGCGGCCGGAACGTCGCCGCCGCTCCGCGCACGAGCAGGCGCGCGAAGAACTCCGCCGCGCGCGACGTCGTGATTCCCGGGTTGACAGGGCTGCCGAGCGCGCCGCGGAACGTCACGTCGACACCGCGGCGACTGAGCTCGGCGTCGAGACCGGCGACGACGAAGCGCTTCGGGCACGCGAGCTGGAAGGTGACCTGCGTGCCCGCGCCGGCGACGACCCACGGGCCGGCCACGGGAACGCAGACCTGCAGCCCACGGCATTCGTTCGTGGCGCCGGCCGCACCGACGGCGGCCAGCGCTGCAATGCACGTCGCGACGAGAACGGCAGCGCGCTTCACAGCACCCGCCGGAAGTGGAGCACGGAGAAGACCCCGCCTGCGAGCAGCAGAACGAGCGCGCCGACGACGAACAGGTCGGTCACTTCGCGGTTCTCCGTCCGATGCCCGATGCGCGTCGCGAGGTGGCGGTACACGGCGTCCAGCGTCGCCGCCGACCGTGCGCGGAAGAACTCGCCGCCCGTTCCGCGCGCGATGAGCTCGAGCGTCCCCGGGCTGGGCGGCACGCGGATCTGCGCGGTGTATCCACCGGTGAGCTTGCGCGACACGACACCGTGATTCGTCCCGATGAGGACCGCCGAAACGGGGACGTGCAGCGCCTTCGCCTGCTTCGCCGCTTCCGCCGCCGACGTGCGGCCGCCGTCGGGAGCGCCGTCGGAGAGGACGAGCACCGACTCCGGCGGGACGACGCCGTCGACCGTCTTCTGCCTGCGGCCGAGCTGTGCCGAGAGAGCGACCGCGTCTCCGATCGCCGTCCCGTCGCCGGGCGAGAGGTCGGCGATCGCCTGCTCGACGAGCGCACGGTCGCGTGTCGGTGGCACGGCGACATACGCGCGGCTTGCGAAGCCGACCACCGCGATCGAATACGTGTCCGGCACCCGTTCGATGAACGCGCTCGCAGCTCGTTTCGCCGCGATCATGCGCGTCGGCGCCACGTCGCGCGCCTGCATCGAGCGCGACACGTCCATCGCGAGGACCACGGTGGCCTCGTGCCGCGGCACGGTCACGTGCGCGTGCGGCCGCGCGAACCCGACGACGAGCGCGGCGAGCGCGACGAGGAAGAGCGCAGGCGCGACGAGCCGAAGCCGGCCGGGAGCGCGGTCGACGAGGTTCGGGAGCAGTGCCGGGTTCGTGAACGCGCTCGCGCCTCGCCGTCGGCGCCGTTCCTGCACGACCCACAGCCACGCGATCACCGGAACGAGCGCGAGCCCGACGAGCGCCAGAGGATCCTGGAAGCTCACCGGCGCCCACCTCCGAGGAACGCTGCGAACGGCCGCAGCCAGTCGCCGCTCGTGGACAGGACGACGTGAGGCACGCCGAGCGCAGAGAGAACGCGGGCGACGCCGCTGCGCTCCTCAGCGGCTGCGTTGGCGAACCGCTCGCGGAGCGTTGCGCTGCGCGTGTCGACGCGGACCTGGCGGCCCGTCTCGGGGTCGACGAGCCAGATCTCACCGACGTCCGGCAGTTCCTGCTCGCGCGGATCGCGGATCTCGATCGCGAGCACGTCGTGCCGGTCGAGGACGCGCAGCAGCGGCGTCCGCCAGTCGAGCGGTCCGCGGAAGTCGGAGACGATCGCGACGATTCCGCGCTGGCGCGCGATTGCGCCGACGCGCGTAAGGCCGGCGCCGAGCGACGTCGCGCCGACCGCCGTCTGCTCCGGCTCGCGCCCGAGCGCCCCGAGCAGGCCGAGCAGGCCGTGCCGTCCCTGCGTCGGAGGAATCGTCGTCGGATCTGCGTCGCCGAACGTGACGACTCCGACCCTGTTGCCCCGTCGTGTCGCGATGTGCCCGACCCCGAGCGCGACGCCGGCGGCAACGTCGGCCTTCCGCCGGTCGCCCGTCCCGAACTCCATCGACGGCGACGTGTCGAGTACGAGCCACGTCACGAGCACGCGTTCGGCAAGCAGTACGCGGACGTGCGGCTCGCCCATGCGCGCGGTCACGTTCCACTCGATCAGGCGCACGTCGTCGCCAGGGACGTACGGCCGCACCTGCGCGAGCTCCGTGCCAGGACCGTGGCGCGTGGAGCGGAAGTCGCCGGCGAGCATGCTCCCGAGCCGGCGGGCGACGTCGAGCTGGAGCGCGCGCAGCAGCTCCGGCGGCAGCGGGCCCGGCCCCGGCCGCTCGGGCGTTCCCTCGCCGAGCAGCGGGCGCTGCGTCATACCGCCGGCGGCCGGGCCGGCTCGATCTCGGGTGCGGGCACGGACGCGAGCACGCCGTCGAGAATCGCGTCGGGTGTGACGCCCTCGGCGAGGGCTTGGTAGCTGAGCACGATCCGATGGCGGAACGCGTCCTTCGCCAGCGCGCGGACGTCGTCCGCGGTCGCGTAGTCGCGGCCGCGCATGAGCGCGAGCGCGCGGGCCGCCTGCGTGACGCTGATCGGGCCGCGCGGGCTCGCTCCGTAGGAGACGTACTCGCTCGGCTCGCGCGTCGCCGCCGCGAGCGCGACCGCGTAGCTGACGAGCGCAGGATCGACGTAGATGTCGAAGACCGCCTTCTGCAGCGAACGGAGGTCGTCGATGCTCAGCATCTCGCGCAGCTGCGGCGGCGCAGAGAGCTGGCGCTGCACGACGGTCAGCTCCTCGTCGTGCTCGGGGTAGTCGATGAGGATCTTGAGCATGAACCGGTCGATCTGCGCTTCCGGCAGCGGATACGTGCCCTCCGACTCGATCGGGTTCTGCGTGGCGAGCACGAGGAACGGATCGGGCACGGGATACGACGTGTGCGCGATCGTCACCTGGCGCTCCTGCATCACTTCCAGGAGAGCGCTCTGCACCTTGGCCGGCGCGCGGTTGATCTCATCCGCAAGGAGGAAGTTGCAGAACACCGGGCCGAGCTCGGTGTCGAAGCTTCCCTTGTCCGGCCGGTAGACGCGCGTGCCGACGAGGTCCGCCGGGACGAGGTCGGGCGTGAACTGGATGCGCGCGAACGAGCCGCCGAGGACCGCGGCGGTCGTCTTGATCGTCAGTGTCTTCGCCAGCCCCGGCACGCCCTCGATCAGCAGATGCCCTTGCGCAAGCAGGCAGACGAGCACGCGCTCGAGCATCGCGTCTTGGCCTGCGATCACCTTGCGGATCTCGAAGAGCGCCTGCTCCAACCGGTCCTCCGCCACGGTTCTCCTCCTACGCTCGCTGGTGAGCTTCAGATTCTCCCAGTCGGAGGCCCATTCAACCTAAGCGACGTCTAAGACTCCGCAGGCTCGACCATGACGCCGCCGCCGTCGGTTCGCACCGTCCACCGCTGGTCGAAAGCGCGCACGCCGTCGAGCACGATCCCATCCGCCCACTCCGGCAGCTCGGCGGCGTCGGAGCGCAGCGCACCGGCGGCCCGGTCCGGCACGAGGCCGAGCACGATCTGGAGCAGGAGGATGGGCGTCGCCGCCGCCCACGCCTGCGGAGACGACGCCGTCGGGTACACCACCGGGAACCGCGTGCGATGGCGCGGGAAGCCGGCGAAGACCTCGGGCAGCCGGTAATTGAAGTGCGCGGCAGCCTCGATCATGGTGTGCAGGATGCGGGCGGCGTCGGCGCCGCGGCCGCTGCGCGCGAGCCCCCACGCAACGAGGGAATTGTCGTGTGGCCACACGGTGCCGTTGTGGTAGACGAGCGGGTTGTACGCGCCCTCGCCCGCCGCCATCGTGCGAACGCCCCATCCCGACCACAGCTGCTCGCCGACGAGGGCGTCGGCAACGGCGTCCCGCCGCTCGTCCGGGACGATGCCGCTCCACAGCAGGTGGCCGATGTTCGATCCGAGCGAGTCGATCTGCCGCTTCTCGCGGTCGAGGCCGAGCGCGTAGAAGCCGCGGTCGGGGACCCAGAACGCCTCGTCGAAGCGCCGGCGAAGCACCCCCGCGTCGCGTTCCAGGCGCTCGGCGGTCGCCGGGTCGCGCCAAACCTCGCGCGCGAGCTCGGCGACGCGCAGCTTCGCGTCGTAGACGTAGCCCTGGACCTCGGCGGCGGCGATCGGCGCGTCGGCGAGCGTTCCGTCGTGGAACGCCATCGAATCCTCGGAGTCCTTCCACGTCTGGTTGCGGATCCCGTGCGAGGCGCGGCGCTCGTACTCGACGAAGCCGTCGCCGTCGCGGTCCGCCGGCCCCTCGATCCACGCGAGCGCGCGGCGCGCGGGCTCCTCCAGTTCGAGCGCGAGCGCAGGATCGTCCGTCCAGCGCCACAGCTCGGAGAGGAGGATGAGGAAGAGCGGCGTCGCATCGACTGTCCCGTAGTAGCGGTCGGTCCACGCGAGCGCAGCCTTGCCGCGGCGCATCTCGTGGATGATCTTTCCGGGCTCGGCGTCGCGCTCCGGATCGTCCACCGTCGCCTGCGTCTCCGCGAGAACGCGCAGGGTGCTGGCGGCGAGCTCGGGCCCGAACAGCAGCGTCTGAAGCGACGAGATGAGGGTGTCGCGGCCGAACACGGTCATGAACCAGGGCGTCCCGGCCGCGAGCAGGCGGCCGGCGTCGGACTCACCGACGCGCATGCGTAGGCTCGCGACGTCGGCGACGGAGCGGTTCCACGTGTGCACAAGGTCGTCCCAGCGAGCACGGAGGCGCGGGGCGGACGAGCGCCAGGCCGCGAGCGATTCCTCCGCCCGGCGGCGCTCCTCGTCGAGCTCGCGCGCGAACGATGCGCTCGGAAGCGAGGGCGTCCCGTTGAGCTGCGGCTGCACACCGACGACCAGGCGCCAACGTTCGCCGGGCGCGAGCGAGAGCTTGAACCGCGCCGCGCCCTGCTCCTCGCCAAACGGCTCGGACAGGTGAACGATCGTCCGCGCCGGAAAGTCGCTGTCGGCGAAGACGAGCGTCCCGTTGCCGGCGCGCTCGAGCGGCCGCGACGGCGGCAGCGTGTGCTCGCTCGGCGTTCCGAAGCCCGGCTCGAGGGCCTTCACGACGAAGATGTCCGCGAAGTCGGCCTCGAGCTCGAGGGCGAGCTCGACCTCGACGTCCCGGCGGCCGTGGTTCTCGACGGTGATGCGCTCCTCCATGCAGTCGCCGACGAACCGCTCGCGCTCGACCGACAACTCGTTTGGCTCGAGGCCGTCGACGAGCGCGTTGCGCAGCACGAACGCGGCGATGTGGGGCGCCGGCTGGTCGTGCGAGAGCGGCTCGAGGCGCGCGCCGCCCAGCGTGAGCACCGAACGAGAGAGGAAGCGCGTGTCGGACGCGAAGAACCCGGAGGCGGTGGCGAGGCCGTCGACGTCGCCGCGCTCGTCGCAGACGCAGAAGGTCGAGCCGTCGAGGACTGTCAGCGACGCCACGCTTACGCTGCGGCTCCGACAGCCTGCGTGCTCGACTCGTCGAAGAGCAGCACCTTCTGCAGCGGGACGGAGAACGTTTCGTGCGTTCCTGCCTGCAGCCTGGGTTCGACGGGAAGCTTCACGACGATCTCGTGCTCGCCGAGGCGCACATGGGCGAGCTGCTCGTCGCCGAGGTACTCGACCACTTCGACGTCCGCCTGAACCTGCGCGCTGCCGGCACGCCCGTTGCCGAGCTCGACGTGCTCGGGGCGGAAGCCGGCGATTTGGCCCGTCCCGCCGACGCCGAGCACGGCCGACGGCAGGAGGTTCATCGACGGCGAGCCGATGAACCGCGCCACGAACGTGTTCGCCGGCGTCGTGTACAGATCCTCCGGCGTCCCGATCTGCTGGAGGACGCCCCTGCTCATCACCGCGATGCGGTCGCCCATCGTCATCGCCTCGACCTGGTCGTGCGTGACGTAGATCGTCGTCGTGCCGAGCCGCTTCTGCAGCTTCAGGATCTCCGCGCGCGTCTGCACGCGCAGCGCCGCGTCGAGGTTCGAGAGCGGCTCGTCCATGAGGAACGCCGACGGCTCGCGCACGATGGCGCGGCCGAGCGCGACGCGCTGCCGTTGGCCTCCGGAGAGCTGCTTCGGCTTGCGCTTGAGGTACTCCGCCAGCTCCAGGACGTCGGCGGCGGACGTCACGCGCTTGGCGATCTCCGCCTTCGGCAGCCGCTGGTTCCGCAGGCTGAACGCGAGGTTGTCGTACACCGTCATGTGCGGGTACAGCGCGTACGACTGGAACACCATGGCGACGTCCCGCGCTCCGGGGGCGACGTTGTTCACCACGCGGTCGCCGATGAGGATCCTTCCATCGGTGATGTCCTCGAGGCCGGCGAGCATGCGCAGCGCCGTCGTCTTGCCGCAGCCGGACGGGCCGACGAGCACGAGGAACTCGCCGTCGGCGACGTCGATGTTCAGATCGTCGACCGCAGTCGCGTCGTCGAAGCGTTTCGTGATGTGCTCGAAGCTGATCGGTGCCATCAGGACTCCTTGGACGGCCGCGGCAGCGCGAAGTGCGCAACGGCGACGAACGAGTACGCGACGGTGATGGTGAGGAACGGCATCACAGCTGCAGCGATGCCGGCGAGGTTGACGAGCAGGAGCGAGAGGCCGAGCAGGAGGGTTGGGCCCGGCCTCTCCGCTCCCAATGCGGCCGCCTCGCGGGCGGCTTGCCGCAAGGGCTTGTCTGGCTCGGCCACCGCGAACGTCGTGAGGACGACCGCGAAGAGGCCGAGCAGGACGACGATGTAGATCGTGAGGAACGCGATCGGCCAGCCGAGCGCCGTGCGCGTGTAGAAACGCACAGCCAGTGCGCCGAGGACGGCGATCGCCGTCCCGGCCGCGCCGAGCTGTAGACCGCGCCGCCAGTGCAGCCGCAGTCCGTGCCATGCGTCCGCGATGACGACGTTTCCCGTGCGCACGAGCGTCACCGCGCAGTGCACGAGCGCGACCGCGAGCGGGCCCGCGAGCACGGCGAGCACGAGCGCCGCATGCACGGCGACGGCCGCAAGCCCGACGGCGACGAGCACGACCCCGAGCGCCGCGTTGATCGGCACGAGCCGCCACGAGTTGTCGAACAGGTCGCGGCCGGCGAGCCTCAGTGCAGCGCCGACCCTCATCCCTTCACTCCCGCCGACACGACGCCGGAGATGAAGTAGCGCTGGAACGCCACGAAGATGGCGAGGATCGGGAGGATGGCGATGATGCTGCCGGCGCAGATCTCCGGCCACAGGACGCCGTATTGGAAGTTCAGCTCCGCGAGCCCCAGCTGGATCGTGTAGTGCGAGGGATTCCCCTGGCCGAACAGGATGAGCGGCCAGAAGAAATCGTTCCACGTGCCCTGGAACTGGAGGATGACGAGCGCCGAGATGGCCGGCAGCGAGAGCGGAAGCATCACGCGCCAGAACGTCTTGAAGTAGCCGGCGCCGTCCAGCTTCGCCGCCTCTTCGAAGTCCTTCGGGATGGTGAGGAAGTACTGGCGCATGAAGAAGAGATTCCCTGCGCTGACGAGGTTGATGAGGATGTATCCGTTGAAGTTCCCGATCAGGTGCCAGTTCGTGAGCATCACGAACACCGGGATGAGCCGCAGCTGGTCGGGAATCATCAAGGTCCCGAGGACGAGCAGGAAGAGGAGCTCGCGGCCCGGGAACTTCAGGCGCGCGAACGCGTAGCCGCCGAGCCCCGAGAGAAAGATGCTGCACACGGTGATGACGACCGCGAGGAAGACACTGTTCTTGATGTAGGTCTTGAAGTCGTACTGCGTCCAGATCGTGTGCCAGGCGGAGGTCGTCCACGGGTGCGGGAGGAACGTCACGTTGGCGGCGTCGGGGAGCGTCTTGAACGACGTCGTGAGCGTGTAGATGAAGGGAACGAAGAAGATCGCTGCGACGAGCACGATCACGGCGTAGAAGAACGCCTTGCGGGCGACCTCCGAGCGCGCCCGCGCGGGGATGTACTGGCTCGCAGCTCCGGCGCTCACGCGCTCTCCTGGCGGCCGACCGTCATCCGCGCCACGAACGTCAGCGCGAAGATGATGACGAAGTAGATGGTTCCGGCCGCCGCGGCGACGCCGAAGTCGAAGCTCGTGAACGCCTCCTTGTAGATGTACAAGACCGGCGTGTACGTCGAGTAGTTCGGGCCGCCCTGGCCCGCCGACACGACGAATGCCTGGTCGAACAGCTTCAGCGCGCCGATGCCGAACACGACGAGGATGAAGAAGTGCGCCGGCCGGAGGAGCGGGAAGGTGATCTTCCAAAACGTGCGCCAGCCGCCGGTGTTGTCGACGGCGGCCGCTTCGTACACATCGGTCGGAATCGACTGGAGCGCGGCGAGGTAATAGAGCATCGCGGTTCCCGCCGACGTCCACGAGTTGAGGCCGACGATTGCCCAGATCACGGTGGGAGCGTTCTGGAACCACGGCGTGTGGCTGCCGATGATGTGGTTGAAGAGCCCGCTCGCATTGAAGATGTAGAGCGCGATCGTCGTTATCGCGACCGACGACGCGATCGACGGGAAGTAGAACGCCGAGCGGAAGAAGTTCCGCCCCCGGATCTTCTGGTTGATGACGAGCGCGAGCGAGAGCCCGAGCGCCATCGTCAGCGGGACGACGCCGACGGCGTACTCGGCGATGTTCTTCAGCGCCGTGTGGAACACCGGGTCGTGTATGACCTTGGCGTAGTTGAACGTCCCCGTGCCGGCGGACTGCTTCCCGAGGATCCCCCAGTGGAAGAAGCTGATGTAGAGGGCGTACCCGAACGGGTACACGAAGAAGAGCCCGAACACCGCGATCGGCACGGCGACAAAGCCGTAGCCCCAGCCGGCCTCGCGCAGGCGGACCCCGAACATGGTCGAACGGGGTGGAGGCGCAGCTTGGCTCGCGGTTGCCATAGCGGAAAGAGGTCCCCCCGCGCGAGGGCGCCGCGCGGGGGGACGACGGGTTATCTCGGCGTCAGCCGCCCTTCAGGGCGGCCGCGATGTCAGCGAGCATCGACGACACCGACTTGCTGCCGGAGATGACCGCGGTGAGGTCGTTGTTCATCACCGTGTAGGCGGTGGAGAAGTTCGGGTTACCGAAACCCCAGCCGACCGCGTAAGGAGCAGCGGCGAGGAAATTCTTCCGGCCGCCGATCGCCTTGACGTCATTCCGCGAGGGCAGCGCAAGGCCTTTCGACATCCACAGGGTCTGGCCCTGCTTGCCGACGAGCCACGAGAGAAGCGTCCACGCGGCCTGCTTGTTCTGCGAGTCCTTCGCCATCGAGTACGAGACGGTGAAGGCGAGGTTGCCGCCGGTCTTGTCCTTGACCATCGGGAAGATGCCGTACTGGGAGCCCGGGTACGTCGACTTCATGAACGGGAGCAGCCAGTTGCCCTCGAAGATGATCGCGGACTTGCCCTTGCCGAGCGCAGTACCGCACCAGTCGACGCCGAGCTGCGTCGGCGTTTCGGCGAGGCCGCTCTTCAGTAGACCGACGTAGAAGTTCACGGCCGCGGCCGCCGCCGGCGAGTTGATGTTCGAGAGCGAGCCGCCGGCCTGGTAGACGAACGCGAGCATGCGCGCCCAGTCAGGCGAGAGGCAGATCGGCGCGCCGCCCGGAGTGAGGTTCTTGGCCTTCATCGTCTGGGCGACCTTGAGCAGCGTCGACCAGTTCGTCGGCGCCTTGCCGCCGGCCTGGCCGAGGAGGCCCTTGTTGACTTCCATCGCGAGCGGCGACCAGTCCTTCGGGAAGCCGTAGATCGTCTTGCCCGACTCGAACGCCCCGAGCAGCTTGGGGAAGAACGCGCTCGTGTCGAACTTGCTCGCCTTGACGTAGCTGTTGAGCGGCTGCACCACGCCCTGCCTCTCCCAGGCGCCGATCACGCTCGAGTCGACGTAGAAGACGTCGGGCGGCGTATGTGCGGCGAACCGCGCCGTCATCGCGGTCGGATAGTCGCCGTTGATGACAGTGAACGTGGCGTGGATCGTCGGATGGGTCGCGTTGAACTTCGCGACCACCTGATTGAGCAGCGTGTCCTCGTCCGGGCCTGACGACCAGCCGGCCAGGGTGACGTTCGTGACCTTCGTCCCCCGCGTGCCGGCCTGTGCCGTCGCAGCCAGGAGCACCACGGCGACCAGCAGGCCGAGGGCGACTCCCAAGCGCTTGCGCATGACCTATACCCCTCCTATTTGGAACCGGTTTCAGACCGGATGGGCGGCGAGATTACGTGGTCTTGTCTGAAAAATCAAGCAACCCATCCCTTGACTCTCAGACGAAGGACCGCCACCCTTGGTTAGTGGTGGAACCGCTATCAGGCGCTGGCCCCGCACGGATAGCCGACGTCGCCGCGCGCGCCGGGGTGGGAGTCGCCACCGTTTCGCGCGTGCTCAACGGCCACGCGAGCGTGCGGCCGGCGACCCGGGACAGGGTGCAGGACGCGATCAGAGCGCTGAACTATCGCCCGAGCTCGGTCGCGCGAAACCTCTCGCTCCAGCGGACGATGGTCGTGGGCGCCGTCCTCCCCTGGTTCACCAACCCGTCGGCCGTCCAGCGCGTGCGCGGGATCGTGGAGGGGTTGAGCAGCTCCGACTACGACCTCATGGTGTTCGACGTCGAGTCCGAGGATCGGCAGCGGCGCGCGTTCGAGCTCCTCGACCGCGGCGACCGCGCGGACGGCCTACTCGTGGTATCGACGCTGCCGCCGGAGTCGGAGGTCGAGCGCATTCGCGCGGCCCGGATGCCGTGCATCCTCGTGGACGGCGTCCATCCATTGCTCCCGTGCATCGCAGTCGACGACGTTGCCGGGGGCGAGATGGCGACGCGCCACCTGATCGAGCTCGGCCACCGGCGCATCGCGCACATCGGCGATACGCCGCCCGAGTTCCGCTTCGACTGGAGCCGCGACCGGACGCGCGGGTACGAGCGTGCGCTCGAGCGCGCGGGCATCGCGTCGCTTCCCGAATACCTGCGCGAGGGCACGCGCCTGCTGCACGTCGCGCGCGGGATCGCGACCGAGCTCCTGTCGCTTCCCGACCGGCCGACCGCGATCTTCGCGGCGTCCGACACGCAGGCGTTCGGCACGCTCGAGGCCGCGCGCGCGCTCGGCATCCGCGTGCCCGAGGATCTGTCGGTGATCGGCTTCGACGACATCGACATAGCGTCGTATGTCGGCCTGACGACCGTGCGCCAGCCGCTGTTCGAGAGTGGCCGCCGCGGCGCCGAGCTCCTCCTGCGCGCGCTCTCCGGGCGGCCGGTCGAGACGCGCACCGAGCTCCTCCCGCTCGAGCTCATCGTGCGCAGCACGACGGGCCCTGCGCCCTCTTAGCGCGGCGGCACAACCGAGACCGGAGCGTCGAACGAGCTGTAGCGCTCATGCATGAAGTGCGCGGTCGTGATCATTCGCAGGTCGAGCGTGCGCTGCGTGCGCGCGTCGACCGTTATCGCGAACCACGCCGGTGTGCCCGGGTCGTAGAACGTGATCCGCAGCGTTGCCCCGATCTCGCCGACCACGTGGGCGTCGGTCGCCGACTGCCAGACGGGAATGGGTTGGCGCAGCTGCGCGGTCTGCGGCGACTCGACCCAGCGGCCGCCGGGTGCGCGGTCCCAGCGCTTCCCGCCGACGATGACGGCGCTGTAGCCACCGTGGATGACGTACGCGATCCGGTTGGGCGCGACGGCGCGCCACTCGCTCACGACGACGTGCGTCGCGTCCGAGCCGAGGCGGTCGGAGAACACGAGCGAGTGCAGGGATCGCCACACGCGCGCCGCGCGCGCAACGATTGCAGAGGCGTCCGGGGGCGGCCACGGTGACGGGAGCGGGACGATCCAGCGCGTGCTCCCGACCGTGAGATCGATCGCCTTCGGGCGCTGAACGGTCGCGCGGTAGCAGCCTGCGCCGCACGACACCGCGTGCGTCGAGCCGATCGACACCGAGCGCCCGCTCACACCGCTGCCCTGCTGGCCGACGACGGACACCTGCGCGAGAACGCTCGAACCGCGCGGTACGAGCGCGAGCGCGAGCGCATCGGGACCGTCCTCGCGGCTGAAGACGACGGCGCCGGCAGGCGGCGCGGGGAAGCGCGGAGCCGGCGTCGAAGGAGCCGACGCGGCCGGGATCTGTGCGGGCGCGGTCGAGACCGGCCCGGGCGTGCCGCGCAGGAGCAGCGCCGCCAGGGCGACCGCCGCGGCGCCGGCCGCGAGCGCGAGCAACGCCGCCGTCAACCTGAGTGTCACTCAGGTGAGGCTAGCGCTCTAGCCGGCTTCGGGAAGCTGCTTGTACCGCTCGCCGACGCGAACGCGGAGCACCCGCGCGAACGACGGGGGTAGCCACCAGTTCCACGACCCGAGGAGGCGCATGAGCGCAGGCACGAGCAGCGCCCGGATCACGGTCGCGTCGAAGATGATCCCCGCCGCGAGCCCGATGCCGAACTGCTTGATGTCGGTGCCCGGGCTCATCGAGAGCACGAAGAACGCGAACATGAGGATGGCCGCGGCGCTCGTCACGAGCTTGCCCGTACGCGCGAGGCCGAGCGCGATCGCCTTCGGTGTGTCGCCGGTCTCGTCATACGCCTCGCGCATGCGCGTGAGCATGAAGACCTCGTAGTCCATCGACAGCCCGAAGAGGAACGCGAAGATCATCAACGGGATCCATGGAATGATCGACTGCGTCGCAGGAACGCCCCAGATCGCGTTCGACCCGTGACCCTTCTGGAAGATGAAGACGATGATTCCGAACGCGGCGCCGAGCGAGATGAGGTTGAGCACGGCCGCCTTCAGCGGCAGCACGACCGAGCGGAACGCGCGCATCAGCAACAGGACGGTGAGCAGGACGACGAGCCCGAGCACGTAGGGGAAGTTCCCGTACACCGCATGCACGAAGTCGCGGTCCGCCGGGGCGATGCCGCCGAGCGTCGCCTGTGTGCCGTTCAGCTCCTTGTGCACACGCGTGACGATGCTCTGGATGTGCGTGCTCGATCCGTCGACGGCCGGGAAGGCCTCGACGATCGAGTCGCCGCCCTTGCGCCACGTCGAACCGGTCGGCGCGACCGCGCCGACGATCCCTGACGTCGCACGCAGCTTCGCCGCGATCGGCGCGGGCGATGCACCGCGCTCGACGAGCACGTCGAACGGCTTGATCACGCCGGGCGAGATGCCGGCGGCGGTCAATGCGTCGCGGCCGACGATCGCGTCGCCGCTGCCCGGCAGATCCTTCGCCTGCGCCTCGCTCGGGTTGAGCTGGACGCCGAAGAAGACGAGCACGCCGACGATGGCGAGGCCGGCGGCGGCGACAGACCATGGGCGGCGCATGACGAAGTTCGCCCAGCGACCCCACGGCCCGTCCTCGGGATGGCCGTGGTCGACGAGCCGTTTCGGCAGCAGCCTCAGGCTGTTGATTCGCTCACCCAGGACGGCGAGGAGCGCCGGCAGGAGCGTGATCGCCGCGAGTACCGACACGAGCGGAATGAGGAGGCCGCCGAGTCCGATCGAGCGGATGAACGGCAGCGGCAGCACGATCATCGATACGAGCCCGACCGCGACGGTCGACCCGGAGACGATCACCGAGCGGCCGGCGTGCGTCATCGTCTCGACGAGCGCGGTCTCGACGTCCTCGCCTTCGCGCAGCTCGTCGCGGAAGCGGAAGATCATCAGCAGCGCGTAGTCGATCGCGACGCCCAGGCCGACGAGCGCGATGAGGAACTCGACGATGATGGACACGTTCGTGACGTAGGTCAGCGCCCAGACGAGCGAGTACGTGTTCAGGATCGCCGCGATCGCGATCGCGATCGGCATGAGTACGGCCGGCAGGGTCCCGAAGACGAAGAAGAGGATGATGAGCGCGCCGCCGCCGCCGATGAGCCCCTCGGTGAGGACGCTCGGGCCCTTGCCGCCGCCCGACGACGCCTCCTCGAGCGCGTCGCGGCCGGTCAGGTTCGCAGTCACGCCCTTCGGCGTGGCCTTCTGCAACGCGGCGCGCACCTGCTTGATGTGCGTGTTCGAGCTGAACGTCGGCGACCCGGGCGGATAGATCTCGGCGAAGGCGGTGTGACCGTCCTTCGAGATGAACGCGCGGCTGCCGGTCGACCAGTACGACGACGTGCGCGAGCCCTTGTCGATCGCGGCAGCGGTCGTGACGGCCCGCTCGAGGCCCGCGACCTTCGTCACGTCGCCCTTCGTCCGGAAGACGGCGACGAGCGGCGCCTGCTGGCCCGTGCCGAACGTCTTCAGCATGCGCTGGTTCGCCTCGTAGGCCGAGTAGCCGGGAATCGAGAAGCTCTGGAACCAGCGCTTCGAGACCTGGGACGCGGAAAACGCGCCGAAAAGGCTCAGCGCCACCCAGGCGCCGATCACCCAGCGGCGGCGGCGGACGATCACGTGCGCGAGGCGTGCGAGCATGGTCTGGACGCTAGCCAATCCAATGGTAGGATGTCAAATCATTGCTGATCTAAGTAATTTGAGTAGCAACATGGAGCCGCTCGGGCGGGATCTCGTCTTCACGGCGAAGGAGCTCCGCGAGTCGTTCGAGCGCGAGATGGAGGGCGCCGGCGGCTCGCTCGGAATCTGGATCGTCCTCAACGCGATCAGCGCCGAGGGGTTCGTCTCACACAGCATCCTCGCCTCCCACGCCCATGTGGACGGGGCGACGATCACGTACCACGTCGACCGCGCCGAGAAGCTCGGCCTCGTGCAGCGCGAGGTCGATCCCGACGACCGGCGTGTGAAGCGCCTGCGCCTGACGCCCGAGGGCGAGCGGCGCTACGCGGAGCTCTGGTCCGTGGCGCGCACGTTCGAGGCGCAGGTGATGGACGGGATCACCGACGCGGAGCAGGCTCGGCTGCGCCGGACGCTGGCGAAGCTTCGCGCGAACCTCGCCGCTCCTTCCGACGAAGCACCAGCACGCCGAAGAGGAACAGCAGCACCTCCACGAGCGTGATCGCAACGCGGTTCAGGAGCGTCGCCGAGAGCGCGGCGCCCGACGACGTGACCGCGAGCATGAGTCCGTACATCGATCCCTCGCGCGCACCGAGCCCGGACGGCGCAAAGAAGGCGAGCACCGCGACGATCGCACCGACCGCCGAGACGCCGCCGAGGAAGACGATCGTCGACACCGCCGGGCGCGCGCCAACGGAGCGGAGCAGCAGCCACAAGCCGGTGCCGCCGATCACCCACGTGCCCGCATAGAAGACGAGCAGCCCGACGAGCGTCGACGCACGGAGCGGCGGCAGCTCGCGATAGCCGAACCGTCGCAGGAACCGCGTGGCGAGCGAGTGGAACACACGCGGATACAGCAGCAGCGCGACGACGATGCCGAAGATGCCGATCGGGATGACCGGCCCGTTGACGCCGTGCACCCACACGAGCGAGATCGCGAACACGAGCACGCCGGCGACCGCGGAGAGCCCCGCCTCGACGAGCATCGCCGCCGTCACGAGCGCGGCGTCGTTGACGCCGGCGCGCCGCATCGCGACGACGCGCGCAGCCGGCGTCCACACGCCGCCGGGCACGTACTTCGCGAGCATCGAGACGATCTCGGAGTTGAGCGCCGTCGGGTACGAGATGTGCACGCCCCAGTCGGCGAGGATCTTCATCCACCCGAAGACGAACACGAGGTAGTACGCGGCGACCGCAGCGCACGCGAGGACGAGGAGCGCCGGGTTCGCGTTGCGCAGATCCTTCCCGGCGGCGTGGAACGACCCGCGGATCCCCCAGATCAGGAGCCCGAGGAAGATCGCGAGGAGAATGAGCTCGACCGCGACGCGAAGCCGCGTGTGCTCTCTCAGACGAGATGTGATTCGAGCCACTCGCACGTCAGCCGATACGCGCGGACCTCGTTCGCATAGCGCGTGAAGCCATGACCCTCGTCGTCGAAGACGACGTACTCCACGTCGCGACCGAGCTCGCGTAGGCGCTCGACCATCTGGTCCGACTCCGACTTGACGACGCGCGGGTCTTTCGCGCCCTGGATGACCATCAAGGCGGCGCGCACCTGGTCGACGTACGTGATCGGCGAGCGCTCGCGGAGGAACTCTGCCTCCGTGTCGGGATCGCCGACCCACTCCGCCATGAAGCGCAGCCACTGCGGCGGCACCGCGCGCACGAATGTGAGGAGGTTGGACGGGCCGACGATGTCGACGGCGGCGCGCCAGTACTCCGGCAGGCGCGTGACGCACGAGAGCGTCGCGAATCCGCCGTAGGAGCCGCCGAAGACCGCGAGCCGGTCGGCATCGACGTATGCCTGCGCCTTCAGCCACTCGGCCGCGTGGCGCCAGTCCTCGACATCCCCGCCGCCCCAGTCGTGGTGGATGAGCTTCTGGTACGTCTTGCCGTAGCCGGTCGAGCCGCGGATGTTCGTCGCGAGCACACCGATCCCGCGCGACAACAGGTACTGCACGTACGGACGGAAGATCGGGCGCTCCTGCGCCTCCGGGCCGCCGTGCACGAGCAGGGCGAACGGCGAGGGCCCTTCCCCGTCGGGGCGATACAGCCACGCCGGGATCTCGCGGCCGTCGAAGCTGGGGTACGCGACGAGCTCGGGCGCGCGGAAATCGAGCGCGGACAGCCCGGCGGCGCGGCTCTCCGTCACCGGAAGCGCGTCGCCCGTGGCGGTGTCGACGACGAAGACCTCGGCCGGGCGGGTGGGCTCCTCCCAGACGATCGCGAGCCGCGAGCCATCGTGCGAGAGCGACATGCCCGCGCCGAGGATCGAAACGGCGCCGCCGGGCAGCTTCGGCGCGGGGAGAGCGACGCCCCGCTCGACGTCGCGGACGTGCAGCTCGGCCCAGCCGTCGACGTTCTCGATCCAAACGAGTACGCGCCCGTCCGCAGAGCCCGTGATCTCCTCGACGTCGCGGTCGGGGGCGGCGACCCACTCCCGCTCGCCGGTTGCGAGCGTGTGGAATGCGAGGCCGGTGAACTCCCGTCCCTCGTCGCTGAGGACGTAGAACCCGGACCCGTCGCGCGCCCAGGGACCGGGGAGGAACTTGACGTCGTCGTCGTGCGGCGTCGCCTCCGTCGCCTCGCCGGACTCGACGTCGACGACCCAGATCGACATGTCGCTGTTGGAGCGGAACTCGATCGCCAGCAGCTTCGAGCCGTCCGGAGAGAAACTGACCGCGAACGCGTACTTGCCCTCGCCGAAGAGGTAACTCGGCTCGTCCTCGCCTTCGCGCCAGATGAACACCTCGCCGTCGGTCGGCTTCCGCCGGTTCCCGGAGAGGGCGAAGCTCTTGCCGTCCGGCGCCCACGCGCCGCCCGGAACGTCGTGCTGGACTTGCGGCATGTCCGTGAGCTGTTCGGGCCAGCCGCCGTCGGCGGGAATGCGGTAGATCTGGGTGAACTCGTCGCCGTCGTGATCGGCGACGAACAGGATCTCCCCGTCCTCGCGGACGGCCACGCCGCGGACCGTGTCGTCGACGAACGTGGTCAGCTGCTCGGGCCACCCGCCGTCGAGGTCGACGGCCCAGAGGTTGAACTGGCCGGAGATGTTCGAGACGAAGAGGACGCGCTCGCCGTCGGGCGTCAGTTGTGCGACGGGAAGGAAACGGCGGTAGGCGAAGAACTGCTCGAACGGCGGCCTGCTCACGCGTTTGAGCCTACCCTGCGCAGAGAGCACTGCCGCGCGCACGAGTAGATTCGTACCGTGCAGAGCACGCTCCCGTACAGCTGGTACACCGACCCGGAGGTGCTGCGCCGCGAGCAGGCGCGGATCTTCCTCTCGGCCTGGCAGTACGTCGGCCACCTCGGGCAGATTCCGGAGCCCGGGACGTTCTTCGCCGGCCGCGCCGGTCGCACCCCCGTCGTGGTCACGCGCGCGCGAGACGAGAAGCTGCGCGCGTTCGTCAACGTCTGCCGCCACCGAGGCTTCGTCGTCGCGGAGGGCGAGGGCAAGCGCGAGACGCTGCAGTGCCCGTACCACGCGTGGACGTACGGGCTCGACGGGAAGCTGCGAAACGCGCCGCGCTCCGACGAGGAGCCGGACTTCCCGCGCGAGGAGCTCGGGCTTCAGCAGGCGGAAGTCGGCACGTGGGGGCCGTTCGTGTTCGTCAACACCGGGCCGGATCCCGAGCCGCTCTCGCATGCGCTCGGCTCGATGCCCGCGCAGGTCGAGGAGCTCGGCCTCGACGTCGGCGATCTCGTCTTCCACACGCGCTGGGAGGCGGAGCTCGAGGCGAACTGGAAGATCGTCTGCGAGAACTTCCTCGAGTGCTATCACTGCCAGGTCGCGCATCCCGCGTTCGCCGAAGTGATTGACGTCTCGACGGACGCATACGGGCTCTCGACCGACGGGCGCCTGTCGAGCCAGCGAGGCCCGGTGCGGGAGAACGTCAACCTCGAGGGCGAGCTCCAGCGCTCGCAGTTCCACTTCCTTTGGCCGAATCTCGGCGTGAACATCTTCGCCGGCCACGCGAACGTCTCCATCGGACCGATGGTGCCGCTGACGCCCGACCGGACGTACCGGTTCCTCGACTACTTCTTCGGTAGCGGCGTCGAGCAGTCGTGGATCGACGAGCTGATGGCCTTCGATGCGCAAGTGGGCCTCGAGGACCGGGGCCTCGTCGAGGGCGTGCACCGCGGAATGGCGAGCGGCGCGCTCGACCACGGTGTGCTGATGGGCCGCAGCGAGCAGCTGATCGGGCATTTCCAGCAACTGACGGCGGCGGCGCTGGAGGCCGAGCCCGGACCGCGATAGATTCGGCCTTCCTGCAACTCAGAGGAGGGCAACTTTGAAGCGTCTTCTCCCTGCCGTGCTCCTTGCGGTCCTCGTCGCCGTTCCGGCGGCGTCAGCCAGGCCGGCCTCCCCGCCGACGTTGAAGCCGGGCCAGCTCACGGTTGGTCTCAACCCGCCTGCGGTCGGCTTCCAAGTCGGAACCCTGCGCGGCAACAACGTGATCAGTCCCACCGGGTTCGAGGTCGACCTCGCCAAGGACATCGCTGCCAAGCTCGGGATTCCCGCGTCGAAGATCAAGTGGATCAACATCCCGTTCACGACGCTCTTCCGACCCGGAACGAAGCCCTTCGACTTCGCATTCGAGGAGTCGACGATAACGCCGCAACGCGCACAAGCGGTCGACTTCTCCGCGCCGTATTTCGTCGCGAACCAGGGCGTTCTCGTCAAGAAAGGCGGGACGGTCCCGCACAGCCTCGCGCAGCTGAAGGGCATGACCATCTGCGCGCAATCGACGACGACAGGACTCGACTACGTCCAGCACAAGCTGAACGCGCCCCACGTCCAGATCTACAACACGACCGCGGCGGCGTTCGCAGCCGTACAAGTCGGCCGGTGCGACGCCTTCGTGATGGACGTGCCGATCATCGCGTCGCAGAAGAAGACGAGGCCCTCCGCCTATGGGCCGATCGCCGGCCAGATCCAGACGAACGAGAAGTACGGAGCCGTGCTCTCGAAGGGATCGAAGCTGACGCCGGTCGTGTCGGCCGCGATCAGGGCGCTCACTGCGAACGGCACGATCGGGAAACTGCAGCAGAAGTGGTTCGCAATCGATGTGGCCAAAATTCCGGTCCTGAAGTAGCGGAGGCGACGTGCACCAGATCCTCCACCTGTTTGCGGATCCGTTCGCATTCAGGCAGGTGCTGCCCGACGTGTGGTCGGGCTTTCTGATCAACGTCCACATGATGTTGATCGCGGAGGCGCTGGTGCTCGCGCTCGCGCTGCTCATCGCGGTGGTGCGCGGATTGCCAGGGCCTGCAGCGAAGCCGCTGCGGGCCCTTGCGATCACGTACACCGACTTCTTCCGAGGCACGCCGCTGATCATCGTCGCGTACGCGTTCATCATCGGCATCCCCGGGCTGCGTTATGCGGGAATCTCCGGCTACTCCAACGAGGTCTACGGCATCGCCGCGCTCACGGTGGTGTACACGGCGTATGTGACCGAGGTCTACCGCGCAGGCATCGAGTCGGTTCACGGCAGCCAGCGCATGGCCGCGCGCTCGCTCGGCCTCAACTACGGTCAGGCGCTGCGCTATGTCGTGTTGCCGCAGGCGATTCGCCGAGTGATCCCTCCGCTCCTGAATGACTTCATCGGCCTGCAGAAGGACACGGCGATCATCGGGGCGATCGGCGTCATAGAGGCAGGCGCGCAAGCCAACAACTTCGCAAGCGAGTACTTCAATTTCACGGGCTTCCTCGTCGCCGCTGTGCTCTTCATCTACCTCACGATCCCCCTCGCGCGCTTCACGGATCATCTCATCCGCGAGCGGGAGCTCCGCGAGCGCGCGGCAATGGTGTGAGCGTCACGCCGGACTTCGTATCCCTGCGCGGCGTCACGAAGCGCTTCGGCGAGCTCGAGGTGCTGCGGAACGTCGACTTGGACGTCGCAGAACACAACGTCGTCTGCCTGATCGGCGCATCCGGGTCGGGCAAGTCGACGCTTCTCCGGTGTATCAACCTCTTGGAGAAGGTCGATGAAGGCACGATCGTCGTCGACGGCCAAGAGGTGACGAACGGCACGGTCGACGTCAACGCACTTCGTCGGAAGATCGGGATCGTCTTCCAGGCCTACAACCTGTTCCCGCACATGACGGTCATTCAGAACGTCATGCTCGCTCCGCGGAAGGTGCGCGCGCTCAGCCGTGAAGCCGCGCGCAGCACGGCGATGGAGCTGTTGCAGCGGATCGGGCTCGCCGACAAGGCGCAAGAGTTCCCGGACCGCTTGTCAGGAGGCCAGCAGCAACGCGTCGCGATCGCGCGCGCGCTCGCGATGAACCCCAAGCTCCTGCTGCTCGACGAGATCACGTCGGCGCTCGACCCGCAACTCGTCGCCGAGGTCCTGAACCTCGTTCGCTCGCTCACGGACGTCGGCATGACGATGATCATCGCGACGCACGAGATGAGCTTTGCGCGCGAGGTTGCCGACAGGATCTGCTTCCTCGACGCCGGCGTCATCTGGGAGCAAGGTCCCCCGGCGGAGATCCTGACCGCGCCCCGCGAGGCGCGCACCCGCGAGTTCCTCGCGCGCGTGCTCGAAGGGGGCCGAATGTGATGCGGCGGCCCCGCTTCAGGTCGAAAGCATCGCTCGCCCTCGCCGCGCTGCTCTCGGTGCCGCTCTATCTCGCGTCGTTGCTCGCCGCATCACTCGCGCTCGACGAACCTCGGGTCGTCGGCGTGCACGAGGGGCCGCCCGGAGGAGGCCGCGAAGCGCTGATCTGGGCCGCGGCACTGATCACCCCCGCCGTGCTGCTCGCCGTGGGCGCTGCATCCCTCGCGCTTCGGCGATACGGGATCTACGTGTCAGCCCTAACAGGCGCAGCGATCTGCCTCGTGCTGCCTTCCATCTCCCATGGATGGATCGGGCGCCACGAGCGCCGCTTCCCGTTCGGCATGGATTTCGTCAGGGACTCCAGCCCGTCCAACTTGAGCTCCCGCGGACAATGGGAGCATGCAGCGCAAGACACGATCGCGAGCATGACCCGGTGGACCCTGGTACTCGCGATCGGCGCAATCGTCGTCGGCGTGCTCCTCGAGATGCGGCGCCGCCGCGGGCGGGATGCAATCGAGATCGCCCCACCCCCGGACGCAACGAGCGGCGCACCCCAGGTGACGGGCTAGCGCCGGTCGAGCAACGCGCGGGCGGTGTCGTGCGCGGCCTCGTCGCGCTCCGACCACAGGCGCTCGGCGAGGAAGCCGAGGACGTCCTTGATCGAGACGACGCCGACGAGGTTGCCGCCTTCGACGACAGGCAGATGGCGCAGGTTCCGCTCGCCCATCATCTGCGCCGCATCGAGAATCGACACGTCGGGGGAGACCGTGAGCGGGCTCGGCGTCATCACGTCGCGGAGCAGCACCGTTCCGAACGACGCGCCCGCACCGGCGAGACGCAATACATCGCGTTCCGTGAAGATCCCGACGAGCTCCGGTCCGTCGAGGAGGAGCACCGAGCCGACACCCGCGTCGAGCATCGTGCGGATCGCCTCCGAGGCCGTCTGATCGGGCCTCGAGGTCACGAGCTGTGTCCGCATCACGCCGCCGATTTGCATCGTTCGACCTCCCGTCGTGCTGGTGACAAACGGCACGATACTTCACCCGGCGACCTCCGTGCATTTAGGATCGCGCTCAGGGAGTCGAATCGGGGAGGGTCCAGCAGTGGCGGGAGTCACGTTCGATCAGGTCACGAAGACCTACGCCGACGGCACTACGGCCGTCAACGCCCTGACCCTGGACATCAACGACGGGGAGTTCATGGTGCTCGTCGGCCCGTCCGGATGCGGGAAGACGACGGCGCTGCGGATGGTGGCGGGCCTCGAGGACATCTCGCGCGGCGTCCTCAAGATCGGGGAGCGGATCGTCAACCACGTGCCGTCGCGCGACCGCGACATCGCGATGGTCTTCCAGAGCTACGCGCTGTACCCGCATCTCTCGGTCTACGACAACATCGCATTCGGGCTGAAGATCAAGAAGCTGCCGAAGGACGAGATCGCAAAACGCGTCGCGAACGCGGCACGCATCCTCGGCCTCGAGCCCTTTCTCAAGCGCAAGCCGCGCGCGCTGTCCGGCGGCCAGCGCCAGCGCGTCGCCATGGGCCGCGCGATCGTGCGCGAGCCGGCCGCCTTCCTCATGGACGAGCCGCTCTCGAACCTCGACGCGAAGCTCCGGGTCCAGATGCGGGCCGAGATCGCCGGCATCCAGCACGATCTCGGCGTGACGACGATCTACGTCACGCATGACCAGATCGAGGCCATGACGATGGGCGACCGTGTCGCCGTCATGCGCAAGGGGGAGCTCCAGCAGGTCGCCGACCCGCAGACGCTGTACGACAGGCCGGTCAACCTCTTCGTCGGCGGCTTCATCGGCAGCCCGGCGATGAACATGATCGAGGCGACCCTCGAGCGCCGGAACGGCGGCTACGCCGCGAAGCTCGGCGAGCAGTCGATCACGATCGAGGCCGACGAGGTGAAGGCGCGTCCCGGTCTCGCCGCATACGAGGGCAAGGAGATCGTCCTCGGCATCCGGCCCGAGGACCTCGAGGACGCCGCGCTCGTGCCGAGCTCGCCGAACGAGCAGCGCCTACGCGGCACGACCGAGCTCACGGAAGCGCTCGGCTCGGAAATCATGGTGCACTTCGGCATCAAGGCGAAGCACGCAACCACCGAGGACGTGCGCGAGCTCGCCCAGGACGTCGGTGACGAGCGCGCGGTCGACGAAGCCGCCGCGAGCGACTCCGCCACCCTCGTCGGCCGTTTCGGCGCACGTTCCCGCGTTCGCCCCGGGCAGCCGATCGAGGTCGCGGTGGACACCCGCTCGCTCCATTTCTTCGATCCGCACACGGGATTGGGTATTTACGAAGGTCAAAGTACGAAAGGAGACGCATGACGCGTACACGCATCGCGGTCGTCGCCGTCGCTGCACTAGCGACCGCGCTGCTCGTCACCGGGCTCGCAGGCGCCCGCACGAGCTCTTCTGCGAAGGCACATCAGAACCAGGCGGTCTCGGGGACGATCACGTTCGACGGCATCTGGACGTCGTCGTCGGGGCAGGTGCAGTTCCAGGACGTGATCAACGCCTTCCAGAAGCTCTATCCGAAGGTCCACGTCAACTACAAGCCGGTCGGCAACAACCTTCCCACCGTGCTCGCGACAGCGGTCGCCGGCGGACATCCGCCCGACATGGCCGACATCGCGCAGCCCGGCACGATCGCGCAGTTCGCGAAGGAGGGCAAGCTCAAGCCGATCGCGTATGCGAAGTCGACGATCGCGAAGTACTTCGCGCCTGCGTGGGCCTCGCTCGGGACCTTCAGTGGCAAGCTGTACGCGCTGCCGTTCAAGGCGGCCAACAAGTCGGTCGTCTGGTACAACGTCCCGGCCTTCAAGGCGGCAGGTGTCACGGCTCCGAAGACGTTCGCGCAACTGCTCAAGGACGCGCAGACGATCAAAGCGAGCGGGACGCCGGCGTACTCCATCGGCGGCGCCGACGGATGGACGCTCACAGACATGTTCGAGAACATCTACTTGCGCACGTTCGGCGCGGCGAAGTACGACGCACTGAGCCAGCACAAGATCAAGTGGACCGATCCATCGGTGAAGACGGCACTCACGACGATGGCGAAAATCGTCGGTGACACCAGCAACATCGCCGGGGGTACGAGCGGCGCGCTGCAGAACGGGTTCAACACGTCGGTGACGAACGCGTTCAGCTCGCCCGCGAAGGCGGCAATGGTGTTCGAGGCCGACTTCGTCGGCGGCGTCATCACATCGTCGACGAAGGCCAAGCCGAAGACGGGCTTCAACACGTTCACGTGGCCGTCGATCACTCCCGGCCCCGACGCGAGCGCGGTGGAGATCGCCGGCGACCTGTTCGTCACGTTCCGCGACAACCCGGCGATCGAGGCGTTCGTGAAGTACCTCGCCTCGCCGCAGGCGGCGGAGATCTGGGCGAAGCAGGGCGGCTTCGGGACCGGCAACCACAACGTGCCGGCGAGCATCTATCCCGATTCGATCACCCGCGCCACCGAGGCGCCGATCCTCACGGCCAAGTCGGTCGTGTTCGACATGTCCGACAACCAGCCGCCGGCGTTCGGCGCAACGACGGGCCAGGGCGAGTGGGGGCTCTTCCAGACGTTCCTGAAGAACCCCAAGAACATCAGCGGGATCCAGAAGCAGCTCGAGGCCGCAGCAGCGGCGGCGTACAAGAAGTAACGACGTGAGCGCTGGGGGAATCACAGCGGAGCCGCCCGTCGTGGCGGCTCCGCCCCCCGGTGGCGAGCCGGGCAGGCTCGGCCGGTACCTCGTGGGCGCGTTCTTCCTCGCGCCCGCGCTCTTCATGCTCGGCGTGTGGATGGTCTACCCGGCCGTCTACACCATCATCAGGAGCTTCTTCGGCCCGACGGGCTTCTTCGGCCACTGGGTCGGCATCAGCAACTACAAGACGCTGTTCACGACGTCGACGCTGACGACGGCAATCAAGAACAACGCCATCTGGGTCGCGGTCGTGCCTGCCATGGTCACGGCGGTCGGCCTCGTCTTCGCGGTGCTCACGGAGCGGATCCGCTGGGCGGTCGCGTTCAAGACGGCGGTGTTCCTGCCGATGGCGATCTCGGCGTTCGCCACCGGCGTGACGTGGCGGATCATGTACCAGCAGGACCCGGGCCTCGGGGCGATCAACGCGCTCGGCAAGACGATCTCCGGCGCGTTCAGCCCGGCCGGAGTCCTCTCGACGGCGCTCCCGTCGACACCCAGCCTGCAGTCGAGCGCCGGCGCGCTCGTGCTCAAGACGCCGACGCATCCCGGCGGCGTCGCGCTGCTCGGGCTGACCGGCATCGCGCCCGACCAGGTGCCGAAGAGCGCCGCCCAAGCGGTAAAGCCCGCGCCCAAGCCCGGCGACGTGGTCGGCACCGTCTGGCGCGACTTCAAGCCCGGCGGAGGCAAGGCCGGCGTCGTCGAGACAGGCGAGCTCGGCCTTCCGGGCGTCACCGTAGAGCTCCGCAACGCGGCCGGGAAGACGATCCAGTCGACGAAGTCCAAGGCGGACGGCACTTTCGACTTCGCCAAGGTCCCGGCTGGGACGTACAACGCCGCGATCGGCGCGCAGACGTTCGCGAAGCCGTTCGGCGGCTTCGCGTGGCTCGGCCCGAATCTCATCGTGCCGTCGCTCCTCATCGCGTACATCTGGATCTGGGCGGGCTTCGCGATGGTCGTCATCGGCGCGGGACTGGCCGCGATGCCGCGCGACGTGCTCGAGGCAGCGCGCACGGACGGCGCGACCGAGTGGCAGACGTTCCGCCGCGTCACCGTACCGCTGTTGATGCCTGTCCTGAGCGTCGTCTTCGTCACGATGATCATCAACGTCCTCAAGGTGTTCGACATCGTCTATGCGCTCGCACCACAGTCGGAGTACGCGAAGGCGAACGTCATCGCGATCGCCATGTATTTCGCCGCGTTCCAGGGTGGCGGCAACTTCGGCGTCGGCTCCGCGATCGCGGTATTCCTCTTCCTGCTCGTCATCCCGGTGCTCGCGCTCAACATCCGCCGCTTCAAGAGGGAGCAGTAGTGGCAGCAGCAGAAGTCGTCGTCATCCCCGCGCCGCGCGA
>DATBQM010000013.1:0-12326 GCA_036560805.1 Gaiellaceae bacterium | reverse complement strand
ATAGCGGCGCTCGTCGCGCTTGCTCGCGATCGCGAGGAAGGCGTCCACTACTGCTTGAGGAACGACGGCACGTCGACGTCGTCGTTGTCGACGAGCGACGGCGGCGCGAACGTCGGCCTGCGCGCATGCCGCCCGCGGCCGATGCCGGTGGCGACGACCGTCACCCACACCTGACCGGTGAGACGTTCGTCGACGGTGGCGCCGAAGATGATGTTCGTCTCCTCGGTGGCGGCGGCGCGGATGACCTCGGCCGCCTCGTTCACCTCGATCAGCGTCATGTCGTCGCCGCCGGCGACCGACAGGAGGATTCCGGTCGCGCCGGTGATCTCCTCGTCGATGAGCGGCGAGCGCAGCGCGCGCTCGGCCGCCTCACGCGCGCGGTTATCGCCCGTCGAAGAGAAACCGATGCCCATGAGCGCGGTGCCGGAGTTGCTCATGATCGTGCGCACGTCGGCGAAGTCGAGGTTGATGAGGCCGGGCAGCGTGATCAGGTCGGTGATGCCCTGCACGCCCTGGCGCAGGACGTCGTCCGCGACCTTGAACGCGTCGAGCATCGAGGTCGAGCGGTCGAGCACCTCGAGCAGACGGTCGTTCGGGATGACGATCGTCGTGTCGCACGCCGCGCGGAGCGCCTGCACGCCCTGGTCTGCCTGCGTGCGCCGCTTCGTCCCTTCGAACTTGAACGGCATGGTCACGATCCCGACCGTGAGCGCGCCGAGGTCGCGCGCGATCTTCGCCACGACCGGCGCGGCGCCGGAGCCGGTGCCGCCGCCCTCGCCCGCCGCGACGAACACCATGTCCGAGCCGCGAAGCGCGTGCTTGACCTGGTCGTAGCCCTCCTCCGCCGAGCGGCGCCCGACGTCGGGGTCGGAGCCTGAGCCGAGGCCCTTGGTGAGCTCGCGCCCGATGTGGATCTTCTGCGGCGCATCGCTCATGTGCAGCGCCTGGCTGTCGGTGTTGACCGCGACGAAGTCGACCTCGCTGATGCCGGCGTCGATCATGCGGTTGACCGCGTTCAGGCCGGCGCCGCCGACGCCGACGACCTTGATGACGGCGAGGTACGCACCCGTGTCGCTGGAGGGCGCGCGATACAGCCGCGGCGGCGCCTCCGGCATCGGCTCGACGTACCGCGTCACCGGCGGCTCGCGGCGGATCTGCGGCGGATCGGGATCCGGCGGCCGCGGCGGCGGCACCGGGGACGGGGCAGGCGGCGGCGGGATCGGGGCCGGCGTCGGCGGCAGCGGGATCGGCTGCTCCGCGCGCGACTCCTCCCACGTCGGGATGTGCTCGACCGTCCGCTCCTCCGGCTCCTCCTGCGCAGGCGTCGCCGGCGGCTCTTCCGGCGCCTGGCCCTCGGCCTGGCGCTGCGCCGCCTCCGTCGCGCGGAAGAGCTCCGCGAGCGGGCCCTCACGCATGCTGGCGCGCCGACGCGCCATCGAGCACCTCCTTCGCGAGGTCGCGGTACATGCCCGCAGCCTCGCCGGTCGGGTCGTACCTCAAGACCGACATTCCCTTCACCGGCGCCTCCGCATACCGAACAGTCTTGCGGATCTTCGTGTTCAAGACGAGGTCACCGAAGTTCTCCTTCAGGATCTCGACCGCCTCTTTCGAGTGCAGGAGCCGCTTGTCGTACATCGTCGGGAGGATCCCCTGGATCGCGACCTTCGGGTTGAGGTTCTCCCGGATCATCGTCAGCGTGTTCTCCAGCTGGACGAGGCCGCGCAGCGAGAGGTACTCGCACTGCACGGGAACGATGACGCCGTTCGACGCGACGAGCGCGTTGATCGTCAGCAGGCCGAGCGACGGCGGCGTGTCGATGAGGATGTAGTCGTAGTCGCCGAGGACGGGCATGAGCGCCTTCTCGAGCGCGCGTTCGCGGCCGATCATCGAGGCAAGCGCGAGCTCGGCGCCGGCGAGGTCGATCGAGGAGACGGCGACGTCGATCTCGCTGTTGCGCAGGATCTCCGTGATCGGAAGCTTGTGGACGAGCACGTCGAACATCGAGCGCTCGATCTCGTCCGGGTTCCATCCCTGCGACATCGTCAGGTTGCCCTGCGGGTCGAGGTCGATCGCCATGACGCGCTGGCCTTGCTCGGAGAGCGCGACGCCGAGGTTGAGCGTCGTCGTCGTCTTCGCGACGCCGCCCTTCTGGTTCGCGAAGGCGATGACCCTAGCCACCGACGGTCCCCGATCTGGTCGCCCCCGGCCCTGCGGGCGCGGAAGCAAACGCGCAAGCGCCATAGTCGTCCACCATTCCAGCCGACATAGCCGAGTCCTGCTCGGTTACGGTCGCCCCCATGGACCGGAAGTGGCGCACCCTGATCATCGTCTGTGTCGCCATCTTCATGCTCCTGCTGGACATCACGATCGTCAACGTGGCGCTCCCGAAGATCCAGCGGGACCTGCACGCCTCGTTCACCGACCTCCAGTGGGTCGTGGACGCGTACTCGCTCATGCTGGCGACCATCGTCCTCAACGCGGGGTCGCTCGGCGACATGCTCGGACGGAAGCGGGTCTTCCTGATCGGGATCGTGCTGTTCACGGCAGCCTCCGTGGCCTGCGGCGCGGCAACGAGCCCTCTGTTCCTGAATCTGGCACGGGGCGCGCAGGGTATCGGCGGCGCGATCATGTTCGCGGTCTCGTTGGCCCTGCTCACGCAGGAATTCCACGGGAAGGAGCGCGGGACGGCCTTCGGGATCTGGGGCGCGACCATCGGCGGGGCGGTCGCGATCGGGCCGCTCGTCGGAGGCGCGCTGACGGAATGGGCCGGCTGGCGGTGGATCTTCTTCGTCAACGTGCCGATCGGGGCGGCCTGCCTCGTGTTCGGCTCGCGCATGCTGCACGAGTCGCGGGACGAGGAGCACGGCGGGCTCGACATACCGGGGCAGATCACGTTGTCGGCGGGGCTGTTCGCGCTCGTGCTCGGTCTGTTGCGCGGGAACGCCTGGGGCTGGTCGAGCGGACGCGTCGTCGGGCTACTCGCGGGAGCGGTCGCGTCGCTGTTGGTCTTCTGCATCGTGGAGCTGCGGCAGTCGCGGCCGATGTTCGACGTGCGGCTGTTCCGCGTGCCGTCGTTCACGGGCGCGCAGATCGTCGCGTTCTCGATCTCCTCGGCGATGTTCTCGCAGTTCCTCTACCTGACGCTGTACCTGCAGAACATCCTCGGGTACTCGCCGCTCCAGGCCGGGCTGCGCTTCTTGCCGCTGTCGATGATCTCGTTCTTCGCTGCGCCGCTCTCGGGGCGACTGTCCGCGCACATCCCGATCCGCTACCTGCTCGGCACCGGGATGCTGCTCGTCACGCTCTCGCTCTATCTCATGTATGGCGTGAAGGTGTCATCCGGATGGACGACGCTCCTGGTCGGTTTCCTCATCGGCGGCATCGGCATCGGGATGGTGAACCCGCCGCTCGCGGCCACCGCGGTCGGCGTCGTGCCGCCGCAGCGCGCGGGGATGGCCGCGGGCGTGAACAACACGTTCCGGCAGGTCGGGATCGCGACCGGCATCGCCGGGCTCGGCGCGATCTTCCAGTCGTACTACCGCGTCGGCGGCACGCGGGCGGAGTTCATCCACGGGCTGAACCAGATCCTGCTCGTGGCGACGTTCGTCGCGCTCGCAGGGGCGGTGTCCGCGTTCCTGCTCGTGCGTGGCCGCGACTTCGTCGCGAGCGGCCCGGCCGCGCACGGCGGGTAGAAGCCGCGCGTCTTACGTATCGGTGGCTGCCACCGGTCTCTGAGGCACGAAGCGGAACAGCGACGACCGGTGGCAGCCACGAAAACGTGGGTGTGACGGGTTGTGCGCGCGGGTTGCGACGTGCCACCCGGCCAGGAGGAGCATGACGATCGCGCCCGTGCCGACGACCAGCACCTGAGCCGCGACCGCGAACGCGATCGCCGAGCCGGCGTGCACGCCACTCGCGATGAGGATGGCGGAGCCGGCTCCTGCCTGCGTCGCAGCGCCAGCGGGTGCGATCGGCAGCGCGGCCGAGGCGGCGGACGCGCACAGGAACGCGAGCGCGAGCGGGAACGAGCTCCGCATCGACAGCGCGTCGAGGAGCAGGAAGACCGCGGTGCCGCGCAGCGCCCACGAGACGGAGATGAACATCAGCGCCGCGGCCGCGCGCTTGTTGCAGTGCGTGTTCGAGGCGAGCCAGCGGCCGACGCGAAAGCGCATGACGAACGAGCGCTCGGCGAGCCTCGGGAGCGAGGCCACGAGCAGCGCCGCGAGCACGCCCGCGAACGCGACGACGGCGAATCCGATGCGCACCGTCCACGAGCTCGCGTGCGCAGCCGCGACGACGGAGAGCGGCGCGAGCGCCGCATTGTCGAGCAGGCCGAGCACGACGAGGCTCAATGCGACCGCGCCGAGGCCCGTGCGCACGCCGGGGAAGCGCTTCACGACCGCGATCCGCAGCGCATCGTCGAGCCGCCCCGGCAGCGCGACACCGCCGACGCACGCCGCGCCACCGGCGAAGGCGAGCGCGTTCGCGCCGGGGCGGTGGTCGTCGTCCGGGAACAACCGCTGCCAGCCCCACGCTTTGAACGCGTACGCGACGAGGAAGAGGAGGGTCGCGCCGGAGACGAGGAGCGGATCGGCATGCCGCAACGCGAAGCCGTTGTGGGCGAACGTCCGCCCGCCGACAACCATGACCACGAGGAGGACGGCCGCGAAGCCGCCGTTCAGGCCGATCTGGACCTTCCGATTTTTGAGAACCCGCCGCACAGATGTCCCAACGGCGTTATCGGCAGGTCGGCTACGGACCGGCTACCCCTATCCAGCGATCAGGCCGGCTCTCCGTCGAAGTAGTCCAGGAGCTCCATGCGGGCGATCACGCCGAGCCCGCGGAAGAAGACCTTGTTCGAGCGCGGGTACCAGCACACGTCGTTCGAGTCTCGCGTCCCGTAAGCGAGATAGGTCAGTCCGGCCGCGCCGGCACGGAAAGAGTGCGGAATCCGCGTCCCCGGCGGCCGCGACACGACGTGGCCCGCGCGCACCGCGTGCGTCTCCTTCGCATCGGCCGGGAACGCGTGCTTCGGATCGGGCGGCGCCCACAGCTCCAGCTCGCCCTCGCCGGCGAGGACGACGAAGAGCTCCTCCTCGGCGGTGTGGCAGTGCGGCGGCGCGCCCTCCTCACCGGGCGGGAGCGTGACGAGGTTGAGCCCCGTCAGCTTCGCGCCGGCGCCCGCGCTCAGCGCGCGGGAGCGCCCGCTGAACCGGACATCGACGTCGTCAACGTTCACGATGGACGGAGGACGCTCGACCGGGTCGGGCCACTCGAGCTTCTGGTCGCGCTCGTACGGATGCTGGCCCGTCCCCGCTTCGGTCCACGTCGGCCACATCCAGTAGATGCCGATCCGCGGGAGGTAGCTGCCGGCGATGCGCGAGCGCGGGCCGAACGCGAGCACGTCGAGGCCGAGCTCGCCGGCGCGCAGCGTGTGCGCGCGCTCACGTGGCGCGTGTACGAGCGTGTCGCCCGGGCGAATCTCGTACGTCTCGCCGTCCTGCCACGAGAAGCCCGTCCCGTTGAGGACGAAGAACGTCTCCTCGTCGGCACCGTGCACGTGCGCCGGCGTCGAGATCTCGTGCGGCCCGAGCAGGATCCGGTTCACGCCGACGCCGACCGAGCCGGCCGCCTCGCCGAGGAAGAACCAGTCGCCCCCCGACGCCGGATGCGGCGACCGGCGTGGAGCGACCTCGTCCCAGTGAACGACCGTCACACGGCGATCATCGCACGCGCTGCGAGAGCGGCCGCCGCTTCACTCGCGCGCTCGTCGCCCTCGAGGCGCGCCCACGCCTCGGCCTCGCGCACGAGCTCGTGCAGCTCCGCCAGCACGGCAGCCAGATTCGCCCCTTCCTGCTCGAGCGCCTCGATGCGCTCGAGCCGCAGCAGAACGGCGCGCGCCTCGTCCATGCCGAGGAGGCTAGAGCGCAATGTGTGCCAGGTTGGTCGTGTCTCTCTCGCGCGAACCGAGCAGCTTCGCGTCGAGCTCGCGCAAGAGAGCAGCGCGGTCGCCGTGCACGAGCATCGCAACGAGGGTGCGTCGCACGAGGTCCGGTGTAGGCGTGCGGAACTGCTCAGCATCGGTTTCGTTCAAGAGAACGGCCGCGCGCATCGCGGCCGCCCATACGCCGTCGCCCTCGCCGAGCGCGGCGTCGAGCGCGTGCCGCAGCTGCTCGCGGCGGAACGGATCGTCCTGGAAGAGCGACAGCTCCCAGCGGTCGAGCGCGTCGCCGAGGCGCGCGTCCTCGTCCGCGAGCGCGAGCTGCGGGATGAGCTTCACCGCCACCTGCGCGCGAAACGGATCGAGGCGCGTCGGCTCGCCGGGCGGCGGCGTCGCCGCGATCGGTAGGACGGGACGGATGCCGAACGGCTCCCAGTCGAGCCGCTCGAAGAGCACGGGGCCGGCCGCGAGCGGGCCCGCGGTCGCGAGGCGGAGCGCGGTGACCGCGTCCGCGAGCTCGCCGGGCGCGTCCGGCGCCTCCTCGGTTCCCTGCGGGAGAGAGCGCTCGAGCTCGAGCACGCACAGACGGTCGACCTCGCGGCCGTAGTCGCGCGGCAGCAGCCCCGACGACTCGGGCCACAGCGCCGCGAACTCACCCGTCATGCTCGGACGCACGCGCAGCCCGTCGCCGAGCTCGACGACGGAGGTGCACGCGATGCCGACGAGCGGCGCGACGGCGGCGTACGCGTGACCGTCGCCGAAGAGGCGCGTCTCCATCTCCTCGTATGCGCGGTCGAACGCGGTGTCGTCCCAGTCGAAGCCGCCGCAGCCTTCGGCGACGCGCACGAGGAGTGGGACGAGGATGCCGCGATACGGGTCCATGTACATGCGCGCGGCCGGTTCGCGCGCGAGATCGCGCAGCGCTCCTTGCACGTCCTCGCGCACGCGCAGCCGCTCGGCCTGTCCCTCGATGAACGAGCGCACGAGCGGGCGGTACTCGTAGAACGACGGCGCGTGCTCCTCGAACGAGAACGGCAGCTGCTCGCCGTGGAAGACGGCGAACGATCCGAGGCAGAAGCGGCGCAGCGTGTCGTACAGATGTGGTGATCGCACTGGACCTCCTGGTTACGACCTCGGCTCGACTCCTCCTCTCTGGCAGGTCGGGCACCAGTAGGCGACGCGGGCGCCGTCGCCCTGCGCGTGCGCGCGGATCGGCGTGCCGCAGCGGCGGCACGGGCGACCGGTGCGGCGGTAGACGCGGCGGAGCGGGCGCGCCCCGTTCAGGGACGCGGCCATGAGCCGGTGCGCCGCCTCCAGCGTGGCGCGGAGATCGGTGTCCGACACCGTTTCGACCGGGCTCCACGGCGAGAGCCGTGCCTCCCACAGCGCCTCGGCGCGCCAGATGTTCCCGATGCCGGCGACGAGGCGCTGGTCGAGGAGCGCATCGCCGACCTGCCGCTCCGGCTGGCCCCGCAGGCGCGCGAGCATGGCGTCGTAGTCGGGCTCCTCGTCGAGGATGTCGGCACCCGTCGCGAGCGGCTTGTCCAGCTCGAGGACGGGCCCGTTCCAGAGCACGGCCTCATGCTCGTCGCCGCGGAGGACGAGCCAGGGGCGGCCAGCGCGGGGGGCGCCGCGCGGGACGACGCGCCAGCGCCCGGTCATGCGCAAATGGCTCCGGAGCACGTGCCCTCCCTGGAAACGGAGCAGGAGGTTCTTGCCGACGGCGTCCACGGATTCGAGCACGAGCCCGTCCAGCCGCTCGGCCAGTTGCTTCGCTGCAGCGCGCGGATGCGGCGTCTCGACGCCGACCTTTTGGCCGACGAGCACCTGCAGCCGCAGTGCCGCCCGGTGGAGCGAATCGCCTTCGGGCACGGATCCAGCCTACGATTTCCCCATGACCCGCCGGTTCATCGGCGTGCGGTGGTGGCTCGGGGCCGCGTTCGCAGTCGTGGCCGCGACCTCCACGGCGATCGTGGTCTCGCAGTTTTCCACCCGCTCGGAGAACGCGTTCAGGAGCCATGCCAAGGATCTCGCGCTCGCGGACGCGCGCCTCGCGGCCCAGCGCGCGACGCCGGCGAACCTCGACCGGCTCGCGAAGCAGATGAACGTCAGCCTGCGCATCGTGGCCGCGCCGTCCACGGGAGAGAAGGTCACCGGTAGCTCGGACGGACGGACGTTCGTCGCCTCCGTCCCGTACCACGGCAAGACACTCGTTGCGACGAGCAACCGGCCGGACGTCGCTGCCGCGCTCAGCACCATCAACGGCGAAGTTCTCCGCGCCGGCGTCATCGCCGGCGTCGTCGGCGTTGTCGTCGGCCTACTGCTCGCGCAGCTGATCGCGTTGCGGCTGCGCAGGCTCTCGATCGCGGCCGAGGCGCTCGCCCACGGCGACTTCGAGACGCCGTTGCGATACCGCTTCCCCGACGAGTTCGGCGCACTCGCCTACAACTTCGAGCGCATGCGACGACAGCTCCGTCGCTCGTTCAGCCACATCGAGGGCGAGAGAGACCGGCTGCGCATGCTGCTCGAGCGTCTGCACGAGGGCGTCGTCACGGTCGACCAGCATCTTGCGGTGCATTTCGCGAACAACGAGGCGCGTCGCCTACTCGGTGTGCGCCTGGCGGAAGGCGACCAACTGCCGGAGCCGTGGGACGGATTCTCGCTGCGCGAGTTCGTGCAGCAGCTCTTCGATCCCGACGCGTCGCTCGCCCAGGCGCACGTGCGGCCCGGCGAGGAGCGGGCGCTCGGCCTCGTCGGCATCCCCGCGCCGCCCGAGGGCGACACCGTGCTCATCGTGCTCGACGACCTGACCGAGCAGGAGCGCCGCGAGCTCGCCGAGCGCGAGTTCGTCTCGAACGCGGCGCACGAGCTGCGTACGCCGCTGACGACGATCATCGGCGCGGTCGAGGTGCTGCAGGCGGGCGCGAAGGAGAATCCCGCCGAGCGCGACCGGTTCCTCGCGCACATCGAGCGCGAAGCGGCGCGGCTCGGACGACTAGCGCATGCGCTCCTTGCGCTCGCGCGCGCGCACGCGGGACAGGAGAAGCCGCGGCTCGAGCCGACCGTCCTCGAGCCGTTGCTGCGCGACGTGGCCGACGATCTCCGGCCGCGCGACGGCGTCGTCGTCGAGGTCGAGTGTCCGCCCGGGCTCGCCGCGAACGTGAACCGCGATCTGCTCGAGCAGGCGTTGCGCAACCTCGGCGAGAACGCGGCCAAGCTCACGCCCTCCGGCCGCGTCGTGCTGCGCGCGTACGCGGCGGGCAGCGCGGTGCGCGTCGAAGTCGAGGACACTGGCATCGGCATGAGCGGCGAGACGCAGCGCCACGTCTTCGATCGGTTCTTCCGCGGCGCCGACCGCGATCCCGAAGGATTCGGGCTCGGGCTCGCCATCGTGCGCCAGGCGGTGAGCAGCCTCGACGGGCGCATCGAGCTCGACTCCGCGCCGGGCGAGGGCACGCGCGTGCGCATCGTGCTCGAGCGCGCGCGTGTACGCGAGCAGGTGCCGGCGTGAACTCGGTGCTCGTCGTCGACGACGACCCCGGCGTGCTCGACGTCGTCGCGTTCACGCTGCGCCGCGAAGGCTTCGACGTCGACGAGGAGACAGACGGCGAACGCGCCCTCGAAGCGGCGCGGAAGCGCGCGTACGACATCGTCATCCTCGACGTCATGCTCCCGCAGCTGTCGGGCACGGAGGTGTGCCGCGCGCTGCGCGCCGAGAGCGACGTGCCGATCGTCATGCTCACCGCCCGCGACGCCGAGCGCGACCGCGTGCTCGGGCTCGACGTCGGCGCGGACGACTACGTGACGAAGCCGTTCTCGAGCGCGGAGCTCCTCAGCCGCGTGCGCGCCATCCTCCGCCGGCGCGAACTCGACCGCGCGAACGGCGGTGCGGCGCTTCGGCTCGGAGGCCTCCACCTGGACCTCGTCCGCCACGAGGTGACGGTGGACGGCGAGCCGGTTCGGTTGACGTTGTCGGAGTTCAAGGTGCTCGCGCTGCTGGCGGAGCAGCCGGAGCGGGTCGTCTCGCGGCGCGAGCTCATGCAGCACCTGTGGGCGAGCGACCACGTCGGCGACGAGCACGCGTGCGAGGTGCACGTCTCCAATCTCCGCCGGAAGATCGAGGTCGATCCCACGCGGCCGCAGCGCCTCGTCACCGTCCGCGGGATGGGGTACAAGCTCGTTCCCGTTTGAAGGCAGGGCATTCGCGCAATAGGGCGGGGATGGGACTCCTGCGGGCCTGGCGCGCGCGCATGCGCGAGATGCGCGACTTAGGCGCGGGGTGACGCCCGAGAGCAGGCCGCCGGCCGAGGTCGATGTGCTCCGGGCCGCGCTCGAGGCGGAGCGCAAAGCGCGCGTGCGGGTCGAGTCGGTTCAGGCGGTCACAGACGTCGCACTCGCGCACCTCGAGCTCGAGGACCTGCTGCTGGCGCTGCTCGGCCGAACCAAGGACATCCTCGACGTCGACACGTGCGCCATCCTCCTGCTCGACGCGGCGACGAACGAGCTTGTCGCGCGCGCGGCGATCGGCATCGAGGAAGAGGTCGAGCAGGGCGTGCGCATCCCCGTCGGCCGCGGTTTCGCCGGGAGGATCGCCGCAACGCGACGCCCCGTGATCCTTCCCGTCGTAGACCACGACCACGTGCTCAATCCCATCCTTCTCGACAAGGGGATCAAGTCGATGCTCGGCGTGCCGCTGATGGCGTATGACCATGTCGTCGGCGTGATGCACGTGGGCACGCTGCGCCCGCACGAGTTCGCGCAGGATGACGTCGAGCTGCTCCAACTCGTCGCCGAGCGCGCGGCGCTCGCAATCGAGAAAGCGCGCGTGCATCAGGAGATGGTGCGGCTCGACCAGATGAAGCTGAACTTCGTCGCGATCGCGTCGCACGAGCTGCGCACTCCCGCGACGAGCGTGTACGGGCTGCTGACGACGCTGCGCGCGCGGGGGAACGATCTCGCGCCGGACGTGCGCGCGGAGCTGGAGGAGGCGGCGTGGCATCAGAGCGACCGTCTGCGCAGGTTGATCGAGCAGCTACTCGATCTCTCGCGGCTCGACGCCCGCTCGATCGAAGTGCGGCCGGAGGCGATCGTGCTCGAGCGGACGCTCGTCGACATCATCAACGGGGGCAACGACGTCGTCGTCGACGTCGACCCCGCACTCGCGGTCGTCGCAGATCCACTCGTGATCGAACGGGTGGTGACGAACCTCATCGCGAACGCGCGGCAACACGGCGAGCCGCCCGTGCGCATCAGCGCGGAGGCGCACGACCGGCACTTCCGCGTCACGGTGAGCGACCAGGGAGTCGGCGTCCCGGAGGAGCTCCTGCCGCGGCTCTTCGAGCGGTTCGAGCACGGTGGCGGCAGCGGCACGGGCCTGGGCCTCGCGATCGCGAAGGCGTACGCGAACGCACACGGCGGCGAGCTGACGTACCACCCGGGCCCGTGGGGCACCCGGTTCGAGCTCGTGCTGCCCCGCGGCTAGGCCAACGCGACACGACCGGTACCAGGTACCGATACGTCTGCGTCACGACACACACAACCGGCCGGTACTTAGTACCCAGACGTCGGTGTCACGACTTATGCGCGGAGGACGGCTCGGCGCGGGCCGGCGAGGAAGCCGGCTTCGATCAGGAGCGGCATGACCATCGTGTCCACGACCTGTTCGCCGTCGAAGCGCTCGACCGCGAGGCGCCTGCCGCCGCCGCGCTTCACCTGGGAGACGAGCGCGGCGAGGGCGACGCGCAGCCACTCCTCCTCCGGCTCGCGCAGAGGCACGAGCGAGCGGCCGCCGCGCTCCACGAAGAGCGCCGCCTCGCCGCCGAGCAGGACGACCTGCGCGCCGGCCACGCGCGCGGCGCGCGCTCCTGCGCGCTTCGGCCACGGAAGCCCCGCACCGTACGGCTGCGCCGGATCGGCGGCCGCGAGCACGAGCGCCTCCAGCTCGTCGCCCTCGCGCGGCCGCAGCTCGCGCAACCGCTCCACCGCTCCGCCGAGCGCGAACTGCGCGCCGCCGAGGCCCTCGACGAAGTAGCCGCGCCGACATGTCCCGAGCGTCTCGAGATCGCGCAGCTGTTGGTAGACCGCGCCGTAACCGCCGACGATCCCCTCGCCGCGGACTCCGTCCCGCGTGACGATGCCCTGCCGCTCGAGCAGGAGCTCCGCGAGCGCACGCCGGTCGGGCTCCCCGGCGAAGAGGCCGGCCGCAATCGACCAGCGGCCCTGCGTCGCCGTCGCCGCAGCGGCGCGGGTGCGGGAGAAGCGCCTTTCGTGACGCTTCCGTTTGGGTACTAGGTACCGGCCTGTGGCTCTGAGGGGCTGCCACGCGTCGTTCGTGACCTCGCCGGCCCAGACGAGATCCCAGAGGGCGGGCAGGAGCTCCTCGGTG
>DATBQM010000012.1:0-42203 GCA_036560805.1 Gaiellaceae bacterium | reverse complement strand
TGCAGCGGTGCTCACCGTGCTCGGTTACTCCATCTACGACACGATCATCATCTTCGACCGCATCCGCGAGAACATCCCGCTGATGCGGCGGCAGCCGTTCGCGACGATCGCGAACGTCTCGCTGTGGGAGACGATCCGCCGCTCACTGGCAACGACGTTCATCACGCTGCTCCCGATCGTGGCGCTTCTGGTGCTGGGCGGCCCGACGTTGAAGGACTTCGCGTTCGCGCTGATCATCGGTGTGACCTCCGGCGCGTACTCATCCATCTTCATCGCCGCGCCGCTGCTGACGATCTGGAAGGAGCGCGAGCCCGAGTACGCGCGGCGCAAGCAGGCCGCCCGTGCCGATGGCAGCGGCGACGGGAAGGCCGTCCTCGCGCTGCGGCAGTCGGAGAAGGCGCTCGCCGCCGAGCCGACGCCGGAGCTGGTCGACGTCGTCACAGCCACGCCGTCGGAACCGTCGGCGCAGGCGCGGCGTGAGAAGCGCCGCCAGCGGCGGCGGTCGAGGCCGCACGGCCGTGCCCGGTAGCCCACGCATCACGGAGGTTCTCGAGGAGTTGCTGGGCGAGCTGCCTGCGCGGGTGCGCGGTTCGGGGACGCGCGCAGGCGAGCAGACGATGTCGTTGCTGCGCAGCCTCGTCGAGGAGCTGAATCTCGTTACGCGCGACGATCTGGACGAACTGGAGCTTCGGGTCGCTCAGCTCGAGCATCGCCTGTCATTGCTCGAAGCGCCGCGCGACGCGCCGCCGGCGTAGGACGCCGGTACCGGTCGAAGGCCGACTGGAAGCGCTCGACGTCGAGCACGACATACGCGCAGATGATCGCGAGCGGAAGCTCGCCGAACACAGCCTCGAGCGCAGCCTCGGCGATCTCCCCACCGGTCTGCGACGTGACGATGTCGAACCACGCGTCGCAGAGGAGCATCGTGCCCGTGACCGCGGCAAGTGGCACGAGCCAGGTCGCGCGCCGCACTGCTGCCCAGGCAGTGGCGGCGAACGCCGTCAGGAGGGCGATGTCGAAGCCGACCCAGGCGAGGTCGTAGTGCTCGGTCACGTGCCGTGACGGCAGCGTGAACGTCAGGTAGAGCGTCCACGGGACGAGGAAGATGGCCACCAGCCCCATGAGCGGGGCGACCCAGCGGGGGAGAGGTCCGACCGGCATGAAGACGTTGTACCCTGCCTGCGTGACGCTGCGGAGGCTCAGCCCGGAGTCGGTCCTGGCGTGGGCGGCTGCGATCGTCGGTGCCATAGGGATCGTCTCGGCCTTGACGCCGGAGATGGCCGATCGTTTCCGGGTCATCCACGGCGTCCTCCCGCCTGGCATTCCCGAGGCGGCGCGCATCGGCGCACTTGCGTTCGGCATCGTCCTGATCTGGCTCGCGCGCTCGCTCGCGAAGCGTCGCCGCCGTGCCTGGCAGCTGGCAGTCGTCGTCGTCCTCGCGTCGGCGATCGCGCATCTCGCGAAGGGCCTCGACTTCGAGGAGGCGATCATCTCGCTGGTCCTGCTCGTCGCGCTCATTCGCTGGCGCCGCCACTTCGACGTCCCCGGAGATCCGGCGTCGACGCGCCCGCTGCTCGCACTCGTCATCGCGATTGCGACGGCGGCCGCCGTTGTCCTCGGCTGGGAACTGCACGGAGGCGAGCTCCCCGACCGCGCGGGCGACGTCTTCACCGCGCTCGGCTTCGTCCTCGGTTCCACGGCGCTGTGGCTGTGGTTCCGGCCGTTCTCGCACAAGGTGGCGCAGACGGTTGGCGAGCGGCGCGTCGCCCGCGCGCTCGTCGACGCGTACGGCAGTGACAGCCTCTCGTTCTTCGCGTTGCGCCGCGACAAGAGCTACTTCTTCTCGCCGACGCGGCAGGCGTTTCTCGCGTATCGCGTCGTCCACGGCGCCGCGCTAGTCAGTGGGGACCCGGTCGGCGACGAGACCGAGTTCGACGCGTTGCTCGCGGAGTTCAAGCGCGTCGCCCACGCGCACGGCTGGCGGTTGGCCGTCCTCGGCGCGTCCGATGCGCAGCTCGACCGTTATCGCAGAATCGGGCTGCGGCCGATCCTCCTCGGCGAGGAAGCGGTACTCCGACCGGACGAGTTCTCGCTCGAGGGCCGGCCGATCCGCAAGGTGCGCCAATCGGTGACGCGGCTCGTCAAGGCGGGCTACTCGCTGCGTGTCGTCGTCGCCGAGGACGCCGACCCGGACCTGCGCGCGCGGCTGGACGCGGTCTCGGAGCTGTGGCGCGGCAACCAGCCCGAGCGCGGCTTCACGATGTCCATCGACGAGCTGTACGTGCCGGGAACCGTGTTCGCGGTGGCGGAGAGCGAGGACGGGGAGATCGGCGGCTTCCTCCATCTCGCGCCCACCCAGGCCGGCGGAGGCTGGTCGCTCTCGACGATGCGGCGCCGGCCCGACTCGCCGAATGGCGTCACCGAGTTCCTCATCGCCGAGACGCTCGCCTGGGCAAAGGAGCAGGGCGTGAGCGAGCTGTCGCTCAACTTCTGCGCGTTCACCGAGCTCATCTCGGAGGAGCGCGCGATCACGCTGCCGCGGCGCTTCCTGCGCCGCGCGCTGCTCGCCGCCGACAGCGTCTTCCAGCTCGAGCGGCTCTACTCCTTCAACCGCAAGTTCTTCCCCGAGTGGCGGCCGCGGTACCTCATGGTCGAGCGCCTCAGCGACCTGCCGCGCGTCGGGCTCGCGTACCTGCACGTCGAGCAGCTCCTCGTGCCCCCGGGACCGTGGGCGAAGCGCACGCAAAAGCAACGACAGGTCGTGTCACACTGAGTCGCATGGCCCAGCCGGCGCCGCGCACGCTCAGCCGCCTGTCCGAGATCGCGCAGGTGATGGTGCGCCACGGCTTCGGCTACTTCTTCGAGGCACACAAGCTCACCGATCTCATTCCCGGCCGGAAGGTCACCGACCTGGAGACGATGACGCCCTCCGCGCGCGGCCAGCACCTGCGCGAGGTGCTCGAGGAGCTCGGGCCGACCTTCGTGAAGTTCGGACAGCTCCTGTCCATGCGGCCGGACATCGTCCCGCCGGACATCATCGCCGAGCTGCGGCCGCTCCAGGACGACGTGCGCCCGTTTCCGTTCGAGCAGGCCGAGCGCGTGATCGAGGAGGAGCTCGGCAACTCGATCGAGCGGCTGTTCCTCGATTTCGATCCGATGCCGGTCGCGGCCGCGTCGATCGGGCAGGTGCATCGCGCGACGCTCCCGAACGGCCGGCGTGTCGCCGTGAAGGTGCAGCGACCCGACGCGACCCGCCAGATCGAGGCCGACCTCGTCCTCCTCTACCAGGCGGCGAAGCTCGTCAAGGAACGCGTCCGCGCGCTCGACTTCGTCGACGCACGCCAGCTGGTGGACGAGTTCGCTCGACAGATTCGCCAGGAGCTCGACTATCGCCTCGAGGGCCGGAACGCGCAGACCTTCCACCGCAACTTCGCCGGCGACCCGCACGTGCGCGTTCCGAAGGTGTACTGGACGTACACGCGCGCGCGCGTTCTCACGCTCGAATGGCTCGACGGGACGCAGCTCGCCGATGTCGACGCGCTCGGGCTGACGCTCGAGGAGCGGCGCGACCTCGCGTACCTCGTGACGGAGACGTGGATGACGATGATCTTCCGCCACGGCTTCTTCCACGCCGATCCGCACCCGGCGAACATCCTCGTCCTGGAGGAGGCGGGGACGATCGGGCTCGTCGACTTCGGCGCGGCCGGCAAGCTCAGTGACGACGACATGACGCGGCTGACGCGGCTCTTCATCGACGCCGCCGAGGAGAACGTCGAGATGCTGCCGAAGCGGCTCACCGATCTCGGCGTGCGCTACCCGAGGGAGCGCGAGGACGAGTTCCTCGCCGAGCTGCGCGAGATCTACTACCGCTACTACGGCGCAAGCCTCGCCGAGATCGACCCGATCCAGATCATCCGCGAGGCGTTCCAGCTCATCTACTCGATGAACCTGCGGCTGCCGACCCGGTATCTGCTGCTCGACCGCGCGATCGCGACGCTCGGCTCGGTCGGAGTGGAGCTCTATCCGGACTTCAACGTGTTCGAGGTCGCGAAGCCGTACGCGCGCGGGCTCATGCTGGAGCGCTTCACGCCGGAGCGGGTCGCCCGCCGAGCGCGACGCGACGCGTTCCAGTACGCGCACATCCTGCGTGAGGCTCCGCACCAGATTCACGAGATCCTCGAGGAGCTGCGCGACGGGCAGATCGAGGTCGGCTTCGTGCACAAGGGGCTCGAGGACTTCCTCGCCGACCTGCAGAAGGTGTTCAACCGGCTCGTCGTCGCCCTCATCGTCACCGGCGGCCTCATCGGCTCGAGCCTCATCGGGATCTTCGCCAAGGCAGGGCCTCATCTCCTCGGCGTGAACGTCATCTCGATTCTCGGCTTCGCACTGTCGGCCGTGCTTGGTGTATGGCTCCTTTGGGCCGTTGTTCGCTCCGGACGCTTGTAGGCGAGAAGTCACACTTTCGCGCGGAAGGACATCTGGCGCGCACGCGTGTGCGTGGCTACGGTCGCCGCATGACCGCTCTCATGCTCGCCGAGCCAGAAGCGTCGGTGCGCGGCTTCCTTGCGCAGCAGCTCACGAGCGACGGGTTCGACGTCCTCGCGTTCGAGCATCCCGACGAGCTGCCGCGCTCGGCGGAGCCGGACGTGCTCGTGCTCGGCGATCCCGCGTCGCTCGAGCGTTGCCGCATCGGGAACTGCGCCGTCATCGTGATTGGACGTGAAGGCACGACCGAGCGCGTGCGCGCGCTCGAGCACTGCGACGATTATCTGACGCGCCCGTTCGCGTACGAAGAGCTCGTCGCGCGCATCCGGGCAGTGCTCCGGCGGCGCTCGCCTCGAGCGGAGCTCGTCGATCTGGGGCACCTCGTCGTCGATCGTGCGGCGCGGCGCGTGCTCGTGCGCGGGCGAGAGGTGACCCTTGCGTCGAAGGAGTACGCGTTGCTGCTGCGCATGGCGCAGGACCCCGACCGCGTCCTCACGCGCGAGCAGCTGCTGCGCGACGTGTGGGGCTACCGGACGTTCGTGCCGACGCGCACGGTCGAGTCGCACGCATCACGTGTGCGCTGCAAGCTGGCCGCGGCCGGCCTTCCCGGCTGGATCGTGAACGTGTGGGGCGTGGGGTACAAGCTCCGTCCGACCGCGGAGTGACCATGTCGGCATGCATCCACTCCTGTTCGTCATCAAGCTGCACACCACCATTCGCCTCAAGGAGCTGGCGGCAGCGCTGATTGCGATCGCGGGCGCGCTGATGGTCCTCGGCTCGATGATGCCGATGGGTCGGCGCGGAAGCCAGTGGTTCGCCGGGCTGGCGCTCGCCGTCGCAGGAGTCATCGCCGTCATCGCCCTCCACTGGGGCGCGAAATAGTCCTCTACCGCTAGAGGATCGCGCCCTCGAGGCGCAGCAGCAGCTCCTTGCGGTGGAGACCTCCGCCGTAGCCCGTGAGGCTGCCGTTCGCGCCGACGACGCGGTGGCACGGCAGGACGATCGCGATGGGGTTGCGGTTCATGACCGTGCCGACCGCCCGCGCCGCGCGCGGGTTGCCGGCACGCGCCGCAAGCGTCCCGTACGTCGTCGTCTCGCCATAGCCGACGCGCGCGAGCTCGGAGAGGACGCGGAGGTAGAAGTCCGGCTGGCCGCGGAGGTCGAGGGCGAGGTCGAAATCGTGGCGCCGCCCCTCGAGATACTCGTCGAGCTCCCGGTGCACGCGCTCGATCGGCTTCGTCGAGCGCAGGATGCGCGAGCCGTATACGCGCGCGAGCTGCTCGAGCTCGCGCTCCGGGTTCGGGTCGAACGCGATGCGGCAGACGCCGCGGTCGGTGACGCCGACAAGCAGCGGCCCCATGGCCGTGTCGTCGAAGACGTCGTAGGCGACATCGAGCAACCCTTCTGCGGTTGCCGCCGCGCGGAAGCGCTCGTCCAGGTCGGGGGTGAGGAGGTCGGTCATTGCTTCTGCTCCTTTCGCAGGCGCCGCACACCGGCGGACGCCGCCTGGCGGGCCGCCGACTCGGTCGAGCCGAGCGCCTCGCCGATCTCGTCGTAGCCGAGGTCGTAGCCGTACCGGAGGACAACCGCCGCGCGCTCCTTCGGCGGCAGGTCGTCCGTCAGCGGTGCGAGCTCCTCGTAGGCCGGCCGTCCGTCCTCGGTGACGAGCTCGGGCAGCTCGCCGGTCGGGCGGCGCCGCCTGGCGCCGTCCAGCACGATGCGGCTCGCGATCGTCAGCGCCCACGCGCGGAGGTGCTCACCGTGCTCGAGCCGGTCGTATGCGCGGAGGGCGCGGAGGAACGTCTCCTGGAACGCGTCCTCGGCACCGTCGCGGCCGACGCGGCGCACGAGGAACCGGAACACCTCGGTCTTGTGACTCTCGTAGAAGGTCTCGAAAGGCGGGACTGAGACGGCCATCGACACATGAAACGTACTGCGGGGCGAAGATGTGAGTTGTGAGGGTGGCCGTCGTCGGGCACGTGGAGTGGGTGCAGTTCGCGCGCGTCGAGCGCGTGCCCAAGCCCGGGGAGATCGTCTCCGCCTCAGAGGTGTGGGAGGAGCCGGCCGGCGGGGGCGCGGTGGCCGCGGTCCAGCTCGCGAACCTGAACGGGTCGGTCGACTTCTTCACCTCGCTCGGCGACGACGAGCGGGCGCAGCGGTCGCGCGAGCGGCTGACCGAGCTGGGCGTCACCGTCCATGCGGGCGACGCGGGACAGCCGCAGCGGCGCGCGTTCTGTTACGTCGACGAGAACGGCGAACGGACGATCACCGTGCTCGGCCCGAAGCTCCGTCCGTCCGGCGAGGACGACTCGCTGCCGTGGGAGCAGCTCGCGCGCTGCGACGCGGTCTACTTCACCGGGGGAGACGTCGCCGCCGTACATGCCGCGCGGCGCGCGAAGGTCTTCGTCGCCACGTCGCGCGAGCTCGAGACGCTCCACCGCGCCGGGGAGGAGCTGGACGCTCTCGTCGGCAGCGGGGACGATGTGGGGGAGCGCTTCGACGCGATCGAGCTCGACCCGCCGCCGCGTCTTGTCGTCAGCACCGCGGGCCCGCTCGGCGGCTGGATCCGTCCCGGCGGCCCGTTCCGCGCCGCGCCGATCCCCGGGCCGGTCGAGGACGCATACGGTTGCGGCGACTGCTTCGCCGCCGGCTTCACGTTCGGCCTCGGCGCCGGCATGCCGCTGGAGGAGGCGGCCGCCCTCGCAGCACTCTGCGGGGCGACGGTGCTCACCGGGCGCGGGCCGTACGAGCGTCAGCTCACTGCGGCGGACGTGGCTCCGCGATAGGCCCCTCGGGGCCGCCGGCCGCGTTCGACCACATCAGCTGGATCGGGACCGTTCCGCTCCCGTCTGCGAGCGGGACCTCCTGCATGACGCGGCTCAGGTCGCCGCCGGCTTCCTCCATCGGGATGTCGCCGATCTCGCCGCCCTGCGGCGAGTACCAGCCGAGCAGCCGGTCGGCGCCGGGCGCGGAGCCGAGCCGGATCGCGTCCTCGACGTCGGGATCCGTGCGCGTCTCCTGAAGCTCGTGGTACAGCGTCGCGCAGACGTTCTTCCACGGCTCGTCGAAGGCGACGATGCCATTGTCGCCGTCCGAGTACACGGAGACCGCGTAGTAGCGCTCGCTGTTGTTGACCTTGATCGAGCCGTGGTACCCGCCGAGTCCGTGCTTCGAGTCGACGTTGCCAGAGTCGACGAGGACGGCGCCCTTGGGCAGGAGCACGCAGGTGACGGAGGGGCCGATGTTGAGGTCTGCCACGAGCGACTCGACCGCGTCGCGCTGGACCCGCGCCGGGAGGGCGTCCTCGTGAACGAGCGAGCCGGCGAACGTCGTCGTCACTTCCGTGCCCTGGAAGTACTGCGCGAGCACGTTGTTGAGACCGCGGTCGCGCATCGCTGCCGAGAGCGCATGGTCGAGCTGCGCCCGCTCATCGGCGGCCCAGGCGCCCAGGTAGACGAGCGTGTAGCGCAGGTGCGCGAGCGTCCGCCCACCGAAGAAGCGGAGATCGAGCCCGGGCGCGGGGCCGAAGCCGGGGGCGAGGACGGCGCTCTGGTACGCGGCCGCGGCCTCCGATCCCGGCCTGAGGACGACGTTGAGCGGGCCCTCGATGACGCGGTGCTGGGTCTGGGTGGACATGGTTCCGGCTCCCCTCGTTCGAAGCCGCAGACCCTCGATGCCGCGCTCGCAGCGTACTGGCGGTAACGGGCGAAGGCAAGTGGGGCCGAGGGGTGGACAAGTGGGGGTTAGTGGTTTAGAGTGGGGCGAAGTGGAAGGGAAAGATTCGGCCCCGGAATGCTCCTCGGCACTCACGACCACACGATCGACGACAAGAGCCGGCTCACACTTCCGGCGAAGTTCCGCCGCGCGTTCGAGGGCGGCGTCGTCGTGACGCGCGGCCTGGACCCGTGCCTCGTCGCCTATCCGTTGGACGAGTGGGCCCGGAGCCAGAGCCGCATCGCCGAGCTCGATCAGCTCAGTGGAGAGGCGCGCACCCTCCAGCGCGTCGTCTACGCGAACGCCGTCGAGGGCGAGCTCGACAAGCAGGGACGGATCGTCATCTCCGCACGCTTGCGAGAGTACGCCGGCCTCGAGCGCGACGTCGTCGTCGCCGGTGTCAACGACCACCTCGAGATCTGGGATCGCGCTGCATGGCAGCGCGAGCTCGCCGATTCCGAAGGGAGGACGCGCGATGTTGCCGAACGTCTTGCAGCCCAGCGCGACTGATCACGTCCCCGTTCTCGCCGACGAGGTACGCGAATCCCTCGCCGTGCAGCCGGGCGACACCGTGATCGACGCGACCTTCGGTGCGGGAGGACACTCCGCACTGCTCGCCGCAGACCTGCACGGCCGCGGCAAGCTGATCGCGATCGACCGCGACCCGACCGTGCGCACGTACTTCGAGCGGCTGGAGCGCGGAAGCGGCGTGCAGGCGCGTCTTCTCCGCGGTGACTTCGGCGTCGTCCTCCCGCAGCTCGCCGACAACGGCGTGCAGGCCGACGCGATCCTGCTCGACCTCGGCGTGTCGTCGATGCAGCTCGACCGTCCCGAGCGCGGCTTCTCGTACGCGACCGACGCGCCGCTCGACATGCGGATGGACACGTCCCAAGACTTCGACGCGCGCGCGCTCGTGAACGAGTGGCCCGAGAAGGAGCTCGTCACCATCTTCCGACGCTACGGCGAGGAGCGGTATGCGCGGCAGATCGCGAAGGCGATCGTGCGGCGCCGCCGCGAGACGCCGTTCGAGCGCACGGGCGAGCTCGTGGACACGATCAAGGCGGCGATCCCCGCGCCGGCGCGTTTCGGCGAAGGCCATCCGGCGAAGCGTGTCTTCCAGGCTCTGCGTATTGCGGTCAACGACGAGCTTTCCTCGCTCGAGGTCGCGCTTCCCGCGGCGCTCGACATGCTGCGACCCGGCGGCAGGTTGGCGGTCATCGCCTTCCACTCGCTCGAGGACCGGATCGTGAAGCAGTTCCTGCGCGAGCGGGAGCGCGGCTGCATCTGCCCGCCCGACTTTCCCGTGTGCATCTGCGGCCACGAGCCCGAGCTGCGCGCGATCCAGCGCCGTCCGGTCCGGCCGAGCGAGGCCGAGGTGGCTGCGAACCCGCGCGCCGCGTCGGCGCGTCTTCGAGCTGCGATCAAGGCCGAGTAGATGGCCGCGGTCGACTGGTTCGCCGCAGAGGCCGTTGCCGTACCGGCGCCGGTTCGCCGCCGCCGCCCGGCTGCGGTGCCGGGCACCCGCGCGCGGACGCGCAAGCGGCAGCGCCGCGTCACCGCCGGCGTCATCTGGATCTCGACCTTCGCGCTCCTCCTCGCCGGCGTCGTCGCCGTGAACGTCGCCGTGCTCCGGGCGAACGTCGCGGTCAACAAGCTGGACAAGGAGCAGGTCGGCCTGCAGGCGCAGAATCAGGCGCTCGCGTCGCAGGTCTCGAGCTCGATCGCGTCGATCAAGATCGAGCAGACGGCGCGGCGGCTCGGCCTCGTGCCGGCCTCTGCCGCCGACACGAGCTACATCGACCTCAACGGGAAGTAGCCGTGAAGCGCGTAGTCAACTCGCGCATCCGTCTACTCCTGCTCGCGACGCTCATCGTCTTCGGCGCGCTCCTCGCGCGCGAAGCGTGGATTGCCACCGTGCGCGCGGCCCCGCTCGCGGCGATGGCGACGGCGCAGACGAAGGCGACGGTGCAGCTCCCAGCCGGCCGCGGGACGATCTTCGACGCAGTCGGGACGCCACTCGCGCTCGGCGAGCAGGCGACGACCGTGTACGTCGACCCGACCGCGGTCACCCGGCCCCGCGCGGAGGCGGCGACGGCGGCGCACGTGCTCGGGATCAAGCGCGGCCTCGTGCTGGGGGCGCTGACGACGAAAGGCACGCACTTCGCCTACGTCGAGCGCAAGGCGCCTGCCCCTCTCGCGACGCTTCTCGCCAAGCGGAACCTCCCCGGCTTCCACTTCTACGCGGAGGAGCGGCGGACGTATCCACAGGCCTCGGTCGCAGCGCAGGTGCTCGGCTATGTCGGCACGGACAACAACGGGCTCGCCGGCCTCGAGCTGGAGCTGAACCAGGCGCTCACGGGCACCGCCGGCGAAGAGACGATCCTGCGCGACCCGTTCGGGCAGACGATCGACGTGCAGAGCGCCCGGCCGGCGAAGCCGGGAAAGGACGTCTTCCTCACCATCGACCACCGCATCCAGGCGAACGCGGAGCAGGTACTGCGCGCGACGGTGGCCAAGTTCCACGCGAAGGACGCGACCGCGATCGTGCTCGACCCGCACACGGGCGGCGTGCTCGCGATGGCGACCGCACCGGACTACAACGCGAACGACTATCCGCAGGCGTTCGTGAAGGGGTTGACCGGGAACCGCGCGATCTCAGACGTGTACGAGCCGGGATCGGTGTTCAAGGTCGTCACCGTCGGAGGCGCGCTCGCGGACCACCTCGTCACTCCGCAGACGTCGTTCCTCTTGCCGTACTCGATCCGCGTCGCCGACCGCGTCGTGCACGACGCCGAGATTCGGCCGACCGAGCGGATGACGGTCGCGCAGATCCTGCAGCGCTCCTCGAACGTCGGCGCAGTCACGATCGCGCGCACGAAGCTGGGCGAGTCGCGGCTGAAGGACTGGATCCGCCGCTTCGGCTTCGGCCAGCAGACCGGCATCGACTTCCCGGGCGAAAGCGCGGGCCTCCTCCCGTCGTACTGGTCGGGCTCGACCATCGGCAACGTGCCGATCGGCCAGGGCATCTCCGTGACCGCAATTCAGCTCGCGTCGGTGTACGCGGCGATCGCGAACGGGGGCCTGTGGATCCAACCGCACCTCGTCGACCACGTCCAGGGCGTCGACACGCCGACCCCGACGACGCGGCGCATCCTCCCGCGCACGGTCGACCGCGAGCTCCTCGCGATGCTCAAGGGCGTCGTCTCCGATGCAGGCACGGGCGCCGCCGCGGAGATCCCCGGCTACTCCGTCGCGGGCAAGACGGGCACGGCGCAGAAGCCCGGCCCGCACGGCTACATGCCGGGTCAGTACGACGCGACCTTCGTCGGGATGGTGCCGGCGCGCTCGCCGCGCGTCGTCGTCCTCGTCACGGTCGACGAGCCGCGCGGCGCGTACTACGGCGGCGTCGTCGCCGCCCCAGCATTCGCGCAGATCGCCACGTTCGACCTCCAGTACCTCGAGGTTCCGCCCGACCAGCCCGTCAAGTAACCTCGGCGCGGGATGATGGAACTGGAGCGCCTCGCCGCCGCGCTCGGAGCGGCCGAGGTCGTCGGCCAGGCGCCGGTCCAGGTGCTCGACCTCGTCTACGACGCACGGCACGCGACGCCGGGCGCGCTGTTCTTCTGCGTTCCGGGAGAGCACGCCGACGGGCACGACTTCGCGCCGCAGGCCGTCGCGAACGGCGCCGTTGCGCTCGTCGTCGAGCGGCCGCTCGCGGTCGACGTCCCGCAAGTTGCGGTGTCTGACACCCGGGCGGCGATGCCCGTCGCGGCCGACGAGTTCTTCGGCCGCCCGACGGAGCGGCTGCAGGTTGCCGGCGTCACCGGGACGAGCGGCAAGACAACCACCTCGTTTCTGCTGTACGCGATCCTCGCGGCGGCGGGACGCCGCCCCGGCCTGCTCGGGACGGTCGAGGCGCGCGTCGGGGGAGAGCGGCGCGGCGTCGAGCGCACGACGCCGGAGGCGATCGATCTGCAGCGCACGTTCCGCGAGATGCTCGAGGCGGGCGACCGCTCGTGCGCGATGGAGGCGTCGTCGCACGCGTCGGAGCTGCACCGACTCGACCGCGTCCGCTTCGCCGTGCTCGTCTTCACGAACCTGAGCCAGGACCATCTCGACTTTCACGGCGATATGGAGGCGTACTTCCAGGCGAAGAGGCGGCTGTTCGCGGACGGCGTTCCCGCGGTTGTGAACGTCGGCGACGAGTACGGACGACGCCTCGCCGCCGAGCTCCCCGATGCGATCACCTTCAGCGACGACGACGCCGGAGCCCTCGAGGGGATCGACCTGAAGCTGCGCGGACGCTTCAACGTCGAGAACGCCCTCGGCGCGCTCCATGCCGCGCGAGCGTTGGGGATCGACGACGGGGCGATCAAGCGCGGGATCGAGTCGGTGCGCGGCGTCCCCGGGCGCTTCGAATCCGTCGACGAGGGTCAGCCGTTCACGGTGATCGTGGATTACGCGCACAAGCCCGACGCGCTCGAGAAGGTTCTACGCGCCTCGCGCGAGCTGGCGTCCGGGCGCGTGATCGTCGTCGTGGGCGCGGGCGGGGATCGCGACAAGGGGAAGCGGCCGCTGATGGGACGCATCGCGTCCGAGCTCGCGGATGTCGCGATCGTGACGTCGGATAACCCTCGGAGCGAGGATCCACTCACGATCATCGATGCCATAGTCGCCGGCGCAACCGGCGACGTCGAGGTCGAGCCCGATCGCTCCGCCGCGATCGCGCGCGCGGTCGAGCTCGCGCGCGAAGGGGACGTCGTCGTCATCGCCGGCAAAGGCGCGGAGCAGGGCCAAGAGTTCGCCGACCGCACGATTCCCTTCGACGACCGCGATGCAGCGCGCGATGCGTTGCGTGCTCTGGGAGCGCGTACCTGATCCCGCTCTCCACTGCGGCGTTGCGTGGGCTCGGCAGGCTCGACTCCGACGTGGAGGAGGTCACCGGCGTGCAGATCGACTCGCGCCGCGTGCGCCCTGGCGACCTGTTCGTCGCGGTGCGCGGAGGCGTCGCGTATGTCGACGACGCGCGCGCGAACGGCGCGGCGGCGACGCTCGTGCCCGACGACTACTTCGCAGCCCTAGCCGCGATCGGCCGCGCCGCGCGTGAGCGCATCACCGTGCCTGTCGTCGCGATCACCGGCTCGGTCGGCAAGACCTCGACGAAGGACATCCTCACCGCGCTGCTCCGGCGGCAGGCGAACGTCGTCGCTGCGGAAGACGGATACAACAACGAGCTTGGCCTCCCGCTCACGCTCTGCCGTGTCGAGGCCGACACCGACGTCGTGGTCACCGAGATGGGCATGCGCGGCCCCGGCCAGATTCGCGCCCTTGCCGAGATCGCACGCCCGAACGTCGGCGTCATCACCTCGATCGCCCCCGCGCACATCGAGCAGCTCGGCAGCATCGAGAACATCGCGCGCGCGAAGGCGGAGCTGCTCGAGCACGTGGAGGTGGCCGTCCTCCCTGAGCACGCGCCCGAGCTCGAGCCGTTCGTGCCGGCGGGGCTCGACGTCCGCCGCTTTGTCGAGCCCGAGATGGAGCGGCGCGACGGGCACGCCGTCGTCGACGGCGTCGAGTTCTCGTTCAGCGCGCGCCACCAGGCCGTGAACGCGGCGGCGGCGCTCGCCACGCTCGACGCGCTCGGCTACCCGAAGCCGGACGGCCTGGTCGAGGTCGAGTTCTCGCGCTGGCGCTCGCAGGAGCACGAGCTGCCCGGCGGCGGGCTCCTGATCAACGACGCGTGGAACGCGAACCCGGTCGCGATGGAGGCCGCGATCGCGCATCTCCAGGAGCGGGCGGCGGGCCGGCGCACGGTCGCGATCCTCGGCGAGATGGCCGAGCTCGGGCCCGACGCGCCGCGATACCACGAGGAGATCGGGCGCGCAGCAGGAACGCTTGCGCTCGTGATCGGAGTTGGCGAGCTGGCCCGGGGCTACGACCCGGATGCATGGGCGCCCACGGCGGCGGAGGCGGTCGCGGTCGCGCGCGAGCTCGTTCGGCCGGGAGACGCCGTCCTCGTGAAAGGCTCGCGCTCCGTGGGGCTCGAGATCGTGGCCGAGGCACTCAGTGAGTAGGGTCCTCGTCGCCGCGCTCGTGGCGCTGATCGTCTCGATCGCGATCGGGCCACGGTTCATCGAGTTCCTCCGTCGCAACGAGTTCGGGCAGCACATCCGCGAGGACGGCCCGGAGCATCACGTCGCGAAGCAGGGGACGCCGACGATGGGCGGTCTGCTCATCCTGTTCGCGGCGACGGTCGGCTTCCTGCCCGTGAGCCACTTCCGCCTGCAGTCGCTGACGATCTTGTTCGGGACGCTCGCGTGCGGAGCGATCGGATTCCTCGACGACTTCACGAAGCTCACGCACCGCCGCTCGCTCGGCCTGCGCGGCAGGTGGAAGATGCTGCTGCTCGCCGCGGTGACCGTCGTAGTCGCGATCGTCGCGCGGCATCTCCACCTCAGCACCGACGTCTACATCCCCGTCGTGAACGTGTCAGTCCCGCTCTCTTGGGGCTGGTACCCGTTCCTCTTCCTCATCATCGCAGGAGCATCGAACGGAACGAACCTCGCCGACGGCGTCGACGGCCTCGCCGCGGGCACGGGCATCATCGCGCTCTTCACCTTCATGGCGATGATGGTCGTCTCGTTCGTGCGCTCGAACCCGGTCCCTGCGCAGCGCAATCTGACGAAGCTCGACATGGCAATCATCGGCGCGGCGCTCATCGGCGGCCTGGTCGGGTTCCTCTGGTACAACGCCTTCCCTTCCGAGGTGATCATGGGCGACACCGGCTCGATGGCACTCGGAGGCGCGCTCGCGACGTTCGCGATCATGACGAAGACCGAGGTGCTGCTGCTCCTGATCGGCGGCATCTACGTCATCGAGGCGCTGTCCGTGATCATCCAGGTGGCGTCTTTCAAGTACCTCGGGCGACGCGTCTTTCTGATGGCGCCCATCCACCACCACTTCGAGATGAAGGCGTGGTCCGAGACGAAGATCATGGTGCGCTTCTGGATCGTCGCGGGGATCCTCTGCGCCGCCGGCTTCGCGCTCTTCTACCGGTACTACTTCCGCCAGGGATGAGCGGCGTCGTCGCGGTCCTTGGCGCCGAAGCGGCGCGCGCGTCGCTTGCGTCGTTCGGCGACTTCGACGAGGTGCTCATCCTCGAGCCGTCGGTGGACGAGCTCGAGCGATTGCTCAACGAGCTCGCCGACCCGCGGCTGGATTACCTGCTCGGCGAGCTGCCCGTCCTGCCGCTCCCGGACCGGAGCGTCGACCGTGTGATCGGCGCGCAGGACGGCGATCCCGAGGTCGCGCGCGTCCTTCGCTAGGCCAGGATCCATGCGACAGGGGGCGAAGTAGGCTCGGATGAGCGAGCTCCCCAGCCGCGCGCTCGTGCTCGGGCTCGCCGTGACCGGCGAGGCCGCGGCGCTTGCCCTCGCCGCCCGCGGTGTCGAGGTGGTCGTCAACGACCGCTCGCCCGACGCCGCCCCCGGGAGGCTCGCGGGCACCGGCGTCGAACTGCGCCTCGGGACGGAGGACGAATCGGTGCTGTCGGGAGTCGAACTGGTGGTGAAGAGCCCCGGCGTGCCGGAGCGCTCGCCCGTGGTCGCGGCTGCCCGCGAGCGCGCCATTCCGGTGTGGAGCGAGATCGAGCTCGGCTGGCGGCTCCTGCCAGGCAACCCGGTGCTCGGCGTGACCGGCACGAAGGGCAAGACGACAACGGTTCGGCTGCTCGGGGCGATGTTCGATGCAGCGGCCGTCAACGCGGTGCTCGCCGGCAACGAGCACGTGCCGCTGAGCGAGGTCGCGCTGACCGTCGAGCCGGGGACATGGGTCGTGTGCGAGCTGTCGAGCTTCCAGCTCGAGGACGTGGAGACGTTCGCCTGCGACATCGCCGTGCTCCTCAATCTCGAGCCCGACCATCTCGACCGGCACGAGACGTTCGAGGCGTATCGCGACGCGAAGCTGCGCATCTTCGAGCGCGCGAAGACGAAGATCGGCCCCGCCGACTTCTCCGCCGACGACCCGCTGCCTGCGGAGCCGCGCATGCCCGGCACGCACAACCGCGCGAACGCGGCCGCGGCCACGGCCGCCGCGCGCGCGGCCGGTCTTCCCGACAGCGCGATCGCCGAGGCGCTGCGCACGTTCGAGGGCGTGCCGCACCGGCTCGAGCTCGTGCGCGAGCTGCGCGGCGTGCGCTACGTCAACGACTCGAAGGCGACGAACACCACCGCCGCACGCCGCGCCGTCGCCTCGTACGACGCGCCGATCCATCTCATCCTCGGCGGCTTCATCAAGGGCGAGGACTTCGGCCCGTTCGCCGCCGACCTGCCCCCCAACGTGCGCTCCATCCATCTCATCGGCGCAGCGAGCGACCAGCTCGCCGCCGCGCTCGACGCCGCCGGCCGCTCGTACGCGCGGGACGGCGAGCTCACGCACGCGGTCGAGCACGCAAGCGCCGACGCGCGGCCCGGAGACGTCGTTCTGCTCTCGCCGGCGACGTCGAGCTTCGACCAGTACCGCAACTTCGAGGAACGCGGCGCCGCATTCCGCCGCATCGTCGAGGAGCTGCGATGAAGCAGCGCAGCCTCGAGTCGCAGCTGCTCGTCCTCGTCACGCTCGCCCTGACCGCGTTCGGGTTGATCATGGTGTACAGCGCGACGTCCGCCTCGGCCGCGCTCGGGAACGGCAACCCGACCGGCTACCTCGAGCGGCAGGGGATCTACGCAGTGCTCGGCTTCGCGCTGCTCGTCGTGGCCGCGCGCACCGACTTCCGCAAGCTGCGCGCGCTCGCGCCGATGCTCGTCGGCGCCGCGCTCTTCCTCTGTCTCGCCGTCCTCGTCGTCGGCGCACGAGTCAACGGCGCGCGCCGCTGGATCGGCCTCGGCCCGGCGACGTTCCAGCCATCCGAGCTGGCGAAGCTCGCGCTCGTCATCTGGGCCGCGGCGTATCTCTCGCGCCGTCCCGCGCCGCGGACGTTGAAAGACCTCGCACGCCCGATGGGCCTACTCGTCGGCCTCTTCTGCGCGCTCGTCCTCGCCGAGCCCGATCTCGGCACCGTCATCACCATCGTCGTGATGATCGGCGCCGTCCTGCTCGTCTCGGGGACGCCGCTGCCGACGCTCGGGGTCGCGTACACGCTCGTCTTCGGCGCCGGCGCGATCGCGGCCTGGTCGTCGCCGTACCGGCGTGCACGCCTCTTCACGTTCCTCGATCCGTGGAAAGACCCGCTCGGCGCAGGCCTCCAGAACGTCCAGGCGCAGATCAGCATCGGCTCGGGCGGGATCTTCGGTCGCGGCCTCGGCCAGGGGATCGAGAAGATCCACTACCTCCCGGAGGCGCACACCGACATGATCTTCGCAGTCATCGCGGAGGAGCTCGGGCTCGTCGGTGCGGCCGTGCTCGTCGCCGGCTACTGCGCGTTCGCGTATGCGGGCCTGCGGCTTGCGATCGCGTGCAAGGACCCGTTCGGAAAACGCCTCGCGGCGGGCATCACGGCGCTCGTGTGCGGGCAGGCCGCGATCAATCTCGCGGCCGTTCTCGGTCTCGCGCCGCTCACGGGCATCCCCCTGCCGTTCGTGTCGTACGGCGGGTCGAGCCTCGTCATAACCCTCCTGGCCGTCGGGATCCTCCTTAACATCGCTCGTAGTCATGCCGGAACCAAGACAGCTTCGGTGCCTGATCGCAGCGGGCGGGACGGTCGGGCACCTCGCACCGTCGCTCGCGGTGGCGGAGGCACTGCGCGCGCGCGGAGCGGCGGTGACGTTCGCAGGGTCGCCGGATCGCGTCGAGGCGCGGCTCGTTCCTGAGCACGGCTACCCGTTCGACGAGTTCGCCGTCGCGGGCTTCCCGCGCCGTCCCGGGCCGGCACAGCTGCGCGCACTCGCGCTCGCCGCGGCTGCGCCCATAGCGTGCCTCCGGATCCTCGAGCGGCGCAAGCCGGACGTCGTGCTCGGCGGCGGCGGCTATGTCGCCGGGCCTATGGTGCTCGCGGCGCGCCTGCGCGGGATCCCGGCGGCGCTGACCGAGGCGGACGCGCACCTCGGGCTCGCGAACCGTCTGGCCGCGCCGTTCGCCGAGCGCGTGTTCCTCGCGCTACCCGTGCACGGACGCGACGGCGCGAAGTACGTCGCGGTCGGTCGGCCTGTGCCGGAGCGATCACGCGCGGTGGCGCGAGCCGAGGCGCGCGAGCGGCTCAGCCTGCCTGCGGACGGGCCGGTGGTACTCGTGTTCGGCGGCTCGCTCGGCGCACGCTTGTTGAACGAGCTCGCGCTGGACTCGTGGGCAGAGTCGGGCCCCGCCGTCCTGCACCTGTGCGGCGAGCGTGACTACGCGTCGTTGCGCGGACGCGCGACGCGGCCCGACTACATCTTGCGCCCGTTCATCGACGACATCGGGCTCGCGTACGGCGCGGCCGACATCGCGCTCGCGCGTGCCGGCGGGTCGGTGTGGGAACTTGCGGCGGCAGGATTGCCGGCCGTCCTCGTCCCGGGCGAGTTCGCGACCGGTGGACATCAGCGCAAGAACGCCGAGTGGTTCGAGGAGGCGGGCGGCGCAGTCGTCGTCCCCGAAGCCGAGGTGCAACGTGTGCCCGAGGTCGTGCAGTCGCTGCTCGCCGATTCCGCGAAGCTCGTCGCGATGGCCACGGCGATGCGCGCAGCCGCGAAGCCGGACGCCGCAGAGAGGATCGCCGATGAGCTTCTCGAGCTCGCAGCCGTTCGCCGGTAGGCGCGTCTGGATCGCCGGCATCGGAGGTGCCGGCATGAGCGCATACGCGCTGCTCGCGCACGCGTGGGGCGCGGAGGTGGCCGGCTGGGATCGCGTCGAGACGCCGTATCTGGCGCACCTCGACGGAATCGACGTGACCATCGCGCCGGATCCGCCGCAGCCGCCGGACGGGTGGGACGTGTACGTCTCGACCGCGTTCGCCGGCCGCGTGGCGGGCCGGCCGCGCGCCGACCTCCTCGGGGAGCTCGTGTCGCTGCGCCGCTCGATCGTCGTCGCGGGGGCGCACGGGAAGACGACGACGAGCGCGATGATCGCGTTCTGCCTCGACCGGCTCGGGCTCGATCCGGCGTTCCTCATCGGCGGGGACGTTCCACAGCTCGGCGGCAATGCGCGCGCCGGCGAGGGCTGGCTCGTCGTCGAGGGCGACGAGTCCGATCGCTCGGTCGCGGCGCTGCGGCCCGAGATCGCCGTGCTGCTGAACGTCGACCTCGACCATCACACGACGTTCTCGTCGCGCGCCGAGGTCGAGGCGCTCTTCGAGGACTGGCTCGCGACCGTGCCGCACGTCGTGCGCGCCGAGGAGCTCGACCCGGTCGATATCGAGCTCGCCGTGCCCGGCGAGCACAACCGCCGAAATGCCGCGGCTGCGCTCGCCGCGCTCCGGCTCGCCGGCGTCGAGGGCGCCGAGCGCGTCATCGCCGACTTCACGGGCGCGGGTCGCCGGCTGCAACGCCACGGGGACGATGTGTTCGACAGCTATGCGCACCATCCGACTGAGATCGCTGCCGACATCTCTGCGATGGAGGGGCGCGTCATCGCGCTCTTCCAGCCGCATCTGTACTCGCGCACGCTGTATCTCGCGCACGAGTTCGCGTCCGCGCTCGCGACCGCGGACGCGGTATGTGTCACGGAGATCTATCCCGCGCGCGAAGAACCGCTGGCCGGAGTGAGCGGGAAGCTGATCGTCGAGGAGCTTGCACGCGTTCGCCCGGGCATGCTCGTGGGCTGGGCGCCGACGCTCGAGGACGGAGCACGCATCGTGCGCGGCTGGGCGCGTCCCGGCGACACGATCCTCACGCTCGGCGCGGGCGACGTCGACCGCGCGGTGGATCTGTTGTGACCGATCTCTCTCGGTACACGACGCTCGGCACTGGCGGGCCGGCGCGGGAGCTCGCGCAGCCCACGTCCGTAGCTGAGGTGGAGGAGCTCCTGGCCCGCGGAATGCCCACGGCCACGATTGGCTTCGGCTCGAACCTCCTCGTCGCGGACGAGGGCCTAGACGCGCTCGTGCTCAAGCTCGGGGGCGAGCTCGCGGCGGTCGAGGTCGACCGCGACCTCGTGCGTGCCGGCGCCGGCGCGGCGAACGCCGTCGTCTTGCACCGGGCGCGTGCGGCCGGCCTGGGCGGCTTCGAGTTCGCGTGCGCGATCCCCGGGACGATCGGCGGCGGCATCTGGATGAATGGCGGCGCCTACGGCAGCGACTTCGCACAGGTGCTCGTCCGGGCGCTCGTCGCGACCGCAGACGGCACCGGCTGGCTGACGCCGGCCGAGCTCGGCCTCTCGTACCGGCACTCGAACCTGGAGCACGGCCAGGTCGTTCTCCAGGCGGAGCTGCATCTCGAGCGGCGGCCCCCGGACGAGATCAAGGCGACCGTGCGCGAGCTCAACGCCCGGCGGAAGGAGGCGCAGCCGACGAACCGGCGGACGTTCGGCAGCGTCTTCAAGAACCCGGAGCACGCGCTCAGCGCGGGGCGGATGCTCGAGGCCTGCGGGCTCAAGGGCCACCGGATCGGCGGCGCGCAGATCTCGCCGAAGCACGCGAACTTCATCGAGAACGCCGGTGGCGCACGGACGGAGGACGCGCTCGCGCTCATGGCCGAGGCGCGCCGCCGGGCGCGAGAGCAGTACGGCGTCGAGCTCGTGCACGAGGTCGAGCTCCTTGGCCCGATCCGCGTGACGTAGGAGCGGCGCGCCGCGCGGCGAACGAGAGCGGGTGGCCGCAAGGCGGCGTTTGCTTGCCATCGCGATTGTCCTGCCGGTGCTAGCCGTGGGGGCGTACTTCGCCGCGCGCGAGACCTCGACGTTCGCCGTCCGGACGATCTCGGTCTCCGGCGGGCCGCCTGCACTGGATGCGCAAGTGCGCAGCACGCTCGAGCCGTTCGTCGGCAGGAGTCTGCTCGCGCTGAACGCCCGGGCGCTCGAGCGGCGCGTGGACGCTTTGCCGGCGGTCGTGTCGACGAGCTACGACCGCGCCTTTCCGCATACGTTGCGTGTGCGCATCGTGCCCGAGGTTCCGGTGGCCGTGCTCCACCGCGGGAAACAGACCTGGCTCGTGTCGGGTCGGGGAAGGACGATCGCGCAGATCAAGGCCGGGACGCGCCTCGATCTTCCGCGCATCTGGGTGCCGACGGCCGCCCAGGTCGCGCCTGGCGCGTTCCTCGCGCCGGGCGAAGGCGGGACCGCGGCGCATGCCCTCGCGCTCGCCGCTGGGTTCCCGGCGCGCTTCACCACGGTGACGTTCGCGCACGACGAGCTGACGATGAACCTCCGGCTCGGCGTGGAGCTCAGGCTCGGCGAGCCGGTCGATGTCCGGCTCAAGCTCGCAATCGCGCGGCGCGCGCTGCGGCTCCTGCCACCCGGATCGACGTACCTCGACGTCGCCGTCCCGCAGAGGCCGGTCGCGGGTATCAACCCTCAAGTCTCAACTTCAGGTTCAGTCTTGTCGGGCTGAGCCCCAATTGACAGCAGGGTTTTCCACAACTACCCTCCGCCGCGAAGTCCCTGCTTCTGCCCCGTATCTCCAGTAAAGGTTCAGGTGTCGCCATGAGCATGCGCGACCAGTCCGGCAACTACCTCGCCGTCATCAAGGTCGTCGGCGTGGGCGGCGGTGGCACGAACGCCGTCAACCGCATGGTCGACGCGGGCCTCACCGGCGTCGAGTTCGTGGCCGTCAACACCGACGCGCAGGCGCTGATGATGTGCGACGCCGATCTGAAGATCCACATCGGCTCGAAGGCGACGCGCGGGCTTGGTGCGGGAGCGGATCCGGCGGTCGGGCTCGCCGCCGCGCAGGAGAGCCGCGACGAGCTGAAAGAGGCGCTCAAGGGCGCCGACATGGTCTTCGTCACCGCGGGCGAAGGCGGCGGCACCGGCACCGGCGGCGCGCCCGTCGTTGCGGAGCTCGCGCGCGAGCTCGAGGCGCTCACGGTCGGCGTCGTCACGAAGCCGTTCGTCTTCGAGGGGCGCAAGCGCTCGCAGCAGGCGGACATCGGCATTCAGAACCTGCGCGACCGGGTGGACACGCTGATCGTGATCGAGAACGACCGGCTCCTCCAGGTGGTGGAGAAGCGGACGTCCGTCGTCGAGGCGTTCCGCATGGCCGATGACGTCCTGCGCCAGGGTGTGCAAGGGATCACCGATCTGATCACCGTCCCCGGGCTCGTGAACCTCGACTTCGCTGACGTTCGCACGATCATGCGCGACGCCGGTTCGGCACTCATGGGCATCGGCATCGCCTCTGGCGAGAACCGCGCGGCCGAGGCTGCGCGCGCGGCGGTGTCGTCGCCTCTGCTCGAGACCTCGATCGAGGGAGCGACCGGGATCCTCCTCAACATCACCGGCGGGCCGGAGATCGGCCTGTTCGAGGTGAACGAGGCGGCCGAGGTTGTCACGAGCGCGGCCGACCAGAACGCCAACGTCATCTTCGGCGCCGTCATCGACGACGCCCTCGGCGACGACATCCGGGTGACCGTCATCGCCACCGGCTTCGGCGCCCAGCGCCGGCGCCGCCGGCGCGAAGGGGCGCTCGAGGCCCCGATCCCGACCGGCGTGCCGGGCGGCGGCTTCGAGATCCCGGACGAGGCGCTCGACGTGCCCTCGTTCCTGCGCGAAGACTGAGTTTCGATTTAGAGGTTTGACGAGGCGCACACGCGGTACAGAGCGGGTGCCCTCAAAGGGTTGGTGCCCCAAAACGCCAGCCCCACGACCCGGTCCGCCGCCCCGGTATGTCCGCAAGACGTATCGGGGCGGCCCCGTTTTTAGGCCGAACAATGCTCCGCATTTTCCGGCCGGGGAGGTTCCCGCTTCGCTTTTGAGGGGTCTTTCGCGATGCTTTGTTCCGCGCGGGCGGTGGTGGCTTCGCCATCCCCGCTCGCTGGTTCTGCCCGGCTCGAACGCTTCGCGTTCGCCCGGGCCTTTGGTGGTTTGTTGCAGAGGAGGCTTACGGCAGGCACGCACTAGGATCGGATTCGCATGACCGAAACCCTCCTACGCACGCCTTTGCACGATCGGCACGTCGCGCTCGGGGCACGGATGGTTCCGTTCGCCGGCTGGGAGATGCCCGTCCAGTACGAGGGCGTCATCCAGGAGCACCGCGCCGTTCGCACCGACGCGGGGGTCTTCGACGTCTCGCACATGGGCGAGATCGAGGTCGAAGGGCCGCAGGCGACCGCGCTCCTGCAGAACCTCCTCTCGAACGACCTCGACCGGATTGCGCCCGGCGAGGCGCAGTACACGCTGCTGACGAACGAGCGCGGCGGGATCCTCGACGACCTGATCGCCTACCGCCTGGGCGAATGCCGCTACCTGCTCGTCGTCAACGCCTCGAACCGCGAGGCCGACTTCCGGAGGATCAAGGAGCGCGAGATTCGCGGCTCCGAGGTCACCGATGTCTCCGACGAGTACGCGCTGCTCGCCGTGCAGGGGCCGCACGCGATCGAGAAGCTCGGTCTCGCGCCGGCGAAGGCGTTCACGTTCGCCGAGGAGAAGATCGACGGGATCGAGACGATGGTGAACCGCACCGGCTACACCGGCGAGGACGGCTGCGAGATCCTCTGCATGGCCGAGGATGCGGTTGCGCTCTGGGACGCCGTGCTCGCCCGCGGCGTCGTCCCGTGCGGGCTCGGCGCGCGCGACACCCTGCGCCTCGAGGTTTGCTTTCCGCTGCACGGCAACGACATCGGCCCCGACACCGATCCCATCGCGGCGGGGCTCGGCTGGACGTGCGCGCTCGGCAAGGAGTTCACCGGCGTCGACGTCCTCCGCCGCATCAAGGAGGAAGGCCCTGGGCGAAAGCTCGTCCCGTTCGTCATGGAGGAGCGCGCGATCCCGCGGCAGGGGATGACGATCGAGGGTGGCGGCGAGGTCACCTCCGGGACGCACTCGCCGATGCTCGACGTCGGGATCGGCATGGGCTACGTCGCCACCGTGCAGGCCGTGCCCGGAACGAAGCTGTCGATCGACGTGCGTGGCAAGCCGCGCACTGCTCGCGTCGTGAAGAGACCGATCTACGAGAGGGAGGGCTGAATGGCCGCCGCGGAGTCGTATCCCGACGACCTGAAGTACCACGAGGCGCACGACTGGGCGCGCATCGAGGGCGACGAGGCCGTGCTCGGAATCACGTGGTTCGCCGCCGACGCGCTCGGCGAGCTCGTCCACTTCGAGCCGCCCGAGTCGGGCACGACCGTGACGAAGGACAAGCCGTACGGCGAGGTCGAGTCGGTCAAGGCAGTCTCCGACGTGATCGCGCCGCTCTCGGGTGAGGTGCTCGAGGTGAACCGGAAGGTCGTCGACGCGCCGGAGACGGTGAACGAGGATCCGTACGGCGACGGCTGGCTCATCCGCATCCGCTTGAGCGACCCCTCCGAGCTCGACGCGCTTCTCGACGTGAGCGCGTACAAGACGGTCATCGACCAGTGACGCATTCCTTTCTCGCCCTCACCGACAGCGACCGCGAGGAAATGCTGCGCACGATCGGCGTCTCGTCGGTCGAGGAGCTCTTCCGCGACCTGCCTCCCGGTGTCCGTCTCGGACGCGAGCTCGACCTCGAGCCGGCGCTCTCCGAACAGGAGCTGTCCGCGCACCTCGCCGAGCTTGCGTCGCGCAACGTCGACGTCACCCGCGAGCTGTCGTTCCTCGGCGCAGGAATGTACGACCATTACGTGCCGGCCGTCGTCGACACCGTCCTCCAGCGCGGCGAGTTCCTGACCGCGTACACGCCGTACCAGCCGGAGATGAGCCAGGGCGTCCTCCAGTCCATCTTCGAGTATCAGACTGCGATCTGCGAGCTCACGGGCATGGACGTCTCCAATGCCTCGGGCTACGACGGGACGACGGTCACCGCCGACGCCTGCTACATCGCGAAGCACGCGACCGGGAGGACGAAGATCGTCGTCACAGAGGCGACGAACCCGCAGGTACGCCAGGTCGTGAAGACCTACGCGCCAGGCTTCGGCCTCGAGATCGTCGAGGTTCCGCACGTGAACGGCACGACCGATGTCGACGCGCTCGCGGCGGCAGCGAAAGACGCGGCTGCGGTGATCTTCCAGCAGCCGAACTTCTTCGGCTGCCTCGAGCCGGCGCCCGAGCTCGCCGCCGCGGCGAGCGACGCGGAGGCGCTGCCGATCGCGCACGTCGATCCGCTCTCGCTCGGCCTCCTCGAAGCGCCCGGCCGCTACGGCTGCGCCATCGCGCTCGGCGAAGGCCAGGCCGCGGGCAACCTAATGGCGTACGGCGGCCCGCACTACGGCTTCCTCGCCGCGCGCCAGGAGTTCATCCGCCGCATGCCCGGGCGCATCGTCGGCGAGACCGTCGACGTCGAGGGCAAGCGCGGCTACGTGCTCACCCTGCAGACGCGCGAGCAGCACATAAGGCGCGAGAAGGCGACGTCGAACATCACGACGAACCAGACGCTGCTCGCACTCGGCGGCCTCGTGTACCTGACCTGGCTCGGGCCGCAGGGACTGCGCGACGTGGGGGAGACGTGCCTCGCGCTCGCCGAGCACGCGAAACAGCGGCTGGTGGATCGCGCCGGGCTCGAGCTCGTCTTCCCGGAGCGCTCGACGTTCAAGGAGTTCGCCGTCCGCGTCGGACGGAATGCGCGTGACGTCATCCGCGACGCACGAGCGCAGGGCGTGCATCCCGGGTACGCGCTCGGGCGCGACTACGAAGGCATGGACGACGTCCTGCTCGTCGCGCTGACGGAGAAGCGCACGCCGGAGGAGATCGACCGCCTCGCCGACGTCCTCGCCGAGGTCGCGCGATGAAGTTGATCTACGAGAAGTCGAAGGCGGGCCGGCGCGCCTCGTCGATCCCGCGCCCCGAGGGGCTGCCGATGGCGGAGGTGCCGGAGGAACTCCGTCGCGCCGAGCTGCCACGCCTGCCTGAGGTGCACGAGCTCGAGCTCGTCCGCCACTTCACCGAGCTGTCGACGCGCAACTACGGCATCGACACTGGCTTCTATCCGCTCGGCTCCTGCACGATGAAGTACAACCCGCGCATCAACGAGCGGCTGGTGATGCTCCCCGGTTTCGCGCAGATCCATCCTCTGCAGGAGGAGGACGGCATCCAGGGCGCGCTCGAGCTCGAGTGGCGCCTGCAGGAGATCCTCGCCGAGGTGACGGGGCTCGACGCAGTCTCGCTCCAACCGGCCGCGGGCTCGCAGGGAGAACTGACGGGCCTCATGCTGGTGCGCGCGTACTTCGACGACATCGGCGAAGGGGAGCAGCGCCGCAAGGTCGTCATCCCCGACACCGCGCACGGCACGAATCCCGCCTCCGTGACGATGGCCGGGTACGACCTCACCCCCGTCAGGACCGACGCGCGCGGGAACATCGACGTCGAGGATCTTCGGGCGAAGGTCGACGAGCACACTGCCGCGCTCATGCTCACGAATCCATCGACGCTCGGCCTGTTCGACGAGAACATCGAGGAGATCAAGGAGATCTTCCACGGCGCCGGCGCGCTCATGTATTACGACGGGGCGAACCTCAACGCCGTGTGCGGCATCTCCCGTCCCGGTGACATGGGCTTCGACATCGTCCACATCAACCTGCACAAGACGTTCTCGCAGCCACACGGCGGCGGCGGCCCCGGCGGTGGGCCGGTCGCGGTCCGGAAGATGCTCGAGCCGTTCCTGCCGGTGCCCGCGGTCGTACGCCGCGACGGCGGGACGTTCGGGCTCGACTACGAACGGCCGAAGTCGATCGGCAAGGTGCGCGGTTACACCGGGCCGTTCGGCGTCTTCGTTCGCTCCTATGCGTACATCCGCATGTACGGGCCGAGCCTCCGCGAAATGTCCGAGACCGCGGTGCTGAACGCGAACTACATGCTCGCGCGGCTCAAGGACGCATACGACCTGCCGTTCGACCGGCTGTGCATGCACGAGTTCGTCCTGTCGGCGCGCACGCTGAAGCGCGACCACGGCGGGACGGCGCTCGACGTCGCGAAGCGGCTGATGGACTACGGCTTCCACCCGCCGACGGTCTACTTCCCGCTGATCGTCCCGGAGGCGCTGATGATCGAGCCGACCGAGACGGAGCCGAAGGAGACGCTCGATGCGTTCTGCGACGCGATGCTGAGAATCGCCCGCGAAGCCGAGGAGGACGTCTCGCTCCTCAAGGAGGCGCCGCACGACCGGCCCGTCCGACGTTTGGACGAGGTGCGCGCGGCGAAGAATCCGGTCGTCAAGTACGGATTCGACGACGCGAAAGCGCCGCAGGAGGTTTAGAGCATGGCCGGTTGGCTCGAACGGCTCGCAGCCAAGTTGAACCGCAAAGTGGAGCCGACGGCGGTGGCGGTCGGTGTCGGGACGGAAGGCCCCGCGGTCGCAGCGCCCGCCGCTGTGGCTGAGATCGCGAAGGACGAAGGGGCCGAGGAGGAATGAGGATCGCGCTCGCGGCGACGGCCGCCGTCGTCGCCGCGACGCTGGTCGACGACCTGCTCGCGCCGAGCAGGCTCTCGCACCCCCGTTCGCCGCTGGGGCTTGCGGCCGCGGGCGCGCTCGCCGTTGCGCTGCTCGTCATCGTGCCACGGGCGCGCTCGGCCGCGATGTCGCTTGGCGCGGGGATCGCCGCCGGCGGAGCCGCTGCGACGCTCATCGCCGGCGCAGCCTGGCGCGGCGGCGTACCCAACCCGCTCGTCCGGGGCGGGATCGCGTTCAACCTCGCCGACCTCGCGATCGGCGCCGGGGACGCCCTTCTCCTGGCTGCCGCGCTGTTCCACGGCTGGCGAAACCGCGCCAGACTCATTCAGCCGATTTAGTCGAATCCGGGTTGCGGCGTTCGTCGTCCTCCCGACAACCGCGACCAAGGAGCGACCATGAAGTATCTGCTGCTCGTGTGCTGGGACCGAGACGTGATGGATCAACAGGGGGAGCCGGACGAGGGCGAGCCGGAGGGCTTCCCGTGGCTGGACGAGCTCCAGGCCCGGGGAGCGTGGATCACGGGCGACCAGCTGGCGCCACCGCGTCGTGCTCGAACGGTCCGCGTCCGCGAGGGCAAGCAGCTCGTCACGGACGGGCCGTTCGCGGACACGAAGGAGGCGGTCGGCGGTTTCGACCTCATCGAGGCCGAGAGCCTCGAGGAGGCTGTGGAGATCGCCGCGGGCCACCCGGTCGCGGCTTTGGGGACGATCGAGGTCAGGCCTTTGTTGCACGCGGGCGGCTGACCCGGCGCGCCTTCGGCGCGGCGGCGAGCTGCCCGCAGGCGGCCTCGATGTCGCGGCCGCGCGTCAGCCTCACCGTCACCGGCACTCGTGCGCGCTCCAGCTCCTCGCGGAAGCCCGCAATGCGCTCGCGCGACGAGCCGTCGTACATCCCCGTCGGGTTGTAGGGGATGAGGTTGACTTTGAAGCCCTCGCGTCCGAGCACGGATGCGAGGGCGCGCGCCTGCGCGCGCGAGTCGTTCACGCCGGCGAGCATCACGTACTCGACGAAGACGCGGCGGCGACGCTTCTCAAAGTAGCGCCGGCATTCGGCGACGACGTCGCGCAGGGGATAGCGGTCGTTCACGGACATGATCCGCGACCGGAGATCGTCGTCGGCTGCGTGCAGCGAGAGCGCGAGCCGGATCGGTTCGTCCACCTCGTCGACGAATCGCGTCAGCCCGGGGAGCCAGCCGACGGTCGAGACCGTCGTCCGCCTGTGGGTGATGCCGACGTCGGGGAGGCGCCGGGCTGCGCCCAGCACCTCGTCGAGGTTGAGCATCGGCTCGCCCATCCCCATGAAGACGGCGTGGTCGACCTCGGTCAGCCGTCGGAAGTGCAGCGCCTGGTCGAGGATCTCCGACGCTGTCAGGTTCCGACCGAACGCCATCTGCCCGGTGGCGCAGAACGTGCATGTCAGCGGGCAGCCGGACTGCGACGACAGGCACAGTGACCGCCGGCCGTCGCGATAGCACATGAGCACCGCTTCGACCGGATGCCCGTCGCCCGTCCGGAAGAGCACCTTGACCGTGCCGTCGCGCGATTCCCGTTCGGTCTCCACCGTCAGCGTCGAGAACGGCACGCGTGCCGCCAGCTCCTCCCGCAGGCTGCGCGGCAGGTCGGTCATCGCCGCGTAGCCGAGCGCGCCGCGCGCGGCCCACGACCACACCTGGCCGGTCCGATAGGACGGCTCGCCGGCGAGGACTTCGCCCAGCAGCTCGAGGTCCATTACTCGTACTGCAGTGCTTCGAGCACGTTGAGCTTCCCTGCGCGCCGCGCCGGGAAGATCGCCGCGATGATCCCGGCGACGATCGCCGCGATGATGAAGACGACGAGTGTGCCGACCGGGATCGTGAATGCCGCGTACTTGATCGCCTTGCCGACCATGAGTGCGAGCACGATCCCGACGGGGATGCCGAGAGCTGCTCCGATGAGCGCGGTGACGATGCTCTCGTGCCGGATCATGCTGCGCACCTGACGCCGCGTCATCCCGACCGCGCGCAACATCCCTAGCTCGCGCGTCCGCTCGAACACCGTCAGCACGAGCGTGTTCACGATCCCGAACAGGCTGATGATGATCGACAAGGAGAGGAGGACGTACAAGAGGTTCAGGAGGGTGTCGATCCCTTTCTCCTGGTTCTTCTTGAACTGGCTCTCGGTCGCCACCTTCGCGTCGGGGAACGTGTTCAGCGCGTGCGCGAGCTTGGCAGTGTTCGCGGTGCTCACGCCACCGGCCATGTCGACGAACGTGTAGAGGTTCTGCGGGTTCGGGTACGCGGCGTCGAAGCGCTTCGTCGAGATGGTGACGTCGCCGTAGGGCGATCCGCCCTTCGGCGGAGCGAAGATCCCCTTCAGAACGAGATGCATCGTCTTGCCGGACGGTGTCTCGACGTCGATCGTCGAGCCGACATGGATGTGCTGCGCCTTCGCGTACGCCTTCGACACGAATGCGCCGTTCTCGCCGAGCTGCCCGGGGACGGCCTGAGAGCCGACCTGCCACTTGACGTTGATGACCTTGCTGATGTCACCCGAGACGCCCGTCACGTTGATGCGGCCGCCGTACGCCTTTCCCTGGGCCGCACGGACGCCGGAGACGACCGTCGCGCCGGGCACCCTCGTGAGGGCCGTCGACGACGCCGTCGAGATGGGAGAGAAGTTGTCGGTCGCCGTCACGGCGTAGTCGGCGGTGAAGATCGAGTTGACCGCACTCTCGAATGTCGTCTTCAGTCCAGAGGCAAGGACCGACACGAGCGTCACGAGGGCGAGGCCGATCATCAGAGCCGACGCTGTCGAAGCCGTGCGCTGCGGGTTTCGCATCGCATTCCCGCGCGCGAGTTTCCCGGCGGCACCCGCAAACCGTGACGCGGGCCAGCCGAGCGTCCGCGCGAGCGGCGGCACAAGCGTCTTCGCAAGCATCGCCACACCGACGAAGACGGCCGCGGCGCCGATGCCGAGCATGAGCAGCCGGTCCGTCGTCGAGATGCCGCCGACGAAGAGCCCGACGAGCATGATCGTGAGCGCGGCGCCGATCGTGAGCAGCGCGGCCGCGACGCTGAAGCGTGCGAAGCGCGACGTCGGGAGGACGGCGCCCTCGCGGACCGCGGAAATCGGCGGCACGCGCGTCGCACGGATCGCCGGACGGAGCGCGGCGAGCAGTGTGACGGCGACGCCGACCACGAGCGAGACGACGATCGTCCGGGTCGCGAACACCGTGCCCGCCTGCGGCAGGTCGATGCCGAAATGGATGAAGAGCGCGTTCAGGCCCTTCGCCAGTCCGAGCCCGAGGAAGAGGCCGCAGACGGCGGCGAGGAGGCCGATGATGAAGGCCTCGAGCAGGACCGAACGCAGCACCTGCCGTCGGGTGGCTCCCAGCGTCCGGAGCGTGGCCAGCTCCCGCGTGCGCTGCGCGATCGTGATGGAGAGTGTGTTCGCGATCACGAATCCGCCCACGAACAGCGCAACGCCGCCGAAGGCGAGCAGGAAGTCGTTGATGATCGACAGGAAGCCGTTCGTGTCCTTCGTTGCCTGCTTCGCCTGCGCCTGCCCGGTGCGGACCTGGGCGTTCGCGGGCAAGATCGGCGCGATCTCTTTCACGAGCTCGGCCGGCGAGACGCCGTGCTTCGCGGCGATGTCGATCCCGTCGAGCTTGCCGACCTTGTTGAACAGCTTCTGGGCTGTCGGGAAGTCGAAGATGGCCATCGTGGCGCCGCCGAGCGACGACACGCCTCCGATCTGGACGGTCCCTGAGACGGTGAACGTCTGCTCCGCGCCGCGGGCGATGACGCCTATCGTGTCGCCGGGCTTGTAGTGCTTCTTGCTCGCGGTGTTCGCGTCGATCGCGATCTGGTGCGGGCCGACCGGCCACGTGCCGCTGACGAGCGTGAGCGGGTTGAAGTGCTGGTCGCCGCGCGGGTGGACGCTGAACGCGAGCGGTGGTGCGCCGCCCCCGGAGATGACCTTGCCGTCGCGGCCGACGAGGTGGGCGTAATCGTCGATGCCGCCTTGCGCCTCGGCGACGCCGGGCAGCTTCTGCACCTTCGCGAGTAGCGACTCCGGGAACGACGGCGGCAGCGCATTGCTGTTCGAGTTGGTGCCGAGCGCGCTCTTCGACGTGATGACCGCGTCGGTGTTCTTGTAGACGGTGGTGAAGACGGTGCCGAATGCCGCCTTGATGGTGTCCGTGAGGACGTACGTCCCGCTGATCATCGCCACGCCGAGCACGATGGCGAGCGCGGTGAGGACCGCCCGCAGCTTGCGGCCGAGCAGGCCCTTCAGAGCGACGACGGTCACGACGAGAGCGTGCTCATCACGGCGAGCACCTCGTCGGCGCTCGCGCCCGCGAGCTCCTTGACGATCAGCCCGTCGGCGATGAAGAGGATGCGGTCGGCGATCACTGCGGCGCGCGCTTCGTGCGTGACCATGACGATCGTCTGGCCGTACGCGTCGACCGAGCTGCGAATGAGGTCGAGGATCTCGCCACCCGTCTTCGAGTCGAGGTTGCCCGTCGGCTCGTCGGCGAAGAGGATCGTCGGCTTCGTGACGAGCGCGCGCGAGATCGCGACGCGCTGCTGCTCGCCGCCGGACAGCTCCGACGGCTTGTGCGTGCGGCGCTTCGCGATGCCTGTGCGCTCGAGCAGCTCGTCGAGCCACGCCTTGTCGGGTTTCTCGCCCGAGATCGACAGCGGCAGGAGGACGTTCTCCTCCGCGTCGAGCATCGGGAGGAGATTGAAGAACTGGAAGACGAAGCCGATGTGCTTGCGCCTGAGCCGCGTGAGGGCCGCGTCGCCGAGCTCGGTGATCTCCGAACCGGCGATCTCGACCGTGCCGGTCGTCGGCTTGTCGAGGCCGGCGAGGATGTGCATGAGCGTCGACTTGCCCGAGCCCGACGGACCCATGACGGCAACGAGTTCGCCTGCGCGCACCGCGAGGGACACGCCCCGGAGCGCGTCGACGGCCGTGTCGCCTTCGCCGTACCGCTTCGTCAGATCATGCGCGGCGACAACGACGTCGCCCCGCTCAGGACGCTTCGATTGGGTCTGTGGCTGTGTCGCGGACACGACTCCAAGCTATCACCGGTTCCCGGCGAGGAGGAAGCCGACGACGACGACTGCATACGCGCCGATCAGCACAACCCCGTCGGCGCGGCTCGTCTTTCCGTCCCATACCGTCTTGCCCGCGAGCGCGACTGCAGCGCCCATCGCCAGGAGCTCTTCCCAGCGGAAGCTGAGCGGCAGCGCGTGCGCGAAGAAAAGTGACAGAAGGGTTACTGCCGGGACGACCAGCAGGCCAACCTGCGCGCTGGACGAGATCGCGATCTCGCTCGCGAGCTTCATCTTTCCCGCGCGCGCGATGACGACGGCGCCGCCGTGCTCGGCGGCATTGCCGACGATCGCGACGATCACGGCCGCGATGAAGAACTCGCTTGCGCCGATCGCTGACGCGAAGCCCTTGAGCGAGTGCACGAGGATCTCGCTGACGAGAGCCGTCGCGACGGTCGCGAGCGCGAGTACGCCGAGCGCGAAGGGGAGCGGCCATGCTTGCTCGGAGGCTTCTGCACGCTCGAGCCTTTTGTGGCGGCGGAGGTTGCGGACGGTGAATGCGAGGTAGAGCACGAGCAGCGCTGCGGCGATGGGCATCGAGACGACGACGGCGACGTGGCGCTCGGACGGTCCCGTGTAGCCGACGACGGCCGTCGGCACGAGCAGGACCACGGCAGCGCCGGCGAGCGTGAGCTGTGAGAGGAGCGAGCGCCTGTCGATCGGCTTCGACGGGCCGACGATCTGCGCCATGCCGAAGACGAGGAGCAGGTTCGAGATGACACTGCCGGCGAGCGATCCGCGCACGACTTGCGGCAGGCCGTCGCCGATCGCAAACAGCGCGATGATCAGCTCCGGCGCGTTGCCGAAGCTCGCGTTGAGGAACCCGCCGATGCCCGGCCCTGTGTGCTCGGCGGCGTGCTCGGTCGTCTCGCCGATCAGCCACGCGAGCGGGATGAGCGAGACCGCGGCGAGAACGAAGAGCGCGGTGTTCCCGGGATGGATCGCGTAGCGGACCGCGATCGTTGCGGGCGCGAGGGCCAGCGACGCCCAGAGGAACCTTCGTGCCACGGGCCGGTAGCGTAGACGGCGCAGTGCTGCAGGCGGTCCTCTTCGACTGGGGCGACACACTCATGCGCTGGGAGTGGGACCCCGAGCTGCTCGTCGCCGGCCACGACGCCGGCCTTCGAGCGATCGGCCGCGAGCCGGTGCCCGCCATGACGGAACGCTTCCGCGATGCGTATCTCCCGCTGCTGTGGGTGCCGGGCACGCTCGAGGAGGTCGAGTATCCAAGGCTCGTGCGCACGCTCCTCGGCGAGGAGGGCATCGAGGTGGACGACGACGAGCTCGACCGGTTCCTCGAGGCCGAGCATGGCGCGTGGCGGCAGGCGTGCATGCTCGCCACGACGACGCACGCGCTACTGGAGGCGCTCCGCGATCGCGACTTGAAGATCGGGCTCGTCTCCAACGCGCTCGACCCGCCGTACCTGCTCCATCGCGATCTCGAGGAGCTGGGTGTCGCGCAGCGCCTCGACGTCGCGATCTTCTCCTCCGAGATCGGATGGCGGAAGCCGCACCCGGCGATCTTCGAGCGCGCCCTCGAGGCGATCGGGGTCGAGGCGAAGCACGCGCTCTTCGTCGGCGACTCGCTCGTCAACGACATCGCCGGCGCCGCCGCGCTCGGGATGCACACGTGTCAGGCGATCTGGTTCCGCGCCGACGAGGACGATCAGGCGTCCGAGCCCGAGTTCCGCGCGTTCACGCAGATGGACGTGATGACGGCCGTGCGGCGCCTGCAGTAACGCGGGCGACGAAGAGGACCAGCGCGAGAAGCGGCCGGCGACGGCGTCGGCTGGACAGGAAGATCGGCATCGATCCCTGCTCGCCCCCCACGATGGGGTCTCGATCGGCGCGATCCGGGCGGCGCTCCATCGCTCGAACGGGGGCGCTGTGAGTGACCGCTTCGTTTGCCTAAGCGCAAAACGCGGCATCTGTCAAGACTTGCGGTATCCGAAATCCGACCCACACAATGCAGGGCAGATGAGCACGCTGACGCTCCGCCCGCAGGACGCGGTCGAGTGCCGCGCATGTGGGGTCCATTGCGACAAGGTGGTCTACCCGTCCGCCTGCGTTGAGCGCTCGTGCCCGTTCGTCTACGCCTACGAAGAGCACGGTCACACCTTCATGGGCTGCATGCAGCGGGTTTTCCAGGTCGAGATCGACCTCGTCATGCTGCGAGCGGCTGAGGCGCGGCGCGCCGGGTTCGGCGCAGTGAAGGCGATGCGCAACCCGCTGCCGATGTGCCAGGCCGAGATCGAGTCCTGCTACGAGCAGCGCACCGGCGAGCTCGGGTGCATCAATCCCGAGTTCAACGAGCTGCCGGCGGGATCGCCGACGTTCCGGGTCTTCGCCCGGTTGTCGTCGTAGCTTCCGGCACCGCCTCGAGGCACAGCACGCCGAGGAGGGGCCCGAGCGCGGCGAGCGCGAACGCGAGCCGCCAGGACGAGGCGGCCACTGCTGCGAACGCCGGCGGCGCACCGGCGACGACGACGCCGAGGAGCGTCTGCTGGAAGCCGAGCGCCGCGCCGGTTCGAGCTGCGCCCGCCGCCTCCGCAGCGGCCGCGAAGGCGAGGCCGTTCCACGCCATGCTGACGACGCCGGCGACGGCGAACGCGGGCACGAGGACGGCGAGCGGCGCATCGAGAAGCGTCGCCACCGCCGCAGTCGTCGCGGCCAGCGCGATCCCGATCACGCGCAGCGGTCGGAGTCGCGTGCGCAGTCGGTCGGAGATGCGTCCCGCGCCGATGCGCGCGCCGATCGCGAGCACGTTGATCGCCGCGAGCAGCGCGGCTGCCGCATGCGTCGACACGTGCCGGTGCTCGTGCAGAAAGAGCACGACGAACCCGGTGATTCCGATCTGCGCAGTCAGGTAGAGGGCCGTCCCGCCGCCGAGCAGCCACATGCGTTTGTCGCGCATAGGGCGCACGACCTCCGTGAGCTCGGGCTCGCGTGCGGGCGATCCGCGCATGAAGAGCGCAGCGACGATTGCGCCGACGACGCAGGCGCCACCGAGTGCGAAGAACGCAGGACGCGTGCCACCGAGCACGGGGAGGACGGCTGCGCCGAGTGCGCCGCCGATCGGGATTGCGGTCTGACGGATGCCGAGCGCGAGGCCGAGCTCATCCGGCGGGAACCAGCTCATGATCGCGCGGCCGCTCGCGGCGTTCACGCTCGCGCCGAGCGCGCCGGCCGCGATCAGCGTGCTGACGAGTGAATCGAGGCTCGTCGAGCGTGCTGCAGCCGCGAACGCCGCGCCCGCGCCGACGAGGCCGACGGCGATGACGAGGCGCTCGTCGAACCGGTCCGCGAGCAATCCCCACGCCAGGAGCGTCAGTAGCATCCCGATGCCGATGGCCGCGAGCACGACGCCGGTCTCGCTGAGCGAGAGCCGATACTCCGTGCGGATCGCGGGCGCGAGCGCGGGCAACCCGACCGATGCGGTCGAGAAGCTCGCCTGCGCGAGCGTGCCTGCCGCCAGGATCACCCAGCGATAGCGCGTGCCCGAATCTCCTTCGCCTTTCGGACCTCATTTGCATCAGGGCCGTGGTTGTCCGGCCCCGCCGTCTCGAGCACGGCCGGCAGGCCCTGCATGCGCGCGTTGCCGAGGAACACGCCGAGCTGCTCGCCGAGCAGGCCCTCGCCGATGTTCGCGTGACGGTCGCGATTCGAGGCGAGCGCCGTCGCAGAGTCGTTGATATGGAGCGCGCGCAACCGGTCGAGCCCGATCGCAGCATCCACCTCGTCGAGGCAGGCGTCGAGCGCGGCGGGGTCGGTGACGTCGACGCCGGACGCGTACAGATGGCAGGAGTCGAGGCAGATGCCGAGACGAGGGTGTCCGTCGAGGCGTTGGAACAGTGTCCCGAGCTCCTCGATCGAGCGTCCGATCGTCCCCCCGGTGCCGGCCGAGTTCTCCATGAGCAGCCAGGTCTCGTCCGTGGTGAGCTCGAGCACCTGCTGCATCGCGGGAACGACGCGTTCCAGCCCATGCTCGAAGCCGGAGCCGAGATGCGAACCGACGTGGAAGACGACGCCGTCGGCGCCGATCGCGGACGCGACCTCCATCGTGTTGCGCAGCGCGGCGACCGACTTCTCGTACACGGCGTCGTCGGGAGCGGCGAGGTTGCACAGATAGAGCGCATGACAGAGCACACCGCCCATGCCCGTCTCGGCGCGCCGCTTGCGGAAGCGGTCGAACGTGGCCGGGTCGTGGTTGGTCGGCCGCCACATCCGCGGGCTTTGCGTGAACAGCTGCAGGGAGTCGGCGCCGATCGCTGCCGCGCGATCGACGGCGTTGTGGATCCCGCCCGACGATGAGACGTGCGCGCCGATCTCCATCAACGCAGCCAGGCTTCCAGCCGCGCGACCTCGTCGTCGACCTCGCGGCGAGCGCCGCGCGGCAGCGGCTCGAACGGCTCGATGCGCACGCGGCCATTTTCGACCTCCCAGGTGCCTGCGACGAAGCCGTCGACGAGCAGCGTCGACTTCACCCAGCCGCCGTCGATGGTGAGAGCGCGGTGCTCGTCGGCGATGACGCGCGTGCGGTCCTTGTGCGAGAGGATGAGGTTGTCGAAGCGCGGCATGAACCGCACCGGCGCGGGCGTGTCTGCGGCGGGAAGCGGCGCGCGCGGCAGGTCGTACAACTCACGCTCCTTCTCGTCGCGGAAGCGGCGCAGCGGCTCGAGCGCGTCGAGTGCCGTGCGGACGTCCGGCGCCGAGAGGCCGCTCCAGACGGCGATGTCTGCGCGCGACGCCGGGCCGAAGGCCGCGAGATAGCGCCGGACGAGCTCGCCGCGCGCGGCGGCGAGCTCGGCGGGCTCGTGCTCGACCGTCATGTAGCGAGTGACGCCTTTTGCCTTCCAGAATCCGGATTCGGGTGCGTGTGCAAGACGTGCCTGCGTGCGCAGCACGTACCAAGCGCGGTCTTCGAGTGGGAGGTCAACGGCCGCGGCGATCTCGGCTCGCGTCCGCGGCGTCGTGCAGAACGTCCGGGCGACGTCGTGGACACCTGCGGCGAACTCGACGCCGGTCGCCCACGGAGGCGCTCCCACTGCAGTCGCAAACGTGCCGTAATCGTGCGCGGAGACGAGATGGATCGTCCCGCGCATCAGCACCGCGCGCACGATCCGCCGAGCGAGAAGGTCCTTCTGGAGGGGCTCGCGCCGGAAGCCTTCGGTGCGCGTCCAGAGCCCGACGTACGGCGCTGGCGCCCACTGCGCCTGCAGCCCCGCGAGGCGCTCCAGCGCGTCCGTCGGTGAAAGGCGCTTGCGTTCGAGGAGGAGCTGGCGCGCAAGGGTCGCCCGGTTGAGCTCGCGCAGCGTCAGTACGCGCATCGCAGGAACTCCACCGAGCGGTTCGTGAGCACGGCGAACTCCGCGACCTGCGAGCTCACGGCGCCCGGGTTCACATACAGCGCGCTGCCGATGACGCGCGTCCACTGTTGATGCGTGTGGCCGCCCGCGAGGACGTCGAAGCCGGCGACGTGCCAGGGGGCGTCATCCTCGGTCTCGGGGAGCAACACGTCGTCATACGAACGCGGCGAGCCGTGGAACGCGAGCAGCGAGCCGAGCTCGATGGTGCGCTGAAAGGACCGGATCTGCTCGAGGTGGCCGGCGTCGAGCTGCTCGAGACTCCACGCGCGCTTCTCCAGCTGCGCGTCCGTGATCGGCTCCGGCGAGTCGGCCTGCACCTCGAGCAGGAAGTCGTCCGCATTCCCGAGCACGACCGGCCAGCCGAGCTCGGCGAGACGATCGAGCACCTGCCGCGGCTCGTCGCCTCCCTGCACAGCGTCGCCGAGGCAGACGGCGCGTTCGACGCCCAGTCGCTCGAGCTCCTCGACCACGGCCGCGAGTGCGCGGTCGTTCCCGTGGATGTCGGACACGAGGCCGAGAGGCACCGCTCTACCATAGGCAGACCGTGAGTGTTCGCGTTCGCATGGCCCCGAGCCCGACCGGCTTCCTGCACATCGGCGGCGTGCGGACATTCCTCTTCAACTGGCTCTTCGCCCGCCAGCACGACGGGCAGAACCTCTTGCGCATCGAGAACACGGACACGACGCGCGAGGTGGCCGAGGCGGTCGACCACATCCAGTCGTCGCTCGCGTGGCTCGGGATCGCCTGGGATGCCGAGCCGACGTTCCAGCTCGACCGCATCGACGACTGCCGTGGCATCGCCGAGCAGCTCGTCGCCGAGGGGAAGGCGTACGAGGATGAGGGCGCGATCCGCTTCCGCATGCCGAACGAGGGCGTCACGGCGTGGGACGACGCCGTACGCGGCCACGTCGAGGTGCCGAACGAGACGATCGAGGATCTCGTGCTCGTCCGGTCGGACGGACGGCCGACGTACAACTTCGCCTCGCCGATGGAGGACGTGTGGGACGAGATCACCCACGTCATTCGGGGCGACGACCACATCTCGAACACGCCGAAGCAGATCAACATCATCCGCGCGGTCGGCGGCAAGGTGCCGACGTATGCGCACGTCCCGAGCATCTTCGGCGCCGACGGGAAGAAGCTGTCGAAGCGTCACGGCGCAGTCGGCGTCGACGAGTTCCGCGACGCCGGCTATCTCCCCGAGGCGATGGTCAACTTCCTCGCACTGCTCGGCTGGGCGCCGGACGGGGAGACGACGATCATGAGCCGCGACGAGCTCGTCGAGCGCTTCAGCCTCGAGCGGGTCAGCCCGAGCCCGGCGCAGTTCGACTACGCGAAGCTCGACTGGATGAACGGCATGTATCTCCGCGCGCTGCCGGAGGACGAGTTCGCGCATCGCCTGATCGTCTGGCTCGGAGAGCACGGCTACGACTGGGACGCGGAGCTCGTGCGCAAGGCCGCGCCGCTCGTGCAGGAGAAGATCGCGCGGTTCGACGAGTTCCCCGCCTTTGCCGGCTTCCTCTTCCATGACGTCGAGGCGTCAGTGGACGGGAGCGCCGACGTCGTGCTCGCAGCGCGCGACGCGCTCGCCGAGCTGGATCCGTTCACCGCCGAGACGATCGAGGCGTCGCTCCGCGCCGTTCTCGACACGCTCGGCCTGAAGCCGCGTCAGGGATTCCAGCCGATCCGCGTGGCGGTGACCGGCTCGACCGTGTCGCCGGGCCTGTTCGAGAGCATCGAGCTTCTCGGGCGGGAGACGACGCTCGCTCGGCTCACCGCGGCCGCGTCCGCCTAGGTAGCGGCCGAGGCGGACGCGCCAGCGGGTCGAGGGCGCGCTGGAACGCGCGCCAGGCACGCCGGCGGTATTCCGGCGACGGCGCCGGCACGAAATCGTCTGCTGTTGCCTCGTTCCCCCGGTCTACGGGCTCCCAGCGTTTGCCCGTTCCCCTATGCATGACCTATAGGGGCAACGGGTCGGTCCCCGGCCGGGGTACGGGATATCGTCCGATCCGTGGATCGCCAGGCCGTGCTCGTCGTGGAGGACGAGCCGTCGCTCCGGCTGCTCTGCCGGATCAACCTCGAGCTCGAGGGCTTCGACGTCGTCGAGGCGTCGACGCTTGCGGAGGCGCGCGCGGCGGTCGAGGCGCGCCGGCCGAGCGTCGTCCTCCTCGATCTGAAGATCGGCCGCGAGAGCGGGGCCGACCTGATCGACGAGCTCCGGAGCAAAACACCGCCCGTGCCCGTCGCTCTCGTCACCGGCTCCGCCGCGCTCGGCCCGACGGTCGAAGCCCTCGCGGACGCATATCTGCGCAAGCCGTACACGATCGACGACCTGCTCTCGACCGTGAAGAACCTCGCCGCTCGATAGGCTCAGGCCATGTCGACCACCGCCGTTCGCACGCCGGAGGAATACGAAGCGCGCCTGCGCGACTACTACGTCGAGCGCTCGGAGGAGGGCCGCGCGGTCCGCGTCGGCGAGAAGGAGGTGTCGGAGCAGGCGGCGATCGTCGCCCGCTACACCGATCTCTTCTCGCGGGAACAGATCGACGCGCTGCGCCAGGCCGAGGACGCTACGTCGGGTGAGGAGCGCGAGCGCCTCTACCGGTTGCGGAAGACGTGCGAAGGAGGGCTCATCTCGGCCGAGCTCGCCGACAAGCAGGACGTCCTCGAGAACGCGCTCATCGCCGCGCGCGTGACGTTCAAGGGCGAGGAGATGCCGCTGCGCGCTGCGCAGGCGCGGCTCGCCGTGCTCGACGCGTACGCGGATCGCGAGGAGCTGGGCGATCTCGAGCGGACGGAGTCGGCGAAGCTCAATCCCGACCGGCTCGAGCTGTGGACCGTCGCCGAGGAGCTCGAGGCCGACATCACCGGCGAGCCCGATCCCGTGGCGCGCACCGAGGAAGAGAAGGCGATCTCGTTGCGCGAGCTCGAGCGCGCGCTCGTGGCTGCGTCCGATGCGACGACCGAGGCGTACGAGCGCATGCGCGAACGCTGGTTCGACCGCATCCTCGGCACTGAGCGCGACGCGCAGCCGACGAGCGGTCACGTCGCCTACGTACGCCGTCTGTCGCCGCTCGAGTCGACATACACCAAGGAGGCCGCCGTCCCGATCTGTCTCGCGTCCACCTCGGCGCTCGGCTTCGACCTGACGGGCATTCCCAACATCCGCCTCGACCTCGAGGACCGTCCGCAGAAGAACCCCCGTGCGTGTGTGATCGCATCCGACCCGCCCGAGGTCGTGCACCTGATCACGCGGGCGCAGGGCGGCCTGTCCGACTACCAGGCGTTCATGCACGAGGCCGGTCATGCGCTGCACTACGCCGGCGTCGATCCGCGCCTACCGTTCACGTTCCGCGCGATCTCACGCGACCACGCGCTGACGGAGATCTACTCGTACATCTTCGAGGCGATCACGCGCGAGCCGGGCTGGCACGCGCTGCACTTCGGCCTGTCCGACACGCAGGCGGAAGAGAACGCGGAGGGGACCCTCTTCCTCGAGGCGCTCCTCTATCGGCGATACACGGCGAAGCTGCGCTACGAGCTCGGCTTCTGGTCGAACTTCGCGGAGGAGCGCGGAACCTCGTCGCGCGATTACTCCTCGCTGCTGCTGCAGGCGACGGGCGTGCGGTACGACGAGCGCAACTATCTCTCCGACATGGACGGCGGCTTCTACTCGGCCGACTACCTGCGCGCATGGGTTCGCTGTGCTCAGCTGCGGGCGTATCTCGTCTCCGAGGTCGGCGAAGACTGGTGGCGCAGCCCGAAGACGGGCGAGATTCTGCGCGACCTCTTCGCGGAGGGGACAAAGCCGTCGAGCGAGGAGATCGCCCGCCGGCTCGGCTTCGAGCCGCTCGATACCGCGCCGCTCGTCTCGGATCTCTCCGGCGTCACGTGACACACGAGAGGCGCGGTTGCCCGCGCCTCTCGGTGTAGCCCCGTGTGTCTAGCGAACTAGCTGAGGGCGTTGCACTTCGTCTGTGCGCCTGTTGCCGAGCCGGCGGTGTTGACCTTGGTGACGGTCGCGACTGCGGTGGCTGGGGTGCTCTGGGTGATCTGGGTGCTGTCGCCGCCGACGTAGAAGGCGCCGTGGCCGGTGGCCTCGTCGTCCCACAGG
>DATBQM010000011.1:0-18235 GCA_036560805.1 Gaiellaceae bacterium | reverse complement strand
CGCGACGCTGGTGACCTCTCGGCACTCGCGGAGCTCCTCTCCGAGCGGCGCGGGGCGAAGGTCGAGGTGCGCACTGCGGAGCGTGGCGAGAAGCGGCGGCTGCAGCAGCTCGCGGACGAGAACGCGAGGCACGCGCTCGTGACCGAGCAGGCGCAGTCGGAGCAGCGGCGCGCGCGCCGCGTCGAATCGCTCGAGGAGCTCCGCGAAGCGCTCAACCTCGAGTCGTTGCCGATCCGCATCGAGTGTTACGACATCTCGCACGCGATGGGCCAGGACCCGGTCGGCTCGATGGTCGTGTTCCAGGACGGGCTGCCGAAGAAGAGCGACTACCGGAAGTTCGCGATCCGAACCGCGGGCGAGGACCCCGACGACTTCGCCGCCATGGCGGAGGTGATCTCCCGCCGATTCGCCCGCGCAGCGGACCCGACTGGGGAGCCGGCGTGGACGACCGTGCCGAACCTCGTCGTGGTCGACGGCGGGAAGGGCCAGCTCTCCGCCGCCCTCGAGGCGATGCAGGCGTACGACCTGCCGCGTGTCGCCGTCATCGCGCTCGCGAAGCGAATCGAGGAGGTCTTCGTCCCCGGACGTCCCGACGCGATCGTCCTGTCGCGGCACAACCCGGGCCTGCAGCTATTGCAGCGGATCCGCGACGAGGCGCATCGGTTTGCACTCGGGTTCCACCGGCAGCGCCGCGAGACGCGCGGCTTCTCGTCGCTCTTCGATGAGCTCGAGGGCGTGGGGCCCGCGCGTCGCCGCGCCCTGCTCCAGCACTTCGGCTCCGTCGAAGCCATGGTCGCCGCGACGTCGGAGGAGCTCGAGGGCGTTCCCGGCGTGCCGGCGAAGACGGCGCGCCGGATCTACGCCCAGCTGCACAAGGCGGGGCGAGCCTGACTTCTTACACGGGCTTGATCGATCCCTAACGGAGCGCATCTAGCCTCTCGGCTATGACGCTCCACCGCATCGAGGACGACTTGCGCGACCACTCCTGGTACGAGCAGCTATTCGTCAGCACGATCGCCGAGGTCGAGGCGTTCGCCGCCCGGTGGGCCGACTTCGAGGATCTCGTGTCCTCGCTCGAGGGCGAGCGCTTTACCGAGTCCGTACACGATTCTTAGAGACAACCGAAGCATTCTGCGCTTCGATGAAAGGGCATGACGGCGTTGGCCCTCCTTCTCGTGCAAGCGGCGGTCGCGGCCAGCAGCAACTGGGCCGGATACGCGGTCAGCGGCGGGACGTTCACGGACGTCAAGGGCACGTGGGTGCAGCCGGCGGTCACGTGCACGGCGAACAGCTCGACGTACTCGGCGTTCTGGGTCGGCCTCGGAGGCATGTCCGACGGCAACGGCGGCCTCGAACAGACAGGCACGGAGTCCGACTGCGAGAGCGGCCAGCCCGACTACGCGGCGTGGTACGAGGTGCTTCCCGATGTGTCGGTCCGCGTGCCGGTCGACGTCGCGCCGGGAGACACGGTCTCCGCGGAGGTCAGCGTCGACGGGACGACCGCCACGCTTACGGTCACGGACGAGACGAACGGCCAGACATTCACGACGCAGTCGACGCCCTCAGTCCTCGACACGTCGTCCGCCGAGTGGATCGCAGAGGCGCCGGCGCAGTGTTTTGGCACGCGCTGCCTGCCGCTCCAGCTGGCGAACTTCGGCACGGTCGAGTTCAGCGGGTCGTCGACGACTGCCAACGATCATGTGGGGACGATCTCCGACGCGAGCTGGAGCTCGACGGCGATCGACTTGGGCGGCCAATCCGGGGCCGCGACGCCCGCGTCGCTCTCAGCCGACGGCTCCGGGTTCGCAGTCAGCTTCATCCCGCCGCCGGCTCCGGTCGTCCAGAAGCCCACGCCGAAGCCGAAGCACAAGGCGAAGCCGAAGCACAAGAAGCGCTAGTCGGCCTGCAGGAACGGGTAGCGGTAGTCCGTCGCCGGAACGAACGTCTCCTTGATCGTGCGCGGAGAGACCCAGCGAATGAGGTTCCACATCGATCCGGCCTTGTCGTTCGTGCCCGACGCCCTCGCGCCTCCGAACGGCTGCTGGCCGACGACCGCTCCGGTCGGCTTGTCGTTGACGTAGAAGTTCCCCGCGGCGTAGCGCAGGCGCTCACGGGCGGTGTCGACCGCCGAGCGGTCGCGGGAGAAGACCGCGCCGGTGAGACCGTACGGCGCGCCGGCGTCGATCATGTCGAGCGTCTCGTCATAGCGCTTCTCGTCGTAGACGAAGGCGGTGACGACCGGCCCGAAGAGCTCCTCCCGCATCGTGCGGAAGTCGGGATCGCTCGTCTCGATGACGGTGGGCTCGACGAACCAGCCGTCGGAATCGTCGTAGCCGCCTCCGACGAGCACCGACGCCTTGCCGGACGCGTTCGCCTCGTCGATCGCCGCCTTCTGCGTGGCGAACGAGTTCTTGTCGATGACGGCGCCCATGAAGTTCGAGAAGTCGCCGACGTCGCCCATGCGCAGTCCGCGCACGTCCTCCACGAGCCGGTCACGGATCTCCGGCCAGAGGTTCGAGGGGATGAATACGCGCGATGCAGCCGAGCACTTCTGTCCCTGGTACTCGAACGAGCCGCGGAGGATCGCAGTGGCGACGGCGTCGGCGTCCGCGGACGGGTGCGCGACGATGAAGTCCTTGCCACCGGTCTCGCCGACGATGCGCGGGTAGTTGCGATAGCGGCCGGCCGCGATGTTCTGCCCGACCGTCTTCCACATCGAATTGAAGACGCCGGTGGATCCCGTGAAGTGGATGCCGGCGACATCGGGGCTCGCGAGCGCGGGACCGCCGATCTCGGCGCCGTTTCCGTAGACGAGATTGATCACGCCCGGCGGCAGGCCTGCCTCCTCGTACAGCTTCATCAGCCACCACGCCGAGTACGCAGCCGTCGAAGCCGGCTTCCAGACGACCGTGTTCCCCATGAGCGCGACCGACGACGGGAGGTTCGCGCCGATGGCGGTGAAGTTGAACGGCGTCACCGCGAGGACGAAGCCCTCGAGCGGCCGGTACTCCAGCCGGTTCCACACGCCGGGCGAGGACGCGGGCTGCTCTTCGTAGATCCGCGTCATGAAGCTGACGTTGAAGCGCCAGAAGTCGATCACCTCGCAGGCGGAGTCGATCTCGGCCTGGTGGGCGGTCTTCGACTGGCCGAGCATGGTGGCCGCGTTCAGCGTCGGGCGCCACGGGCCGGCGAGGAGCTCGGCCGCCCGCAGGAAGATCGCCGCGCGGTCCTCCCACGGCGTGCGCGACCAGTCGTTCCATGCCTCCGCCGCGGCGCCGATGGCGCGCTCGACCTCGGGCGCGCCGCCGAGGTGCACCGTTGCGAGCACGTGCGAGCGCTTGTGCGGCTCGACCGACTCGAACGTCTTGCCGGTGCGAACTTCCTCGCCGCCGATGACGAGCGGGATGTCGAGCTGCTGCGACTCCATCTCCTGGAGCCGCAGGCGAAGGGCTTCGCGCTCGGGCGTGCCGGGCGCGTAGCCGAGGACGGGCTCGTTGTGCGGCTCGGGGGCGCGGAAGATCGCGTGTGTGCTCATGACGCGATTCTAGGATGACGTGGATGGTCGAGGTGCCACAAGGCTGCTCTCATAATTCATGTCACCCGGAGCCGTAGGCTTGACCCAGCAGCTGACCTACCACGTGGACGGCTGGGGGATGGGGGAGCTCGTCCTCTCGGAGGGGCGCGTGGTGTGGCACGAGCTGCCCCGGGTGTCCGGCTCCGATTCCGGTGTCAAACACCATCCGGTGATCGATCTGTTGCAGGCGTACTTCGCGGGCGAGGCGGTCGAGCTGCGCGACGTTCCTGTCGACCTCGAATACGACAGCCCGTTCTTCTCCCGCTGCGCCGAGGCCCTCCGCGAGGTCCCACGCGGCGAGGTGGTCACGTACGGCGAGCTGGCGGCGCTCGCCGGGGCACCGGGCGCCGCGCGCGCGGCCGGCAGCTTCTGTGCGCGCAACCGGCTCGGCCTTTTCATCCCCTGCCATCGCGTCGTCGCCGCAGGCGACCTCGGTTCGTATGGATCGCTCGGCCTCGCGTACAAGCGCCGACTGTTGGAGCTCGAAGGTGCTCTCTGAGGATCTCCGCAACGAGCTCGCCGCGATCGCGCCGGAGTCGGACTGCGACCGGTTGGCGGAGCTCTCCGGCCTCTTCCACGTCGCCGGCAGCGTGCATCTACGCGGCCGCGGCGAGGTTGCGCTCCATCTCGACCTCGTCAGCTCGGCGATCGCGCGCCGCGCGTTCGCCCTCTTGCGCGCGTTCGAGGTCGAGTCCGAGATCCGCACGTATCAGCAGCCCGCATTCGGCCGCTCGACGCGGTATCAGCTCCACGTCGAGGGGACGAAGCACGCATACGAGACGCTCCACCGCGCCGGCGTCCTCGACGGTGCGCACCGCCCCGTCGACCATCCGCCAGGCCGCGTCGTCGCCCGGCGCTGTTGCCGCCGCGCCTATCTGCGCGGCGCCCTGCTCGGAGCCGGATCGCTGAGCGGGCCCCGCGACCCGCACCTCGAGATCCGGACGGCGGAGATCGAGGGTGCGCGCTTCCTGGCCGATCTCGCCGCGCGCGAGGGCGCCGAGCTGCACGTCCTGCAGCGCGCGCGCCACGCGATCGCGTACGCAAAGGGCACGGAGCCGATCGCCGACGTGCTCGTCGCCGTCGGCGCATCGGACGTCGTCCTCGTGCTCGAAGAGCGCTCGGTCGTCGCCGCGACCAGGGCGGACGCGAATCGTCTTGCGAACGCGGATCACGCAAACCTCGTGCGCACGGGCCGCGCGGCGCACGCGCAGCTCGAGGCTCTTCGACAGCTCGACGTCGACGCGCTCCCGGACGACCTGCGCGAGCTCGCCGTCCTGCGGCTTCGGCATCCGACGGCCTCGATCGCCGATCTCGCGCGACGCTGCCGGCCGCCGGTGACGAAGGCGTCCGCGTACCGCCGTCTACGGCGGCTGCAGGAGCTCGCGAGATGATCATGGCGCCGGCGTGCAGCACCCAGGCCGCAATGGCGGCGATCGTTCGTCAGCACCCGAAGGTGAAGGACAACGCCAACGAGATGGTGCCGGTCGACCCGAAGAGCATCGATGGGCTCGTGTGCACGGATGACACGATGGCGATCGCCCTCGCGAGTGGCGGCACGGCTGGTGACGTCGGCTTCGTCCTCTTTCACCGGACTTCGTCGGGCTGGCGGGTCGCAAGGACGGAAGGCGGCTACAAGATCGGCGTCTTCAAGCTCGGAGGCGACGTCCAAGTCGTGCAACCCATCTATCGCTTCAACGATCCGAATTGCTGCCCAACCGGCGGCTTCGAGCACGTGCGCTTCCACTGGAACGGGTCACGGTTCGTCGTCGGTCGGTCCTGGCACACGAGGAACTTCAGGCCGTGACAGATGTCGCGTCAGTCGTCATACTCGGCAACGGCGGGTCCGCGCTCGTCCGGTGATGGATTCAGACCCCGTCTGTCACCACGGTCTCGGGTGTGGCACTGGACCGGGAGGGTCGTCCTCGGAGCTTCCCGGTCCCCGCCGCTCTGCGCTCTCGTGGTCGTGTACGGCCTCGCGGCTGGGCGGCGGAACGACATCGATCGCGCAGAGACGGCAGGAACCGGCATCAGCCTCTACGCGGCATCGCAAGCGATGCCGCAGCCCCGCCGCTAACCCGTTCAACTGCGGGCTCCTACTGAGGATCGAGCAGGGGCACCCGGCTAGACTCGAATGAGAAAACGACGACGGCGAAAGGCACGGACCTCATGGCGAAGATCAGGGTCGGGATCAACGGCTTCGGCCGAATCGGGCGTAACTTCCTGCGTGCCCAGCTCGAGCGCGGCGGGGATTTCGAGATCGTGGCCGCGAACGACATCGGCGACACGAAGACGATGGCGCACCTGCTCAAGCACGATTCCGTGCTCGGGAACCTGAGCGTCCCCGTCGAGGCGGGCGACGGCTTCATCCGCGTCGCCGGCAACGAGATCAAGTTCACGACCGAGCGTGACCCGGCTCAGCTGCCGTGGAGTGAGCTGGGCGTCGACGTCGCGATCGAGTCCACCGGGCTCTTCACGAACCGCGACGACGCGGCCAAGCACCTCGAAGCGGGGGCGAAGAAGGTCGTCATCTCCGCCCCGGCGACCGATCCCGACCTGACGGTCGTCATCGGCGTCAACGACCGCGAGTACGACCCGGAACAGCACAACATCATTTCGAACGCGTCGTGCACGACGAACTGCGTCGCGCCGCTCGCGAAGGTGCTGCACGAGGCGTACACGATCGAGCGCGGGTTCATGACCACGATCCACGCCTACACGAACGACCAGCGCACGCTCGACCTGCCGCACCCCGACCTGCGGCGTGCGCGCGCGGCTGCGATCAACCTCATCCCGACCTCGACGGGTGCGGCCCGCGCGATTGGCGTCGTGCTTCCCGACCTGAAGGGCAAGGTCGACGGCATGTCGATGCGCGCGCCGGTTCCGACGGGCTCGATCGTCGACCTCGTCGTCGAGGTCGCCTCCGAGACGTCGAAGGACGCCGTCAACGAGCTGTTCCGCTCGAAGGCGGACACGGGCGACTTCGAGGCCATCCTCCAGTACTCCGACGAGCCGCTCGTCTCGACGGACATCGTGCACTCGCCGTACTCGTCGATCTTCGACAGCGACCTGACGATGGTGAACGGGAACCTCGTCAAGGTGTTCGGCTGGTACGACAACGAGTGGGGTTACAGCTGCCGCCTCGTCGACCTGGTCGCGAAGATCGCCCAGACGATGCCGGCCGCCGTCGCCGCGTAATGCGCATACCCCGGTCCGTTCGGGAAGCCGACGTCGCCGGCAAGGTCGTCCTGGTCCGCGCGGACCTGAATGTCCCGCTCGAGGACGGAGCGGTCGCCGACGACATGCGCATCCGCGCGTCGCTGCCGACCCTCGAGCTTCTGCTCGAACGGGACGCCTCGCAGCTCCACGTCTGCTCGCATCTCGGGCGGCCGAAGGGCGTCGACGACGCGTTCCGCATCGCGCCGGTCGCGCAGCGGCTGCGCGAGCTGCTGCCGGACGAGCGCATCCGCGTGCTCGAGAACACGCGCTTCAACCTGGGGGAGACGAAGAACGACGACGGCTTCGCCCGCGAGCTCGCGAACGGCTGCGACGTCTACGTCGACGACGCGTTCGGCTCCGCGCACCGCGCGCACTCGTCGACCGAAGCCGTCGCGCATCTCCTCCCGGCGTATGCGGGTCTGCTGCTAGAGGAGGAGCTGCGCCACCTCGGCACGTTGCTCGGCGACGTCGAGCGGCCGTTCGTCCTCGTCTCCGGCGGCGCGAAGGTCGACGACAAGGTCGGCGTGCTCCGGCATCTCGGCGGCCGCGCGGACACCGTGCTCATCGGCGGGAAGATGGCCGAGCAGCTTCGGGTCGAGAACCCGCTCGATTTCGAGGTCGAACTGCCGACCGACGTCGTCGGCGCCGCCGCGTTCGAGGCGGATGCCGAGTCCGGGACGTTCGCGGTCGCGGACCTTCCGGACGGCTGGCTCGGGCTCGACATCGGCCCTGCAACGCGCGCCGCGTTCGCGGAGAAGCTCGCTGCTGCGAGGACGATCTTCTGGAACGGCCCGATGGGCGTGTTCGAGTGGCCACGGTTCGCTGAAGGCACGAAAGCCGTCGCGGAGGCGGTGGCCGGCAACGCGGATGCGTTCACGGTCGTCGGCGGCGCCGACTCCGTGCGTGCACTGAACGAGCTCGGACTCGCCGGCCGCGTCTCGTGGGTGTCCACCGGCGGCGGCGCGAGCCTCGAGCTGCTCGAAGGGAAAGAGCTCCCCGGCGTGGCGGTGATTCCATCGTGATGATCGTCGGCAACTGGAAGATGTTCTTCGGCCCCGACCCCGAGGCCCTCGCCGCGCTCGACGCGATCGTCTGCCCGCCGTACACGCGCCTCGCCGAGTGCGTCGCGGCCGGCCTGACGACGTACGCGCAGAACGTCCACTGGGAGGCGGACGGCGCGTACACGGGAGAGATCTCGCCGCCGATGCTGCTGACGCTGGGCGTCCGCGGATCGCTCGTCGGCCACTCCGAGCGGCGGCAGTACTTCGGCGAGACCGACGAGAGCGTCGGCCTGCGCACGCGCGGCGCGCTCGCGGCCGGGCTGCACGTGATCGCGTGCGTCGGCGAGACGCTCGAGGAGCGGGAGCGGGACGAGACGAAAGAGGTCCTGCGACGCCAGCTCTCCGTGCTGGAGCCGCATCCGCAGCTCGTGCTCGCGTACGAGCCGGTGTGGGCGATCGGGACGGGTCTCACCGCGACGCCCGAGATGGCGGAGGACGCGCACGAGTTCATCAAGTCGCTCCTCGATGCGCCGGTGCTGTACGGCGGATCGGTGAAGCCGGACAACGCCGCGGCGTTGCTCGCGCAACCCGCCGTCGACGGCGCGCTCGTCGGTGGCGCCTCGCTCGACGTCGAGTCCTTCAAGGCGATATGCACGGCGGCAGCACGTATCCCCTCGTAGTCCTCGTCGTCCTCGACGGCTGGGGTTGCGCGCCACCCGGTCCCGGGAACGCGGTCGCGCTCGCGCGCACGCCGGTGTTCGACCGCCTGTGGGCGGAGTATCCGCACACGGCGCTGAAGGCATCCGGCGAAGCCGTCGGCCTGCCTCCCGGTCAGATGGGGAACTCCGAGGTCGGTCACCTCACGATCGGCTCCGGCCGCATCCTCTTCCAGGACCTCGTGCGCGTGAACAAGTCGATCGAGGACGGCTCGTTCTTCGAGAACGAGGCGCTACGCGCGGCATTCGAGCGCGGGGAGAACGTCCACCTGCTCGGGCTCGTCTCGCACGGCGGCGTGCACTCGCACATCGACCACCTGAAGGCGCTCATGAAGTTCGCACCCGAGAAGACGTGGATCCACGCGTTCACCGACGGACGCGACGTGTCGCCGCACTCAGCCGTGCATGACCTCACCGAGCTCCCCGTCGACCGCATTGCCACCGTCGCCGGCCGGTATTACGCGATGGACCGCGACAAGCGGTGGGATCGCACGGAGCGCGCGCTCGACGCGATCGTGAACGGGAAGGGCGAGCACGCGAACGACCCGATTGCGGCCCTGCAGGCGAGCTACGACCGCGGCCTCACCGACGAGTTCATCGAGCCGATCGTCATTGACGGGCGCCCGCGTCTCGACCTTGCGCGCGACACGGCCATCTTCTTCAACTTCCGCCCGGACCGCACGCGCCAGCTGTCGGAGATGCTCGGCGAGCTCGGCGTCGACCTGACGACGATGACGCGCTACCGCGAGGACTTCGACTTTCCCGTCGTGTTTCCCGAGCAGAAGATCGACGAAGTCCTCGGGGAAGTGCTCGCGCAGCACGACGTCCGGCAGCTGCACGCCGCCGAGACCGAGAAGTACGCACACGTGACGTACTTCTTCGACGGCGGCCGCGAGCAGGAGTTCGCCGGCGAGACCCGTGTGCTCGTCCCGTCGCCCCGCGACGTCGCGAGCTACGACCAGAAGCCGTCGATGTCGGCGGTCGAGCTGACCGACCGGTTCATCTCGGAGATCGGGAACGGCTACGCATTCGCCGTCATCAACTTCGCGAACCCGGACATGGTCGGGCACACCGGGGTCATCCCGGCGGTCGTCGAGGCGGTGGAAACCACCGACACCTGCCTCGGCCGGGTGGTGGAGGCGGTCGAGCGGCTCGGCGGGATCTGCCTCGTGACGGCCGACCACGGGAACGCCGAGAAGCTCCTCGAGGACGACGGCGTGAGCCCGCATACGGCCCACACGACGAACCCCGTCCCGCTCGTCGTCACGGCGCCGAGGCTGACGCTCCGGGAGGGAGAGCTCTCCGACCTCGCCCCGACCGTCCTCGCCCTGCTCGGCTTCCAAAAGCCCGTACAAATGTCCGGCCGAAATGTGGTCGCCAACAGCCCGTAAGGGGGCTATCATGAGGCCCCTTGTCGCTGCCCCAGCCTGATCCTGGCGTCCTGCGGAAGGCGCAGCGGGGTGATGAACGCGCCTTCTCGATCATCGTGCGCGCGTATCAAGTGCCGGTGTTCAACTACGTGCTCAGGCTGGTCGGCGACCGGGCCCTCGCGGAGGACTTGACGCAGGAGGTCTTCCTTCGCGTGTACCAGGGGTTGCCGCGCTTCTCATTGCGGTCGAAGTTCACCACGTGGCTCTTCCAGGTGACGAAGAACCGCGTGCTCGACGAGCTCCGTGCTGTCGAGCGTCGGCCACGGGCGGTGGTCGATCTCGACGACGTGCCGTCGCTCGAGGTGCTCGACGCTCCGTTCGAACGGCTCGAAGCGATCGATGCCGTCTGGCGTGCAGTCGAGAACCTGAACGTCGATCTCAAGTCGGCGCTCCTACTGCGGGATGTGGTCGGGCTCTCGTACACCGAGATCGCCGACGCACTGGAGATCACCCTCGCCACCGTCAAGTGGCGCATCTACAAAGCGCGCGAGGACGTTCAGCTCGCGCTCGCGCGCGAAGGCATCTCCTTCTACGCGGCAGAAGAGCAGGAGCCGGCTGCGCAGCCGGCTCCGCAGCTCTAGCGGGAGTACCTCAACAGCCAGGACGCGATGTCCTGCGCCTGCTGCTGCGCGGTCGATGCTTGCGGCACCGCGGCGATCGGGGCCGGCCGCGGCGGCGTCGGCTTCGACGGGCTGCCGGATGAGCTGATCGCCGCCGCGATGCCCGCGGCGATCGCGATCACCGCTGCGCCAGCGAGCAGAACGGGGGCACGTCGTCTGCGTGCCCGATGCAGAATCGCGGTGGGCGCGGCCGCGCGTTCTCCGCGGAGCTCCCGTTCGAGCTCGGACGCGGACGGACGCACGCGCGGGTCGTTCGCAAGGCAGCGCGCGATCGTCGCCCCGAGCGGGCCGTCGATGCTCACGGACCGATTCGGGGTGCCGGTGAGCAGCTCGACAAGGACGAGCCCGAGCGCATAGACGTCGGCGGCGGACGTCACCTCCCGCTCGGCACGCGCCTGCTCCGGCGCGAGGTACGCGGCGGTCCCGAGGACGGTGCCCGTCATCGTCAGCCGCGTTCCCGCAAGGCCGAGCGCGATGCCGAAGTCGCCGAGCTTAAGGACGCCGTCGCGTCCCAGCAGCAGGTTGTGCGGCTTCACGTCCCGGTGAACAAGCCCGGCCGCGTGTGCGGCGGCGAGCGCATGAGCAGCCTGCACTCCGAGAGCCGCTGCTTCGGCGGGCGTCACATGGCCGCGGCGCGCGATGAGGTCGGCGACCGTCTCGCCGTCGACGAACTCCATCGCGATGTACGGACGTCCGTCCGCCTCGCCGACGTCGAACACGCGAACGATGTTCGGGTGGCTGAGCTGCGCGGCCATCCTTCCTTCGCGCAGGAACCGCCCACGGAAGTCTGCGTCGCGCGCGAGATTCTCGGCGAGGCGCTTCAGCGCAATGTGGCGCCCGAGCTCGCGATCGTGTGCAAGGTCGACCACCGCCATCGCGCCGTGCCCGAGCGGCCGCTCGATCTCGTATCTCCCCGAGATGACCTCAGTGGTCATGGTGTCCGTGACCGTGGCCGTGATCGTGGTTCGGCGGTTTCTCGTGCTTGGGCGGCGGCGCCGGCGGGGCGGGATTGCAGGTGATCCGCCCGGGCAGCGCGTCGACCGTGGGTTGGAGCGTCGCCCGCAGCCGTGCGGAGATCTCGCCGGCCGACTGATCGACGTCCTCGCGCAGCGCGGTCGCGTGCGCGAGCGCCGTGCAGCCGTCACGAGCGGCGAGCGCCTGCGCGATCGCGTTCGACTCCGTTACCCACGCATGAGCAAGTGCGCGTGGCAGCCGCGGCGGCTTGGCGACCGGAGGCGGCGTCGATGCGCCGCCGCACCCGGCGAGCGCGAGCACGGCGAGACCGAGCAGCACGCCGCGCGTCATTCGCCCCGCGTGAGCCGCGCCGCCAGCGTCTCGGGTAGACCTACCGCGCGCATCTCGGCCTGCGTGCGCTCGACGTCGTAGTCGACTCGATGGAACGTCGCCGTCTTCGCATCGAGGTCGAGGCGGAGATACGCGGCGCGCGGGTCGCCGTCCCGAGGCTGGCCGACCGAGCCTGGGTTGAGCAGCGCGCGGCCGCGCGTCTCGACCGTCCTGCCCGCGGGTGCGAGCCCGCCGCTGAGGACGTCGTCGACCCACGAGACCTCGAGCGCGATGTGACTGTGCCCGACGAGGACGAGCGGGCGCGTGCTCAGCGCCATCGTGGACGCTGCTGCCTCATCCGAGAGGATGTACTCCCAGACGGGATCGCGTGCGCTGCCGTGATAGAGCGCGACCTCGGCGCGCTCGCCTTCGGGCTCGAGGTCTGCGAGAAACGCTGCAGCCGGCTCCGAGAGGACGTCTCGCGTCCAGCGCGCGGCGACGGCGGCGTCACCGCTGAACTCGGCCAGGTCGATGGTCCCACGCACGGCGAGGTCGTGGTTCCCTCCCAGGCAGATATCTGCACGCGCCCCGACGATCTCGCAGCATTCGTTCGGCCTGGGGCCGTAGCCGACGACGTCGCCCAGGCACCAGATCTCGTCAGGCGGCTCGGCGTCGATCGCCGCCAGCACCGCCTCGAGCGCGGAGAGATTGGCGTGCACGTCCGAGACGACCGCGATCCGCACCCGACAAAGCTAGTCCGGCGAGGACCGGAATGGTCGCAGGCACGGTCGAGGTGACGGTCAGCAGCAAGCCCCATGCCCCGCCGGCGAGGCCCGTGGCAATGGCGGCGCGCAGGCGCGTGCGGGCGACGATGCCGAGCAGCGCCGGAGCGAGGAGGTCGAGCCAGCCCATCGTCGCCGAACCGAAGGTCGCGTCCTGGAGACGCGGGATAGACGGCAGCGACGCGCCGTGGAGCGCCGTCGACGCCGGTTGGACCTGGCGGGTTCCCCAGACGAGCACGACGTCGAGCACCGCGATGAGGATGAGACCCGCGGCGATCGACCAGTCGGGTGCGACGCGTGCGACGAGTCGCGCGACCGTGATCGCCGCGAGCGCGATGAGCGCTACGGCCGCTGCCTGCGCGACAAGGCCGTCCGTCTTCCAAGCGACGAGCCAAAGCGCTGCTGCGAGCGGGAGCCGCCATCGTCCCGCAGCGGCGAGGAGCGGCGTGGCGACCGCGCCGGCGTAGGCGAGCACGTGCGCGCCACCGATGCGGAGCAGGCCGACGCCGAGGCCGAGCGCGGCGGCGGGGAGGACGACGCCCGCGAGCTCCGCGCGCCCACGGCGCGCGGGCGGCCGTGCAAGGAAAACGACTGCCGCCTGAACGGCACACAGAAGGGCATACGACGGAGCGAGGCTCAGCGTTCGGGCGCTTCGGGCAGGTTGCGGATTCCTTCGGTCGTCTGCCACTTCGACCAGGAGTCCTGCAACGCAGCCATAAGCTCTTCGACGAAGCGCGGTGACGCATTCACGCGGGCGACGACCGCGCCCGGCACGTCACCCTCCTCCACCTCGTGCTCGATGCGTGCGAACGTCAGCGTGAACTCGTAGCGCGAGAAGCTGATGTTCGCGAAGTTCGCGTAGGCGCCTGCGATGTCGGCGGGGTCGAGATGGATGTTCAACCGGCGCTCGCCGGCCTCGTGCCCGAGCTCCTCCATCTCGTCGTCGTCCACGCCGCCACGATACTAGAGGCCTCGTGGACCCCGTCCGCCGCCTCCGTCAGATCGAAAAACTCCTCGGCGCGGTGGCCCTCACGCTTGGCGCGGGCACAATCGGCTTCCGGCTGATCCTGCACGAGGGCTGGTTCCAGTCTTTCTATCGCGCCGTCATCACCGCGACCCTCACCGGTCTCGACACCGTGCCCTCCTCGGACGGCGCCCGCCTCCTGTCGATCGCGATGGTGATCGCCGGTCTGACGATCATCGCGTACGCCGGCGCGGTTATCGTCGAGGCGATCTCAGGCGGCGTCCTCACCGGAGCCGTCGCCGAACGGCGGAGGGAGCGCACCATCGAGCGGCTGAGCGAGCACTTCATCATCTGCGGCTACGGACGGGTCGGGCAGCGCGTGGCCGACGAGTTCCGCGCGACGCGCGTCCCGTACATCGTCATCGACTTCAACGACGCGGCGATCGAGGCCGCCAAGGAGCACGGTGAGCTCCTCATCGAGGGGAACGCGACGAAGGACGAGGATCTCGAGCACGCCGGCCTCGATCGCGCGAAGGGGCTCGTCGCGGCGTCCGACTCCGACGCCGACAACCTGTACATCGTCCTGTCTGCGCGCACGAAACGGCCGGACATCCAGATCGTCGCGCGCGGCTCCGACGAGGACGCCGAGAAGAAGCTGAAGCTCGCGGGAGCAGATCGCGTCGTGCTCCCGTACTCGACCGCCGGCCGCACGATGGCGAACCTCGTGCTCAAGCCGCAGGTGACGGCGTTTCTCGACGCTGTCACGACCGCGACGGGCCCCGATCTGCACATGGCCGAGATCGAAGTGCACCGGACGTGCCTACAGGCGGGCAAAACCATCCGCGACATCCGCGTGCGGCACGAGACGGGCGCGATCATCGTCGCGCTCCGCAAGCGCGATGGGACCTTCGATACGACGCCGGAACCGGACGTCACCATCGAGCCGGGCGACGTCATCGTCGGCGTCGGCACGACCGAGGAGCTGCAGCGGCTCGAGGATCTCTTCGCCGTTGCGGTCTGATCCCGTCAACAGCCTGGCGCAGGCGCTCGGGCCCGACATCGACCTCGAACGGCCGAGCGACGCGTCGCACGGCGACTACGCGACGAACGCGGCGCTGAAGCTCGCGGGCGCGCGGCGAAAGGCTCCGCGCGAGCTCGCGCAGGAGCTCGCGCAGATCGCGGAGTCGCTCCCGCACGTCGAGCGCGCGGAGATTGCAGGCCCCGGCTTCGTCAACCTGTTCCTCGACGACCGTTGGTTCGCCGACACACTGGGCGAGATCCTCGCGGAGGGCGCTCGCTTCGGAGGTGGCGACGCCTCGCCGCAGCAGCGCATTCAGGTGGAGATGGTGTCGGCGAATCCGACAGGCCCGATCACCGTTGCGTCGGCGCGCAACGGAGCGCTCGGCGACTCGGTTGCGCGCCTGCTCGAGTTCTCGGGCCACGACGTGTCGCGCGAGTACTACTACAACGACGCCGGCGCGCAGATGGACCGCTTTCGCGAGTCGGTGCTCGCGGTGGCCCGCGGCGATGAGCCGCCGGAGGACGGCTACCGCGGCGAGTACCTCACCGATCTGGTCGGGTCGGCGGACCCGGTCGATGCGATGCGTGCGCAGATCGAGGCGTCCCTCGAGCGCTTCCGCATCCACTTCGACTCGTGGGAGCGACAGAGCGTCGTCGAGCAGCGGCTGCCCGAGCTGCTGCCGAAGCTCGACATCTACGAGAAGGACGGAGCGCTCTGGGCGCGCTCCTCCGCATACGGCGACGAGGAGGATCGCGTCCTCCTGCGCTCCGGCGATCGCTCCCCGACGTACCGTGCGGCGGACGTCCCGTATCTCGTCGACAAGCTCGAGCGCGGGCTCGACCGCGCGATCTACGTCCTCGGGGCCGACCATCACGGAACCCGCAACTGGTACGCGGCGATCGCGCGCATGCTCGGGTACGACCCCAGCCGCGTTGAGGTGCTGCTCTACCAGCTCGTGCATCTCACGAAGGGCGGCGAGCTCACGAAGATGTCCAAGCGTCGCGGCGACGTCGTCTTCCTCGACGAGTTCCTCGACGAGATCGGCGTCGACGCCGCGCGCTGGTTCCTCGTCAACCGTGGGCCCGACCAGACGATCGAGATCGACGTCGACCTCGCCGCCGAGCGTTCGCAGAAGAACCCCGTGTACTACGTCCAGTACGCGCACGCGCGCATTGCGGGGATCCTGCGCAACGCCGGCGACGCGCGGATCGCGACGGAGCCGCCGGGGCAGCTCGCGCCGGAGGAGCGCGAGCTCGTGAAGCGGCTGGCGGAGTTCCCGCAGGTCGTGCGCGAGGCGGCCGAGCGGCGCGGCCCGCAGGGAATCCCTGCCTACGCGATCCGCGTCGCAGACGACTTCCACCGCTTCTACCACGAGCACCGGGTGCTCGAGAGCGAGCAGGAGGCGTTTCGGCTCGCATTGATCCGCGCGACGCAGTCGGTGATCGCGCGCAGCCTCCAGCTCATCGGCGTCGAGGCACCTGACAGGATGTAGCGCCGTGAGCAGCCGGCAGGCACCCGACCGGAACATCGCGCTGGAGCTCGTCCGCGTCACCGAGGCGGGCGCGATGGCGGCTGCGCGCTGGATCGGGCGGGGCGACAAGGAGGCGGCCGACAAGGCGGCGGTCGACGCGATGCGGTACGTCCTCGACAGCGTTGCGATGCGCGGCGTCGTCGTCATCGGCGAAGGAGAGAAGGACGAGGCGCCGATGCTGTACAACGGCGAGCAGGTCGGAAGCGGGGAGGGGCCCGAGGTCGACGTGGCCGTCGATCCGCTCGAGGGCACGCGGCTCACGGCGTTCGGGCAGCCGAACGCAATCTGCGTCATCGCGGTTTCCGAGCGCGGGACGATGCTCTTTCCCGGAGCCGCCGTGTACATGGAGAAGATCGCCGTCGGACCGGCCGCGATCGGTGCGATCGACATCACGCGAACGCCGACGGAGAACGTGCGGGCGGTCGCCGACGCGCTCGGCAAGACGCCCCGCGAGGTGGACGTCGTCGTGCTCGAGCGCGACCGGCACGAGGCGCTCATCGCCGAGCTGCGCGAGGCCGGCGCGCGCGTGCGGCTCATCCGCGACGGCGACGTGGCGCCGTCGATCGCGGCCGCGCAGCCGGGTACAGGCGTCGACATGCTGTACGGCATCGGCGGCACGCCCGAGGGCGTCATCTCCGCAGCCGCGCTCAAGTGCGTCGGCGGCGGCATCCAAGGTCGGTTGTCCCCGCGGAACGACGACGAGCGCCGTCAGCTCGTCGACGCGGGGCTCGATCCGGCGCGCGTGCTGTACACCGACGACCTCGTCTCGGGTGAGGACGTGTTCGTCGCCGCGACGGGGGTGACTACCGGAGCACTCCTGCGCGGCGTGCAGTACACCCCCGGGGGCGCGACGACCGATTCGATCGTCATGCGGTCGCGATCCGGCACCGTGCGGAGAGTCGTCGCGCAGCAGTCGCTGTCGAAGCTCTCCGCACTGACCGGATTCGAATACACCTAGACCGTTACAGCCTCCCGTTCCATCTCGGGCGCGTACAGGCCCGAGCGCGCTGCAGAGTTCATCTTGGCGCGGTGGTAGTACGCCCGCTGGCCGGCCTCGACGTTCTCCGGCTTGCCGTCCCATGCCTTGAGCGATGGCGCCTGCAGTGCGCGGCCGTACGAGAATGACAGCTGCCACGGATGCGGGCCGCGCCGGTTCATCGCATTCAGGTGCGCGGTCGCGTCCTCGTCCGACTGTCCGCCGGAGAGGAAGACGATGCCGGGCACAGCCGCCGGCACGTGCTTGTAGTACGCGTGAAGGCTCTGGTCGGCGACGTCGTCGACGCCTGCGCGCTTCGACGCCTCGTAGCCGGAGAGCACCATGTTCGGCTTCAACAGCGTCCCGGCGATGTCGACGCGCTGGTCGAACAGCTCGGTGTAGAGCGCGTCGAGCACGCGGGAAGTGACGATCTCGCTGCGCCCGATCGTGTGCGTCCCGTCCTGCAGCACCTCGGGCTCGACGATCGGGACGATGCCGGCCTCTTGGCAGAGCGCCGCGTACCGGGCGAGCGCGTGCGCGTTCGTCCAGATGCAGTAGTCGCTCGGCAGCGAGTCGGTGATCGAGTAGACGCCGCGCCACTTGGCGAAGCGCGCACCGAGCTTGCGGTACTCGGCGAGGCGCTCACGGAGGCCGTCGAGGCCCTCCGTCACGGTCTCGCCCTCGGCGTGCGCCAGCGGCTTCGCGCCCTCGTCGACCTTGATGCCGGGGATGATCCCCTGCGCCTCGAGCAGCTGCGGGAACGGCGTGCCGTCGTGCCCGCTCTGGCGGATCGTCTCGTCGTACAGGATGACGCCGCTGATGAACTCGTCGATCCCCGGCGTCGTGAAGAGCATGTCGCGATATGCCCTCCGCGTGTCCTCGGTCGACTCGAGGCCGATCGAGTCGAATCGCTTCTTGATCGTGCCGGTGCTCTCGTCGGCGGCGAGGATCCCTTTGCCTTCGGCGACCAGCGCCCTGGCGGTCTCGTGCAGCTCGTTGTGGGCCATGCGTCTCTCCCGTTCGGATTCCGTCCCCGAAACGGTATCGCCATCAGGCCCGGCTCGAACCAGGGTTCTCCGGGAATCGACAGCCGTGCGAGATGCCCGAGGGCCGGAAAACT
>DATBQM010000010.1:0-4826 GCA_036560805.1 Gaiellaceae bacterium | reverse complement strand
AGCTCGCGCTGGTTCCAGTTGCACGGCATCGTCTCGATCCACGTCGTCGCGATGCCGACGAGCGGGCGTGCGAGCGCGTCGTCGTCGAGGCCGATCGCCTTGAGCATCGCCCGAGCCGGCGCACGGTCGACGCCGTCGGTCAGCGCCGCGCTGCGCCGCTTGGCGGGATCGCTCGGCCTCGAGTAGGGATCGCTCACGCCGGACCGGCTCCGCTCGCAGTGACTGAAAGACGACGAACGGTTGCGTCCGGGAAGCGCGTGGCGAGTGAGCGCTCGACATCCGCTTCGCGGCCGCGTTCCGCCCACACGAGGACGGTCGGCCCCGACCCGGAGAGTGCGGCGCCGATCGCTCCATCCGGCAGGTCGGAGCGAATCTCGGCGAGCCAGGGCGCATCGTCGGCGCGGTAGGGCTCGTGCAGCCGGTCGGCCGCGCTCGCTGCAAACAGGGAGGGGTTGCCTGCAGCGAGCGCGGCACCGAGCAGCGCGGCTCGCGCCGCGCTGAAGGCCGCGTCCTCGTGGGAAACCGCCTGCGGCAGCAGCTCCCTCGCATGCGCGGTGAGGACGCGGGTCTCGGGAATGACGGCGACGACGGCGGCCGGAAGATCGTCGGCGACGCGGGCGATGTGGCCGTCCCACGTCAGGCAGACGCCTCCGGCGAGCGCGGCCGCGAGGTTGTCGGGATGGCCTTCGAGCTCGAGGCCGACCTCGAGCAGCTCGTCGGCGGAGGGCTCGACACCGGCCGCGAGCGCGCCGGCGACGAGGCCGAGTGCAACGGCGGATGCGCTGGAGCCGAGGCCGCGCTCGCGCGGGATCCGCTCGACGAACGTGAACGACCGGCCGTGCGGCGACGCGAAGCGCGAGAACGCCTGCACGACGAGGTTCTCCTCGTCGACGTGGCCGTTCCCTACGCCGACCTCCACCTCGTTCCAGAGGTCGAACGCGACGCCGGCCACGTCGAAGCCCGGGCCGAGGTTCGCAGCCGTCGCGGGCGCGCGGACCTTCATGCCGCGAGCCTCTCGGTCGCGTCGGGATCCTTGAGCCCGTGACCGGTCAGGACGCAGACGACCCGCTGCCCGGCGGCGGTGATGCTCGCTGCGACTGCGGCGATCCCGGCGGCGGACGCCGGCTCGCAGAACACGCCCTCTTCGCGCGCGACGAGGCGCCACGCCTGCTCGATCTGCTCCTCGGAGAGCGTGACGACCGAGCCGCCGGAGCGCTTGAGCACGCCGCCGACCTCGAGGTGATGCACGGGCTCGACGATGCGGATGGCGGACGCGAACGTGTCGGCGCGCCGCTCGGCCTCGCCGAGGACGAAGCGCGGCAGGCGGTCGCCGAAGCCGACGGCGTACGCGACGGTGTTGCCGCCGCCGCCGTACGGCAGCGCGAGCACGTCGGGGACGCGGCCAAGCTGCTCGACCACCTCTCGCGCGGCGGAGCTCTGGCCCTCGATGCGGTCGGGGTTGATCGAGTTGACGTTGACGAAGCCCTCCTCGTCGGCGAGCCGCCGTGCCTCGCGGTGCGCGTCCTCGAACGTTCCTTCGATCTCGCGCACGTCTGCGCCGGCCGCGCGCGCCTGTGCGAGCTTCCCGCGCGCGACTGCGCCGCGCGACGTGATGACGACCGCACTGAGCCCTGCGCGGGCGGCGTACGCGGCGCACGACGCTGCCGTGTTTCCGGTGGACGCGCACACGACGCCGCTCGCGCCACGCTCCAGCGCACGCGTGACGGCGACCGCCATGCCGCGGTCCTTGAACGACCCGGTCGGGTTCGCACCTTCCCACTTCAGCCACAGCTCGACGCCGAGCTGCTTCGACAGCCGGGGCGCGGCGAGTAGCGGCGTGTTGCCTTCTCCGAGGGTGATCACAGCCCGCGCTCCGCGATCACCGGAAGAAGAAAAGGGGGACGGAGCACCTCCGGGAATGCTGCGATCTCGCGCAGCGCCGCCGAGACGTCGCCGAACGGGGCGCGATGGAGGACGAGCTCGAGTGTCGCCGCGCCGTTGTCGAGCCGCTGCACGAGCTGCGCGACGGAGACGTCGTGCGCAGCGAGGCGGCTCGCCGCGTGCGCGAGGACGCCCGGCCGGTCGGACACCTCGAGATGCGCGTAGAACGGCGAGCTCCACTCGCTCGGTGGCAGTTTGTCCAGCTCGCGCCAGCAAGCGTCGTTCTGGAGGAAGCCGGTGCCGCTCGTGCCGACGACGCTGACGAGATCGGCGACGACGGCGGACGCGGTCTCGAGACCGCCGGCGCCCGGCCCCTCGAGCGTGATCTCGCGAATCGCATCTCCCTGGAGCATGACCGCGTTGAATGCGCCGTCGACCGCGGCGAGCGGATGCGAGCGCTCGACGAGCGCCGGCTGGACGCGGACGTCGACCCTCTCGTCCACGAGCGTCGCGATCCCGACGAGCTTGATCACCATCCCGAGCTGGGCGGCGGCCGTCATGTGCGCAGGCTCGAGCTCCTCGATGCCGCGGCACTCGACGTCCTCGAAGCGGACGCGTGAGCCGAACGCGACCGTCGCGAGGATGGCCATCTTCGCCGCGGCGTCCGCGCCGCTGACGTCGTCGGTCGGGTCCGCTTCCGCGTACCCGAGCTCCTGCGCCTCGGCGAGCGCCTCGGCGTAGGTGCCGCCGCGGCCCATGCTCGAGAGCATGAAGTTGGTCGTGCCGTTGACGATCCCGAGCACGCGGTGCACGTTCGTCACGACGAGCGACTCGCGGAGCACCTTGACCACGGGGATCGCGGCGCATACCGAAGCCTCGAAGCGCAGCTGGACGCCGGCCTCCGACGCTGCCGCAAAGAGCTCCGCGCCGTCGCGCGCGATCAGCTGCTTGTTCGCGGACACGACCGGCTTGCCCGCACGCAGCAGCTCGCGCACGTACTCGCCTGCTGGCGAGACGCCGCCCATCACCTCCGCGACGATCTGCACGTCGGGGTCGTCGCGCAGCGCGGCGAAGTCGCTCGTGAGCACGCCGTCGCCGGCCGGGAACGGGCGCTCCTTCGCGGGATCGCGAACGAGCGCGCGCACGACGCGCAGGCGATGCCCGGTCGCCCGCTCGATCTCGTCGGCGCTCTCGACGAGCATCCGGTTGACCGAGGAGCCGACCGTCCCGTAGCCGAGGAGGCCTATCCCGACGTCAACGGACGCCAAGTAGCCCTTCAACGCCGGCCAGCGTCCGCAGCTCCTTGCCCACGCGCTCGATCTCTGCAGCGCGCTCCTCCCCTGCCTTGCGCAGCTCGGCGAATCGCGGCCGACCGGCCTCGTCGTCGGCGAAGAGCTCCTGCGCGAACGCGCCGGTCTGGATCTCGCGGAGGATGTCGCGCAGCCGCTGCTTCACGGCATCGTCGACGACACGCGGGCCGCGCGACAGGTCGCCGTACTCGGCGACGTCGGAGACGGAGTAGCGCATGTACTCGTATCCGCCCTGGTACAGCAGGTCGACGATGAGCTTCAGCTCGTTCAGGCACTCGTAGTACGCGATCTCCGGCTGATAACCCGCCTCGACGAGGACGTCGAAGCCGGCCTGGACGAGTGCCGGAACGCCGCCGCACAGCACGGCCTGCTCGCCGAAGAGGTCGCTCTCGGTCTCCTCCGCGAACGTCGTCTCGAGGAGGCCGACGCGCGCGCAGCCGATACCGACGCCGTAGGCGAGCGCGAGGTCGAGCGCGCCGCCGCTCGCGTCGCGATGGACGGCGACGAGGCCCGGCGTGCCTGCACCGGAGACGTACAGCTCGCGCACCCGGTGGCCCGGCGCCTTCGGCGCGACCATGATCACGTCGTGCCCCTCGGGCGGCGTGATGCGCCCGAAGTGGATGTTGAGCCCGTGCGCGAACAGCACGGCTGCGCCCGGCTCGAGATTCGGCGCGACCAGTTCGTCCCACACCTGCTTCTGCACGTGGTCCGGCAGGAGGAGCGCGACGACCTGCGCGCCGCGGACGGCATCGGGAATCGACCGCACCTCGAGCCCGGCATCCTCCGCCGCGTCCTTCGACGCGCTTCCCTCGCGCAGGCCGACTTGTACCTCGACGCCGCTATCTCGCAGGTTGAGTGCGTGCGCGTGCCCTTGGCTCCCGTAGCCGATGACGGCCACCTTCCCGGAGAGGAGGTCGAGGTCGCCTTCGCGATAGATGGTTGCCATGGGAGGAGCTCCTTTCAGGCCAGCACGTGCTGGCGAGGACGGTTTTTGTGCGGACGATGGGCGCGGCCGAGGCCGATGCGCCCGGTACGGACGAGCTCCTGGAGGCCGTGCGGGCGGACGAGCTCCTCGAAGGAGTCCACGTCCTCGGGCGGCCCGGTGAGCTCGAAGACGATCGAGTCGGGGCCGAGGTCGACGACGCGCGCGCCGAAGACCTCGCCGAGCGCCATCAATTCGGTGCGCTGACTCGGCGGCGCCGCAACGCGCAGCAGCGCGAGCTCCCGCTCGATCGACTCGCCGGGAGGGAGCTCGATCACGCGGAGGACGTTCACGAGCTTGTGCATCTGCTTCTCGATCTGCTCGAGCCCGTGCTCGGCGCAGTCGACGCGCAGCGTGATCCGCGAGACGTCGTGCCGCTCGGTCGGGCCGACGGCGAGGCTCTCGATGTTGTAGTTGCGGCGCGCGAACATGCTCGTGATGCGCGTCAGCGCACCCGGCTTGTTCTCGAGCAGGACAGCGACGGTGTGGATCATGCCGTCACCTCGCTCGTCGTGTCGACGTATTCGACGAGGTCGAGCGCGGCCGCGCCGGCGGGGATCATCGGGAAGCAGTGCTCGCGCGGGTCGACGCGCGCGTCCACGACGGCGGTTTGGCCGGACCCGATCGCCTCCTCGAGCGCGTCGGCGACCTCG
>DATBQM010000009.1:0-62823 GCA_036560805.1 Gaiellaceae bacterium | reverse complement strand
TTCCGCACGCCTGCATCGCGGCGTAGGCCGTGGTCGGGCCGACGAAGCGGAAGCCGGCGGCCTTCAGCCGCTTCGACAGCTCCTTCGCGCCTGACTCGTCCCGATCGCGGTACTCCCACATGAGCTCGGCCAGCGGCGTCTCGGTGTCGCGCAGTGCGAGCACGCCGTGCGCATTCGCGATCGCCGCCTCGATCTTGCCGCGGTGACGGACGATGCCGGCATCGCCGAGCAAGCGCTCGACATCGCGTTCACCGAACCGGGCGACCTTCTCGGGATCGAAGTTGGCGAACCCGGCGCGGAAGGCTTCGCGCTTGCGCAGGATCGTGATCCACGCGAGCCCCGACTGGAATCCCTCGAGGCAGAGCCGCTCATACAGGCCGCGCTCGTCCCACACCGGCCGTCCCCACTCCTCGTCGTGATACGCGATGTACAGCGGGTCGTTCGTCGGCCAGCATCGAACCGGCTCAGCCAACTACGACCTTGACCATGCCGTCGACGACGTGCACCGGATACGTCGCGACGGGCTCGTAGGCAGGGAGCGACATCGGTTGGCCGGTTGCCAGGTCGAACGCGGAGCCGTGCCGCGGGCAGATGACGCGGCAGACGTCCTCGTCCCATTCGCCCTCGCAGAGCGGCCCGTCGTCGTGCGAGCAGCGGTCTTCGATCGCGTACAGGGTGCCGCCGCAGTTGTAGACGCCGATCGTCAGCGTCGGTCCTGCGTAGATCAGCTTCGTGGCGCCGGACGGGAACTCGTCCGCAGGCGCGACGTCCACTTCCGGCACTAGGTCAGTTCCAGCTCGTCGAAGCCGGCAAGCCCGTCGGGCAGCGGCGTTCCCTTCGCCTTGTGCAGCGCGACCTTCAGCGTCGTCAGCCCGAGCATCGCGCACTTCAGGCGTACCGGCGTGAGCGGGATGCCGATCTCCTCGAGCAGCTCGTCCTTGTCGAGGACGGCGACCTCCGTCGCCTTCCTCCCCTGCACCATCTCCGTGAGCATCGACGTCGCCGCCTGCGAGATGGCGCAGCCGCGGCCCGAGAACTTCACCTCGTCGATGGTCTCGCCGTCCTCGCCGAACGCGACGTAGATCGACACCTCGTCGCCGCACAGCGGGTTCTGGCCCTCGGCCTTCGCGTCCGCATGCTCGAGGGTGCCGTGCCCGCGCGGGTTCTTGTAGTGATCGAGGATCACCTCGCGGTACATCTGGTCGAACTCGTTCACGCGAACACCTTACGCACGGTGTGGAGGCCGTCGACGAGCTGGTCGATCTCCTCGCGCACGGTGTACAGGTAGAAGCTCGCGCGGTTCGTCGCCGCCACGCCGAGCTTGTGCATGAGCGGTTGGCAGCAGTGATGGCCGGCGCGGATCGCGACGCCCTGCCGGTCGAGGATCTGCGCGACGTCATGCGGATGGATGTCGGCGAGGTTGAACGAGACGACGCCCGCACGCCGATTTGCCGGAGGGCCGTACAGCGTGATGCCCGGCACCTCGCTCAGACGTTCGAGGGCGTACGCGGCGAGCTCGTGCTCGTGCGCCTCGATCGCGTCGAGCCCGGCCGCCTCGAGATAGTCGACGGCCGCTCCCATGCCGACCGCCTCCGCGATCGGGGCGGTGCCGGCCTCGAACTTGTGCGGCAGCTCGCCCCACGTCGTCTTCTCGTAGCGCACCGAGTTGATCATGTGGCCGCCGAGGAGAAACGGCTCCATCTTCTGCAGCAGCGCGCTGCGGCCCCAGAGCGCCCCGATGCCGCTCGGCCCGCACATCTTGTGGCCGGAAACGGCGAGGAAGTCGCAGTCGAGCGCCTGCACGTCGACGCGCATGTGCGGCGCTGCCTGCGCGGCGTCGCACACGAAGATCGCGCCCTGCTCGCGCGCCCAGCGCGTCAGCGGGCCGAGGTCGGCGATCGTCCCGAGGGAGTTGGACACCAGGTTCGTCGCGACCACCTTGACGTTGTGGTTTCGCGCGATCTCGTCCAGGCCCGAGAGATCGACCTCGTAGTTCTCGTCGAGCGGGAGCATGAGGAACTCGGCGCCCTGCCGGTGCGCGATGTACTGCCACGGAACGAAGTTCGAATGGTGCTCGAGCTCGGTGACGACGACGGCGTCGCCCGGGCCGAGGTTGTTCCCGGCCCACGAGTACGCCACGAGGTTGATCGCCTCGGTCGCGTTGCGAACGAAGATGATCTCGCGCACGTCGGGCGCGTTCACGAACGCGCGAACCTTCTCTCTCGCGCCCTCGAGGCCGGCGGTCGCCCGCTCCCCGAGAACGTGAACGGCGCGGTGGACGTTCGCGTACGACGTCTCGTAGAACGTCGTCATCGCATCCAGCACCTGCCGCGGCTTCTGGGAGCTGTTCGCCGAGTCCAGATAGGCCAGCGGCTGGCCGTGGATCAACTGCTCGAAGATGGGGAAGTCGGCGCGCAACGCATGCGCGTCCAGCTGCCTCCGGTCGGTCGTCGCGGCCACGAATCCATGGTACGTGGCAGGATCAGGGCGCCGCGCTGAACGCGGCCGACTCCCACACGAACCCGTGCCGGCGGCGCTCGGCGAGCGTCAGGCCGTTGGCACGTGCGGCGGCCGCGATCCGCTCGACCGGATGCAGGTACACCTGGAAGGTCGAGCCGCTCAAGCGCATCACCGCGTTCACGAGCGAGATGGCCGCGCGGAGGGCGCCGCGCTCCTGCGGATACGTCAGGATCATCCGCTTGCGCGCATGCCGCGCCGCGATGCCCACGAGCGCGTCCACGTCCGGATAGCAGCAGACGACGCGGTGCATGACGACGACGTCGTGGGGCTCGATGACATCCGCCTCGGAGACGAAGTCGCCGATGCGGCGATCGACTCGTCCCGATAGTCCACGCTCCGCGAGGAGCTCGTCGGCGGCATCCTCGTAGGTCGCGACGAGCTCGACGTTGGTCGCACGCGCAGCTCCCGTCTCGAGCAGCGCGATCTCGATCGCGCCCACGCCTCCTCCGACTTCGAGCACGGTCGCACCACAGACGTCGCCGGCGAGATCGGCCAGCGCCTTCGCCGATCCGCGCAGTCCGCGCTTGCGGAACCTGCGCGCGTCACGGTCGGCCGTCTTGCGGCCGAAGACCTTCTCGTAGTCGCGCGCGCAGCACCTCGTCACGGACGGTGAACGATCTCACACCCGCGGAGCACGTCGCTTCGATCGGCGTAGACCGTGTCCCGGCCGGGGCCGCAGTACACGGCGTCGCGGTGCCCGTTGCGCGCGTGGACGGAATCGTTTCCGGCGCCGGCGAGGATGACGTCCCCACCGGCGCCGGTGCCCTCGATCACGTCGTTGCCCGGCGTGCCGGCGATCTCGCACGAGCCGGCCGCCGTGCTGATGTGCGCCGCCTTATCGAGCAGGATCGCCCAGTGGCCCGTGCAGCCGGGATGCGGGCCGGTGAAGGCGATGGCTCCGTTGTCGGACGAGACGCTCGCGCCGCCGTCTGTCGCGGCGTGCCGCAGCTCCGTCAGTCCGGCGGGGGACTTCTGCCAAAGCGTCTCGTCGTCGGTGTAGACGAGCGCGGTGCCGTCGGGGACCCAGCTCGGGTCGCTCGCGCTGATGCTCACCGACGCGATGGCGTGCGGAAGCGCCGAGCCGTCGGTCGCGGCAATCCAGAGGCGTTTCGCAGCGATGTACGCGACCTGGCTGCCGTTCGGAGACCACGCCGGGGCGTGCGGGTTGGCGACCGCGGCGATCCTCTGGTCCGAGCCTGGGCCGGTCGCGACGTAAATGCCGTCGTCGCGCTGGAACGCGAGCGTCGACCCGTTCGGCGACCAGGCGGGCTTGCCGACGACGTCGCGCGCCCACAGCTTCCCGCTCACCCACAGATCGGTGTTCGTCGCGCCGACCGTCGTCAGGTATGCGATGTCCGTCGAGTGCGGGCGCCACGCCGGCGCGTATGCACGACCGGCCGAGGTGACGGCCGCTCGGTGTGCGCCGTTCGCGTCCGCGGTGTAGATCTTTCCGCCGAGCGAGAACGCGAGACGCCCGTCGGACGACCAGCTCGGCGCGAGCTGGCCCTGGTTCGCCGCGATCCGGAACATGCGCCGCGAGGCGACGTCGACGACCTCGAGCGTCATCGTGCGGCCGCTGACGCGCGTGAACGCGACCTCGTGGCCGTTCGGCGACCAGACCGGCCACCAGTCCTGCGACGCGAGGATCGGCAGGCGCGCCGCCGACGCCGCGGGAACGGCGACAGCGAGCAAGAGGCCGATTCCGAGAAGACGCTTCACGCGGCCAGCGTGCCAGGCACTCGTTAGCGGTCCGTCAGCGCACTGTTACCTTTGCCTGCGTGAGCGACTACGTCTTCACGATGTACCGTGCCGACAAGTTCTACGGCCCCGACCGGCAGGTGCTGGGGAACATCTCGCTCTCGTTCCTGCCAGGCGCGAAGATCGGCGTGCTCGGTCCGAACGGCGCCGGCAAGTCGACGCTGCTCCGGATCATGGCGCTGAAGGAGGAGCCGTCCTCGGGCGTCGCCGAGCTTGCCCCGAACGCGACCGTCGGCCTCCTCGAGCAGGAGCCGGACCTCGACCCGGCCAAGACGGTGCGCGAGAACGTCGAGGACGGCGTGCGCGCGTTGCGCGACCTCATGGACCGGTTCAACGAAATCTCGGCGAAGTTCGCCGAGCCCGACGCCGACTTCGACGCGCTCCTCGCCGAGCAGGCGACGGTGCAGGACGCGATCGACCGCGCGGATGCATGGCAGCTCGAGCAGCATCTCGACCACGCGATGGACGCGCTGCGCGTGCCCGACGGCGACCGCGACGTGACCACGCTGTCCGGCGGCGAGCGTCGCCGCGTGGCGTTGTGCCGGCTGCTTCTCTCGGCGCCCGACCTCCTGCTCCTCGACGAGCCGACGAACCATCTCGACGCAGAATCGGTCGCCTGGCTGGAGCGCTTCCTCGCCGAGTACAAGGGAACCGTCGTCGCCGTCACGCACGATCGCTACTTCCTCGACAACGTCGCCGGCTGGATCCTCGAGCTCGACCGCGGCCGCGGTATCCCCTTCCAGGGGAACTACTCGTCGTGGCTCGAACAGAAGCAGGAGCGCCTCGCGATCGAGGAGAAGACGGAGTCGGCGCGGCGTCGCACGCTCGCCCGCGAGCTCGAATGGGTGCGGATGAGCCCGCGCGCGCGACACGACAAGTCGAAGGCGCGCCTCGCCGCGTACGAGCGCCTGTACGCGGAGGAGCAGAACGTCAGGCTCGACAAGGTCGAGATCCACATCCCGCCGGGCCCGCGCCTCGGCGACGTCGTCATCGAGGCCGAGGGCGTGCAGAAGGGATACGGCGACCGGCTGCTCGTGGAGGACCTGACGTTCTCGCTTCCGCCGGCGGGCATCGTCGGCGTCATCGGCCCGAACGGCGCCGGCAAGACGACGCTCTTCCGGATGATCGCCGGGCAGGAGCCGCCCGACGGCGGCGTGCTGCGCGTCGGCGACACCGTGCAGCTCGCCTACGTCGACCAGGCGCGCGCCGACCTCGAGCCCGGGAGCACCGTGTGGAAGGAGATCTCGGGCGGCCTCGACACGATCGAGCTGGGCGAGCGCGAGGTGAACTCGCGGCAGTACGTGTCGTGGTTCAACTTCAGGGGTGGCGACCAGCAGAAGCGCGTCGGCGACCTTTCCGGCGGCGAACGGAACCGCGTCCATCTCGCCAAGCTCCTGCGCAGCGGCGGGAACGTGCTCCTCCTCGACGAGCCGACCAACGACCTCGACGTCGACACGCTGCGCGCGCTCGAGGATGCGCTGCTCGACTTCGCCGGCTGCGCGGTGGTCATCACGCACGACCGTTGGTTCCTGGATCGCGTGGCGACGCACATCCTCGCCTTCGAGGGGGACAGCCAGACAACGTGGTTCGAGGGCACGTGGGGCGAGTACGCGGACTGGGTGCGGGAGACGCGCGGCGCGGAGGCGCTCGAGCCGCACCGGATCAAGTACAAGCCGCTCGTTCGGACGTGAGCCACCTCGCGGCGTTCGTCGGGATCTCGGCGGTCGTCATCTGCACGCCGGGGCCCGACACGGCGCTCATCGTGCGCAACACGCTCTTCGGCGGCCGCCGCAACGGCATCCGCACCGCGGCGGGAATCGTCTGTGGAATCGCTGCCTGGACGCTCGCCGCCAGCGCAGGCACCGCCGCGCTCGTGGCCGCGTCGCATCCACTGTTCACCGCGCTGCGGTTCGCCGGCGCCGCGTACCTCGTCTGGCTCGGCGTCCAGACGCTGCGCGGCCACCGGAGCGCCATTCTCGCGGCGAAGCCGGGGAACGGCTACCGGCAGGGACTGCTGAGCAACCTCGGCAACCCGAAGATCGCCGTCTTCTTCACGAGCTTGCTGCCGCAGTTCGGGAGCGGCTTCCTGCAGCTCGCTGCGCTCGGTCTCCTCTTCTGCGCGATGGGCGCGCTGTGGCTGACCGGGTACACGCTCGTCGTCGCGCGCGCGCGCGGGCTCGTCGTCCGCCCGCGCGTTCGCCGTTTCGTCGACACGCTGACCGGGATCACGCTGGTTGCGTTTGGCGCTCGGCTCGCGGTCGAGCGGCGCTGAGGATCCTCGGCAGCGTCACCGTGAACGTCGAGCCCGCGCCGCGGCGCGAGCGGACCGACAGCAGGCCGCCCATCTGCTCGACGATCTCGCGCGAGATGTAGAGGCCGAGGCCGGACCCGCCGACCCCGCGCGACATCTCCGCGTCGAGCCGGTAGAACTTCTCGAAGATCCGGCTCTGCTCGGAGGGCGGAATGCCAAGGCCCTCGTCGCTCACCTCGATTCGCAGCCGGTCCGGGGTATCCGCGATCCGAACCTCGATGCGGCCGCCCTGGGGCGAGTATTTGATCGCATTCTCGACGAGGTTCACGAGCACCTGCTTCAGGCGCGGCGGGTCGCAGCGCAGCGGCAGCGTCGCCGTCGGAGCGACGAGCTCGAGCGAGATGGAGTCCGGCTTGCGCGCATCGGCCGCCTCGAGCACGGACGCGACCAACGCGGTGATGTCGCACTCGCGCTCCTCGAGACGCAGACGACCGCGGTCGATCTGCGCGGTGACGAGGAGCTGGTCGACGATCTGCGTCAGGTGCTCGGACTCCTGCTCGATCATGAGCAGCAACCGGCTGCGGATCTTCGCGTCCAGCTCATCCGAGCGGTCGATGAGCGTGCGCACGCTTCCGTAGACCGCGGTAAGCGGCGTACGCAGCTCGTGCGACGCGGTCGTGACGAAATCTGCGCGCGCCCGCTCGAGCGCGTGCTCGGCGGTTGCGTCGCGCAGCGTCACCACGCGGCCCCCGTCGAAGCGGCTGAGCGAGATCGCGACCCAGCGCTCCTCGCCGCCGATGCGGACCGGAGTGAGGTCGCCGCCGGAGCGCTCGACGAGGACGCCGAACTCCGGAAAGACGCTGCCGGCAGGCCGGCCGAGGGCAGCCTCGGTGGAGATGCCGAAGAGCTCTTCCGCGGCGGTGTTCCACGAGAGGATGCGCGAGCCGTCGTCGAGCATCACGACCGCGTCGGAGACGTGTGCGAGCGCACGCGCAGCGTTCGCGCCCTGTTCGGCGCGCATACGGGCCTGCTCCTCGTCCGCGTACAGCCGGCGCAGTCGCTCCGGCACACGGCGGACGAGGAAGACGGCGATGGCCAGCGCGAATAGCCCGCTCGCGGCGAGGAGGCCGATCGCGCGCGTGAACGTGCGGCGCTCGTCGGCGCGCGTCTGGTCGGTGAACCCGTTGATCGCCCCTTCCAGCGCTGCGGCGTCGACCCGGAACCGGTTGAACAGCGCCTGGCCGCCGAGGACGTCGGCTCGCGCCCGCGCCTGGCCGAGCTGTCCGTCCGCGACGAACGTGATCTGGCGGTCGAAGTACCCGTCCAGCGCGCGGATCTCGGTTCGGATCGGGCCGAGCAGCGCATGGAGCTCGGGGCGCGTCGCAGTGAGCTTGGAGATCTGCGCGAGATCGACGCGCACGTTCGCGCGCCCGCTGAAGTACGGCGTCAGCGAGCGCCGCTGCGACGTGATCATGTATCCGCGCACTCCGGTCTCCTCGTCGACCATCTGCTGCGTCAAGTCCTGCGCATGCGTGCGCAACGGGAAGAGCACACCGATGTAGCGGTCCTGGGCCGACCGGTAGAGCGCGTATGAGCTGTAGACGCCTGTCGCGAGCAGCGCACCCAGGAGGAGAATGAGGACGACGAGCGCGATCTGCACGCGCCGCTTCGCGGCCACCGCGCCCTCGAGCTCTCGTCCGATCCGCCAGCGCATCGTGTCAGCCCGTCCCGATGCCGCAGCCGGCGACGATCGACAAGTTCGTGAGCGGCCGCAGCTCCGCGCCGTTCGGCAGCGCGCCACGCGTCGTGTGCGAGGGATTCCAGAACCCGACGCCGGAGATGTCGACGCTCGCGCCGAGGAGCTGCCACTGCGCGGTCGGCTTCGGGCAATGGTCCGTGAGCTCCTTGCGCGCGGCGATCATCCCGGTGCGGTCGCGCGCTTTCTTGCCGAGACAGCGCGGATTCGGCAGGTACGCGTCCATGTACTTGCCGCTCGGGATATCGAACAGGACGAGGACGATCTCGCCGTTCGACGCGATGCGATAGCGGTCGACGACGACCTGCATGCGCCACGAGACGAGCTGGAACCCGGTCGTCCGTCGCACGCCGATCGTACGGGGCGGCTTCAACTCGTCGAGGTTCGAGACCGACGTGGGGATCCGGTCGAGGTGGACCTGGGCGCGGTCCGCATCGCTGAGCGTCATCAGGTGCCACTGCGCGCCGCCGCACCACACGCCGGGCGAACGGCCTCCGACGGCATGCGCAGCCGAAGCCGTCGCCAGGGCGGCCAGGAACAGCATCAGCAAGAGTCGTTCTGGGCGACGCATAGCGATGCGCCGATGACGCTACCAGCGCACGCGTACGGCGGATGTAAGGGGGGCCTAGACCTGCGGGATGCGAGCTTCGAGCGCGGCCGTGACCGCTTCGCGCACCGGCTCGAGCTCGATCCGGTCGAGCACGTCCTGGAAGAAGCCGCGGACGATCAGGCGCTCGGCCTCGGCGCGCGGCAAACCGCGGGCCATCAGGTAGAAGAGCTGCTCGCGGTCGACCCTCCCGACCGTGGCGCCGTGCGTGCAGCGGACGTCGTTCGCGAGGATCTCGAGGCCCGGGATCGGCACCGCGTGCGTCGTCGGGCTGAGCATGAGGTTGCGGCACTCCTGGTACGCGTTCGTCTTCTGCGCGTCCTTCTCGACGCGGATCATCCCGCGCCACACCGCGGTCGCGTGGTCGCGCAGCGCGCCCTTGAACGCGAAGTCGGATTCGCAATCGGGCGCGATGTGCTCCTGGAACGTGTCGTAGTCGAGATGCTGCTCGCCGTCCGCGAAGTACGCGCCGGTCACGCGCGAGGTCGCGCCGCGTCCGTTGAGGTCGTTCTGGATGCGCGTCTTGCCCTTCTTGGAGCCGAAGCCGCCGGCGACCCAGTCGAGCTCCGCGTCACGCTCCACGCGCGCGTGATGCGATGCGAAGTGCCACGTCTCGCGCGAGAGGTTCTGCAGCGAGACGTACTCGAGCTTCGCGTTCGGCTCGACGAAGAGCTCGGTCACCGCGTTCGAGTACGCGACGGTGTCGGCCTCTGGCGAGGCGTACTCCTCGATGAGCGAGGCGCGCGCGCCTTCCTCGGCGACGACGACGAGGCGCCAGAACGTCTGGCCGGTGACGGCGATGCGGACGTACAGCGGCTTCTCGAGCACGACGCCCTTCGGCACGACGACGAGGAGGCCGTGCTTCCACATGGCGGCGTTGTGGGCCGCGAACTTCTCCTCCCAGCCGACGAGCGAGTACAGCCGCTCGAAGCCCTCCGGAAGCGGCGCGAACGTGACGCCGTCCGGCGCGCGCTCGATCTCGATTCCGTCCGCGGTGACTGTTGCGTAGCCGGAGACGTCGAGGTCGAGCAGCGTCTCGATCTCGGCCGACGCGGCGCCCGCGAACGACTCCGGGTCGAAGCCGGCGAGGTCGGTGAAGCGCCAGTGCTCCTCGTTCGTGTCCGGGAGCGGCAGCCGCTCGTAGGCGGCGAGAGCGTCAGCGTGGGCCATAGGGCGCGTACCTGTGGTGGAGGAGGATGCGATTGCCGGCGGGGTCGTTCAGACCTGCGCCGTTGCAGACGCCCGAGTCCCACATCTCGCCGACCTCGACGCCTGCTGCCTCGAGCGTTGCCTTCGCCTCGGCGACGTCCGGCACGCCTAGCGCGATGGTCGACGGCGGGAGCGGCGCGAACTCGGACTCGTGCGTATGCGGCGTCATGACCGCGAGCGTGACGTTCGACGCCTCGTACTCGACCCAGTCCTCGTGGTCTAGGCGCTCGTTCCGCGGAAGCCCGAGAACCTCGCCGTAGAAGTTGTTCGCCGCAACGATGTCGTCGACCGGGACGCGGATGTAGTCGACACGCGTGACCTCGATCACGGCGCGTACCTTCGATGGAGCATCAACTGGTTGCCGTCCGGATCCTTGAAGAAGGCCATGCGGCAGACGCTCGTGTCGAAGATGTCGCCGTCGAACTGCACGCCCTTCGCTTCGAGCTCTTTCCGCGTCTCGGCGACGTCGGGCACGCGCAGCGCGATGTGCGCCGTGTGTGGGCCGCTCCACGCGCCGCCCACGTCCTCCATGCGGAGGAGGTAGACGCTGATGTTCTCGCCGAGCTGGTACTCGGGGAAGCCGCGTGTCGAGATCTTCGGCAGGCCGAGCGTCTCTCCGTAGAACCGCTCCGCCCGCTCCACATCCGTCACCGGCACCGAGATGAAATCGGTGCGTTCTACGATCAACCGACCGAGCCCTCCATCTGGAGCTGGATGAGCCGGTTCATCTCGACCGCGTACTCGAGCGGCAGCTCCTTCGTGATCGGCTCGACGAAGCCCGACACGATCATCGCCGACGCTTCCGCTTCGGAGAGGCCGCGCGACATGAGGTAGAAGAGCTGTTCGTCGCCGATCTTCGACACCGTCGCCTCGTGGCCGATGTCGACCTCGTTCTCCTCGATCTTGATGTACGGGTACGTGTCGGAGCGCGACTCCTCGTCGAGGATCAGCGCGTCGCACACGACCTTCGACTTCGATCCCGTCGCACCCTTCGCGACCTCGAGTAGCCCGCGGTATCCGGCGCGGCCGCCGTTCTTCGAGATCGACTTCGACGTGATCACCGACGACGTGTTCGGCGCGACGTGGACGGCCTTGCCGCCCGCGTCCTGATGCTGGCCCTTGCCGGCGAACGCGATGGACAGCACCTCGCCGTGCGCGCGCTCGCCCATGAGCCAGATGGCCGGGTACTTCATCGTCAGCTTGGAGCCGAGATTCCCGTCCACCCACTCCATCGTTGCGTCCTTGTACGCGACGGCGCGCTTCGTGACGAGGTTGTAGACGTTGTTCGACCAGTTCTGGATCGTCGTGTAGCGGCAGCGGCCGCCGTCCTTGACGATGATCTCGACGACCGCGCTGTGCAGCGAGTCGGTCGAGTAGATCGGCGCGGTGCAGCCCTCGACGTAGTGCACGTACGCGCCCTCGTCGACGATGATCAACGTCCGCTCGAACTGGCCCATGTTCTCCGCGTTGATGCGGAAGTACGCCTGCAGCGGCATCTCGATGTGCACGCCCGGCGGCACGTAGATGAAGGAGCCGCCCGACCACACCGCCGAGTTGAGCGCCGCGAACTTGTTGTCGTTCTGCGGGATGATCGTCCCGAAGTACTGCTTGACGAGCTCTTCGTGCTCGCGCAGGCCCGAGTCCATGTCGAGGAAGAGGACGCCCTTCTTCGTCAGATCCTCCTGGAGCTTGTGGTAGACGACCTCGGACTCGTACTGCGCGCCCACCCCGGCGAGGTACTTCTTCTCCGCCTCGGGGATGCCGAGCTTGTCCCACGTGTCCTTGATGTCGGCCGGCAGGTCTTCCCACTTGTCGACCTGCTTCTCGGTCGGCTTGATGTAGTAGAAGATGTTCTCGAAGTCGATGTCGTTCAGGTTGCCGCCCCACTGGGGCACCGGGCGCGCGTAGAAGTAGTCGAGGCTGCGGTGCCGGAACTTGCGCATCCAGTCGGGCTCGTTCTTGTGCGAGGAGATCGCGTCGACCAGCTCGTGCGAGAGCCCGCGGCCCGACTTGTAGAAGTAGTCCTCCGTGACGGAGAAGCCGTACTTGATCGCGTAGTCGGAGCCGATCCCCTGGACGATTTCGGTCTCGGTCTGGGCCATCAGACGGTCACTCCCTCATACGGTGCGTAGCCGCCGGCCTCGAGCTTCTTCGCCAGCTCGGGACCGCCGCTCTCGACGATCCTCCCGTCGACGAAGACGTGCACGTGGTCCGGGGTGATGTAGTCGAGGATGCGCTGGTAGTGCGTGATGACGAGCGCGCCCATCTCGGGGCCGACGAGCTCCTTCACGCCGCCGGCGACGACCCGCAGTGCGTCGATGTCGAGACCGGAGTCGGTCTCGTCGAGCACCGCGATGCGCGGCTTCAGCATCGCCATCTGGAGGATCTCCACGCGCTTCTTCTCGCCACCGGAGAAGCCGTCGTTGATGTAGCGCGAGGCGAGCTCGCGGCTCACCTTCAGCCGGTCCATCTGCGCGAGCAGTTCCTTGCGGAACTCGGGGATCGGCATCGGATCGGCCTCACCCGCGCGCGCCTTGCGGACGGCGTTGATGGCGGTGCGCAGGAAGTTGGTGACCGTGACCCCGGGGATCGCGTGCGGGTACTGGAAGGCGAGGAAGAGGCCGCGCTGCGCGCGCTCGTCGGCGCCCATCGCGCTCACGTCCTCGCCGTCGAAGAGGATCCGGCCCTCGGTGATCTCGTAAGCCGGGTGGCCCATGATCGCGTACGAGAGCGTCGACTTCCCCGACCCGTTCGGGCCCATGATCGCGTGCACCTCGTTCAGGTCGACCTCGAGATCGACGCCCTTGACGATCTCGGTGCCGTCCTCCAGCGAGACGTGCAGATTCTCGAGCTTGAGCAGTGCCACGAAGTGCGTCCTCTTTTCCTGGAAAAGCGGGGCTTCTGCCCCGCACAAACCGCGTCTCCAGTCTAGCGGAGGACCTTCGGGCGCTGACCTCGCGACGCCAGCAGCTCAGCGGATCCTGCAGCCACCACGCCTACGCCGAGAAGTGCGAGCGCCGCCTGCGGCGAGCGCAGCGCGAGGCGCAGCGACGTCCACGCCGTCGAGCTGCGTGAGCGATCGTCGAAGCGACCGTGCGCGCCCGGGTCGCCCGGCATCGGCTCGAACAGGTTGTCGGGCGCGTCGAGCGGCTTTGGCTCGCCGGTCGTTTGGCTCTTCCATCCCATGCGGCGGAGCATGAGATCGCCGGCGCGGGGCGAGACCTTCTGCCCCCACAGCGCCTTCTGCGCGCCCCAGCCGACCGGGAGCTCGCGCACCGGGTGCTCGCAGCAGTGGAGGACGGCGGCCGCGAACGGCTCGGGCTGGTAGATCGGCGGCACGGGCTGCGGCTGCTCGCCCGTCTTTTGGCGGTCACGGTCGAACTGCGGCGTGTTGATCGCGCCCGGGAGCACGACGGAGACGGCGACGTCCCAGCCTGCCTTCTGGATCTCGACCCGGGCCGACTCGAAGAACGCACGCAGCGCGGCCTTCGTCGCGCAGTAGCCGCCCTGCAGCGGAATGCCGCGATACGCGAGCGCGGAGTTCACGGACACGAACGTCCCGCGCGCGTCGCGCAGGTGCGGGAGTGCGGCCCAGTAGCCGTAGACCTGCCCGAAGAAGTTCACATCGACGATCCGCCGGAGCTCGTCGGGTGCGTACCGGTATGTCTCCGCGTAGACGGTGACCATCGCGTTGGCCACGTACGAGTCGATCCGCCCGAAGCGGTCGACCGCCTGCTCGACCACTTGCTGAACCTCGTCCTGCACCGAGCAGTCGGCGGTGACGGCGAGCGCTTCCGATCCGGAGGCCTCGATCTCGCGCACGCACGCGTCCAGTGCCTCGCCGGTCCGGGCGGTGACCACGACCTTCGCGCCTCGGGCGCCCGCCAGCCGCGCAACTGCCCGTCCTAGGCCGCTCGAGGCGCCCGTGACCACGATCACCTGGTCGGCGAGCCGTTTCTTCATCTGTTCAGGACTCCCCGGCCCGATCCCCTTGAAAACGCGCTACGCTCCGGGTGTGGGATACGTCTCGAATCCGCTGCACATCGCCATTCTCTTGCTGATCGCGCTGCTGCTCTTCGGCGGCAAGCGTCTGCCGGAGATCGGGCGTTCGCTCGGGACGGGCATGCGCGAGTTCAAGGACTCGATCTCGGGCAATACGCCGCCCGATCCGCCGCAGCAGCTCACTGCGCCCGAGACGACGGCTCCCGTCTCTCAGCCGACCGAGCGCGAGACCGTCTAGCACGCAATGAGCCGGCTGCCGCGCCGCCTTGGCCACGGCGAGGAGGCGACGCTCGGAGAGCACCTCGAAGAGCTGCGCCAGCGCATCTTCGTCATCATCGGCAGCCTCGCCGTCGCATCGATCGCGGCCTTCGTGTTCCACTCACGGATCCTCGACGTGCTGAACCGGCCCTTGCCGGCGGGCCACAGGCACCTTCTCGCCACCGGAGTGGCGGAACCGTTCACCGTCTCGATCGCGGTCAGCCTGTACGCGGGCATCGTGATCTCGTCTCCGGTGATCCTCTGGCAGGTCTGGGCGTTCTTTGCGCCGGCGTTCCAATCGACATCGGAGCGAAGGATGCTCGTGCTGGTCGCGTGCGCGGCAGCTCTCGCCGCCGCCGGACTCGCCTTCGGGTATTGGATCCTGCTCCCGCGTGCGATCCACTTCCTGACGAACTACGACAGCCGGCACTTCATCCACCTGATCAAGGCGAGCACGTACTACTCGTTCGTCGCCACGATCCTCCTCGGCATCGTGGTCATCTTTCAGCTCCCGCTCGTCGTGCTCGGGCTCGTCGCCCTCGGCGTCCTCAGCTCGCGAACGTTGCGGAAGAACCGGCGCCTCGGCTACCTGATCACGGCAGCAATCGCACTCGCCCTTCCCGGCCCGGACCTCGTGACCACCTTCCTCGAGCTGCTCCCGATGTGGGCGCTGTTCGAGGGGTCGATCTGGCTCGCCGTGCTCTTCGAGCGCAGGCAGCCGGCCGTCCGCGAAGCGCTACTCTGATCGGCCGATGGCTCGCGCGGCGGTCAAGGCGAAGCAGGCGCAGCGGGCGAAGGCCCAGCAGCCGGCCAAGGCGCGCGCGCGCGGCCGGCGGAAACACGCCTCCGGGGGCAACCCGAACCAGCAGCTCTTCTTCGTGCGTATGCGGCGCCGCGCGAAGCCGGCGTACTTCATCCTCGCGTTCCTGTTCGCCGTGACCTTCGCGTTCCTCGGCGTCGGGTCCGGGACCGGCGGCGGCCTCGACCAGCTCTTCAACAACCTCAACATCTTCCACCACAGCGGCACCTCCGTCTCGTCGGCGCTCAAGGAGGTGCAGAAGCGGCCGAACGACCCGAAGGGTTTCCGCGACCTCGCCACGGCGTACGAGGCGAAGGGCGACACGGTGAACGCGATCGGCGCCCTGCAGCAGTACACCGGCATTCGCACGAAGGACGCGAAGGCGTACGCCGAGCTCGGGGGGCTCCAGCTGACGAACGCGCAGAGCCTGCTCGGCCAGTACGAGAACGCGTACGCGAACCAGCAGCTGGCCGCTCCGTCGCAGGGTCTCCTCCCGAGCTCGGCGAGCCCCGTCGGCAAGGCGCTCGGCACGAACCCCATCGAGCAGGCGTCGGCCACCCAGGTGAACTCGGTGGTCACCAGCCTCGCCCAGAACGTGCAGCTCGCCTATGCGGGCGCAGTCTCCTCGTACAAGCAGATGGCCAGGCTCGAGCCGAACAACGCCAACGCCCAGTTCCAGCTCGCCCAGGCGGCCCAGACCGCCGGCGACACGACGTCCGCCGTGGCGGCGTACAGGGCTTACCTGAAGCTGATCCCGAACGGCTCGACGGCCGGCCAGGTCCGCGCGCTGATCAAGCAGCTGACGAAGAAGTAGCGCGCTCCCTGCCTCGCTCCATCCCGTAGACTCGCCGCGACAAGCGAGCCCTTGGGGGGAGTCCGCGTGAATTTCGACATCAAGACCGAGCAACTGAGCGATGACGCCTACGTCATCTCGCTGGCGGGCGAGGTTGATCTGTACACCGCGCCCGAGTTCAAACAGCAGCTGCTGGAAGTGATCGGGCAGGGAGGCAAGGAGGTCATCGTCGACTTCAGCGGCACGACCTTCATCGACTCGACGACTCTCGGCGTGCTCGTCGGGGGTGTGAAGCGCCTCCGGTCGAACGACGGCCAACTCTCGCTGGTCTGCAGCGACCGGAACATCACGAAGATCTTCGAGATCACCGGCCTCGACCGCGTGTTCACGATCTACCCGACCCGAGACGAGGCCGTCGCCAACGTGGGGGCGGCCGGCGGGGTGCCGCCCGCATAGTGCGGCGCTGGGCTCTGGGAGTTGCTGCCGGGCTCGGCGCTGCGCTGCTCGCGGCGGGTTGTGGCACGGGCGGCCCCGCCGCCGGCCACCCGGATGTGGCGAACGGCCAGAAGCTCTTCACCGGTACCGCCCAGTGCTCCGCCTGCCACACGCTCGCGGCCGCCGGCACGAGCGGGACGATCGGCCCGAACCTCGACGACGCCTTCCGCGCCGACCGGCAGCAGGGCTTCGACGCCACGGCGATCGAGAACGTCGTCCTCGACCAGATCCGGCTCGGCTCCGGGGAGGTCATCGGGGGGACCCCGATGCCTGCCAACCTCGTGCGCGGGCAGGACGCCGTCGACGTCGCCGCGTACGTCGCATCGGTCGCGGGCACCGGCAGCGCGACAGCCGCGTCGCCCGCGCAACTCGGGAACAACGGTGAAGCGATCTTCAAGACGGACTGCTCGAGCTGTCACACGCTGAAGGCGGCGGGCACGACCGGGACGGTCGGCCCGAATCTCGACCAGCTCAAGCCGAAGCAAGCGAGGGTCGTTCGCCAGGTGACGAACGGCGGCGCCGTCATGCCGGCCTTCAAGGGCAAGCTCACGCCGGCGCAAATCCAGGCAGTCGCTACGTTCGTCGCCTCCAGCGCCGGCAAGTAGACGCCAAGTGGAGATTCGCCGCGCGAGCGTCGCCGACGCCGCCGACATCGCCAACGTGCACGTGCGCACGTGGCAGGCCGCCTACGACCACGTCTTTGGCGCGGAGCGGCTGGCGGAGCTCGACGTCTCCCGTCGTGTCGCCGGCTGGACGCGGGTGCTGAGCGACGGCGAGCCGGTCTTCGTGGCGGACGACGACGGTCGTGTCGTCGGCTTCGTGTCCGTCGGAGCGTGCGAGCTCTACGCCATCTACGCGCTGCCCGAGGCGTGGGGGAGCGGAGTCGGCCCGCGCCTCATGCGTGCGGCGCTCGAGCAGCTCCGCAACGACGGCTGCGCAGATGCCTTTCTGTGGGTGCTCGAGGACAATCCGCGTGCTCGGCGCTTCTACGAGCGCGAGGGCTGGGAGCCCGACGGCGAACGCAAGGAGGACGACTTCCTCGGCGTGCGCGTCGCCGAGGTGCGGTACGCGATCAGGCCTTAGAGACCTCGGTCTTCTCGGCCGCGAGATCGACGACGACGTGTGTGATGGGGACCGCGAACCGCGCGCGCGCCTTACCGATCAGGTCCTGCTCGAGCCAATGCGATTTGCCCTCCGGATGCGTCGAGATGACGATCTCGTCCGCTCCGAACGTGCGGAGTGCGTCCTCTATCGCCACGAGCGGATCGCCGTCGCCGATCTCGCCGCGAACCGTGAAACCCGTGGCTTCGAGCTCGGCGACCGACGTCTGGAGACGGCGCTCTGCCTTGGCTCGCGCGCCGTCGGTGTCGGACACCCAGTGCCGGACCGGCGACGCGAGTGCGGGCGCAACGACGAGGAGCTCCGTCGCAGGCTGCGCGAGCCGCCCGAGCGCCTCCTGCAGCGCCTGGCCGCCGACGGTCTCGTTCGCGACGACGAGCGCGCGGTGCGTCCCCGGCGGCGTCTCCGACGCCAGCCGCGGCGGGGAGTCGCCTGCGCCTGGGACCGGCTCGTCCTTCAGCCACCAGAGGATGCCGAGGACGGCGGCAATCGCGGCTGCGACGCCGAGCCACATGTTCACGGCGGCCGCGCCGACGATCACGAGCGCGCCGACGATGACGGCGATCAGGAAGCGAAAAGCTTCGGCCTCGCTCCGGAGCGGATTCCTCATCGCTCCTCCTTTACCCGCGACTCAGAGGATGTAGACCGTCAGGTAGACGACGATCCACATTACGTCCACGAAGTGCCAGTAGATTCCGCCGATCTCGACGCCGTGGTGGTCCTCGGCGGAGAAGTGGCCCCGGAACGCACGGATGGTCATGAACGCCAGGATCGAGAGCCCGACGAAGACGTGCGCGCCGTGGAGGCCGGTGAGGCAGAAGAAGATGGTGGCGAACGCGCCGTTGCTCGTGTTGAACCCGATGCGCGAGTACTCGATCGCCTGGGTGATGAGGAAGCTCAGGCCCATGAGGAAGGTGAGGAGGAGTCCTGCGCGCAGGCCCCAGACGTTGCCGCGCTTGATCGACTGCAGCGACCAGTGCACGGTGAAGCTCGACGTGACGAGGATGCACGTGTTGATGAAGGCGACGTAGACCGGTAGGTGGTACGGGGGCGTCGGCCACGGCGTCCCGTTCACGACGCGCACGAAGAAGTACGCGGTGAAGAACGAGCCGAAGAGCATGATCTCGGACGCGATGAAGAGGAACATTCCGAGGACGCCCGGTGTGATGCGCGAGCTGTAGTGCGGCGCCGGTGGGCCGTGGTGCTCGAGGTGCTCCGCGTGTGTTGCCACTACGCGGTCACGGCGGCCGGGGTGTCGACCTCGATGTGGTCGACGGGGAGCTTCGTGTCGTTGCGCAACCGCTCGACCAGGTCGCGGCGCAGCCAGCCTGAGCGGGCGCGCGGGAGCGTCGAGACGATCACCTCGTCCACTCGCTCGTCCTCGATCGCCTGCAGGACCGCGGTGTACGGGTCGGGGTGCGAGATCTGACCGTGCACATCGAGGCCCTGCGCGCGGAGCCGGGTCACGGCGCGCAGCAGACGCTTCTCCGCGTCCTCGTACGACCCGCCGCCGTCGCCCTGCGGCGAGATGATGAGGAAGCTGGCCTGGCTCGACTGCGCGCGTTCGCGGATCCGCTCGAGCAATGCGTCGCCGAGCACCGTCTGGTTCGCGACGACGAGGACGTTGGCCGGGCCGTGCTCTTCCGCGAGGTCGACGACTACGTGCTCGAACGGGATCGAGCCCGCGACCCTGCGCATCTGCTCGACCGCGGCACGGCGCAGCCAGCCGGATTTCTGCTGCGGGTGCGTGGACACGATGATCTCGGTCGGCTCGAGCTGGTTGATCGCGTCGCGCAGCGCCGAGACGGGGTCGGCCTCGACGACGACGCCGGTGGCCGGGACACCTTCGCGACGAAGGAGCTCCAGCGTCCTGTCCAGGCGTCGCCGCGCTGCGGCCCTGCGCGTGTCGTAGTAGACGACGTAGCCCTGGCGCGGCTGGTTCACGGGCGCGACGACGGTGACCTGCACCTGCCCTCCGGCGGCGCGGGCCTCGACCAGCTCGACGAGCTTGCGCGAGACGACCGTCTCGTTCGCGATGACGACGATGCTCCGAAGCTCGTCGCTCACGGCGCAGCCACTTCTTCGACCTCGTGGGTGGGCGAAGGTGCGAGCACGGCGTGCTGGGCGCCGGGCACGCCGTACTCGTACGGCGAGCCGACGACCTGCGGGATCTGGTCGAAGTTGAAGATCGGCGGCGGCGACGTGACTTGCCACTCGAGCGTGAGGGCGCGCCACGGGTTCGACGGTGCGATCGGGCCGTTCTTCCAGCTCGTGATCACGTTGTAGAGGAATACGAGCACGGATGCGCCCAGGCCGAACGACGCGAGCGAGATGAACATGTTCATGCTCGCGAACTTCGGCGCGTACTCGGCGACGCGCCGCGGCATCCCTTCCGTCCCGATGATGTGCATCGGGAAGAACGTCAGGTTGAAGCCGACGAACGTCAGCCAGAAATGGAGCTTGCCCAGCCGTTCGTCGTACATCCGGCCGGTCATTTTCGGATACCAGTAATAGATGCCGGCGAAGATCGTGAACACCGACCCGCCGAAGAGCACGTAGTGCAGGTGCGCGACGACGAAGTACGTGTCGGTGACGTGGATGTCGATCGGAACGGCGCCGAGCATGATCCCCGAGAGGCCGCCGATGACGAACATCGAGATGAAGCCCAGCGCGAACAGCATGGGCGTGTTGAAGTGGAGCTTCCCTTCCCACATCGTCGCGAGCCAGCTGAAGATCTTGATTCCCGTCGGGACGGCGATGAGCAGCGTGGTGACCATCATCGGCACGCGCAGCCAGGACGACATGCCGCTCGTGAACATGTGGTGTGCCCACACGGAGAACCCGAGGACCACGATCGCCATCAGCGAGAGCGCCATCAGCCGATAGCCGAAGATCGGCTTGCGGCTGAACACGGATATGACCTCGCTCACGATCCCGAAGCCAGGCAACATCATGATGTACACCGCCGGGTGCGAGTAGAACCAGAAGATGTGCTGGTATCCGAGTGGGTAGCCGCCGCCGCTTGTGTTGAAGAACGAGGTGTGCATCACGTGGTCGAACATGGAGAAGAACTGCGACCCGGCGATGAACGGCGTCGCGATCACCACGAGGAGCGACGTCGTGAAGTTCGCCCAGACGAGTAGCGGCATGCGCCAGAATGTCAGCCCGGGCGCGCGCATTGTGATGATGGTGACCAGGAAGTTGAGCGCGGTCATGATCGACGACGCTCCGGCCCACTGCACCCCCTGGTTGAAGAAGATCGCGCCGAGCGGCTGGTGCGACGAGCACAGCGGGGCGTAGCCCGTCCATCCGCACGCGAAGGCGCCGCCGGGGACGATGAACGAGGAGAGCATCATGATTCCGGCGATCGGCAGGAGCCAGAACGAGAGCGCGTTCAGGCGCGGGAACGCCATGTCGGGCGCGCCGAGCATCAGCGGCACGACGAAGTTCGCGAGGCCGGCGAACGCCGGGATGACGAACAGGAAGATCATCAGCGACGCATGGACCGAGAACAGCCCGTTGTAGGTCTGCGGGTCGAAGAAATGGCTGTTCGGCCGCGCGAGCTGGACGCGGACGAGCATCGCGAGGAATCCGCCGACGATGAAGAAGAAGATCGTCGTCACGAGGTACTGCACACCGATGACCTTGTGGTCGGTGTTGACGCGGAAGTAGTCGCGCCACGAGCGCGCCCCGTGCCCGGAGTGGTCCTCGGCGCGCGTCGGGAAGCCGAGCGCGTAATACGTCCAGTAGTCGAACGCGCCGATGCCGGCGAGGAAGCCGAGCGGCCCCGCAACGAGCAGCGAGACGAGCGTGATCGGTTGCATGTCGAACAGCGGGTGCCATCCGCCCCACCAGCGGAAGACCACGACGAGGCCGAAGCCGATCGCGCCGAAGAGGCAGAACATCCACGCGGCGCGGATGAAGCCCGCGCCGAGGAGCAGACGGCGCACGGTGTTGCCGCCGCCTCCCGTGGGCGCGGTCAGGTCGTGGTGGTCGAGAGTCGCTGTGGTCATTTGCCGCTCGAGGTGGTCAGATACGTGACGAGAGCGTCGAGCTGCTGTGTCGAGAGCGCCTTGCCGAATGTCTGCGGCATGACGTTCTTGGGATAGCCGGGCTGGATGTACGCATTGGGGTCGACGATAGAGGTGTGGACGAACGAGGCGAGCGGTTGTCCCGCCTGCTGCGCTTCGGCCGGCAGCTTGTCGAGGTCGGGGCCCACCTTTCCGGTCGTACCCGCCGCCGTGAGCGTGTGACACGCGCCGCAACCGTTGTTCTTGAAGATCGCCGCGCCCGCCGTGCCGGCGCTGGGAGACGTCACCGCCTTCGATTGCGATTTGAGCCACTTGTCGAAGGCTGCAGGCGCCATTACGACGGCGGTCGAGCGCATCGTCGAGTGCCCGAGCCCGCAGAGCTCGTTGCAGATCACCGGATAGGTCCCGATCCGCGTCGGCGTCACGTTGATCGACGTGATCAGGCCGGGGACGATGTCCTCGTTCTCGCGGAACTGCGGGACGAAGAACGCGTGGATGACGTCCTTCGACTGGAAGCGGAGCTGCACCTCGCGCTCGTTCGGCAGCATCAGCGACGCGCTCGTCAGGCCGCTCGGATACTTGAACGTCCACGTGAACTGCTGGGCGATGACGTTGATCCGAAGCGTGTTCTTCGCCAAGGCGTCGTTACGGGAGAGGACGATCGCGCTCGTGATGCCGATGGCGGTCACGAGCACGGTCGGGATGAGCGTCCACGTGATCTCGAGCCCGGTGTGGCCGTGGATCGGCGGGCCGTCCGAGTCGTCGTCCGGCGCGGCCCGGAAGCGGACGATCGAATAGAGCATGACCGCGGCCACGACCGCGAAGACGACGATGCAGATCGTGACGACGAACCAGAACACGAAGTCGATCCGGCCGGCCTCCTTCGAGGCCGAAACGGGGAGCCAGGGGATCGCGAGCGCCACGGCGGCGGCGATCCCGCCCGCGACGATTCCGATCCCCAGCAGCGACGCGATCGAGCCCCTGCGCATCCGGTTCGGAGCCTAGACGAAAGCTCGCGCAGCGACTTGCCGAACCCGAATCGGCCACTTCTCCGTTTCTCGCATGCCCCCTTTTCGGGCTGACCTCAAAGGAGGATGTATGGGTCTCGGAGTTGGAATCCTGCTCGCGGCAGTCGGCGCCGTTCTCGCGTTCGCCGTGAACGCGACGGTCTCCGGCGTCAACATCCACGCAGTCGGCTGGATCTTGCTGATCGTCGGGATCGTGGGAGTTGCGCTGTCGATGATCTTCTGGTCGTCGTGGGCCGGCCCCGGCTACTTCACGCGGCGCCGGACGTACGTCGACGAAGGGCCTTCGGCACCGCCGTATTAAGCCGCGAAGTTCTGGCTGCCGGCCGGCAGGACGCTCCAGCCGGCCGGCAGCCTTCTACGCTTCCGGCGTGAAGCGCGTCCTTCTGACCGGGATGTCGGGGACCGGCAAGTCGAGCGTCGTCCGGGAGTTGGTCGCTCGCGGGTACAAGGCCGTCGACACCGACGACGGGTGGTGCGAGCTCCAGCCGGACGGCCTTCAGCTGTGGCGCGAGGACGCCATCGAGGCGCTTCTGGCAGCCGAGGACGCCGACGTGTTGTTCGTCGCAGGGTGCGAGGAGAACCAGGTGAAGTTCCAACCGCGGTTCGACTGCATCGTTCTCCTGAGTGCGCCGATCGAGACTCTGATGGACCGGGTGGCGACTCGCACGAACAACTCGTACGGCAAGTCGCCGGAGGAGCTGCGCCGCTTCATCGACGACGTGGAAACCGTGGAGCCGCTCCTTCGTCGAGTCGCGACCCACGAGGTCCGAACCACGGCGCCGCTGGACGACGTCGTCAGCACCATTCTGCGTGTCGTGGACGCCTGAGATCCCGTTCGGTCCTTGAAAGGACGTGGCGGCAGGCGTAGCGTCGCGCTGCGAACGTCCCCCGAACGAGAGGCGTCCCATGCACAAGCAGCTCCTCGCGACCGCCGTCGTTGCGGCGCTGTCCATGGCCGGAGTCGCGTCCGCGGCGACTCCGCCGTCTCTCACCGGCGAGACGTTCACCCCCGGAACGGCGACGACGAGCACCGACTGCGGTCCCAGTGGATCGGCAACGATCGTCGCATCGGGTACGGCTTCCGGGCCCTACAGCGGGACATACACCGAGACGCTCACGTTCGACTACGCGTCGAACGCGATGGTCGACGGCACGGCGACGTTCACGATCACCACCGCCGACTCGACAGTGACCGGGACGGAGCAGGCCGCCGGCGGCGAAGTCTTCTGCTTCGCGGACGGCGGGTTCACCTCCAAGTTCGAAACGACGTACTCGGCGACGATCTCCACGTCGGCGGGACAGTTCCATGACGAAGGGACGTGGGGCGGCTTCGTCGTGACCGAGCCGAATCCGGCGTTCATCGGCGGCTTTGGCGGAACATTCACTTCGACGCTCCCGAACGGCCCGATCCCGCTGCTGCCGACGAGCAAGGACCAGTGCAAGAAGGGCGGCTGGCAGTCCTTCGGCGTGTTCAAGAATCAGGGCGACTGCGTCAGCTTCGTCGCCACCGGAGGGAGGAACCAGCCGACGAGTTGATGGGCCGTGCAGGGATCGAACCTGCGACCTTGGGATTAAGAGTCCCCTGCTCTACCAGCTGAGCTAACGGCCCGAAGCGGCGGCCATTGTAGCCTCGTGGCCGTGAAGATTCTCTCGGTCGTCGGCAACCGTCCGCAGTTCATCAAGTCCGGGCCGGTGTCGGTCGCGCTGCGCGACGCCGGCATCGACGAGGCCGTCGTCCACACCGGGCAGCACTACGACCGCGAGCTGTCGGAGGTCTTCTTCGAGGAGCTCGGCCTGGCGCAGCCCGCATACCGGCTCGACCTGCACACTTCCGACCCCGAGGCGATGCGGCCCGCGATAGCCGCCACTGTTGACCGCGAGCGGCCCGACTGGTTGCTCGTGTACGGCGACACGAACTCGACGCTCGCGGGAGCCGAGGCTGCCGGCGCCGTTGCCGTTGCGCATGTCGAGGCGGGGCTGCGCAGCGGCGACCTCTCCATGCCGGAGGAGCGCAACCGGATCGCGGTCGACCGCATGGCGGCGTTGCTCCTGTGCCCGGACGAGCGCTCGCGGGCGACGCTCGTGCAGGAGGGCGTCCCCGGCACGATCGCCGTCGTCGGCGACGTCATGGCCGATGCGAGCTTCCGGCTCGCCCCGATCGCGCGTGAGCGCTCCGCCATCCTCGGCCGGCTCGGTCTCGAGCCCGGCGCCTACCTCGTTGCGACCATCCACCGGGAGGCGAACGTCGAGCCGGGCCGGCTCGCGCGCATCGTCGAGGGCCTCGGCCGCACAGGGGAGCCGGTCGTTTTTCCCGCACACCCGCGCGCGCGCGCGAGGATCGGTGAACTCCCTCCGAACGTGCGCGTGATCGAACCGCTCGGCTACCTGGACATGGCGGCGCTGAGCTCGCAGGCGCGCGTGATCGTCACCGATTCGGGCGGCCTCCAGAAGGAGGCGTACTGGTACGGCGTGCCGTGCGTCACCGCGCGGCCGTCGACCGAGTGGGTGGACACGGTCGAGGTCGGCGCCAACGTGCTCGTCGACGACGACCCCGCCCGGCTGGCCGCGGCGGTGGCGGAAGCCCGCATGCCGGACGACCGCCCGCAGCTGTACGGAGACGGGGCGGCGGCGAAGCGGGTCGCAGCTAGCCTTGCCGCGGCGTGAATCCCGACATCGCCATCATCGGCGCCGGCTACGTCGGCATGCCCCACGCACAGACGTTCGCGGAGGCCGGCAAGCACGTCGTCCTCGTCGACGTCCAGCAGTCGGTGGTCGACGGCATCAACCGCGGCGTGAGCCACATCGAGGACGTCAGCTCCGCGGACCTGAAGCGGCTCGTCGACGCCGGGCTCATAGGCGCGACGACCGACTTCGGCGTCGTTGCCGACTGCGACGCGGTCATCATCGCGGTGCCGACGCCGCTGTCGCCCCAGCGCGTGCCCGACCTCGACTACATCGAGAGCGCTGCGCGCGCAATCGCGCCGCACCTGAAGAAGGGGCACGTGGTTGTCCTCGAGTCGACGACGTATCCCGGCACGACACGAGAGAAGCTGAAGCCCCTGCTCGAGGCAGGCAGTGGATTGAAATCGGGCGCGGACTTCCACCTCGCATTTGCGCCGGAGCGCGTCGACCCGGGCCGCACCGACTGGACGACGAAGTCGACGCCGAAGGTCGTCGGCGGGCTCGATGCCGCATCGACGAAGGCAGCGGCCGAGCTGTACCGCAGCGCGCTCGACAACGTGCACGAGGTCTCGACGGCCGAGGCCGCCGAGCTGACGAAGCTGCTCGAGAACATCTTCCGGTCGGTGAACATCGCGCTCGTCAACGAGCTCGCGCAGCTGTGCGACCGGATGGACATCGACGTGTGGGAGGTGATCGACGCCGCCGCGACGAAGCCGTTCGGCTTCATGCCGTTCCAGCCGGGCCCGGGGCTCGGCGGGCATTGCATCCCGCTCGATCCGTACTACCTCGCCTGGAAGGCACGCGAGTTCGATTTCAACACGCGGTTCATCGAGCTCGCCGGCGAGATCAACAACAACATGCCGTACTTCTGCCGGTCCGTCATCTCGCAGGCGCTGAACCACGGTGCGCAGCGCTCGCTCAAGGGCTCGAAGATCCTGCTCGTCGGCGTCGCGTACAAGGCCGACATCGGCGATGTGCGCGAGTCGCCTGCAGAGAAGCTCCTGCTGCTGCTGCGCAATGCCGGCGCGGATGTCGCCTATCACGACCCGCATGTCCCCGAGTTCGACGGATTGAGCTCGGTGCCGCTCGATCCGAAGGGCTACGACTGTGTTGCGATCGTGACGGCGCACTCGAGTGTCGACTACGACAAGCTCGTCGACGACGCGGCCATCGTCGTCGACCTGCGCAACGCGACCGGCGCCACGGGCACCGCGTCGGACAAGGTCTTCAAGCTTTGATCGCCGTCACCGGTCTCGGCTACTGGGGGCCGAACCTCGCGCGGAACTTCGACGACCTCGGCGTCCTCGCTGCGCTGTGCGATCTCGATCCCGAGCTGCGCGACCGGTACGCGGCGCGCTACCCGAACGCGCGCATGTACGTCGGTTTCGACGACCTTCTCGCGGACGACGGCGTCTCTGCAATCGTCATCGCCACTCCGGTGCCGACGCACTACGAGCTGGCCAAGCGCGCGCTCTCAGCGGGCAAGCACGTCCTCGTCGAGAAGCCGCCGGCGATGCGCGCGCCCGAGATCGACGAGCTCGTAGCCATCGCCCGCGAGCGCGACCTCGTGCTCATGCCCGGCCACCTGTTGCTCTACCACCCCGGTATCCGCAAGCTGAAACAGCTGATCGACGACGGCGAGCTCGGCGACGTGCTCTGCGTGTACGGGAACCGGCAGAACCTCGGCATCGTGCGCACGAACGAGAATGCACTGTGGTCGCTGGGCGTGCACGACCTGTCGGTGATGCTCTACCTCCTCGACGAGGAGCCGGAGCTCTGCGTTGCGAACGGACGCGACTTTCTCACCGAGGGCGTCGAGGACGTCGTCTTCTGCTACCTGCGCTTCCCGAGCGGAAAGATCGCGCACATGCACCTGTCGTGGCTCGACCCGCACAAGATGCGGCGGATCACGGTCGTCGGCCGCGAGAAGATGGTCGTGTTCGACGATATGGAGCTCGAGCGCAAGGTCACCATCTACGAGAAGGCCCCGTGGAAGCGCACAGACAGCTACGGCGAGTGGCAGACGCGCTCCGGCGACATCTCCATCCCGAAGATCCCGACGGACGAGCCGCTCAAGCTCGAGTGCCAGGAGTTCCTGCGCCTGATCGCGGGTGAGGGCGACCGCCTCAAGGTGGCGGAGGACGGCGCACGGGTCGTGCGCGCGCTCGACCGGCTGACGGAATCCCTCCGTGGCTGAGATCCACCCCAGTGCGATCGTCTATCCGGGAACGGTTCTCGGTGACGGCGTCAAGGTGCTCGAGAACGCGGTCGTCGGCAAGCAGCCTGCGCTCTCGCCGCGGTCGACGGCGAAGCGCGAGCCGCTGCCGCCCACGGAGATCGGCGACGACACGATCATCTCGACCGGTGCGATCGTCTTCGCCGGCTCGCACGTCGGCGCGCGCGTCATCATCGGCGACCAGGCATGCATCCGCGAGCGCGTCGAGATCGGGGACGACGTCGTTGTCGGACGCGGCGTCCTCGTCGAGAACGACACCACAATCGGCGCGCTGACGAAGATCCAGGCCGAGGCCTACATCACGGCGTACTCGACACTCGAGGAGAACGTCTTCATCGCGCCGTGCGTCGTCACGACGAACGACAACTTCATGGGACGCACGGAGAAGCGGCACGACCTGATCAAGGGACCGACGATCCGGCGGGGGGCTAGAGTCGGCGGCGGCGCGATCCTGTGCCCGGGCATCGTCGTCGGCGAAGAGGCGTTCATCGGCGCCGGCGCTGTCGTGACGAAGGACGTCGAGCCGCGCATGCTCGTCGTCGGTAGCCCGGCGCGCGTGCTGCGGACCGTCAGCGCCGACGAGCTGCTGGAGAACCAGTCGTCTTCGTGATCGAGAGGGCGTACGGGGCGAAGCCCGCCGAGGCCGCCTTGACCTCGAGGTAGTACCAACCGCGGGCCGGTGCGGTGTAGCGAAGCCGCTTCGTCATCGACTGCGCGACGAGGTCTTGCAGCGACGACGCGCGGTCGACGTGCTTCGTGCGCGGATTCCACAACTCGAGCTCGAGGCTCGGGCCTGCGCTTGCCGCAAGCTGCGCGAGCAGCAGCTGCTTCTTCTGGAGCTCGACGCGGTAGACGTCGACGGGGTCGTCCCAGTAGTCGATCGTCGCCTGCAGCTTGTCCTTCCGCCCCCACACGGTCCAGGCCTGCGTGCCGGCGTCGTCGTTGGGCTCGTACTGATCCGGCGGCGGAATCGGCCCCGCAAGCGCCTCGACCGCCTTCGCCACGTCGAGTCGGCCCCAGCCGCTGAGCGGGTCGCGGAGAAGGCCGCATTTCGGGCAGCCGTTCGTCGCGTTGACGTCGTCCGCCGTCCGCTCGAGGATGAAGCCGACCTGGCTGTTCGTCAGCGCCGGATCGACCGCGAAGAGCACGGCGGCCGCGGCCGAGACCTGCGGCGCCGCGAACGACGTCCCCTCGGCATTGCGGTAGTCCTCTGTGCCGCAGTCCGAATATCCCTGGTCGGGGCAGCCGGTGCGCAGGGCGGTGAGCGACGCCGGGAAGGTGGAGAAGATCGACGAGCCGGGCGCGGACAGGTCGTTGAAGATGGGATCTCGGTTCGAGAAGTCCGGGACGCTGCCGGTGCGCGTCAGCGCGCTGACGCCGATGACGTGAGGGAGTGCGGCCGGATAGCTCGCATACGGCCACGGCATCGTCGGCGCTTCGTCGCCGTTGCCGACGGCGGCCACGAGCACCGCACCCTTCGAGTACGCGTACTCGACCGCCGACTCCTCGAGCGCCGAGAAGGTGTCCTGTGTCGGGTCCTTCAGGTCGCGCACGCCCCCGAGGCTGAGATTGATCACGCGCGCTCCGTTGTCCGCCGCCCAGCGAATGGCTGCCGCTTCGGCGACCAGTGGGATCGTCCCGTCCGCGGTCACGACCTTCGCGATGAGGAGCTGCGCCGTGTAGGCGATGCCCACGATGCCGGTGGTGCCGAGGTTCGCGGCGATCTCCCCGGCGACGAACGTCCCGTGCCCCTCGGTGTCGGAGCACGGGCTGCCCCCGACGAAGCTGCGCGCCGCGACCAGCCGGCCGGCGAAGTCGGGAAGGGTGCAGTCGATGCCCGAGTCGACGATCGCGACCCTGACAGGTTGAAGATCGGTCGGCGGCGTCGGCCATGCGTCGAACGCGTGGTCGTCCTGTAGGTACCACTGGCGCGGCGCGAGCGGATTCGTCGGCGTGAAGGCAGCCGCAGGCGCCGCCGCCGCGAGCGCCGCGGTGACGAGGAGCAGCAGGACGCGGCGCATTACCCGGTTGATACCTGCGGCGCCGTCATGCCGGGGGCGTAGCCCTGCCCGGGCGTGACGACGATGCGGTACGTCGCTCCTGCCGGAACGTCGACGGGAAGGCTGAACGTTCCGTCGGAATTCACGACTCCTGCCGCGAGCGCCGTCCACGTCAAGTCGGCGTTCTGCGTGTCGACCTCGACCGGCACCCCCGGAAGCACGGGCTGGACCGTCCCGGCCACCGTGCCGGGCATCGGCCCCGCGAGCTGCACGAGCGGGGCGACGCGCACACGCTGATACCCGACGGCGGCAGCCGGCGTCGCGAGCCTGTAGTCGGTCGTCACCGTCGGCACCTCGGGCAGGAGCAGCGACCCGTCGGCGGCAGGAGCGACGGGGCCGACGAGCGTCCACGATCCGCCGAAGACGCGCTGCTCGAGCGATACCCCCGTGATGCCGCGGACGAGCCCCGTCAGCGTCACGGACGAGCCGAACGGGACGGGTGCGACGGGAGCAGGCTGCTGGAGCGACATCATCGACACGCTGAACCAGGTCGAGCGTAGCCCGAGCGCCCCGCTGACGGTGCCGCCGGCGAAGGACGGCGCGGTCGACGTCTTCACCGACAGCGACGGCAGGGTCAGCACCGATACCCGGCTGACGCGGCCGGCCGGATCGACGGTCGTCTGCAGGTCGAGGATCGATCCCTTCACGTTGAGCGCCTTCGCGAAGGTCCGGGCGCTGATCGGCACCGGGCCCCAGTTGTGGTACGGCGAGAGCACGTCGAACGGATCGGAGACCGAGACGAGATACGGCACGGGGGCGACGCCCCAGCCGTCGGCGATCGACTCCGTTTCCCCGCCCGAGCTGGAGAAGAAGAACGTGGCCGCGACCTTGCCGGCGTACATGACCACCTGGCCCCGCGTCGCGTCGACGGCGGCGTTCGTCGCCGCGGTCTCGTGCGAGACGCCGAGGTACACCTGGCTACGCGTGTCGGCATAGACGTCGAACGGCGCGGCGATCTTCCGCGTCGCGAGTGCGTACGAGCGCGACGCCACCGCCTGCGCCTCGAGGGCCGGGGGAGACCACGTGGACGGCATCTCCGAGGGGACGACGCCGTACAGGTAGTCCTCGAGCCCGACGACGTTGATCGCGCGGAGCTTTCCGTTCACGACGTCGACCTCGAGCTGGCCGCGGTAGGGACGCGTGAGCGTCATCCATCCGCCGGCGCCGGCATCGAACGTCAGCGGCGCCGGCCAGGCGAGGGACGCGCTCGACAGGGTGTACGGGCCCGCTGGGAGCTGATGCGTGACGCCGTTCCCGTCGGTGACGGAGAAGGGCACGGCACACGAGACCTTCAGCTTCTTCTTGCCGTCGGCGAGGAGGACGCGTATGAGGTTCGTCTGCGCGGTCCCGATGGTCGTGCCCGGGTAGTAGTGCGCGAGAATCTGCGGGTAGCCGTAGCCGTGCAGCGCGTAGCCCCAAGCGCCGTACTGGCTCATGCCGATGCCGTGCCCCCAGCCGTGCCCGCTGAAGAGGAAGAGTGCGCCCGTGCCCGGCTTGGCGGCCACGCATGTGGCGGCGCACACCGGCGGCAGGTCCTTCGGGGACGCGGCGGCCGGCCCTGCGGCGAGCAGGCCCACGGCAAGAGCGATCGTGAGCGCACGAAGAGGCATCCGGGTGGACGGCGAAGCTAGCAAAGTCATGTTTTGTAAATCGGGTTTCGGCGCGTCGGGCTAAAGTCATGCCGCGATGCGACTCCTCGTCACCGGCGGCGCCGGGTTCATCGGCTCGAACTTCGTCCGCTATTGGCTCGAGCGGCACACGGACGACCACGTAGTCGTCCTCGACCTCCTGACCTACGCGGGGGATCGCCGCTCGCTCGCCGACGTCGAGGATCGGATCGGCTTCGTCGAGGGCGACATCGCCGATCTCGAGCTGTGCGAGCAGTTGCTGAAGGCGGAGGGCATCGACGTCGTCGTCAACTTCGCCGCCGAGTCCCACAACAGCCTTGCCGTCGTCGACCCGGGCCGCTTCTTCCGGACGAACGTTCTCGGCACGCAGGCCCTGCTCGAAGCGTCGAAGCGCACTGAGGTGAAGCGCTTCCACCACGTCTCGACGTGCGAGGTGTACGGCGACCTGCCGCTCGACAGCGTCGAGGTCTTCACCGAGGAGTCGCCGTACCGTCCGCGCACGCCATACAACGCGTCGAAGGCAGGCGCCGACCATGCAGTGCGCGCGTACCACGAGACGTACGGGCTGCCGGTGACGATCACGAACTGCTCGAACAATTACGGGCCGGCGCAGTTTCCCGAGAAGGTGATCCCGCTCTTCGTCACGAACGCACTCGACGACCTCGAGCTACCGTTGTATGCGTCGACGACGAACAAGCGCGAGTGGCTGCATGTGCAAGACCATTGCCGCGCGATCGAGCTCGTGCTCGAGGGCGGCCGCGTAGGCGAGACGTACAACGTCGGCAGCGGGATCGAGAAGTCGATCGAGGAGATCGCCGACGCCGTCCTGGCGCTGACGGGCAAGCCTGAGTCCTTGAAGACGATCGTCCCGGACCGGCCCGGGCACGACCGCCGCTACCTGCTCGACTCGTCGAAGCTCCGAACCGAGCTCGGCTGGAAACCGGACATCCCCTTCGAGGACGGGATGCGCGAAACGGTGGACTGGTACGCGTCGCGGCGCACTTGGTGGGAGCCGCTGAAGGAACGCGCGCTCGTGCAAGAGACCGCCTGGCGATAGGCTCCTCCGCGTCGAGCGAGCGAGGAGGAACACCGATGGCGCAGGTCGAGAGCAAGAACCGGGCGACGTCCGACCCGGAGGCGCGGAAGCGCGTTCTCAAGCAGATCAAGGAGACCGGCGTCGAGGACATGCTCCTCTGGTTCACCGATCTCGAGGGGCACCTGAAGAGCTTCTCGATCACCGTCGGCGAGGTCGAAGGCGCGCTCGACGACGGCATGGGCTTCGACGGCTCGTCCATCACCGGCTTCAACGCGATCGAGGAGTCGGACATGGTCGCGATCCCCGACCCGGAGACGTTCCGCGTCCTGCCCGACGGCCGCGCCGGCCGCATGATCTGCGACATTGTCACGCCCGACGGGAAGTCGTACGACGGCGACCCGCGCAACGTCCTCCGCCTCGCGCTCGAGCGGATGCAGTCGATGGGCTTCGACACGTTCAACGTCGGCCCGGAGGCCGAGTACTTCCTCTTCAAGGACGAGAAGGGGACGGAGACGCTCGACGAGGGCGGCTATTTCGCCCAGACGACCATGGACGCGGCGACGAGCGTCCGCCGCGACACGATTCGCGCGCTCGAGCGGATGGGGATCCCCGTCGAGTATCACCACCACGAGGTGGGGCCGTCGCAGCACGAGATCGACATCCGCTTTGCGCCCGCGCTCGACATGGCCGACTACATGCTCACGTACCGGCTCGTCGTGAAGGAGGTCGCGAAGCAGCACGGCTACCACGCGACCTTCATGCCGAAGCCGCTCTTCGGCGAGAACGGATCGGGGATGCACACGCATCAGTCCCTGTTCACCGATGGGCGCAACCAGTTCTTCGACGCCGACGACAAGTGGCACCTCTCGGACGTCGGCAAGCAGTTCATCGCCGGCCAGCTCCGCCACGCACGCGAGATCGCGGCCGTGTTTGCGCAGTGGGTGAACTCGTACAAGCGGCTCGTGCCCGGGTACGAAGCGCCGGTCTACGTCGCCTGGTCGCAGCGGAACCGGTCGGCGCTGATCCGGATCCCGCTGTACAAGCCCGGCTCGGAGCAGGCGACCCGCGCCGAGCTCCGCTGCCCGGATCCCGCGTGCAACCCCTACCTCACGTTCGCCTGCCTCCTGCACGCCGGCCTCGAGGGGATCGAGAAGGGCTACGAGCTCCCGGATCCGATGGAGACGAACCTCTACCACCTGACCGCTGAGCAGCGGCGCGAGCGGGGGATTGTCTCCCTGCCCGAGACCCTCGGCGAGGCGATCGACGAGCTTTCCCGGTCGGATCTGGCCCGGAAGGCCCTCGGCCCCCATATCTTCGACCGCTACGTCGAGCTGAAGCGCAAGGAGTGGGACGAGTACCGGGTCCAGCTCACGGACTGGGAGATGAAGAAGTACCTCGCGGTTTTGTGAGTTGACAGACCTGACACAATCAGGACGGCTCGTCCCCTGCGGAGGCGAGTCCAACTGACGGCCGACTGCGAGGCGCCTTGCGCCTCGTGGTCGTTAAGGGGCCGACGTTGTGCGGTCTAAAGGAACGAGCGGATCGCGTCGCGGTCGACGCGAAGCTCGATGACGCCGCTCGAGCCGTCGATCTGGTCGATCGTGTCGGCCGGGACGAGGCGCCGGCGGCGCGAGAAGAGGCCGGACTTCACCGACAGCGCGTCCGGAACGTCAGGAGCGGTGCCGTACATCGGGCACTCGACCTTCCCCACGAGGCGACCCTGCCTGTCGGCGACGATGTAGCCGGCGGTCCGGCGGAGGTCGATGGCGAGGGCGCTCATGTGAATGACGCTATTCCCGCCCTGCAAGGTTTTTAGCAGGGTCGGGGTAAAAGGTTTGTTAACGGGCCCCGGAATCCTCCCCCTACGATTCGGGAGGTGGAGGCGACCGAGCGGCATCTGCGCCTGCTGACCGAGACGACGGCCGCCGTCAACTCGACGCTCGACCTCGAGGAGGTGCTCCACCTCATCGCGACCCGGGTCGCGGAGGCCCTCCACGCCGACGCGTGCTTCGTCTACCTGTACGACGACCGCACCGACGAGCTCGTCCTGCGGGCCACCTACGGGACGAGCGTCGACGAGATGACCCGGCGGCCGAAGCTTCGGCCGGGCGAGGGCATTACCGGCAGCGCAGCCGCCGAGCGCGCCCCGGTGATGATTCCGGCGCAGGCGCATCTCGACCCGCGCTTCAAGCACTTCCCCAACCTGCCCGAGTCGCAGTACGAGTCGATCCTCGCTGTGCCGATCCTCGTGCACGGCGAGAAGCTCGCCGGTGCGCTGAACGTGCGCACGCGATCGGCACGCGAGTACGACGCGTCCGAGATCGGGCTCGTCGAATCGATCGCCGACCAGGTCGCGCAGACGATCGTGCACGCACAGCTGTATGCGCAGGCCCAGCGACGCGTAGCCGAGTTGGAGGCGCTCGCTCGCATCTCGGAGGCCGTGTCGGAGTCGCTCTACCTGGAGGAGTCGCTTTCGGCGATCGTGAAGACGACGATGGACGCGGTGTCCGCGACCGGTGCGGCGCTCGTGCTCGAGGACGGCCGTATCGCGTGGCCGGAAGGCCGCGCGGGTGCGTATGCCGTGCGCACTCCGCTGCGCTGGCGCAGCCGGCAGATCGGCGAGCTCGTCGCCGACCGCGACGTGCCGTTCTCGGACGACGACCGCGCCCTGCTCGAGGCGATCGCGCACCACGCGGCGGTCGCCCTCGAGCACGGCCGAGCGGTCATGCGCGGCGTGCTCGCGCAAGAGATCCACCACCGAGTGAAGAACAACCTGCAGACGGTCGCATCTCTCTTGCGCCTACAGTCGCGCGCCGAGGACGTCGACCCGCGCGAGGCGCTCGAGCATTCCGTCAACCGCATCCTCGCTATCGCAGCGGTGCACGAAGTGCTCACCGAGCAGCGCGAGGAGGACGTCGAGCTCGCCGACCTCATCGACCGCCTGCGCGCGATGCTCGTCCAGGGGCTCGCGGCGGGGCGCGACGTGTCGGCGAGCCTCGAGGCGGTGTCGCTTGCCGGTCAGCGTGCGACGGCGCTCGCGCTCGTCTTCAGCGAGCTGTTGCAGAACGCGCTCGAGCATGGTGCCGGCGACGTGCGGATCGAGCTCGCGCGTCGTGACGGCGAGGTCGTGCTCGCCATCGCGGACGAGGGAGCCGGCCCCAGCGGTGCCGACGCGGGCACCGGTCTCTCCATCGTGCGCGCGCTTGTGCGTGACGAGCTGCAAGGCTCGTTCGACCTGCGCACCGACGGTGGCACCCGCGCCGAGGTCGTGTTCCCGGGATGAGGACGCGGGAGGTGATCATCTTCGTGCGACGCGGCGACCAGGTGCTCGCCGTCCACCGCTCGCCGGAGAACGGCGGGTACTGGCATAGCGTCGCCGGCGGCGTCGAGGAAGGGGAGTCCTACCCCGAGGCAGCCGCGCGCGAGCTGCAGGAGGAGACCGGGCTCGTCACCGAGGTGGCGCCGCTCGACCGCACGTTCACGTACGAGGGCATCCGCGTCGAGAGCTTCGTCGCCGACGCGCCGGCCGGCTGGGAGCCGACGCTCGACTGGGAGCACGACGAGTATCGGTGGTGCACGCCGGGCGCGGCGGCGGAGCTCCTGTACTGGCCCGAGCCGCGCGAGATCGTCGAGTCGCTGTGATCGACGCTCTCTGGCACGTGAGCGAGGACCCGACGATCGACGTCTTCGTCCCGCATCACCGGCCGCTGCACGCGAACGACGAGCCGCTCGTCTACGCCGTCGACACGTGGCACATGCCGCTCTACTGGTTCCCGAGGGACTGCCCGCGCGCAACGTGGTGGGCGAGTGACGACACGAGCGACGACGACGTCGAGCGCTGGCTCGACGGCGAACGGTCGCGGCGGGTCAGCGTCATCGAATCCGCCTGGCTCGAGCGCATGCGGGGTGTGCGGCTCTTCGCGTACCGGCTGCCGGAGGAGACGTTCGAGCCGTGGGACAAGTTCTTCGTCTCGCGGGAGACGGTCGTGCCGCTCGAGCTGGTCGAGCTCGGCGACCTGCTCGCCCGGCATGCGGACGCGGGTATCGAGCTGCGGATCGCGCCGGCGCTCTATCCGCTGTGGGACAACGTGATCCGCACAACCCTCGAGTTCAGCGGCATCCGTCTCAGGAATGCTGTCCACCCATGAGGATCCTCGTCGCAGAGGACGAGACGATCATTCGTCTCGATTTGAAGGAGATGCTCGCGCGCGCGGGCTTCGACGTGTGCGCGGAGGCGCGCGACGGCGAGGAGGCAGTCGCGCTCGCGCGCTCCGAGCTGCCCGACCTCGCGATCATGGACGTGAAGATGCCGAACCTCGACGGCATCGAAGCGGCGCGTCGCATTCTCGAAGAGCGCCCGATCCCGATCGTCATGCTCACCGCCTACGGTCAGGAGGAGCTCGTCGCGCGCGCGGTCGAGGCGGGCGTCTTCGGGTACCTCGTCAAGCCGTTCCGCGAGCAGGACCTCCTGCCGGCGATCGCCGCCGCAACGGCCCGCCACGAGGAGCTGCAGGCCGTGCGCGAAGAGGCGGAGTCGCTCGCCGAGGCTCTCGCCGCGCGCAAGGTGATCGAGCGCGCGAAAGGCTTGCTCATGGAGAAGGAGAAGCTGTCCGAGCAGGATGCGTTCGCCCGGCTGCGCAGAGCCAGCCAGGCTTCGGGCCGGCCGCTGAAGGTGATCGCGGAGGCCGTGGTCGCGACTCTGGGAACTGGCGAGTGAAGCGCTGGCAGCTGCGCATGTACCGCGTGCGACCCGGACGGATGGACGAGTGGGTGGACGAGTTTCGCGCGCATGTGCGGCCGCTGCGCGAGTCGCTGGGGTTCACGGTGCTCGGCCCGTGGGTCGGCGAGGACGATCGCTTCGTCTGGCTCGTCGGGCACGACGACCTGGAGACCGCTGACGCCGCGTACTACGCCTCGCCCGAGCGCACGGCGCTCGATCCCGACCCTGCGCGGCTGCTCGCAGAGGTGCAGACGTTCGTGCTTGAGGAGCGATGACGGACGAGCATCCCAACGCCGCTCTCACGCGCCGGCTGTTCGCCGCGTTCGGCCGCGACCCGAAGGTGATCGCCGCGGCGCTTGCCCGCGACGTCGTCTGGCGCGTCCCAGGCAACACGATCATGAGCGGCGAGTACCGCGGCCCGCGTGACGTGGTCGAGTTCCTCCGGCGAACCGGCCTCGAGACCGACGGGACGTATCGGAGCAGGCTGCACACCGTGCTCGCAGACGACGAGTGGGGAGTTGCGATCTACCGCGCGATGGGCACGCGCAACGGCATCGAGCTGGACGTCGACCAGGCGCTGGTCATTCGCTTCGTCGACGGGCAGCTGAAGGACATCACCGCCGTGCCGCTCGACGCCACGTTCGATGCGTTCTGGGCCTGAGCCGTTCGACCACCCGGATGTGCAGGCGCTCGCCGCTGCGCAGCAGGAGGAGATGCGCTGCCTGTACGGCGGCGAGGCGGACATCGGTCCGACGCGCGAGGCGGCGATGTTCGTCGAGCCGGACGGCGTCTTCCTCGTGGTGCGCGACGGCGGCGGCGCTGCGATCGCGTGCGGCGGAATCGCACGCTTCGACGACGCACGAGCGGAGCTGAAGCGGATGTACGTCGTGCCCGTAGCGCGCGGCCGGGGACTCGGCCGGCTGCTGCTCGTCGAGCTCGAGGCGGAGGCGCTCCGTCTCGGCTACCGCGGCGTCGTCCTCGAGACCGGCGACCGGCAGCCGGAAGCGCTCGGCCTCTACCGCTCTTCCGGTTACGAGCGCATCCCCTGCTACCCGCCGTACGACTCACGCGCGCTCAGTCTGTGCTTCGAAAAGCGCCTCCCACCGCCCGAGTAGTGCGGTGAGCGCGTCCCGCGCGAGCTTGTGCGCGGCGAGGAGTTCGACGTCAGACCAGTCGGTGGCGAGCTTTCGCTCGAGCTCGGCCACGTCCGCCTCGCGCGCGGCGATCTCGGCTTCGAGCCGCTCGAGCTCGCTCGGCCGTGGTTTCCGAGCCTGCTTCGGCTTCGAGGCCTTCGGGGCCTTGGGTGCGGGCTCAACGGGGCGGGCGGCACGCTCTTCCCGCCGGCGTAGCATCTCCGCCCAGCCGCCGTCGTAGCCGTGCAGCTCGCCGTCCTCGATCGCCAGCGTCCGCTCCGCGATCGCGTCGAGCAGCGCGCGGTCGTGCGACACGAGCAGCACCGTCCCCGGAAACGCGTCGAGTGCTGCCTCCAGCGCCTCGCGGCTGTCGAGATCGAGATGGTTCGTCGGCTCGTCGAGCACGAGGAAGTTCGCGCCCGATGCAACGGTGACCGCGAGCGCAAGCCGTCTCCGCTCGCCGCCCGACAGAACCGTGACCGACTTTTCGTGCTCGGTCCAGCCGGAGAAGAGGAAGCGGCCGAGCAGCGTTTGCGCATCCGGTCGCGAGAGGCCCGTCATCGTCTGGACGCACTGCAGCACGGAGCCGCGCGTGTCGAGCTCCATCTCCTGCTGAGAGAAATAGCCGACCTGCACGCCGTGTCCGATGCGAATGCTGCGCTCGTTCACCATCGCCTCGAGCAACGTCGTCTTGCCGGAGCCGTTCGGCCCGACGAGCGCGACGTGCTCGCCGCGCTCGAGCGCAAAACTCGCGTTCTCGAGTAGCAGGCGGTCCCCGATGCGCAGCTCCAGCGCATCCGCTTCGACGACGGTGCGGCCGCTTCGCGCGGGCTTGAGGAATTCGAAGCCGAGCGTGCGTTGCCGACGGCTGAGGAGCGCGACGTCGTTCGCTGCAGCAGAGCGTTCCGCTTGCAGCCGCTCGATGTGCGTGAGCTTCGCCTGCGCCTGCTTGGCCTTGCTCCTCTTGTATCGGAACCGTTCGACGAAGCGCTCGAGGCGCGCGATGTCTCCCTGGACGCGCTGCACCTCCTTCTGCGCGTGCAGAGCCCGCGCTGCCTTCTCGAGGCGCCACACGTGCCACGGCCCGGGAAAGAACGTCGAGCGTCCCGCGGCGAGCTCGAGCGTCGCTGTCGTTACAGCCTCGAGGAACCAGCGGTCGTGCGCGACGAGGATGACGGCCGCGTCGAGCGACTGCAGCTCGCGCTCGAGCCACTCGAGGCTCGCGACGTCGAGATGGTTCGTCGGCTCGTCGAGCAGCAGCAAGTCGGGATCGCCGCCCAGAGCGCGCGCGAGCGAGGCGCGCGTCAGCTCGCCGCCGGAGAACGTGCGCAGCTGGCGGTCGAGGTCCGCGTCGGCGAAGCCGAGCCCGCGCAGCACCGAGGTGGCGCGGTCGCGCCAGCCGTAGCCGCCCGCGTGCTCGAGGCGCGCCTGCGCCTCGGCGTAGCGGTTCATCGTCGTCTGGTCGTGCGCGCCGGCGGCCATCGCCTGCTCGAGCTCGCGCAGCTCGCCCTCGAGGGCGACGAGATCGCGCGCGCCCGACAGGACGTACTCCCGCAGTGTCACGTCCTGCTCGAGCGGCGGGCGCTGGTCGTGGAGGGCGACCCGCGTTCCCTTCTCGAAGGCGAGCTCGCCGCCGTGCTTCTCGGTCTCACCCGCGAGGATGCGCAGCAGCGTCGTCTTCCCCGCCCCGTTCGGGCCCGAGAGCGCGACCCGGTCGCGTCGCTCGACGCTGAACGAGACGCCGTCGAAGAGCAACGATCCGGCGAGCTCTTTCCTGAGGTTGGATCCGATCACCACAGCCATGACGCACCAAGGGTAGTGCGGGGCATATCGTTCCCCCCGTGGCCGACCAGGACATCGAGCAGCTTTCGATCGACACCATCCGGACGCTCGCCATGGATTCCGTCCAGCAGGCGAACGCCGGACACCCCGGAACGGCGATGGCACTCGCGCCGCTCGCCTACCTTCTCTACCACGAGGTCATGGACCACAACCCGGCCAATCCGCACTGGCCGGACCGCGACCGGTTCGTCCTCTCCGCCGGCCACGCCTGCATCCTCCAGTACGCGTCGCTCCACCTCGCCGGCTACAACCTCTCGCTCGAGGAGCTGAAGCGCTTCCGCCAGTGGGATTCGCTCACGCCCGGCCATCCGGAGGTGAATCACACGCCCGGCATCGAGGCGACCACGGGCCCGCTCGGGCAGGGATTCGCGAACGGCGTCGGCTTCGGAATCGCCGAGCGCTTCCTCGCGGAGCTCTTCAACCGCCCGTACGACGAGATCGTCGACCACCGCACGTACGTCATCTGCTCGGACGGCGACCTCATGGAGGGCGTCTCGAACGAGGCGGCGTCCATCGCGGGCACGCTCGGCCTCGGAAAGCTCATCTACTTCTACGACAACAATCACATCACCATCGACGGCACGACGGAGATCTCGTTCACCGAGGATCGAGGCGCGCGCTTCGAGGCGCAGGGCTGGCACGTGCAGCACGTCGACGACGTGAACTCGCTCCCCAAGCTCCGCAAGGCGATCGCGAATGCGCAGGCGGAGACCGCGAAGCCGTCGCTCGTCATCGTCCACTCCCACATCGCCTACCCGGCGCCGCACGCCATGGACACGGCGAAGGCGCACGGAAGCCCGCTGGGCGAGGAGGAGGTGCGCGCAACCAAGGTCGTGCTCGGCTGGGACCCCGACAAGAAGTTCTTCGTCCCGGAAGAGGTCGCTGCGCACATGAATGGCGTCGAGCGCGGGATCGCGCTCGAGGATGCGTGGCAGCAGAAGCTCAGCGTGTGGTCGGCGAAGTATCCCGGCCTGCGCGAAAGCTGGGACCAGGCGAGCACGGGCAAGCCGATTCCCGGCTGGGTCGAGGCACTGCCGCACTTCGAGCCCGGCGAGGGCTTGGCCACGCGCGACGCGGGCGCGAAGGTGATGGAGGCGATCAAGCTCCACACGCCGACGATGATCGGCGGCGCCGCCGACCTCGTCGAGTCGACGAAGACGGACTTCAAGGGCGGGGGCCTCTTCAGCGCGACGCACGCGGGGCGCAACGTCGCATTCGGCATCCGCGAGTTTGCGAGCGGCGCGATCGTCAACGGGATCTCGCTGCACAACGGGATGCTGAAGCCGTACAGCTCGACGTTCCTCATCTTCAGCGACTACCAGCGCAATGCCGTGCGGCTCGCGGCGCTGTCCAAGTTGCAGTCGCTCTTCGTGTGGACGCACGACTCGGTCGGCCTCGGCGAGGACGGCCCGACGCATCAGCCGGTCGAGCACTATGCGTCGCTGCGCGCGATCCCGAACTTCTGGTTCATCCGCCCGGCGGACGCGACGGAGACCGTCGGCGCGTGGAAGGTCGCGCTCGAGCGCGAGGACGGCCCCGTCGGGCTTGCCCTCACGCGGCAGAAGGTCCCGACGCTCGAGGGGTCGACGGTCGAAGGCGTCGCGCGCGGCGCGTACGTCGTCCACGACAGCGAGGACCCGCCCGAGCTCATCCTGATTGCGACCGGCTCCGAAGTCTCGGTGGCGGTCGAGGCGGCGAAGCAGCTCGACCTGCCGACGCGCGTCGTCTCGATGCCGTGCTGGGAGCTGTTCGAGGCGCAGCCGGCGGAGTACCGCGACGAGATCCTCCCTCCCGACGTGAAGGCCCGCGTCTCGATCGAGGCGGGCGTGAAGCTCGGCTGGAAGGAGTGGGTGGGCGACGAAGGCGACTCCGTCTCGATCGAGCACTTCGGTGCGTCCGCGCCGGGAAACGTCGTGCTCGAGAAGTTCGGGTTCACCGCCGACAACGTCGTCGCGCGTGCGCTCGCGCTGCGCGAGCGCGTGGGCTGATGAAGGTCGCGGTGGCCTTCGATCACCGCGGCGTCCATCTCCGAGACGTGACACTCGAGACACTGCGCGCGGACGGTCACGAGATCGTCGACTTGGGCACGGACACCGACGCCGTCCGCATCGACTATCCCGACAAGGCGCGCGAGATCGGTACAGCCGTTCTCGATGGGCGCGCCGAGCGGGGCGTGCTGATCTGCGGCTCGGGCGTCGGCGCCGCCGTCGCGGCGTGCAAGATCGCCGGGATCCGGGCAGCGATCTGCCATGACGTCTACTCGGCCCACCAGGGCGTCGAGCACGACAACATGAACATCCTTTGCCTCGGCTCGGAAGTCGTCGGGCCGAGCCTGGCTGCCGACCTCGTGCGCACGTTCCTCGGTGCGACGTTCCTCAACGAGGGCAGATACCTGGAGCGGCTGAAGAAGGTGGAAGCAATGGAAAGGGCGATGGCACATGGCTGACTCGAAACTCCACGAGGTCTCCAAGCACGGGCAGTCGATCTGGATCGACTACCTGTCGCGCGACATGCTGGAGGAGGGCGAGCTCGCGCGGATGATGCGCGAGGACGCCGTCGTCGGCGTCACCTCGAATCCGACGATCTTCCAGAAGGCGATCTCCACCGGCACGCGGTACGACGAGCAGCTGAAGGAGCTGCTCGAGCACGAGACCGATCCGAAGGAGATCTTCCTCCAGCTGTCCGCGCGCGACGTCGACGCGGCGCTCGACCTGCTCGCGCCCGTCCACGAGAAGACGGGCTACGACGGCTTCGTCTCGTGGGAGGTCGACCCGACGCTCGCATACGACCGCGAGGGAACCTTCGACGAGGCGATGCGCCTGCACGCGTGGCTCGACCGCCCGAATCTGTACGTGAAGATCCCGGCGACGAAGCCTGGGCTCGGCGCGATCGAGGACTCGGTCGCACACGGCAAGAACATCAACGTCACGCTCATCTTCTCGCTGCGGCGTTACGCGGAAGTCGTCGAGGCGTATCTGCGCGGGCTCGAGCGGCTCGTTGCGAGTGGCGGCAGTCCGAAGGCGGTCTACTCGGTCGCGAGCTTCTTCGTCTCGCGCGTGGACACCGAGACGGACAAGCGCCTGGACGCGATCGGCTCCAAGGACGCATTGGCCTTGCGCGGCAAGCTCGCGGTCGCGAACGCGAAGCTCGCGTACGAGCACTTCCAGCAGCAATTCTCCGGGCCGCGCTGGGACTTCCTCGCCGGCAAGGGCGCGAACCCGCAGCGCTGTCTGTGGGCGTCCACGTCGACGAAGAACCCCGCCTACAGCGACGTTCTGTACGTCGAGGAACTCATCGGCCCCGAGACTGTGAACACGATGCCGGAGGAGACCATCAGCGCGTTCCAGGATCACGGCGAGATCCGCGGCGACACGGTGACGAAGGGTGTGAACAAGGCGCACGCACTGCTCGAGGAGCTCGCGAAGGTCGGCATCGACTACGACGACGTGACGGAGACGCTCGAGCTCGAAGGCGTGCAGAAGTTCGCCGACTCGTTCGCGGAGCTGCTCGACGGCGTCCAGCAGAAGCGCGACCTGGTGGCCGCCGCCTCGTGACGGACCGCCGCGAGATAGTCGACCGCATCTGGGAGCGCGACCCGACCGTGTGGACGGGCGCAGACGAGGCGAAGTGGCTCGGCTGGCTCGATGAGCCACGCCGTATGCGCGAGCGCGTTGCCGAGCTGAAGGCGTTCGCCGACGAGATGAAGGCGGACGGGCTCGACACCGTCGTGCTGCTCGGCATGGGCGGGTCGAGCCTCGCGCCGGAGGTGCTCCGGCGGACGTTCGGCGTGACCTCGATGCACGTGCTCGACACGACGCATCCGACCGCGATCCGCGCGCTCGAGGATCAGCTCGACCTCGAGCGCACGCTCTTCGTCTCGGCGTCGAAGTCGGGGTCGACACTCGAGACGCGCTCGCACACGGACTTCTTCTGGAAGAAGACCGGCAAGGGCTCCCAATGGGTCGCAATCACCGATCCGGGCTCGCAGCTCGAGGGGCTCGCGAAGGAGCGCGACTTCCGCGGCGTCTTCAACGGCGAGCCAACGATCGGCGGCCGCTATTCGGCGCTCTCGCCGTTCGGGATGGTGCCGGCGGCGCTCGTCGGGATCGACATCGACGCGCTGCTCGAGAGCGCCGAGCGTATGGCGGAGCGCTGCCGCAGCGACGAGGGGAACCCCGGCTACGAGCTCGGCGCTGCGTTCGGGTCCGGCTGGAGCGAGGGACGCGACAAGATCTGCATCGCCGATACCGACGGCGGGTTCGGCCTCTGGGCCGAGCAGCTGATCGCGGAGTCGACCGGCAAGCTCGGCAAGGGTCTCATCCCCGCGCCGGGAGAGTCGCCGGACGGACCGGATCGGCAATGGGTCGTGCCGGAGCTCCCCGAGCCGTTCGCGCTCGGCGGCGAGTTCTTCCGCTGGGAGTTCGCCGTCGCCGTCGCGGCGACGTGGCTCGAGATCAATCCGTTCGACCAGCCCGACGTCCAGGCTGCGAAGGACAAGACGAACGAGGTGCTCGCGACCGGTCAGGACCCGACGCTCGACGACGAAGGCTCGATCGACGCGCTGGTGGCGGAGGCGCGCGAGGGCGACTACGCATGCGTGCAGGCGTTCATTGCGCCGTCCGAGGCGAACGACCGGCGCATCGCGCAAATCGCGGGCGAGCTGCGCTCGCGCACGGGTTGCGTCGTCACGCACGGCTACGGCCCGCGCTACCTCCACTCGACCGGCCAGCTGCACAAGGGCGGCCCGAACACGGGTCTCTTCCTGCAAGTGGTCGACGACGGCGGCGAGGAGCTCGCCATCCCCGACAAGCCGTTCGGGTTCAGGCGCTTCATCCGCGCGCAGGCCGCGGGTGACTACGAGTCGTTGAAGGAGCGCGGCCGCCGCGTCGCGCGCATCCACCTGGAGGACGCGTAATGCAATTGGGAATGGTCGGCCTCGGCCGTATGGGGGCGAACATGACCGAGCGCCTCCGGGCGGCCGGTCACGACCTCAAGACGTACGACCCCAATGTCGAGTCGACGGCCTCGTCGCTCGAAGAGCTCGTGCAGCAGCTCGACGCGCCGCGGTCGGTCTGGTTGATGGTGCCGGCGGGTCTCGTCGATTCGATCGTGAGCGAGCTCGGGTCGCACCTAGCGGCGGGCGACACCATCATCGACGGCGGGAACTCGTACTACGTCGACGATCTTAGGCGCAGCCGAGAGCTGCGCGAGCGGAAGATCCACTACGTCGACGTCGGTGTCAGCGGCGGCGTCTTCGGTCTCAAGCGCGGCTACTGCCTGATGATCGGCGGCGACGACGAGGCCGTCGGGCGGCTCGTCCCGGTGTTCGAGGCGCTGGCGCCGGGAGCCGACGCCGCCACACGCACCCCCGGCCGCGAGGGCGACCCGACGCCGGAGGAGCAGGGCTGGCTTCACTGCGGCCCGTCGGGCGCGGGCCACTTCGTGAAGATGGTTCACAACGGGATCGAGTACGGCTTGATGCAGGCCTACGCCGAGGGTCTCAACGTCCTCAAGCACGCGAACATCGGCCTGCATGCGCAGGAGACGGACGCCGAAACGACGCCGCTGCGCGACCCCGACCACTACAAGTACGAGCTCGACGTCGCCGCGATCAGCGAGGTTTGGCGTCGCGGTTCCGTGATCTCGTCGTGGCTGCTCGACCTGACCGCGCAGGCGCTGAACGGCTCGCCGAACCTCGACGACTACGCAGGCCGTGTGAGTGATTCCGGCGAGGGTCGGTGGACGGTGCAGGCTGCGGTGGAGGAAGGCGTGCCGGCGCCTGTTCTGGCCGCGTCGCTCTTCAACCGCTTCGCGTCGCGTGGCGAGGCGGACTGGGGCGACCGTGTTCTCTCCGCGATGCGGCACGCCTTCGGCGGGCACCTCGAGAAGAGCCCGGAACAGTGACCGAGACGACTGAGCAGCAGCACGAGAACCCGCTCCTCGAAGGCCTCGGCCTCCGACGGACGCCGGATCCGTGCGCGCTCGTCATCTTCGGCGCGTCCGGCGACCTCACGCACAAGAAGCTGCTGCCGGCGCTGTACGCGCTCGCGTTCCGCCGGCTCCTCCCGCCCCGCTTCGCCATCATCGGCGTCGCGCGCACGGAAGGGGACGACGACGCGTGGCGCGAGGACATGAAGCAGGCGGTCCAGAAGTACGCCCGCGACGAGTTCAGGCAGGACGTCTGGGACGAGCTCGCCGCGAGCATGCGCTACGTCGCGACGGACTTCGCCGACGAAGGCGGCGAGGACGCGCTGCACGAGATGGTGGAGCGCTGCGATGCCGAGGCGAACCTCGGCGGCAATCGCGTCTATTACCTCGCGGTGCCGCCGCCGGCGTTCCCGACGATCGTCGAGGCGCTCGGCAAGCGGCGCAGCACGACGGGTTGGACGCGCCTGATCGTCGAGAAGCCCTTCGGTCACGATCTGGCGTCGGCGCGCGAGCTCAACACGATGCTCTGGGCGCACTTCGAGGAGAAGGAGATCTTCCGAATCGACCACTACCTCGGCAAGGAGACGGTCCAGAACATGCTGGCGCTGCGGTTCGCGAACGGCATCTTCGAGCCGATCTGGAACCGGCAGTTCATCGACCACGTGCAGATCACCGTCGCCGAGTCGATCGGCATCGAAGGTCGCGCAGCGTACTACGAGAGCGCGGGGGCGATTCGCGACATCTTCCAGAACCACCTGCTCCAGATGCTCGCGCTCACTGCGATGGAACCGCCGATCGACTTCCACGCGGACTCCGTGCACAGCGAGAAGGTGAAGGTGCTGAAGGCGATGCACACGCCTGGCCCGAAGTCGGTTGTGCGCGGGCAGTACGGGCGCGGGTTCGTCGAGGGCGCGGAGGTGCCCGCATACCGCGAGGAGGTGGGCGTCGCTCCGGACTCGATGACAGAGACGTTCGTCGCGGCAAAGCTCTTCGTCGACAACTGGCGTTGGGCGGACACGCCGTTCTATGTGCGTATGGGCAAGCGACTCGCACGCCGTGAGACGACGATCGCGATCCAGTTCAAGCGCGCGCCGCATCCGCCGTTCGAGGAGACGTCGTCGGAAGGACTGCGACCCAACGTGCTCCTCGTGCACGTGCAGCCCGACGAGGGCGTCTCGCTCGCGATCGGGGCGAAGGTCCCCGGCCAGGGAATGATGATCCGCACCGTGCACATGGACTTCTTGTACGGCGGCGCGTTCCGAACCGGGATGCCGGAAGCGTACGAGCGTCTCATCCTCGACACGATGCTCGGTGACGGGACGCTGTTCACGCGCGCGGACGAGGTGGAGGAGCAATGGCTCCTCGTGGACTCGATCGTCGCAGCGTGGCAGCGCGACCGGCCGGCATTTCCGAACTACGCCGCGGGGACGTGGGGGCCGCCGAGCTCCGAGGAGCTGCTGCGGCGGGACGGCCGGTCGTGGCGACGCAACTGACCGAGTGGACCGGGGCGGACGTCCGCCTCGCCGATGTCGACGGCGCGATCGCCCAGCTGAGAGCCGCGACTGCCACGGAGGGCTCGCAGCCGAGCCTGCGGACGAGCGTCATGACGCACCTCGCCTGGGTGCCGGAAGGCTGGGTCGAGCCCGCGCGCGCCGCGCTCAGCGGCATGGCCGAGCGGCATCCCTCCCGCGCGATCCTGCTCTTCCCCGAACCGAACGCCGGCGCCGACGGCATCGACGCAGCCGTGTCGCTCGAGTGCTACGCCGTCCCCGGCGTCGAACGCGAAGTCTGCTCCGAGGTGATCGAGCTGCATCTGCGCGGCGCCCGCGCAAAGGCGCCCGCGAGCGTCGTCGAGCCGCTGCTCATCTCCGACCTTCCCGTGTTCCTCCGCTGGCGGGGTGAGCCGCCGTGGGGCGCGCAGGAGTTCGACCAGCTCGTCGGCGTCACCGACCGTCTCATCGTCGACTCGACGGAATGGGACGACCTCCCCTATCCGTACCGGAATCTCGCCGAGCTCTTCGACCGCGCTGCAGTCTCCGACATCGCGTGGGCGCGCACGTCGCGGTGGCGCACGCATCTCGCGACGCTGTGGCCCGAGATCGCAGACGTCTCCACCGTCCGCGTCTTCGGGACGACCGCGCAGTCGCTCCTCGTCGTCGGGTGGCTGCGCTCGCGGCTCGGACGCGACGACATCGAGCTCGAGCACGTCGAATCCCCGCGCCTCGAGGGGATCGAGCTCGACGGGAAGCCGGCGCCGTTCCCGCCCGGCGATCCGCCCATCCCGAGCGACGTCCTCTCCGACGAGCTCGACCGCTTCACGCGCGACCCGGTCTACGAGGCCGCGGTCCTAGCGTCCGTGCAGTGATGCGAGATGTGCACGGAAGCCGGCACCGAACGGCGTCGGCTTCCCGTCGTAGCCGCTGATCAGCGCGGGGCCGCTGTTGCAGTTCCATGTATCCCACGTCCAGCCGAGGTACGAGATGCCGGCGGCGTCGGCCCACGGCATGTACGTGTCGACGAAGCCGGACGCGCAGTCGTTCTCGCCGAGCTCGCCGGTGACGACGGGTACGACCGCGGCCACGGGCTTCACCGTCGCGTCCCAGCAGGCTGCGGTCGAGCACGTGGTGAAGTTGTAGAGGTGAAACGACGCGATCAGCTGATGCAGCGGATCGCGCGGACGCCAGCGCAGCCAGCCGGAAAGGTCGTTCGACCATGCGAGACCGCCGAGCATGAGCGGCTGCTTCCCACCGGCCGACCGGACGGCGTTCACGAGCTGCTGCATACCTGCCCATGGGCCGCAGCCGTCGCGCCAGCACTTCCAGCTCACGTCGTGCGGCTCGTTGTAGAGGTCGAAGATCACGTTGCGGTTCCCCTTGAAGACGCGAGCCATCGACGACCAGAACGCGGGTGAGTGCGACTTGTCCGGCATCTGCTGCTGGCCGGTCGCGGGCTGCGAGCCGGGCGCGTTCCAGTGCAGGTCGAGGATCACGGTCAGCCCGGCCGCATTGAGTCGGTGCACGAATCCTTCCGCGTAGCTCCGGTACGCCGCTCCGCCGTACTGCGGCTTCACGCCGTTGATGCCGAGCCAGCAGTCCTCGTTGAGCGGGACGCGCACTGCGTTGATGCTCCACGTCTTCATGGCGGCGATCGACGCGGCGTCCGTCGGCCCGTCGGCGAATCCCCATCCCTGGACGCACGCGTACTCGAGCCCCGAACGGTCGACGCCGAGCAGGCGCACGGTGTGACCGGCGGCGTTCGCCAAGTGGTTACCGCTGACGATCAGGGCGAGAGCAGCGAGGACACGCACGTCTACGATCCAGAGTCGTGATCGATCTGCATTCTCACGTCCTTCCCGGGATCGACGACGGAGTACGCACGATGGACGCAAGCCTCGAGCTCCTGCGTGCGGCCTACGACGACGGCATCGAGCGGATCGCCGCAACACCGCATGTGCGTGAGGATTACCCCACCACCGCGCGGCAGATGGAGCTGCTCGTGGCCGAAGTGTGCGGCGCGGCCCGCGAGGCGGCGATACCGGTGGACGTGCTCACCGGCGGCGAGCTCGACCTCGCATTCGCGGCGCGGCTCGACGACGTCGAGCTTCGGCGCTTCGGCCTCGGGGGCAATCCGACGCTGCTGCTGCTCGAGTTCCCCTATCTCGGTTGGCCGCTGCAGCTCGCCGACCTCGTTTTCGACCTGCAGCTCCGCGGGTTCCGCGTCGTGCTCGCGCACCCGGAGCGCAACGGGGACGTCCAGCTCGATCCCGAAAGGCTGCGACCCCTCGTCGACAACGGCGTCGTCGTCCAGCTGACCGCTGCGTCGCTCGACGGCCGTCTGGGCGGAGCGCCGCGCAATGCTGCGCGTCGTCTCCTCGACGCTCGCCTCGCGCACTTGGTGGCGAGCGATGCGCATGCGCCGGACGTGCGCTCGTCGGGGCTGTCGGCGGCGGCGCGTGCTGCGGGCGACGAGGCCCTCGCGCGCTGGCTCACGGAGGACGTGCCGGAGGCGCTTCTCGCGGGAGCGTCGCTGCCGGCGCGTCCGGATGCGCCGCGACGGCGGCTGCTGCGCCGCTGAGCGCTACTTGTGCGGCTTCGTCTTCGGCTTTGTCTTCGACTTCGCGGGGCTGGTCGTGCCGCCGATGACGAGCTTGAACCTGGGAGCTGCCACGACGAGCTGCACCGGGTCCGACCACGACATCTGCTGCGCGCCGGTCGGCAGCGAGTAGTCGAATCCGCGCACGCGGTACCACCAGGTTCCCGGGCTGACCGGAAGGACGACGGAGGTCGATCCCGTCATCAGGCCCTGCGTGCCGGTGGGGGCGGTCTCCGGATTGAACGGGTACTTCGTCTTGCTCCACTGCACCTCGTACACCTCGGCGCCCAGCGCCGGCGTCCACGAGACGAGCGGCTGTCCGTAGAACGAGGTCGTCTGCACGGCTGACGTGAGCCGGCCGTCGGACGAAAGTCCGCTCGCGAACAGCTGGCCGGAGGCGACGAGCGACGGCTCGCTCTCCTTGCCGAAGCGCATGACCCGACCTGCAGCGCAGACGTCCTGCGGCAGCTCGAGGTCCTGGTATGCAAAGCCGCCGCTGCTCCGGAGGACGGGCTCGCCGAAACCGTGTCCGAACTTGAGACCGAGCGCGAGCGTGACCGTGTTGCCGCTCACTGCGGTGATCGTTGCGTTCTCCGCCGTCGGGCCTCCGCCGATCGCGATCACGTCGCCAGGATTGAGGCCGGTTCCGTCCTGGAGGACCAGCGTGGTGGCGCCTGCAATCGCTCCACCCGCACCGACGCTCGTGGAGACATCGCCCTGCGACCCGCCGGCAACGCCGACGACCGTCCAGTAGTACCCACTCGACGGCCAGTTCGTGTCCCACAGATCCGTCGGTGCGCCCGTCCTCCCGTTCACCGTGAGCGCCGCGCTGGAGCTGCTCGACGAGGACGAGGAGGAGGACGAAGACGAAGCGGAGGGTGAGGACGATGCCGAGCTGGAGCCGTCCGAGGGCGTCGTTGTATCTCCGGGTATGCCCGGGACCGCGATTGTCGGGGTCGCGTCCGGCGCCGACTCGGACGTTGTGACCGAATCGCCGTCGTACGTGAACGATGCGGGCTCGACGCCGTCACGGAGGTACGCCGAGCGGGCGGCCGCCACGCCGGCCGCGGTCGTCGGCAGGGCGAGCGGGCCCATCGGACGCGGCGCGTACGAGGGCGAGCCGATGACAGCGCTCGTGTACACGCGATTCAGGCACTGCTTGTCCGTGAAGACGTACATCCGGTACAGCTCGACGTTCTTTCCGTCAACGGTCTGGTTCCCTGTCCAGAGGAAGCCCGGCATGAGCCGGTGGGCAGCCGATCCGGGGCTGCCGTTCGAGAAGACGTCGGAGACCGTCCCCACGAGCTTGATCGGCCCGGCCGTCACCGGCGGGTTCGTCGTGGTGTAGATCGGGCTCCACGCGCCGTACGTCACCGCCGGGATGCTGTTGATCCGCGCGGCACCGTTCACGGTGGCGTCGTTGCGGAGGGCGCGGATGCGCCAGCGAACCGTGCCGATCCAGTTGGGGGTTTGATGGAAGGTGTAGAACTCGCGCTCGTCGAGCGTGTTCGTGGCAGAGAACTCCATCTTGTGCGCGTCGAGGAGCCACACCTGGTACCCGGCGGCGCCCTCGACCGGCGTCCAGCGAATGAGCCCGGGATAGCTCGACAGAGGCGTCGGCGGAGTCGGCGGAACCATGTCGAACCCGAAGTTCGCGCTCCAGGGCGTCACGCCGTCGGCCGTCACCGCGCGCACGCGGGCGTAGAGCGCATGCGGGGAACCAGTGATCCACGGCAAGGTGATCGGCGGCGCCTCGACGGGCGTCAACGCGTTCGGGTCGCCGTAGATGACCGAGTTGTCGCGGAACGAATCACTGAGGGAGAGCTGGAACTCGTAGTGGAGTGCACCCGCCACCGGATCCCACGCGAACGAGGGCGTCCGCGAGAAGCTCGTCTGCAGGGGCTCGTCCGCACGCAGGAGGAAGCCGTGCAGGCCGGTCGGCGCGCTGTCGGCGGACCGAGCGGACCCGGCGCCGACGGCGAGCGTCAGCATGACGGCGAGCAGCATGAGGAGGCGGGCGGTACGCATCGTCTCCCACGTGTGTCGGCAGTCGTGGAGCCGCGCGACTCCCTCAGATGAGGGATGCGAGCAGCTCGCCGGCGGCCAGGACGACCGGATCGGCCCCGGGAGGCCCGACGAGCTGGATGGAGGCTGGAAGTCCGTCCTCGGCAGGGCCGCACGGGAGGGCGAGGGCCGGCCAGCCGAGGGAGTCGAACGGGAAGGTCAGGGAGATCCCCCGCTCGCGGATCGTGAGCTCGTCGACGTCGTCGGGCGGTGCGACGAAGGGGATGGTCGGCGTCACCAGCAGGTCGACGGCCTGCGTTCCCTCGTCGCAGCGGTCGCGGTAGGCGGCGCGAAGCCGGCGGGCGATCTCGACCTGCTCGTCGGTCACCTGCGTGCAGCGCTCGATCTTGCCGCGGACGTTCTCCCCGTACTCGTCCGCTCGCTCGGGGAAGAGCCCGCGATGCACGTCGGCGACCTCGCGCATGAAGAGCCGGTACTCGGAGGGGTCGGGGAGCGGGAGGTCGATCGCCTCGTGGTGGGGGAAGAACGCAAGCGCCTCCTCGACGCGTTCCCGGACGAGCGGATCGGCGTGCTCCAGCCACGCGAAGCCGACGCGCAGCTCGCCGAGCGACTCGACGCCGATGCTCTCGAGCTCGGGGACGAGCGCGCGCATGAGCTCGGCGCAGCCCCCGACCGTGGACGCGATCGGCCCGACGTGGTCGTAGCTCGGCGCGAGCGGGAAGCAGCCGTCCGCGGGGACGAGGTCGTACGTCGGCTTGAAGCCGACGACCCCGCACCATGCGGCCGGAATGCGAATGGAGCCGCCGGAGTCGGTCCCGAGCGCGAGATCGACGTCGCCGGCTGCGACGGCAGCGGCCGAGCCGCCGCTCGATCCGCCCGCGAGTCGCCCTGGATACCTCGGGTTCGGGACGGTGCCGAAATGCGGATTCTGCGACGAGATGCCGTACGCAAACTCGTGCAGGTTCGTCTTCCCGGCGATCGCGTATCCGGCGTGCTCGAGCCGCTCCACCGCGACCGCGCTCCGCGCCGGCACGTGCTCGGCAAAGAGCGCGGAGCCGTACGTCGTGACGAGACCCGCGGTGTCGAGGAGATCCTTGATGGCCACCGCCGTTCCGCGGGCCGGCTCGTCGGGTTGCGCGAGCCAGATCCCGTCCACGGGCGGCGACTCTACTTCTTCTTCTTGTGCTTGGCCGGCTTCGGCTTCGGCGTGGCCGCGATCACGACCTGCCTGGTCACGGCCGTGCCGGTGACCGTTCCGAGCGGAGACATCGGTGTCAGCGTCAACAGGTTCGCCGCGCTCGCCGAACGGCGAAGCGACGTGAGCATGCTCTTCGGCACGACGAAGCGAACGTCGTTGTTGCCCGCGCGCAAGGAGTAGGACCCGAGCTTCGTCGAGCCGAGCGTCGCGTTGAGTGTGCCCGGGCCGCTGGAGTCGATGAGCAGCTCGATCGTCGGCGACTTCGCCGACAGCTGCAAGAGCTCGGGGCCGAAGACGTCGATGCTGGGCGCGATGTCCGTCGTCGGGACGGGCACGGTCGTTCCCCAGACGGTTGTCGGAGCGGGCGGCGGAGTTGCCGTCGCCGGCGTGCTCGTGTCGACGGTCATGGAGTAGGAGACCACGAACCCCGCACCGTCGACGTTGGTGCTTGCGTTCGGAAGCGAGACCCAGCCGGGCGTCGAGCCCCAGTTGCACGTGTCCCAGGGAACGGTGATCGACGCGTTGCTCCCGCTGATACTTAGCGCCTGCAGCGAGCTGCCGGGCACGTCCCAATAGAAGTAGGGCTGCGAGCTCGTGCCGGCCGGGATCGACACGTTGACCGTCAGCGTGGCTGCGTAACACGCATGCGAGCCGTCGCCGTCCCCGCGTTCGAACGTGACGTACCGCGCGGCGAGATGATTCGCCGGAACGAAGGCCACGATCTTCGGCGTGGTCACGGCGGCCGCGCCGGTCGTGACGCCGACGTACGAGGGGGGCCGGAGGCTTGCAAGAGCCGCCGGGCCGATCGTGCCCGACATGAATCGATTGACGAAGTCGGTGTAGACGGCAGCGAGGCTCGTCCCCTTGGCAGCGAGCGCGTTCGAGAGCGCCGTCGTGCTCGTCTGTCCGGCTGCGGCGTTCGCGAATACGCCCTTGACGAAGGTGTTGCCGTACTTCGACGCCAGAAGGTCGAAGAACGACCAGCGGGCGAACCCGGCGTCGTCGTACAGGTTCGGGTCGCACATACGGTGGCCGGGGATGGAGTCGCTGCAGTCGAGCGCGATGTCGGGGTTCCCGAGGGACTCCGTCGGTGCGAATGGCGACGAGTGGAACGCGGCCCATGTCGCGGCCCCGTTGGCGAGCCACGTGTCGGCGTCGGTCGTCGGGGTCCAGACTGCGAGCTGGAACATGTGGAAGACGTTGAGAGCGACCTCCTGCTGCTCTTCCTGTTCGGTCGTGACGTGGTTCGCCGATGCGAAGGTCGCGAGCTGAGTGGGTGTCGCGAGCGTGAAGGACCCGCTGCTCGGGCCCGGGCCTGCTCCGTTCCAGCCCCAGAAAGACTCGAACGGTGGTGGCCCGGAGAGGTCATCGAGGGAGATGTCGATGAATCCGTCGGGGTCGGGAAGGGGCGGCGTGAAGCCCATTGCAACGTAGGCGGCGTACGCCTGTTCAGCCCACGCGGCGATGTCGCCGGCCTGCGTTTCCGTCGAGTAATCCGGCGCAGGGCTACCGGACGTGGTGAGGTCGGTCCAGTAGTTGACGACGAAATGCGTCGTACACAGCGTGTGATCCCCGGGGGCGCCGACGACGCAGTCACGGGACGCGGGCGCAGCGCCGGCGAGGACACCGGCGGCCAGGACGACCAGGAGAAGCGGGACGAGACGCCTCATCTAGCCGCTGATCGGCTGCCGGGCGCTTTGACTTTAGGAGAAGTGCAGGTACAGGAAGGCGATCCCGAAGCTGCCGGCGAAGAGAAGCCAGAACAGGCCGAACAGGGCCCAGCCGAACCGGTTGTTCCTGCGGGTGAGCTCGTCGTCCATCAGAGGGCGAGGTCGAGGGCGAGCGCGGCGAAGAGCAGCGCGAGGTACAGGAGCGAGTAGTGGAACAGGAGCGCTGCCCGGCGCGGCGTCGTGTCGCGCCGGAGGCGCTCCGCCAGCCAGACGAAGACGCCGCCGAGGCCGAGCGCCGATGCGACGTAGACAGGGCCGGCGCCGCCCGCCGCCCACGGCAGAAGCGTCACGCCGAGGAGCGCGAAGGAATACAGGAGGATCTGCCGCGCGGTCTCGCGCTCGCCGCGCACGACCGGAAGCATCGGCACCTTTGCGTTCGCGTAGTTGTCCTTGATGAGGAGTGCGAGCGCCCAGAAGTGCGGCGGCGTCCACACGAACACGATCGCGAACAGGATCCAGGCCGCGAGGCCGAGGTGACCGGTTGCGGCCGACCAGCCCACGAGGGGCGGCACCGCGCCGGCGGCGCCGCCGATGACGATGTTCTGCGGCGTCGTCCGCTTCAGCCAGCGGGTGTACACGAGAACGTAGAAGAGGTTGCCGACGAGCGCCAGCACCGCCGTGAGCAGGTTGACCGCGCTCGCGAGCAGGACGAACGAGAGCGCGCTGAGCGCGAGGCCGAACTCGAGGGCACGGCTCGCGGGCACGCGGCCCGAGGCGACCGGTCGTCGCTTCGTCCGCTCGCCCATGAGCGGGTCGATGTCGCGATCGAGGACGTGGTTCAGCGCGCTCGCTCCGCCGCAGGCGAGCGCGAGGCCGACCGTCGCGGCGACCGCCGTCTCCGTGCCCGGCCAGCCGCGCGCGCCGGCGATCATCCCGCAGACGCCGGTGACGAGCAGCAGGCTCATGATGCGCGGCTTCGTCAGCGTCACGTAGTCGCGCCACGCGCCCCACGGCGCGTGCTCGCCCTGCAGGCTCTGGACGACGACCACGAGGAGAGCGGCGAGCGCGAGCGCTGCGAACACGGCGTGCTCCGACCGGCCGGGGAACGCCGCCGCGGCCGCGAAGAGCGCGGCCGAGCCGAGGACGGCCGGCGCGAGCCGCCGGTGCGACAGCCATGCCGACACGACCAGCGCCGCGAGCGGCGGCGCGGCGAGCGCGGCGATCGTGCGATGCGCGGCGCCGAGGTGCGCTTCGCCGGAGACGACCGCGAGGATCGCGCCTGCGCCTGCGAGCAGCGCGCACAGGCGGAGCCAAGGGCCGGGCGCGACGCCGGTCATGTCTCCTCCGCTGCGAGCTTGAGCCGCAGGTCGCGGAGCGGGCGCGCGCTCGTCACGTACGGCACCGAGTCGAAATTGTACGCCGGCGGCGGCGACGTCGTGTACCACTCGAGCGTGTCGGCGAGCCAAGGGTCGTTCGGCGCGCGCTTCCCCAGCCGGAGGAAGTGCGTCCGCCAGATGTTCACGAGGAATACGGCGACGCCGAGCGTGAGAATGCCGGAGCCGACGGTCGAGAGCATGTTGTAGGCCTCCCACAACCCGCCGTGGTGGTACGTGTAGACGCGGCGTGGCATCCCGAGCAGCCCGAGCATGTGCTGAGGCAGGAACGTCATGTTGAAGCCGACGAACATCACCCAGAAGGACAGCTTGCCGAGGCGCTCGTCCAGCATGCGGCCGAACATCTTCGGCCACCAGTAGTAGAGGCCGCCGAAGAACCCGAACGCCGAGCCGCCGAAGAGCACGTAGTGGAAGTGCGCAACGACGTAGTACGAGTCGTTCAGCTGCCAGTCGACCGGGAACGCGGCGAGGAAGATCCCCGAGAGCCCGCCCATGGTGAAGAGCGCGACGAAGCCGAGAGCGAACAACATCGGTGTGTCGAGGATGAGATTGCCGCGCCATGTTGTCGCGACCCAGTTGAAGATCTTGATGCCGGTCGGCACCGCGATCACCATCGACGAGATCATGAAGAACGAGTCGAGCCCGGTGCCGAGCCCCGTCGTGAACATGTGGTGCGCCCACACGAGCATCGAGAAGAAGGCGATGCCGATGGTCGCGAACGCGACCGCCTTGTACCCGAAGATCGGCTTGCGCGAGAAGACCGGCAGGATCTCCGAGATCATCCCGAAGACGGGCAGCACCATGATGTACACCTCGGGGTGCCCGAAGAACCAGAACATGTGCTCGTAGAGCACGACGCTCCCGCCCTTCGACGGGATGAAGAAGTGCGTGTACCCGCGGCGGTCGAGCAGCAGCATCGTCACTGCCGCCGACAGCGCCGGCAGCGCGAGCACGAGCAGGATCGCGTACGTCAGGATCGACCAGATGAAAAGCGGCATGCGCATCCACGTCATGCCGCGTGCGCGCATGTTCACGATCGTGACGATGAAGTTGATCGCGCCGGCGAGCGAAGCGAGCGTGAGGATGTGGATGCTGAGGATCCAGTAGTCCTGGCCGTGGCCGGGGCTGAACTGCATCTCGGAGAGCGTCGGATACGACCACCAGCCCGCCTTCGCGGTGCCGCCGGTCGCGAACCAGCTCGACCATAGGACGATGCCGCCCAGGAGGTAGAGCCAGTACGACAGCGCGTTCAGGCGCGGGAAGGCGACGTCGCGTGCGCCGATCATGAGCGGCACGAGGTAGTTGCCGAAGCCGGCGAGGATCGGTACGACGACGAGGAAGATCATCGTCGTGCCGTGCATCGTCAGCACCTCGTTGTACGAGCCCTTCGTGAGGAGCGTCTCGTTCGGCGTCGCGAGCTGCGCCCGCATGAGCACGGCGAGGATGCCGCCGAGCACGAAGAAGAAGAGCGAAGTCCCGATGTACAGAATCCCGATGCGCTTGTGGTCGACGGTGACGAGCCAGCTCGCCACGCGGCCGTCCTTCCATGTCACCGGGTAGGCGACCTCTGCGTTAGCCGCCACTGGATGCTCCCTTGTAGACGTGAGTCTTGACATACGCGGCGAGTGCATCGAGCTGCGTCTTCGTCCACGTGTTGCCTACCGCGGGCATCTTTCCGCGGCCGTTCTGCACGATCGACAGCAGGCCGGCCTTCTGCGTGAGGAGCGGGTTGTTGGAGAGGTTCGGGCCGTACCCGCCTTGACCGCTCATGCCGTGGCACGTCGCGCAGGCGCTGAACTCCGCCTTTCCGAGATTCGCGACGGCGGTGCTGACGTTCGTCGTGTAGGTCGCATTGCTTGACGCGACGACGCGGGCTTCCATCGACGCGTGGTAGATGCCGCACAGCTCCGCGCACTGACCCACGTACGTACCGGGACCGTCCGCTTCGAACCAGATGTGGTTCGTGCGGCCCGGGATCGCCTGGATCTTGCCGCCGAGCTCCGGAATCCACCAGCTGTGCACCACGTCGGCGGAGACGACCTTCAGCTCGACGACGCGGCCGACCGGCACGTACAGGTCGTTGATCGTGCGGGCGCCGTTCGGATAGTCGAACTGCCAGTAGTACTGGTGGCCCTCCACCGTCACGCGGAGCGGATTCGACGCGGCCGGAGCGCTCGTGATGTTCGGCAGCTCGAGGAAGACGACGATCCCGATGACGCAAAGGATGAGGACAGGGACGACCGTCCAGATCAGCTCCAGGCGTGTGTGGCCGTGCACCTGCACGCCTTCGTCCGTGCGCTTCCTGCCGCGCGACCGGTACTTGACCACGAACGTGATCAGGAGCCCCTCGACGAGGACGAAGATTGCCGCTGTGAAGCCGAAGATCACGTCGTAGGCCGCGTTTGTATGGGCGGCGTTCGGCGAGTGCGGCGTCACCGGGAAGAAACCGCCGTCCGCGGCTGCGGCGACGTGCGCCGACAGCAGCGCGGCGAACGCGACGAGCGCGAAGAGCGTCAGCTTCCGGCGCAAACCGCATGCATTCTATGGAGGTGTCGGAGCGCACGCGTGTAGACCTGCCGCCGTCGGTGCCCGCCGCCTTCGAGGTGTTCGTCAACGGGGTCCGGCAGGATCGTGGCGTCGATTACGAGGTGATCGGCCGGTCGCTCGTGTTCCCCCGCCCGGTCGCCCAGGAGGGCCGCCTCGGCTTCTGGCGGTGGCTGGCGATGTGGCTCGGGATCGCCGGCTCGTATCGGCCGCACGAGACGGTCGACGTCGTGTTCGAGTCCGAGGGCCGACGCGGCGTCGTCACCGGCCTGAAGCCGGTGGCCTTCGAGTAGATCCTTACTTGGGGACGGCTTCGAGCTTGTAACCGACGCCGTAGCGCGTCTGGATGAAGGTATGGCGCGACGCGGGCTGGTCGATCTTCTCCCGTAGGCGGCGCACGAAGACGTCGACCGTTCGGTCGCGGTGCGACTCGCGGCGGCCCCACAGCTTTTGCAGCAGCTCGTCGCGTGTCGCGACGCGTCCCTGCTCGAGCGCGAGCTGGTACAGCAGCCGGAACTCCGTCGGCGTCAGCTCGGCGCTCTTGCCGTCGATGTAGGCCTGCACCTCGCGCGGGTCGACGCGCAGCTCTTCGATCTCGATCGGCTCGCCGCGCGGCGTCTCCTCGCGCCGGATGCCCCGGCGCGACGCTGCCCGCACGCGCGCGACGAGCTCATTCATCGAGAACGGCTTCACGAGGTAGTCGTCGGCGCCGATTTCGAGCGCGTGCACGCGGTCGTGCTCGGTCCCGCGGGCGGACACGACGATGACGGGCGTCGAGATGCCTTCGGCGCGGACGGTCTCGATCAGCTTCCACCCGTCGAGGCCCGGGAGCATGAGATCGAGGACGCACGCGTCGGGCTGCTCGTAGCGGAGGCGGGCGAGGCCCTGCTCGCCGTTGGCGACCCAGACGGCGTCGAAGCCGGCCGCGCCGAGGTGGCGCGCCATCCCCTGGGCGATCACCTCGTCGTCTTCGACGATGAGGACCTTGGGCATCGGTGTCATTATCGAGATATGCCCGTGATGGACGGGTCGACGCCGGGTGAAGGACTGGTGAAGGGGTGGTGAACGGCTCGGAGCGGGTGCACGCGTTGGTCGAGGCCGCAAGCGAGCCGGTTGTCGTCCTGGACGACGAGCGCCGGGTCGTCGCGTCGAACATCGGCCTGCCGCCCGGCCGACGCGTGGGCGACGTCGATGACGCGCTCGTCCTGTTCGTCGGCGCTCTGCCCGCTCTCTCGGCGTACGAAGAGCTACGGGCCGGCTTCACGGCGGCTGTGTCGCATGAGCTGCGCACGCCGCTCGCCCGGCTGCTCGTGCTGCTCGAGAGCGCCACTCTCCCTGGCGCCCGCGTCGACGAGCTCGTCGAGCAGGCGCGCCAGGAGATCCAGCAGGCGCGCGAGCTCATCGACGACGTCCTGTTCCTCGGTGAGCTCGAGACCGGCCGCGAAGTCGTCTCTCTCGGGCGGACGGTGGCGCTGCCGATCCTGGAAGAGGTGGCGCGGTCATACGCGGACCGGGCCGAGCACGCGGGCGTCGACCTCGTCGTCACGGGCGGCGCCGGAGTCGAGCTTCCGCTCCGGCCGCGGATGATCCGGGTGGTCGCCGAGAACCTCGTGCAGAACGCGATCCGCTACGCCGGCCAGGGAACCACCTGCCGCGTCTCGGTCGAGCGGGAAGGCCCGTTCGCGGTTCTCGCGGTAGCCGACGACGGCGCCGGCGTGCGCGAGAGCGAGCTGCCGCGGTTGTTCGAGCGCTTCTACCGCGCCGACCAGGCACGCACGTCGCGCGGCACCGGGCTCGGCCTCGCGATCGTCAAGCACGTGGTGACGTCGGCCGGTGGCACGATCGAAGCGTTCAGCCCGCCCGGCCGCGGCCTCGAAATCGTCTGTCGGTTTCCCGCTAGCTGAGCACGGCGCGGAGCGCGGCGAGCGGCTCGGGCCGTACGCGGAAGAACGCCCAGCTGCCACGCTGCTCCCGCTCGACGAGCCCCGCCTCGAGCAGCACCTTGAGGTGGTGGCTGATCGTCGGCTGGCTCAAGCCGAGCGGCGCCGTGAGGTGGCAGACGCACGCCTCGCCATCGGGCTGCGCCTGAATGAGGCTCAGCAAGCGGAGGCGCGCGGGCTCGGCCAACACCCTGAGGGCGGCAGCCACGCGGTCGGCCTCCTTCTGGCTGATTGCGCCTTCGAGCAGCGGCGGGCACGACAACGTCGCGATCGTCTTCACCAGATGGATATTGACAGTCATCGATGTGTTCGACAAGATCCAGCCGATGTCCGAGACGCTCGATCCGATCACGCGCAATCAGATCCGTCACGCAGCGGAGGAGCTGCACGAGGAGTTCGCCGGTGTCTTCTCGACCGAGACGATCGCGCGTTACGTCGAGGAGTCGAGCGACCTGCTGCGCGGCGCACGAATCTCGACCTATGTCCCGCTGCTCGTCCACCGGTTCGCGCGCGAGCGGCTACAGGCGCTCGCCCAATCGCAGGGAGACGTCGTGAAGAGCCAGCCCGAGGTGTTGTTCATCTGCGTGCACAACGCGGGCCGCAGTCAGATGGCGGCCGGTCTCGTGAACCTGCGCTCGCGAGGTCGCATCCACGTGCGCTCTGCGGGCTCCGATCCGGCGGAGCGCATCAATCCGGCCGTGACCGAGGCCATGGACGAGATCGGCGTCGACATGACGCAGGAGTTCCCGAAGCCGCTCACCGACGAGGTCGTTCGCGCGGCCGACGTCGTCATCACGATGGGTTGCGGCGACGCGTGTCCGATCTATCCCGGGAAGCGCTACGAGGATTGGGAGCTCGACGACCCGGCTGGGCAGGACCTCGACGCCGTGAGGAAGATCCGGGACGACATCGACGCGCGCGTCCGCACGCTGGTCGCAGAGCTGCTGCCCGAGTGAGATCCCTCCTCGCGGAGGCGATCGGAACGTTCGCGCTCGTCTTCGCCGGCTGCGGCGCAATCGTCGTCGACGCGAAGACCGGCGCACTCGGCCACCTCGGCGTCGCGCTGACGTTCGGCCTAGTGATCATGGTGATGATCTACGCGATCGGGCACATCTCCGGCGCGCACTTCAACCCCGCGGTCACGTTCGCCTTCGCTCTCTCGCGCCACTTCCCGTGGTCGCGCGCGCTCGGCTACTGGGGCGCGCAGGCCGTCGGCGCACTGCTCGCCGCTGCTCTGGTGCGCGGCTCGCTCGGATTGCACGCGCACGACGGCGCGACTCTGCCCAGCGGATCGCAGGGACAGGCATTCCTCTGGGAGCTCGTCCTGACCTTCTTCCTGATGTTCGTGATCATGGCCGTCGCAACGGACACCCGGGCCGTCGGCGAAGCGGCCGCGATCGCGATCGGCGCCACCGTCGGCCTCGACGCGATGTTCGGCGGGCCGATCTCCGGCGCCTCGATGAACCCCGCCCGCTCGCTCGGGCCCGCGATTGCGGCGGGCGATCTCAGCTCGATCTGGGTCTACCTGGCGGCTCCGATCGCTGGCGGCGTCGCCGGCGCTCTCACGTACCAGTTCCTGCGTCGTGAGGATGCCGGCTCACCGCTGTCCGTCCCCGAATCCGACGTCACCACGGAGCCCGCATGAGCAACATCCTCTTCGTCTGCATCCAGAATGCCGGCCGCAGCCAGATGGCCCAGGCGCTCTTTGCCCGCGCGGCCGGCGGTCGCCATCGGGCGCGCTCGGCGGGGAGCCGCCCGGCTGGGCGCGTCCACCCCGAGGTCGCCGCCGTCATGGCCGAGCTCGGCATCGACGTGGCCGGCAACGTGCCGCACAGGCTCGACGACGACGACATGCGCTGGGCCGACCTGGTCGTCACGATGGGCTGCGGCGACGAGTGCCCCTTCATCCCCGGCAAGCGCTACATCGACTGGGAGCTCGATGACCCCTCCGGCCGGCCGCCGGACGAGGTGCGGCGGATCCGCGACCGAATCGCCGCCGATGTGGACGCGCTCGTCGCCGACCTTGGTGGTGGCGGGGAAGCGGGTTAGCTTGGGTACCGTGTGCCGGC
>DATBQM010000008.1:0-42462 GCA_036560805.1 Gaiellaceae bacterium | reverse complement strand
GCAACCGCCGACGACGTCGCGGTGATGCTCGCATACGCGCACAAGGTCGTCTTCGTCCCCGGCTACGGACTCGCGGTCGCGCAGGCGCAGCACGACGTCCGCCAACTCGCCGACATGCTCGAGGCGAAGGGCGTCGAGGTGACGTACGCGATCCATCCCGTCGCCGGCCGCATGCCCGGCCACATGAACGTCCTCCTCGCCGAGGCGAACGTCCCGTACACGCAGCTGAAGGAGATGGACGAGGCGAACCCGGAGTTCTCGCGCACCGACGTCGCCGTCGTCGTCGGCGCGAACGACGTCGTCAACCCCGACGCGCGCACGAACCAGGGCTCACCGATCTACGGCATGCCGATCCTCAACGTCGACAACGCGCAGGCCGTCGTCGTCCTCAAGCGCTCGATGAACCCCGGCTTCGCGGGGATCGAGAATCCGCTGTTCTACAACCCGAAGACCGTGATGCTCGCGTACGCGCACAAGGTCGTCTTCGTCCCCGGCTACGGCCTCGCGGTCGCGCAGGCGCAGCACGACGTGCGCCAGCTCGCCGACCTGCTCGAGGCGAAGGGCGTCGAGGTCACCTACGCCATCCACCCCGTCGCAGGACGCATGCCCGGCCACATGAACGTCCTGCTCGCCGAGGCGAACGTCCCGTACACGCAGCTGAAGGAGATGGACGATGCGAATCCGGAGTTCTCACGCACCGACGTCGCCGTCGTCGTCGGCGCCAACGACGTCGTCAATCCGGATGCGCGCAACAACCACGGCAGCCCCATCTACGGGATGCCGATCCTGAACGTCGACAACTCGCAGGCCGTCGTCGTGCTGAAGCGGTCGATGAACCCGGGCTTCGCCGGGATCGAGAACCCGCTCTTCTACAACCCGAAGACGGTCATGCTCTTCGGGGACGCGAAGCAGTCGATCACGAAGCTCATCCAGGACGTCAAGGCGCTCTAGCTAGGACGGCTGTGCGGCAATGTGCCGCTGCTTGATCGCCTGCCCGTACGCCTGCCAACTCTGCGCCGGCATGTTCGTCTCGGCGAGATAGACGGAGAACCCCGTCGTCCCCGCCTGGGCGAGGAGATTCGAATAAGCCTGCGCCGCGACCCAGCCCTTCTGGCCGTGGTAGCTCCCGACCGTCGGATGGATGGACGAAAGCGGGAAGTACGCGGTGGACGCCTGCACACACGCAGACGGCGAGACGGACGACCCGAAGTCGTTCACGTACGCCTGTGGCAGGAACGCGAAGCCGGCCGCCGCCCAGGGCTGCAGGCCGATCCCCTGCGCGTTGCAGAGCGACGACAGCCCGGCCGTGAGCGTCGGCTCGAGCTGGCGGAACCGTGTGACGAACTCCTGCGACGCGCCCGGCCTCGCCTGGTACGACGCCTCGGCATTCGCGATGTAGAAGGTGAGGCCGTTCCTTTGCAGCTGCGTCGCGGCGAAGCCCGCGTCCGCGTGGGCGTTCCCGTTGAGCACCGTCCAGCCGCCGACCGGGAGCCCGCTCGCGTCGATGAAGCGCGTCACCCAGTCGGAATCGATCTGCGCGGCGTTGCCGCTCGAGCCGAGGTAGACCGCCACCCAGCCGAAGCCGGCGCTGCGCAACTGCTGGCCGAGCCATTGCGGATCGACGTCGTGCGTGTGCCACACGAACGCCCCCGCGTTGTTCCAGGACATCGCGACGCGCGGCGGGGGCGGCGCCGGAGGAGGCGCGGTCGTCGTCGGCGCCGGCTTCGGGACCGTCTTCACCGTCGTCGTCACCGGAAGGGGCGGCGCGGCCTGCGGATGCTTCTTCGGCGCCGTGTTCATGAAGAAGCCGAGCAGGGACGCGACGAAGAGCAGGATCATGCCGGAAGCCGCGAGACGCGTAGGTGCCGTCATGACGCAAGCCGCGCAGGGTCGAAGAGCTCGAGGAGCTCGTGCTCCTCGCCGCGCATCGCGTCGGCGACGAGCGTGCCGCAGCCGAAGCCCATGACGTTTCCGTGCCCGGAGTAGCCCGCCGCTATCCACGTCTTGTCGCGTCCGGGCACCGGGCCGACGAGCGGGAGCATGTCCTGCGTCAGCGCGAAGATGCCAGCCCAGCGGTGACTGATGCGCGCCTCGCCGTCGCTCAGCTCGCCCAGGAAGCGTTCGAGCGATGCCTGGATCGCCGGCGTCGTCTCCTCGACGTCGGTCAGCTCGTCCATGATCGAGACGTCGCGAAAGCCCCCGAGGAGTAGCCGCCGGTCGGGCAGCTGCTGCCAGTAATCGAATCCCTGACGCGCGTAGTGCGGCCGGTCGTACAGCACGCGCTCGAGCGGCTCACTGACGACGATCTGTCCGCGCGCGGGCCAGAGCGCATCGGCGAGCTCCGGGAGGAGCGCGCGCCCGTAGCCGTCGGTCGCGACGAGGACCCGATCGGCATCGAGCGCCTCGACGTCTTCGACCGGATCGTTCTCGCGGATCTCGACGCCGGAGGCTGCGGCGCGCGCCGCAAGGCTGCGCACGAAACGCGCCGGCTGGATCGTGCCGTCGCCGATGTGCTGGATGGCGCCGTGGAACCGCGGGAACTCGTCGAGCCATTCGGCGGCGAAGCCGTCCTCGTGCAGCGCGTCGAACTCCGCACGGATGTCCTCCCGCTCCTCCTCGTCGGCGGCGAGGCGATAGCTGCCGGGACGGCGCAGCGCGTCGCCGGCGAGGGACTCCATCGCGTCGAGTGTCGCTTCCGTCCAGCGCCAAAGCGCGCGCGCCTGGTCGGCACCGTAGGTCTCGCGCGCGACGTCGTAGCGCGCGGCGCCTCCGCGCAGCGCGAAGCCACCGTTGCGCCCGCTCGCGCCCTCCGCAACGCCGCGTCGGTCGTGGACGCGCACGCGCAGCCCCGCCTCCGCGAGGCGAAGCGCTGCGCTGCAGCCGGTCACGCCCGCTCCGACGATCGCGACGTCGACCCGGCCCTCGCGGTGGCCGTTGGTGCGCTCCGGCACGGCATCCTCGAGCCAGTACGGATTCACAGGCCTTGACGGTACACGCCGTACCGGGCGAAGACGCGTCGCGACAACTCCAGCTCGACGAGCTCCCGCGCGATCTCGGCCGCGTCCCGGCCGGTCCGCCGGACGAGCTCGTCCGCGGTCGCCGGCAGGAGCTCGAGCAGCGGAGATGCGGTGTCAGACACCGACGGCGGCTCGATGCCGAAGCTCGCGAGGATGTCGCCGGCAGCGGTGAGCGGCGCTGCGCCGAGCTTCAGCAAGCCGTTCGTCCCGGCCGAAAGCGCGGAGGTGATCTCGCCCGGGACGGCGAACACCTCGCGGCCCTCCTCGAGCGCGAGATCGGCGGTGATGAGGGCGCCGCTCCGTTCCCGCGCCTCGACCACGATGGACGCCGCACACAGGCCGGCGACAACGCGGTTGCGCGCCGGAAATCGCCACGGCGCGGGCTCGACGCCGGGCGCGTACTCGGACACGATCAGCCCCGTCTCGGCGATGCGCCGCGCCAGGTCGGCGTGCGCGGCCGGGTAGTCGCGGTCGATGCCGCAGCCGAGGACTGCAACCGTCGTGCCACCCGCGTCCAGCGCACCGCGATGCGCCTCTCCGTCGACGCCGCGCGCGAGCCCGCTGACGACCACGAGGCCCGCGCCGGCGAGCTCGCGACCGAGGCTACGCGCAACCGACGCACCGTAGCCCGAGCACGCGCGCGCTCCGACGATCGCGACTGCGGGGCGCGCGAGAACGTCGAGCGGCGCGTCGCCTCGGGCGAAGAGACCGACGGGCGGGTCGTGGATCGAGCGCAGCAGGGGCGGCAGCACACAGCTGAAGCGGTAGCCGAGGGCGGCAAGGCGCTGTTCGTACGCGCTCGCGTCGAACGCGCGCACGTGCGCGCGCCAGCGTGCGCTGTCCGGTGGCCGCAGCAGGTGGGCGCCGGTCTCCGACGCGAACACCGCGAGCGCGAGCTCGTTCACGACAACTCCTGGGGCGAGCGATACGCCAGTGCTTCGGCGACGTGCTCGGCGTGCACCTCCTCCGATCCGGCGAGCGCAGCGATCGTCCGGGCCGCGCGGGCGACACGCGCGCGGCCCCGGCCGGAGAGCGGCAAGCGGTCGACCGCACGCGAGAGCAGTGCATCGGCATCGGGTGATCGGTGCAAGGGCAGGATCGCGAGTGCTTCCCGTGCGAGCGCCACGCGGACCGCAACCGGAGCCGATGCCTCCGCAGCCCCGGCGGCGAGCTCGACCGCGCGCGGGCGCGGCACGGCGACGACGAGGTCGAAGCGATCGAGCAGCGCGCGCGAGAGCTTCGCGCGATACGCGGCGAGGCGCTGCGCGGTGCACGAGCAGCTCGCGCCCGCGTCTCCGCGCGCACCGCACGGACAGAGGTTCATCGTCGCAACGAGCTGGAACCGCGCGGGGAAGACCGCGCGACCTGCAGCGCGCGCAATGCAGACGACGCCGTCCTCGAGCGGCTGGCGCAACGCCTCGAGGGCAGGCCGGGCGAACTCCGCCAGCTCGTCGAGGAGGAGGACGCCGTGGTGCGCGAGGCTCGCCTCACCGGGCCGGATGCCGGGACCGCCGCCGATGATCGCCGCCGTCGATGCGCTGTGGTGCGGCGCGCGGAAGGGCGGCGTGCGCACGAGCGGCTGCTCGGGCGGCAGGAGGCCGGCGACCGAGTGGATGCGCGTCACCTCGAGCGCGGCCGCGTCGTCGAGCGGCGGCAGGATGCCCGGCAACCTGCGCGCGAGCATCGTCTTCCCCGTACCGGGCGGGCCGGCGAGGAGGAGGTTCTGCCTGCCCGCCGCTGCGATCTCGAGCGCGCGCCGCGCGCGCTCCTGGCCGCGCACGTCGGCCAGGTCCGGTAGCGGCGGCGCGTCGATCTCGGGGGCGGCGGACACGTCCTCGGGCTCGAGCTCGCCGCGGAGATACGCGACCGCCTCGGCCAGATGGGCGACCGGGACAGGCCGGACTCCTGCGAGCGCCGCCTCCGCCGCCGACTCGGGCGGGCAGAGAAGCCGCTCGAGGCCGAGCCGGCGCGCTCCCTCCGCCACGCCGAGCACGCCCCCGACGCGGCGCAGGCGGCCGTCGAGCGCGATCTCGCCGATCGCGGCGTGGCGGCTCAGCTCGGACTGCGGGATCTGCCTCGACGCGGCGAGCAGCGCGAGCGCGATCGGGAGGTCGTAGCCGGAGCCTTCCTTGCGCAGGCCTGCCGGCGCGAGGTTGACGGTCACCCGGCCGCGCGGGAAGTCGAGCTCGGCCGAGGCGATGCCGCTGCGCACGCGCGTCCGCGCCTCCGCGCAGGCGCGGTCGGGGAGGCCGACGATCGCGAATGACGGCAGGCCGGTCTCGTGCACGTCGGCCTCCACCTCGACGCGCCGCGGCTCGAGGCCCACGAGCGCGTGCGTGACCGCGCGTGCAAGCACGACGCGACGCTAGTCGCGCAAAGGTTACGGATCAGTCGAGGATCTTCAACGCGCCCAGCCCGAGCAGCTCGCGGCAGAGCTTGACCGCACGATTGTCCGCGCCGAGTTTGCGTAGCGTCTTCTTCCCGTCGAGGCGCTCGACGAGCTCGATCGCCTCGGGCGTCGTCGGCAGGATCGAGCCCGTTCCGTCGCCGAGGACGATCTCCGCGGACTTGCGCCCGAGCTCGCGCTCGACGCGCAGCGGCATCGCCCGCGCGAGCCGCACGTCCAGCAACCCATTCGATGCCACCCGACGATTTGCGAACGCACGCCGGATCTGCGCATCCGCATCCTCGAGCACGTCCTCGTCGATCTCGTCGATGCGAAGGCTCGTCCGCCCCTCGCGCTTGTGCAGAAGGATCGCGCCCTCACCCACGCCGCGCGCGCCGAGCTCGCCGATGTAGCGCGTCCAGCGCTCGAGCGCCTCCGTGTACGTGCCTGCGTCGGCGAAGAAGCTGCTGTTCCAGCTCGCGGCATGCTCGAGCGGGTCACTCTCGATCGACGTGAGGATCCACGCGTCGCAGCCGGTCTTCTTCACCCATTCCGCCGGCCGCTGCTCCGGACGATCCTCGTCGACGATGAGCCAGCTGCCGAGCAGCGTCGCGTAGCCGCCCTTCGTGAGATGGGACGCCGCCTCGCGCACGACGTGGGCCGTGACGTCGTCGCCGCGGAAGCCGCTGTCGCGATACGCCCACCGGGCCTCCGGCGAAACGACGAACGGCGCGTTGCACGTGATCAGCTCGAAGCTCTCTCCCTCGACGGGCGCGAAGAAGCTGCCGTTGCGGCACTCGATGTTGTCGAGCCCGTTCAGCCCCGCATTCAGCGCCGTGTACGCAAGCGCGCGATCGTTGACGTCGATCGCGACGACGTGCTTCGCGTGCGCCGCGGCGAGCAATGCGTGGATGCCGCTGCCCGTTCCGACGTCGAGCGCACGCCTGACGCGCGGACGCGGCGTGAGCAGGTCGCACGTGCGCGCCGTCGGCGTGTACGTCGCGACGTAGTCGGGCGGGTCCTCCGCATCGCGGGTGAAGCCATCGGACGCGAGGAGCGTGTCGTCGACCGGGACGACTCGGCCATGCGGGACGAGCTCACCCTCCCTCCGCGAGACGAGCCCGAGTGCCACGAGTGCCCCGACGATTCCGGAGTCGATCTTCCGCTCCGGCACGGGCAGCTCGAGATAGAGGAGCCGGATCGCGCTCTCGAGGGGCGACTCCGAGAGCCGCCGTTCCGCGACGACGACCTCTTCCCGCTCGGCAACGTCCTCGCCGATGAGGTCGATGATGGTGTCGCCCTCGTAGTCCAGGTCGCGCAGGGCATCGCCGAGCGTCTGCGCCGCCGCGCGATCGGGAACAGGGGATCTCACAAACCGAGATTACTGGCGCGCGACGAGGACGTCCTCGTAGTACTCACCGGCACGCCTCCCTGTTCTCCGGTTGACGTGCCGCCGCAAGCGCGCCTCGAGGCGCAGTCCGGCCCGCTCGAGGATGCCGGGATAGAGGTCGCGGCGGTCGTTCACCACGATGAGCACGGGAGCATCGGGTACGAGCGCGGAGGCTGCGTTCGCGAGCGCCCGTGCGATTCCCTCGCTGTATTCCTCGAGCGCCGCTTTCGTCGCTCCCGTCCCGAGCTCGAGCTCGCGGCGTTGTTCGAGCCCGAGCAGCTCGTATGCGTACCGATGCTGCTCGTGGTAGTCGATCAGCCCGGGATACGGCGGCGACGTGAGCACGCCGTCGAACGTGTCCTCGTACCGGACGTCGCAGGCGTCGGCGTGGAGGACGCGAGCCTCGCGGTCGCTCCTCACCTCGCCGAAGGCCTCGATCCGCGCGAGGGTGTCGAGCGCGTAGCGGCGGAGGAACCCGTTCGCCGACTCGACCGGCCGGCAGGTGCGCCGGTGCTTGTAACACCAGTACTCGCCGACCTGCGGCGCCCGCGGCGCCTCGAGGTCGAAGTGCGCGGCGCGACGGGCAGAGCGGGCCGCGCGCGAGAGGATCACCCGGAGCACGTCGGAGTGCGCGTGCTCTCTGAAGGCAAGCAACTCCTTCGCCGCCGTCGCGGAGTACCAGCTGCGCATGTACGCGTTCGGCCGCGCCTTCGTCTTCAGCGTCTCTAGTCGCGCGACGAGCTCGTGCAGCTCGGCCGCGAGCGCGCCGACGTCGTACCGCTCGGTCTTGACCTGCATGAGCAGGCAGTTGAATGCCGCCAGCTCCGTGCCGGTCGCGTCCATCCCCGACTCGAGCGCCTGCACGAGCGTCGTCCCCGAGCCCGCGAACGGATCGAGGACGTGGCCGCCGGCCGGCAGATACCGGTCGAGCAGCACCTCGACGAGCTGCGGAATGAACTTGCCGTGATACGGATGGAGCCGGTGCACGTGCTTCGTGCGCACGTGCTCGGGCAGCTCGCGCTCGGACCAGGAGAGCTCCAGGTCCAGCGTCGCGTACAGCTCCTCCTGCGTGACGGCCACGAGAAGGAGGATTTCGCTACTCGGGCAGCCAGCCCTCCTGGTAGGCCGCCTTCTCGATCGTCTGACCGGCGTACGCCTCCTTCGGGTCGGCGGTGTCCGCCGCCGGCGCGGCGCCGTGCTTCTGCGCGACCGGCTCCGCTGGGTAGAAGACGCTCCGGCCGTTCATGCGCGACCCGACGGCGAGGACGAGCGACGGTCGGTCGCCCGCGCCGACGATCGTGTGCGCGACCTGCGGTGGGCAGTGGAAGAAGTCCCACTTTCGCAGCGGCCGCTCCTCTCCCTCGACGATGAGCGTGCACGCGCCGTCGAGCACGAGGAACGCCTCCTGACCGTCCTCGCGGTGATACATCGCCATCGCCTCGCCGGGCGCGAGCACGTTGAGGTTGAAGCCCATCTGGGCGAAGCGCTCGCCGTCGGGCTCGAATCCGCAGAACTTGCCCATGGTGGTGTCGTGCCACTGCGCATCGCGCGCGTTGAGGACGAACCAGCCGCTCATTCCGGCAGCCAGCCGTCCTGATACTCGGTCCACGTGAAGTTGTAGTCGGCATACACCGCGCGATTGTCCGGCGTGTCGGCGTCGACCGAGACGCCGTGCTCGCGCGCGACGTCGTTCGCGACGTACATCGTCCCGTTACGCTCGTCACCCGTGCGCGCGCCCGCGCATACGAGGACGAGCGGACCGTCGCCGGTCGCCTTGATCATGTGCGCCACGCCGGGCTCGCAATGAAGGAGATCCCACTTCCCCATCGTCCGCTCCTCCCCGTCGACGATCGCGATGGCCTCGCCGTCGAGCACGAGGAAGTCCTCCTGTCCGGCCTCGTAGTGGTACATCCCGATCGCCTGGCCCGGTTCGAGAATGCGAACGTTGACGCCGAGCTGCGGGAAGGGATCGGTCTCCTCGTCCTCGAAGCCGACGTAGAGGCCCGTCTTGTCGCCCTCGACCCAAGGGCAATCCTGCGCATTCAGCACGTACCAGTCCACGACCACAGCCTAGAAAGCGTCGGGGATCCTGCGCAACTCGCCTTCGCGCACGGCGACCACGTCGAAGGCGACGTCGAGCCCGCGCAGCTCGGGGTGCGACGCGAGGAACACGACGGCAGCATGCCGCACGCGCCGCTGCTTCTCCGCCGTCACCATCTCCGCGGGATCGCCGAAGCGCGGGCCCGTCTTCTCCTTCACCTCGACGAAACGGAGCTGCCGTCCACGGCGCGCGACGAGGTCGAGCTCGTTGCGGCCGGCCCAGACGTTCGCGCCGAGGATCCGCCAGCCGCGCAGCCGGTACCAGCGCGCGGCCCGGCGCTCGGCCGAGTTACCGATAACAGAGGGCCTGGAACGACAAGCGATGCACGGCGCATGGGCCGCGCTCGCGCACGACCGCGGAATGTCCGGGCGTGATGTACCCGACGTGCTGCGCGAAACCGTATGCGGGATAGAGCGCGTCGAGTCGCCGCATGAGCCGGTCGCGCGTCACCTTCGCAACGATGGACGCGGCCGCGATCGCGGCGCTCTTCTCGTCGCCGTCGATGACGGCCGTGTGCTCTGGCGCAAGCGGGCCGAGCCGAAAGCCGTCGACGAGGCACGCTTCGGCGGGCGGCGACAGCTCCTGCAACATCGCGCGCAGGCCGGCGAGGTTCGACTTGTGCAACCCGTTGCGGTCGATGTCGCCGGCAGGAATCGCACGCACGACGACCTTCTCCGCGCAGCCGATGACCGCGCGGAAGAGATCCTCGCGGCGCTCCTCCGAGCACTGCTTCGAGTCGTTCAGGTACGCGAGCGGTCGCACGCGGTGCTCCTTCAACGCGCCGTAGTCGAGCAGCACGCCCGCAACGACGAGCGGTCCCGCGAGCGAACCGCGCCCCGCCTCATCGGCTCCCGCCACGAACCGCGCTCCGAGCTTCCGGTCGAATCCGAGGAGCCTCTGGCCGGTCCGCTTCACGCGGCCGAGGATAGCTCCCTACTCGGGCGTTGCGACAGTGGCCTCTTCGGCCTCCGCCGCCGGAACCTCGTCCACTTCCGGCTCCTCCACGATGGGCATCTCTTCCTCGACGGCAGCCTCGGGCTTCGCACCGCTGTAGCGCTGCTCGCGCACGCGCGCCTTCTTGCCGACGCGCCCGCGCAGGTAGTAGAGCTTCGCGCGGTTGACGTCGCCGATCGCGGCAACGTCGATCTTCTCGATCTTCGGCGAGTGCAGCGGGAACGACCGCTCCACGCCGACGCCGAACGACTGCTTGCGCACGGTGAACGTCTCGCGCGCGCCCGAGCCCTGCCGCTTGATGACGATGCCCTCGAACACCTGGACACGGCGGCGCTGGCCCTCGATCACCTGGAAGTGCACCCGAACCGTGTCGCCCGCCTTGAAGCGGGGAACCTTGCGCAGCTGGGCGCGCTCGATCGCATCGATGACGTTGCTCATGAGAAGGCGACCCGCAGGCCGGAGGGCAGATTAGCGGAAGATCACGCCTTTTCGGGCGCGATGAGGGCCCGAAGCACCTCTTTCCCGCCCTGGAGAACGGGATCGCCGTGCGAGACGAGGATCCGCTCGAGCGGCAGATCCAGGAGCGGCAAGAGCGACTTGATCAGCTGCTTTTTCGTCGCACCCTCGAGCCAGTTGTCGGGGCACAGTCGAAGCGGCTCGGAGGTCGCATGTGGCTTCGCGCCGGCCCCGAGCAGGACGTCGCCCACGGCGATCGCCTTCTGCTGGGGCAGCCAGTAGATGACCTCGCCCTCGCGTGCTGTGGGAACCGCCTTGATCCCGCCCGGGAGCTCCGGATCTGCCTCGAACGGATCGGTGACGACGACGCCCCGGTTCTTCAGCTTGCGGACGCCGCGGGCCGGCGCCCAGACGTGCTCGGCGCCGAGCTCACCGGCCGTGCGGGCGTGCCAGAAGACCGTCAGGAGGATGTTCGCGGGCGAGCGCACCTCCGGCGGTGGATCGAGCGGGTCGATGAGCGTGAGCCCGTCCGGCGTGTCGACGGCGACCGAGCCGACCTCCTGCCGCCATTCGGAGTGCCAGGACGACCACCGGCGTAGGCCGGGGGCGACCTGCTCGAGCTTGCTCATTTAGCGGAATCCGATGCGATTTGGCGGCCAGTACACGAAGAACACCGTCCCGATCAGGTTCTTGCGCGGGACCGACCCCCACTCCCGCGAGTCACACGACTGCGCGCGATTGTCTCCCATGAAGAAGTAGTTGCCTAGCGGCACGCGCCAACTTTGTCCGAAATGGGCCGAGTCCGCCAAGCGTCGGTCCGCCTGGATATACGGCTCTTTCAGCTCGGTGAACGAGCTTCCGCCGGGCGGCTCGATCCAGATGTAGCCCTGGTGGTCCTCCTTGAGGGTCTCGCCCGGCAGGCCGATCAACCGCTTCACGAACGTCCCGCCGGCCCCGCACTTGACGAGTGCGAGCGGCGGCGTCTCGAAGACGATGATCTGCCCGCGGTGCGGGCTGGAGAAATCGAGGCAGATCCGGCAGGCAAGCACCCGGTCGCTGAATCCGGACTCGCAGCCGGGCGCGGGCCGGGCGCAATGAAGCGTCGGCTCCATGGACGAGGACGGGATCCGGTACGGGTTGACCACCCACGCCTTGATGGCGAGGACGATGAGGATGGCGCCCACAATGGTCAGCACCCAGTCGAGCGCGACGCGCACCGGGCGCGACAGGTTCGGGAAGAGCCGGCCGAGTGGATCTCTCATCTGACGTTGTCCTTCCGCCAGCTGTCGATCTTCCCGTGATCGCCTGAGAGAAGCACCTCGGGGACGCTCCAGCCGCGGAAGTCCGCCGGCCGGGTGTAGTGCGGATACTCGAGCGCGCCGCCGAGCTCCGCCGAGAAGCTCTCGAGCTCGCCCGAGCCATCCGCGAGCGCGCCCGGCAGGCGGCGCGCAATCGCGTCGAGGAGCACCATGGCCGGCAGCTCCCCGTTCGAGAGGACGTACGGGCCGATCGAGATGGCGTCGGTGGAGAGGTGCTGCACGATCCGCTCGTCGAATCCCTCGAAGCGCGAGGAGAGAAGCGTCACCGCGTCCTCCTCGGCGAGCTCCTCGACGACCGCCTGGGTCAGGGGCCGCCCTTGCGGCGTGAGCGCGATCACTCGGTTCGGCGGCGCGCCGCCGTACGCCGCGTCGAGCGCTGCCGCGACGACGTCGACGCGGAGCACCATCCCCGCTCCGCCGCCGTAGGGCTCGTCGTCCACCTGGCCGCTGCGCAGCGGCGTCGTGTCGCGGTAGCTGAAGAGGCGCAGCTCGAGGCCGTCGCCGAGCACGCCGGCGAGCGGCCGCTGCTCCGTGAGCCAGGCGAACGCGTGCGGGACGAGGGTGAAGACGTCGACTCTCATGCCGGATCTGCGAAGCCTGGATTGACGACGATTCGCCCACCCTCGAGGTCGACCGACCGCACGCAGGCTCCGACGAGCGGCAGGAACACGCCCGAGTCCAGCTCGAGCACGTCGCTGGCAGGGTAATCGACTACGTCCTCGACCAAGCCCAGGAACCGGCCTCCCTCCTCCTCCACCGTGAGGCCGACGAGCTGGAACGCGTAGTACTCGTCCTCGCCGAGCGGCGGCAGCGCCGCGCGCGGGACGGCGAGCATCGCTCCCCGCGCCGCCGGCCGGTCGAGCCTGATCACCGGCCGGTTGCCGCCCCCGCGCCGCGAGACGACGACCTTCGCGGACTCGCCGCCGACGTACAGCTCGGCTCCCTTCGCGTACAGGTCGGAGCGGTCGCTCGGGCCCTCGACGAAGAAGGCGCCGTCGATCCCGTGCGGCCGGCCGACGCGGCCCACAGGGACGAGGTCAGAGTCCAATGCGGGTGAACTCGGCGAGCGCTTCCTCGCGCGTGTGCTCGGGAGCGGGAGCGCCCTCGTACGGGGTGAACCGGCGCTCGAGATCGAGGGTCCAGTATGCGCCCGGCTCGTCCTCGAACGGCAGCCCCACGCTGCCGGAGTTGATCACGCGCTTGCCGGCGATCGTGCGCTCGAACTGCATGTGCGTGTGACCGCAGACGACCACGTCGGCGTCGACGTCCTCGAACAGGAATGCGATGCGTTCCTCCGGCGTGCGCTCGGTGAAGATGTCCATGTCGTTGCGCGGCGTCGCGTGGACGTACAGAACGTGGTCGATCTGCGCCGTCGGCGGCAGCCCGCGGAGAAAGGCAAGCTGCTCGCCGCTCACGTGCGCCTCCGTCGTCAGCTCCCGGTCGCAGTTGCCGCGCACCCAGATGACGCGAGCGCCGAGCGCGCGCAGACGCTCGAGCGTCTCGGCCGGCTGCTCGCCGCGGAAGCAGACGTCGCCACCGACGACGATCGTCGCCTCCTCCGGGATCTCCGCGAGCACGGCGCCGAGCGCCGCGAGGTTCCCGTGGATGTCGTAGAGAGTTGCGATCACCCGACGATCTCGAGCTGCAGCCGGCGTCCCGCGTTCGGGCCGCCGGCGCGCACGATCGTCCGCAGCGCACGTGCGATACGGCCCTGCCGGCCGATCACCTTGCCGACGTCGCCCTCGGCGACGTGCAGGCGAAGGACGAGCGACCCGTCGTCGCCCTCGACCTGCTCGACGCGCACAGCGTCGGGCTCGTCGACGAGCCGCCGCGCCAGTTCCGCGAGCAGCTCGTCCACGGCTAGGAAATGCCCTTCGCTTTAAGGAGCTTGGCGACGGGCTCCGTCGGCTGCGCGCCGTTCTTGAGCCAGCCGCGCACCTTCTCCTCGTCGAACTCGATGAGGGACGGCTCGTGCTGCGGGTTGTAGCGGCCGACGATCTCGATGAACTTGCCGTCACGCGGCGACCGCGTGTCGGCGGCGACGACGCGGTAGATCGGGTTCTTCTTCGACCCGACCCGCGTCAATCTCAACTTCACTGCCATTGACTCACCTTCTCGCTTTCTTCTTCCGTTTGCTGGAGGCCTTGCGCGTCGCGCTCGGCCGGGGCTTGGCTGCTGCCACGCCCGGGATCTGGGGCATCTTGCCTGACCCCATCATCTTCATCATCTTCGCCATCTGCTTCCGGGCCTCCAGGAGCTGGTTCACCTGGGTGACCGTCGTCCCGCTCCCGGCCGCGATCCGCTTGCGCCGCGACCCGTCGATGGCGTGCGGGACGCGCCGCTCGTGGGGCGTCATCGACAGAATGATCGCCTCGACGCGCGCCATTTGCCGCTCGTCCACCTGGTCGAAGCCCTCCATCTGCTTGCCGAGCCCGGGGATCATCTTGATGACCCCCTGCAGCGGCCCCATGCGGCGCAGCATCTTGTAGCTCTTGAGGAAGTCGTCGAAGGAGAACTCGCCGGCCATCATCCGCCGCTCGAGCTCCTCCTTCTCGTCGTCGGCGACCGCTGCCTCGGCGCGCTCGATCAGCGTGAGCACGTCGCCCATGCCGAGGATGCGCGACGCCATACGGTCGGGATGGAACCACTCGAGCGCGTCGAGCTTCTCGCCGACGGACGCGAGCTTGATCGGTCGGCCGGTGACGTGCTTCACCGACAGCGCGGCGCCGCCGCGCGCGTCGCCGTCGAGCTTCGTCATCACGACCCCGTCGAAGTCGATGCGCTCCTGGAACGCCTTCGCGACGTTCACCGCCTCCTGCCCCGTCATCGCGTCGAGGACGAGGAGCACGTTCGTCGGCTTCGCCTCGCGCCTTACGGCGGCGAGCTCGTCCATCAGCGTCTCGTCGACGTGCAGACGGCCGGCGGTGTCGAGGATGACGACGTCGCGCCCGTCCTCCTTCGCGCGCTCGATGCCGTCGTGCACCGCCCGCACGGGATCGGAGCGCTCCTCTGCGTAGACGGGGACGCCGACCTGCGCGCCGAGCTGCACCAGCTGCTCGATCGCGGCCGGCCGTTGGAGGTCGGCGGCGACGAGGGCGGGCCTCTTGCCATCTTTCAGCAGGAGAAGAGCCAGTTTGCCGGCGGCGGTCGTCTTCCCCGAGCCCTGCAGGCCGGCGAGGAGGATGGTCGTCGGCGGCCGCGGGGAGAAGGCGAGCTGCGAGGAGCCGGAGCCCATGAGCTCGGTGAGCTCCTCGTGGACGATCTTCACCACCTGCTGGCCCGGCGTGAGGCTCTTGAGGACGTCCTGGCCGAGTGCCCGTTCGCGCACGTGGGCGACGAACTCGCGCGCGATCTCGAGGTTCACGTCAGCCTCGAGCAGCGCGAGGCGGACCTCGCGCATCGCGCGCGAGATCGCCTCCTCGTCGAGGACCCCGCGGCCGCGGAGGTCGCCGAGGGCGCTCTGGAGCTTGTCCGAAAGGGCGTCGAACACGAAGGAGGCAGGGTACCGGGATAGGAGAGCCCGCTAGCGCCGATCGCCACAAGGCGCAACACTGTGGGCATGGCCTCCGCAGCCGCCGTCATGCGGAAGACCGTCACGGTGCTCTTCTGCGATCTCGCGGACTCGACCCAGCTCGGGGAGCGGCTCGATCCGGAGACGCTCCGCACGGTGATGAGCCGGTGGTACGACGCGATGCGCGTCCCCATCGAGCGCGCGGGCGGCACGGTGGAGAAGTTCGTCGGCGATGCCGTCATGGCCGTCTTCGGCGTCCCGGCCGCGCACGAGGACGACGCGTTCCGCGCCGTGCGCGCCGCCGAGCAGATGCGCGACGCTGCATCCGCACTCGAGCTGCACGTGCGCATCGGCGTGAACACCGGCGAGGTCGTCACCGGCGACGGCACGACGACGCTCGTGACCGGCGACGCGGTCAACACTGCGAAGCGGCTCGAGGAAGCGGCGACTCCCGGCGACATTCTCATCGGCGCCGCGACGCGCAGGCTCGTCGCGCACGCGACCGAGCTCGAGGCGGTCGGCAGCGTTCCCGCGAAAGGCAAGCGTGCCCCGGTGGAGGCGTGGCGCGTCCTCCGGACGATCGCCGGAGCCTCGGCATTCCCTCGGCGGCTCGACGCGCCCCTCGTCGGACGCACGCGCGAGCTCTCCATGCTCGAGACCGAGCTGGCGGCGACTGCAGACGAGCGAACGTGCCGCCTCGTGACGGTGAGCGGGCCCGCGGGCGTCGGCAAGTCGCGGCTCGCGCAGGCGTTCCTCGAGCGCGCGGGCGCGAATGTGTTGACTGCACGCTGCGTGCCGTACGGCGACGGCATCACGTTCCTGCCGCTGCGCGAGCTTCTCGGGGAGATCGTCGACGGATCGAACGACGAGATCTTCTGGGACGTGCGCACGCAGCTCGAGGCGCGCGCGCAAGCGGGGCCGCTCGTCGTCTGCGTCGAAGACGTCCACTGGGCGCAGCCGGCGTTCCTCGACCTGCTCGAGTACGTGCACGGCTGGGCGCGCAGCGTGCCAATCCTCCTGCTGTGCCTCGCGCGACCCGAGCTCTACGACGTGCGCCCACGCTGGCCCGGCGTCGCCGTCGCGCTCGAGCCGCTGACGCGAGAGGAGTCCACGGCGCTGCTGGACGAGCTCGAGGTGCCCGCCGATGCGCGCTCACGCATCGCCGACGCGGCGGAGGGGAACCCGCTGTTCCTCGAGCAGATGGTGGCGATGCTCGCCGACGACGCTCCCGTGAAGATGCCGCCGACGATTCACGCGTTGCTCACGGCGCGCCTCGACCGGCTCGAGCCGTTCGAGCAGTCGGTGCTCCAACGAGCCGCCGTCGTCGGAAAGGACTTCTCGCGCAATGCGGTCGTCGAGCTCTCCCCGGCTGACGAGCGCGATGAGGTCGCGGCGACGCTGTTCGCGCTCACGCGCAGGGAGCTCGTGCGCCCCGAGCATGCGGGCTTCGCGGGCGAGGATGGCTTCCGTTTCCGGCATGCGCTCATCCGTGACGCGGCCTACGCGGCGGTTCCGAAACGCGTGCGCGCCGAGTTGCACGAACGGTTCGCCGACTGGCTCGCGCGTCGGGCCGTCGAGGACGAGCTTGTCGCGTACCACCTCGAGCAGGCGGTACGGTCGCGCGCGGAGCTCGGCGACCCGGACCAGGCGCTCGCCGATCGAGCGGCAGTGCTCCTGACCGCGGCCGGAAAGCGGGCGAGCTCGCGCGACGACATGCCCGCAGCGCGAAACCTGTTCGAGCGCGCGATCGCGCTCGCCGACCTCGGCGCCGAACGACCTGCAGCACTGCGCGGTCTCGCCGGCGCACGCTGGGCGACCGGCGACATCGACGGTGCAGCCGTGGCGATCGACGAGGCGATCGTTGTCGCGTCAGACGCAGGAGACGTTCGGCAGGAGTGGTATGCGCGTCTCGAGCGCGCCGCCCGGCTGCATCAGCTGCACGTGAACGAGGCCGAGCTGGGCGCGGTGGCGACGGAGGCAGTTCGCGTCTTCAGCTCGCTCGGAGACGACGCGGGGCTGTGTCGCGCGTGGCGCCGATTGGCTCTCCTCTCCTACTCGAGCGGCCGGTGCGGGGATGCTGCCGAACAGGCGTCTCGAGCGTTGGAGCACGCACGACTTGCCGGCGACTCGGCCGAGGTGGCGCGCACGTCGGATCTCTTCTGCTCCGCCCTCGTCTACGGCCCCGAGCCCGCGCCGAGTGCCATGCTGAAGTGCCGCCGGCTGCTCGAAGAGGGAACACCGAGCCGCGTCCTCGAGGCCGCGGTCGCGAGCGCGCTCGCGTATCTCGCGGCGATGCAGATGTCGTTCGTCGAGGCGCGCGACGAGGCCGCGCGCGCGGTGGCGATCTACGAGGAGCTCGGCCTTCCGCTCTTGCGCGCGGGCCTGACGCAGGTAGTCGGCGAGATCGAGACGCTCGCCGGCGACCTCGATGCGGCCGAACGCGAGCTCACGCTGGGGCGCGAGCTGTTCAGCGACGCAGGAGCGACGTCCCTAGCCGGCCATCGCGCCGCCTCGCTCGCGAGTGTCCTCCTCGAGTCCGGCAGAGTCGACGACGCTGCGGAGCTCGTCGAGATCGCACAGGCGACAGTCGACAATCGCGACCTCTCGGGCTTCGTCGCCGTCCGGCTCGCGGCCTCGCGGCTCGCCACCTTCCGCGGCAAGCCGGACGAGGCGGCCACGCTCGCCGACGAGGCGCTCGCCCGGCTCGAGAGCACCGACATCATCATCCGTGCGGACGTGCTCGAGGCGCGCGGCGATCTGATCCGGGCGATCGAGCTGCACGAGCAAAAGGGCAACATCGCCGCGGCCGCCCTGGTCACGAGCCGCGTCCCGCGATAACGTCGCGCCACCGCGACCGAGGGGAGGGCATTCCCGATGAAGAAAAAGAAGAAGTCGGTGACCGGCACCGCACAGGCGGGGCCTTCGATCAATTCGCACTGGGACGGATGGAACGCCGCACTCGACGATGCGTTGAAGAAGACGGGCTGGAAGTCGGGCGACTACGACAACGTCCACATCGAGTTCTTCGCGAACGTCAAGGTCGTCAATCCGGGCAACATCGTCGAATACGCGGTGAAGCTGACGCCGGGCGGCTAGCTGACGAGCGCGCGCGCATAGTCCTGCGCGTCGAACGGGCGCAGGTCCTCGAGCTGTTCGCCGACGCCGACGAGCTTGACCGGAAGGCCGAGCTCGTAGGCGATCGGGATGGCGACGCCGCCCTTGGCGGAGCCGTCGAGCTTCGTCAGAACGACACCGGTCACGCCGACCGCCTCTTTGAACAGGCGCGCCTGCTGCACACCGTTCTGTCCGGTCGTCGCGTCGACGACGAGGAGCGTCTCGTGCGGCGCACCGTCGAGCTTGCGCTCGATCACGCGGCGCACCTTCGCGAGCTCATCCATGAGATTCGTCTGCGTGTGCAGCCTGCCGGCGGTGTCGACGACGACGACGTCGCGGCCGCGCGCCTGCGCAGCCTCGATCGCGTCGAACGCGACCGCGGCGGGATCGCCGCCCCGCTCCGAGCCGACGAAGTCCGCGCCGGCTCGCTGCGCCCAGATCTCGAGCTGCTCCTCCGCCGCCGCGCGAAAGGTGTCGGCGGCGGCGACGACGACGGAGAGGCCGTGCTGCGCGAGGACGGACGACAGCTTGCCGATCGTCGTCGTCTTGCCGGTGCCGTTGACGCCCACGACGAGGATGACCGCAGGCGCGTGCTGCACGTCTAACGTCGGCGCGTCGCCGAAAAGCTGCTCGATCTCCCCGGCGAGTGCGCCGATGTCGCCGCGCTGCTCGAGCCGGCGCACGAGCTCGGCCGTCGCGGCAACGCCGACATCTGCTTGCAGCAGCGCCTCTTCGAGCCGCTCCCACGACAGATCCTCGGCGGGATCGAACGCCGCGACCTGAATCTGCTCGGTCAGCGCCCGGCGCGACTTCGACAGAGAGTCGCGCAGCCGCGAGAACATGCCTTCCCGCTCTACTTCCGGCTCTGGCGCGGCATTCGCCTCGCCCAGCAGTTCGCCCCAGCTACGCAGCGCTGACGGCTTCGGCTTCTTCGCGCGGCAGGCGCCGCGAAACGACTTGCGACACGCCGTCGCCGCCCATCGTCACGCCGTACAGGACGTCGGCGGCTTCCATCGTGCGCTTCTGGTGTGTGATGACGACGAACTGCGCGCGGTCTGCGTAGCGCCGCAGCAACTCGACGAAACGTCCGATGTTCGTGTCGTCGAGCGCGGCCTCGACCTCGTCGAGCAAGTAGAACGGACACGGTCGCGCGAGGAAGAGCGCGAACAGGAACGAGATCGCGCCGAGCGCCTTCTCGCCGCCTGAGAGGAGCGACAGCCGCTGCACTCGCTTGCCCGCGGGCCGGAGCTCGACTTCGATGCCGAGCTCGTTCTCTTCCTCGTCCGGCTCCGTCATGCTCAACCGGCCTTCGCCACCGGGGAAGAGCGTCGACGCGACCTCGGCGAAGTTCTGCTGCACCGCCCCGAACGTCTCCGTGAAGCGGCGCTCGACCGTCTCCGTCAGCTCGGCGCGCAGCTTCTCCAACTCGTCGAGGCTCTGCTCGAGATCGGCGCGCTGTACCGCCAGCTCCTCGAGGCGCACCTTCTCCGCGTCGTACTCCTCCTTCGCGAGCGGATTCACCTGGCCGAGGGACTCGCGCCTGCGCTCGAGACGGTCTGCCTTGTCCGCGAGCTCGTCGCGGTCGTCTCCGTCGGCGCGCTCGTCCGTGCCTGCGTCCGCGAGCCGGCGCCGCGCCTCGTCCGCCTCCGCCTCGATGCGCGCCGCCTCGACGTCGATCGCCGACGCACGCTCGGCCGCATCCGAGAGCGCCTGCCGCAGCTCGACCTCGGCCGCTCCGAGGCGCCGTAGCTCCTCCCCCAGCTCGCCCGTTCGTGCCGCGCCCGCGTCGACGCGTGCGCGCAGGGGTGTCTCGAAGCGCGACGCCGGAATCTCGAGCGCGCGCACGACCCGCTCGGCGAGCGCGGCGCTGCGAACGACGACGGGATCGGCCTCGACCGAGTACGACGTGGCGGGGATCGGAGCCTCCGCGCGACGGCGCAGCGCGTCGAGCTCGGCGGCGAGACTTCGCCTCCGAGCCTGCAGCTCGAGCAACACGGCCTCGGCGGTCTCGCCGGCGAACCACAGCTCACCGCGCTCGGGGTCGTAGCCGAAGCCCTCGCGTGTCACCGCAGCGACGGGAGAGGACAGAAGTTCTTCCTTCGCAACCACGGGCAACTCGGGGTTGCGCCGACCGATGACGACGGTGAGCGACCCGAGGCCGGCCGCGCGCGCACGCTCGAGCAGCGCGAAGGCTGCGTGGACGTCGTCGACGACCAGAGCAGACGCACGCTGGCGCAGCGCCGCCGCGACGGCGTGCTCCATTCCCGGCTCGACATCGAGCAGCGACAGCGCGATCCGTTCGCCCTGCTCCGCCAACGCGCGCGCCGCCGGCGGCAGGCCCTCGCGCTCGGCGAGCGCGCGATCGAGCGCACGCAACCGCTCCTCGAGCAGCGACACCTGCTCGGCGAGTGCCGCGCGCTCGAGGCGCACGCGCTCGTCCAGCACGCGGCGCGGCTGTTCGAGCTCGTCTCGAAGGCGGCGCACGAGCGACTCGGCCGACTCCCGCCGCATGCCGGCGCGCTCGGCTGCGCTGCGCAGCCGGTACAGATCCTGCATCGTCTCCTCGCGCGCGCCCGCGGCGTCCGCGAGCTCCTCCTCGGCCGCGCCGCGCTCGGCGAGCACGGCCTCGAGCCGCTCCGCGGCGGCGCGCTTCGCGAGCGAGGCTGCGGCGCGCCGCTCGGCCGACTCGCCGAGACGCTCGTCGAGTGTCGAGAGATCGAGCTCTGCGATGCGCGCGCGAAGCTTCGCGAGCTCGCCGCGCAGCTTCTCCGCGCGCTCGGCTGCGGTCGCCTGCAGCGCGAGCGGCCGCAGGCGCTTCCTCACCTCGGCCTCGAGATCCCGTGCGCGCTCGACCTGGATCGCGACGCGGGCGAGCTTCAGCTCCGCCCGGTGACGACGCGCCTTGAAGCGGCCGAGCCCGGCAGCTTCCTCGATGAGCGCGCGCCGCTCCTCCGGCTTCGACGCGAGGATGGCCTCGACCTTGCCCTGTCCGATGATCGAGTGCATTCCCTGGCCGAGCCCCAAGTCGGCGAGGAGCTCGACGAGGTCGAGGCGGCGCACCGCGGTCTTGTTCAGCAGGTATTGCCCCTCGCCGCCGCGGTGCAGGCGCCGGGCGACGGAGAGCTCGGCGTAGTCGACCGGCAGCGTCCCGTCCGCGTTGTCGAACAGGAGCTCGACCTCGCAGAAGTCGGCTGCGCCGCGTCCGGCCGCGCCGGCGAAGAGCACGTCGTCCGGCTTTTCCGCGCGCAGCTCGAGCGGGCTGAGCGAGCCGGCCGCCCAGCGGATGGCGTCTGAGACGTTGGACTTTCCGGAGCCGTTCGGCCCGACGATCACGCCGACGCCCGGCTCGAGGCGCACCTCGACCGGATCGGGAAACGACTTGAAGCCGCGGATTTTGACGGCGCGCAGATGCACCGCAGGGGACCCTAACTGGGGGGTGGGACGACGCTACTGATCAGCGTTTTCTTCGGGCTCACGGGCGAGCGGGGCGTCCTCGTCCCGCTCGAAGAGCTCGAAGATCCCCCGCGGCTCGTCCTTCTCTGCCTGCTCGTCGAGCCGCTCGTCCAGGCGCTTGTCGGAGTGTTTCTGGCGATGCACGCCTTCAGGATGCCAGATGTTCGAGCGCTTCCTTGGCGGCCTCCTGCTCGGCCGCCTTTTTCGAGCGCCCCTGGCCGCGCCCCAGCTCATGCCCGTCGACGACGGCGGCGGTGGTGAAGTGCCGCTCATGCGGCGGCCCGACCGCCTCGACGACGTCGTAGTTCACCTGCTTGCCGAGCCGGGCCAGCGCCTCCTGCAGCTCCGTCTTGTGGTCGACGTACGTCGTCAGCGCGTACTCGATCCGCTCCGAGAACGCGTCGATGACAGCCTCCTCGATGGCGGCGAATCCACGCTCGAGGAAGAGCGCGCCGAGCACGGCCTCCAGCAGCGCGGCGAGCACGTTGCGGTTCTTCGCGAGCCGGCCCGCGTCCTCGCCATCGCTGAACGCGGCGAGCCGCGACCCTAGATCGAGCTCGTGGGCGACGACGGCGCAGCTCGCCCGCGAGACGACGAACGAGCGCACCTTCGCGAGACGCCCCTCGGAGAACTGGGGGTACCCCGCGTACAGCGCATGCGCGACGGCGAGCTCGAGCACGCTGTCACCGAGGAACTCCAGCCGCTCGTACGAATCGGTGCGATCCGCCGCCCAGGAGGAGTGGGTGAATGCCGTCGCCGCCGCCGCCGGCGGCAGCGCGTCGATCAGCCGGGCGAGCTGTCGGCCGCGCTCGCCGCTACTGATGCGACGCGACGTAGTCGACGGCCTGCCCGACGGTCGTGATCTTCTGAGCGTCCTCGTCGGAGATCTTGATCCCGAACTGATCCTCGAGCTCCATGATCAGCTCGACGAGGTCGAGCGAATCCGCATCGAGGTCCTCCTGGAACGAGGCCTCTTCCGTGATGTCGGCCTCTTCGATTCCGAGCTGCTCGGTCAGGACTTCCTTGACCCGCTCGTAGACTTCCTCGCGCGACGCTGCCATGTCACCTCATTTGGTTTCCGGGGGCTGAAAGCGCGCCGATCATACAGCCTCGACGGCCCGCGCAAGCCTGGCTGCAAGCCGGCCGACGACGTCGTGCTCGACTCCGCGGGCGGCGAGCCGGATCGCGTTCGCGATCGCCGTGTGGGACGAGTTGCCGTGCGCAATCACCGCCAGGCCGCGCAGGCCGAGCAGGTAGGCGCCGCCGTACGTGTCCGGATCGAGCCGCTTGCGCAGCCGGCGGGCCGCCGGGCGGATGAGCAGGCCGCCGACCGTTCCGCGTGAGTTCGCGGCGATCTCCTCGCGAAACGCGTCCAGGAGCGTCATGATCGTCCCCTCCAGGAGCTTCAGCGTGACGTTGCCCGTGAAGCCGTCGGTGACGACGACGTCGGCGGCGCCGGAGAGGATGTCGCGGCCTTCGCAGTTGCCGGCGAAGTTCAGATCGGAGGCGGCGAGAAGCGCATGCGCCTCGATCGTGAGCTGATTTCCCTTTTCGGGCTCTTCGCCGATGGAGAGAAGCCGGACAACAGGGTTCGCGATGCCGAGCATCTCCTCGGCGAAGACGGCGCCCATCGTCGCGAACTGGACGAGATGCTCGGGACGCGCGTCCGCGTTCGCGCCCGCGTCGATCAGCACCGAGGGGCCGCTCTGCGCCGGAATGGGAACGGCGATCGCCGGGCGCAGCACACCGGGGATCCGCCGCAGCTCGAGCAGGCCCGCGGCGAGCATCGCGCCGGTGTTCCCTGCGGACACGACCGCGTCGGCGTCGCCTTCCGAGACCGCACGCACCGCGGAGACGAGCGAGCTGTCCGGCTTGGAGCGCACCGCCTCGGCGGGCTTGTCGTGCATCTCGACGACGCCCTGGGTCTCGCGCAGCTCCAGGCCGCCCGTCTTCGTGCCCCGCGATCCGTACATGATGGGCGTCAATCCGTCGGTTGCCGCCTCGAGCGCGCCTGCGACGACCTCCGCCGGCCCGCGGTCGCCCCCCATAGCGTCGACCGCGATCCGCGGCATAGCGCGCTAGGGAGCGTCGATGCGGAGCGGCTCGACCTCGCGGCCCTTGTACGTCCCGCAGTTCGCGCACGCGTGATGCGGCCGCTTCGGCTGCCCGCAGTTCGGGCAGACGTTCACCTTCGGCGCCTCGATCGCGTGCGTCGCACGCCGCTTGTCGCGGCGCGAACTGGATTGTCGTCTCTTCGGGACGGCCATGAGCGGGCGCAGTATAGCCTCGGCGCGTGGAGACGGCACCGCTCCTGGAGCTGTTCGACCGCCAGATGCGCCGCGACGCTGCCGACGAAGACGGTGTGTACCTCGGCGGCGAGTGGAACGCCGTGTTGTGGCCTGCAGGGGATGTCGATCGCGTGCTCGCGCGGTTGAGGGCTTGCTCGGGCCATCGCGAGTGGAAGCTCTACGGCCACGACCCCCACGGGCTCGCGGAGCGGTTACTCGCGGCCGGCCTGGTGCCGGAAGAGCAGGAGACCGTGCTCGTCGCCGATGCGGCCTCGATCCCGCCGACGACGACGAGCACCGAGGTGGCGACCGACACCGACGCGTACCTCGATCTCGCCGCCCAGGTGTTCGGCCGGCGCTTCGGCCTCCCCCGCGATGCCGTTGCCGTCGTCGCGCTCGTGGACGGCGAGCCCGTGTCGGGCGGGCGGGTCGACCTCGAGCCGGGCAAGGATTTCGCCGGCCTCTTCGGCGGCGCCACGCTGCCGGCGTTCCGCGGCCGCGGGCTTTATCGCGCAACCGTCGCGGAGCGCGCGCGCATCGCGCGAGACCACGGTCACCGTTGGCTCTTCGTCGACGCCTTGCCGACGAGCAGGCCGATTCTCGAACGGCTCGGATTCGAACCGCTCACGACGACGACGCCCTACGTCTTCGTGCCAGACTCCTGACCATGCATACACGGACACTGGGGCAGGGCCTCGTCGTCTCCGAGCAGGGCCTCGGATGCATGGGCATGTCGGCCTTCTACGGCGACAGCGGCGACGACGCGGAGTCCATCGCGACCATCCACCGGGCGCTCGAGCTCGGCATCACGTTCCTCGACACAGCGGAGATGTACGGGAGAGGCGCGAACGAGGAGCTCATCGGCCGTGCGATCAAGGGCAAGAGGGATCAGTTCGTCGTGGCGACGAAGTTCATCGGCGCCTTCAGTGACCGGCGCCCGGACGGACGTCCCGAGACGATTCGCGCGGCGATCGAAGGATCGTTGCAGCGGCTCGGCACCGACCACGTCGATCTCTACTACCAGCACCGCGTCGATCCGTTGACGCCGATCGAGGAGACGGTCGGCGCGATGGCGGAGCTCGTCGCGGCGGGCAAGGTGCGCCACCTCGGCCTCTCCGAGGCGTCCGCAGAGACGATTCGCCGCGCGCACGCTGTGCATCCGATCGCCGCACTTCAGTCGGAGTACTCGATCTGGACGCGCGACCCTGAGGGCGCCATCCTCGACACGTTGCGCGAGCTCGGCATCGGCTTCGTCGCATACAGCCCGCTCGGCCGCGGCTTCCTGGCCGGTCGCTTCACGTCACCCGATGAGTTGGACGAGAACGACTTCCGCCGGAACCACCCGCGCTTCACGGGCGAGAACCTCGAGCGCAACCGCGGGCTCGCGGAGCGCGTGAAGGCGCTCGCCGAAGCGAAGGGGGTGACGCCGGCGCAGATCGCGATCGCCTGGGTGCTCTCGCGCGGCGACGACGTCGTCCCGATTCCCGGCACGCGGCGGCGGACGTATCTCGAGCAAAACGCTGCCGCGAGCGAGATCGAGCTGACCGCGCCGGATCTCGCGGCGCTCGACGAGCTCGGCGAAGCGGCCGGCGACCGCTACGCCGACATGTCTGCCGTCAACCGCTAGAGGCGCTCGCGGAGCGCATCGAGCGCAGCCCACCGCGGGTCGCCGTGCTGCTCCTCGTGCGTGTGCGGCTCGACGTTCAGATCCTTCCCGCACACCGGGCAGAGGCCGGCGCAGTCGGGGTCGTGCAGGATCTTGTCCGGGAGCTCGAGCACGAGCGCGTCGTGCGCCCACGCCGAGAGCTCGAGGAGGTCGTCGGTGACATACGGCGACCGCAGGTCGGGATCGTCGCCCGGCTTGACGGCCTGGTATTCGCTGGCGCCGATCCTGAGCTCGAGCGAAGCGTCGGCGAGGCAGCGGAAGCAAGGGCCTTCGAGCCGCGCGCGGAACGAGAGGTCGAGGACGGTGCCCGAGCTCGCCTTCGTCACGGTCAGGTCGGCAGGGACGAGCGCCGGCTCGGCTCGATACTCCTGCCCGCCGAGCAGGAGCGGCTCGATCTCCACCTCGACCTGGTCGCGGAACTGCTCGCCGCTGCGCAGCCGTAGCTGACGCAGGTTGAACGTGGTCACGCTTCTACCGTAGCGCCGAGACCGGTACTAAGTACCGCGACGGAAGTGTCACGGAACGTCACGAACCGGCCATCCACGCGGAGAATGTCGTGACACAGACGTTTGGGTACCTAGTACCGGCCTCGTGTGGAGTGCGTGACCAAGACGTTTGAGTAGCTGCTACAGGTCGCCTCAGGCGGCTGCGCGCTCGGGCGCGGGCGCCGGCGTCCGCCGCGGGAGCTGCACGACCTTCGCCGGCGCCGGGCGGCGCGCGACGAGGATGAGCGCGACCGAGGCGAGCACGACGAGCCCGGCGACGAGCTCGCGCGCGCCGAGATGCTCGCCCGCGAAGGCCCACCCGAGCACCACCGCGACGGCCGGGTTCACGTACGCATACGTCGAGAGGAGCGGCGTCGCTGCGTTCCTCAGCAGCCAGCCGTACGCGGTGTACGCGAGGATCGAGCCGAAGCCGACCAGGTAGGCGATCGAGCTCACCGAGGTGAGCGAAAGCGCGCTCGCGTGGACGTGGCCGAGGTCGCCCTTCGCCGCGGAGATCACGAAGAGCATGACGCTCGCGGTCAGCATCTGCATCGCGGCCGAGAGCACGGAGCCGCCCGGCAGCGGCGCGACGCGCGCGTAGGCCGAGCCGGCGGCCCAGGCGAACGCACCGCCTAGAAGGACGAGCGCCCACAGCGGGTTCATGCCGCCGACGCCGCCGCCCGCGAGCAACCCGACGCCGGCGAGGCCGGCGAGGATGCCGACACCGGCGAGCAGCGGAATGCGAATGCCGAAGAAGGCGCGGTCGAGCATCGCCATGAAGAGCGGGACGCTCGCGACGATGAGCGCGGCGAGCCCGGTCGGGATGTGCTTCTCGGAGAAGGCGACCGCGCCCGTCTCGACGACGAGCAGGAGGCCGCCCACGACCGCGGCGGCACGCCACTGGCGCAGTCCGGGCCGCTCGGCGGCGACCTCGCCGCGGCGCGACGCCCAGGCCCACAGGAGGACGCCGGCGATGAGGAACCGCACCGAGAGCATGAACAGCGGCGGCAGCGAGCGCTCGGCGACGTCGATGCCGAGGTACGTCGATCCCCAGACGACGTAGACGACTGCAAGTGCGGCGGCGAGTCTCATGGATTCAGCGTGCCTATGCCGCTCTATTAGGACAAATCCATATATAATTGCTTAACATGAATAAACGTGATGGATTCCTCGGCCTCGAACTGCGCCACCTGGCCGCGCTCGAAGCCGTCGGGAGGACGCACTCGTTCGGGAAGGCAGCGCGCGCGCTCGGCTACACCCAGTCGGCCGTCAGCCAGCAGATCGCGCACCTCGAGCGCGTCGTCGGCCAGCGCCTCGTCGAGCGTCCGGGCGGCCCGCGGCCGGTGTCGCTGACCGAAGCCGGGCAGCTCCTGCTCCGGCACGCGGACGCGATCGTCGCGCAGCTCGACGCCGCCCAGGCAGACATGGCCGCGCTGGCCGAAGGAGCGGCCGGGCCGCTGCGCGTCGGCATCCTCCAGAGCGTCGGCGCGCGCATCCTCCCCGCGCTGCTCCGCCGCTTTCGCGAGGAGTGGCCGCGCGTCGACGTGCAGGTGCACGAGGAGGCGGACGTCGCAGACCTGTTGCGCCTCGTCGAACGCGGCGAGCTCGACCTGACGTTCGCCGAGCTGCCGCTGCCGGAGGGGCCGTTCGAGTCGGAGGAAGTCCTGCGCGACCCCTACGTTCTCGTCGTCTCGGCGAAGTCGGAGCTCGCAGGCCGCGACGGGCCGCTCCCGCTCCGGACGCTCGCGGGCATCCCGCTGATCGGCTGGCGCACGACCGGCGAGCCCGACCGGTTTCTCCGCGGCCATGTCTCCGCGCTCAACGTCGTCTTCCGCACCGACGACAACGGGACCCTGATGTCGCTCGTCGCCGAGGGGATCGGAGCAGCGGTCGTCCCGCTCCTCGTTCTCAACCCGCGCAACCCCGCGCTCGTCGCGGTGCCGCTCGGCGGCCGCCTAGCGCCGCGTGTGCTCGGGATCGTCTGGCACCGCGACCGCTACCGCTCGGCCGCGTCGCACGCGTTCGTCGAGCTCGCCCGCGAGCTCGGCGCCGAGTACATGGCGCGTCAGTAGCCGAGGTCGTCGCCGGAGCCGTCGGTCGGGCCGATGCCCGCGACGACGGTCTCCTGCGAACGCTCGTGCAGCCGCTCGCGTCCGCGCTTCACCGCGGAGAGGAACTTGTCCAGGTTGACCTCGAGCGTCGACAGGATGCCGTCGGCCCAATCCTCCATCTCGAGACGCGTCTCTCGGGCCGCGCGCCTGGCTTCGTCGACGATGTCCTGCGCCTGGTGCTCGGCGATCTTGACGATCTCGGTCTGCGACGCCTCGCGCACGGCTTGCTCGCGGGCCTCGGCCAGCAGCCGGTCGACCTCGCGCTTCGCCTCGGCGAGCATCTCCTGGCGCTCCTTGACGATCCAGCGCGCCTGCTTGATCTCCTCGGGGATGGTCGCGCGCATCTGGTCGAGGATGTCGTAGATCTCCTCGCGGTCGATGCGGACCTGATCGGTGAGGGGGACGGCCTTCGCGTTATGCACGAGGTCGTCGAGCTTGTCGATAAGAACGAGGACGTCCATGGTTTCTAGTCTAGCCTCCGAGTCGTCAGTCCCCAGGATTCTCCGGCGTGCCCGGACGTCCTGCCGGGAACATCTCCTTGAACCGCCTGGCGACCGGCTCGGGCACGAGCTCCGAGACGTCTCCGCCGAATGCGGCGATCTCCTTCACGCCGCTGGACGAGACGAAGCTCACGCTCGGGCTCGCCATGACATACATGGTCTCGACGTCGGGCGCGAGGTGGCGGTTGAGCTGGTTCATCTGGAACTCCCACTCGAAGTCGGACATGACGCGCAGCCCCTTGACGATCGCCTTCGCGTCCCACTTGCGCGCGAAATCGACGACGAGCTCGCGGAAGACGTCGATCTCGACATTCGACAGGTGCGCGAGCGCCGTGTGCAGGAACTCCACGCGCTCCTCGATCGTGAAGGTCGGTTGCTTGTGCCGAGGCTCGCCGACGACCCCGACGACGACGCGGTCGAAGATGCCGGCCGCGCGCGCGATCACGTCCACGTGGCCGTTCGTGACCGGGTCGTACGAGCCGGGGCAGATGGCCGTGATCATTTCCCGTACACCGTCACGCGCGCCTGTCCGTACTTCCGGCTCGTGCGCTCCTCGAGCGGTAGCTCGGGCTCGGTGCGCGCGTCGGTCTCGAGCACGAGCACGCCGTCGTCGGCGAGCACGGCCGGGAGATAGCGCGCGAGCTTGGGTTCGAGATCTGTGTACATGTCGTACGGGGGGTCGACGAACACGAGATCGTACTTCGTCCTCTCCGTCGTGAGCACGCCCAGGGCGTCCCGCTCGAGGACGGTCGCCTTCAGGCGCAGCTTGTCGAGGTTGCGCTCGATGGCCTGAACCGCGTCGCGGTCGGCCTCGACGAAGACGGCACGGGCCGCGCCCCGCGAGAGCGCCTCGAGCCCCATCGCGCCCGAGCCGGCGTAGAGGTCGAGCACGCTCGCGCCGTCGATCGGCCCGAGGATGTTGAAGACGTTCTCGCGGACGCGGTCCGACGTCGGCCGTGTCGCAACCCCGCGCGGGGCATGGATCGTATGGCCCTTGCGCGAGCCCGCGATGATTCGCACGAGCCAAGCTTAGGGATGCGCCAGGCAGGCGTCGTGCGATGACGGCGCGACGCGCACCGTCTCGGTAACGCGCCCGTTCGAGTCGACCACGCACAGCGTGCCGCGGTCGAGCGAGGGTGTGAGCACCCGCCCGGCCGCGTACTGCACGTTGTAGGAGCCGACCGGGACCCGGGTCGACGCGAGAAGGCGCGCCGTCGGCTCGTGGTAGACGCGGAGCGTGCCGGAGCCGCCGCTCGTCACGTACGCGCGGTCGCCGAGGAACGTCACGTGCTGCGGCGCCTCGTCGGCGGCCAGCAGCTGTCCGTGCGCCGAGATGGTCTTGACCTCGCCGGACGTGATCCACGAGCGCCCGCTCGGCGCGAACCCGACGTCGTGTGCGAGGAACGGCGGCTTGACCGTGCCGACGTGGCGCGGCCGCGCGGGATCGCGGACGTCGACGACGGCGATCGCGTTCGACGCCGTCCCGAGCGACACCCACAGCGTGCGTCCGTCGCGCGCCAGCGACACGTGCCGCGGCCACTGCGACAGCTTCACGCGGCCGACGATTGCGCCGCGCAATACGTCGACCGCGACGAGCTCCGTGTGCCCCGAGTCGCTGATGAACGCATGGCGGCCGTCGGGCGCCGCCGCGGTGTAGCGTGGCTCGCCGAAGCCCTCGATCACGTGCCGCTCGAGCACGGTCACGCGGCCGGTGACCGTGTGCGCGACGACGGCGTGCGTCCCGACCCGCTCGATGCTGAACGGGGACGGCGCGGTCGGAATCCGCCGATAGATATGCCCGGTCGTTATCCCGACGAGGACGACCTGGGACTCGGTGTCAGCGGTGACGTACGCCAGCGGCTCGTGCGCGAGCACCGCCGGCGCCGCGGCGAGCGCGAGGAGGAACTGGCGCCGGTCCACGCTGTCTATACGGTGCGGCCCGTGGAAACGGTCCCTCTTCGCCGCAACCGCGACTTCGTGCTGCTCCAGAGCGGACAGCTGTTGTCGAACGTCGGGACGCAGCTGACGCAGATCGCGTATCCGCTGCTGGTGCTCGCGCTGACACACTCGCCGGCGAAGGCGGGAATCGTCGCGTTCGCGCGCGCCCTTCCGATCTGGTTGTTCGCGCTCCCCGGCGGCCTCGCGGCCGACCGGTTCAGCCGGAAGCGGCTGATGATCGTCTCCGACATCGTCCGCACGGCGACCGTGACCGCGCTTGGCGTCGCTGTGCTCCTCCATCACGTCGCCTACTGGGAGATTGCGATCGTCGCGTTCGTCGAAGGCGCCGGAGCAGCGTTCTTCACCGGAGCACAGATGGGAGCGATCCGCTCGGTGGTCCCGAGGCCGCAACTGCCGGTGGCGATGAACGTCCTCACCGCCCGCATCGCGATCGTGCGGCTCGCCGGGCCGCCACTCGGCGGCGTCCTCTTCGGCTTCGGGCGCGCGCTGCCGTTCCTCGCGGATGCCGGTTCCTACGCGGCGTCGACGGGGTCGCTCCTCGCGATGCGTACCCGATTCGAGGAGGAGCGCGAGCGCGAGTCGGCATCGATCGGGCAGAGCCTGGTGGAGGGCATGCGCTTCCTCTGGTCGAGCCCGTTCCTGCGCACGATCGTCGGCATCTTCACGCTCGCGCAGATCGTCTTCCCCGGCGTGTCACTCGCGCTCGTCGTCATCGGCAGGCGGCAAGGCCTGTCGGGTGCCGAGATCGGCGCCCTCGTTGCCGTGTTCGGCGCCTCCCTCCTCGTCGGCTCGGTGATCTCGCCGTTCGTGCGCACGCTGCTTCCGTCGCGGGCGCTCATCGTGCTCGAGTTCTGGACGTGGGCCGGCTGCGGGCTCTTCCTCGTCTGGCCGAGCGTCTACGTGCTGACGGCGAGCCTCATCCCGACGGCGCTCGCGATTCCGACGACGGACTCGATCGTTTGGCCGTACCAGCTCTCACTCACGCCTGACCGCCTCATCGGCCGGGTGACGGCGGCGACCAGCGCCCTGACCGGCGGCACCGCTGCGCTCGGCCCGCTCGTCGCCGGTCTCCTTCTTGCGAATGTGTCCGAGCGTGCGACGATCGCATTCTTCGCCGCCTTCGGCGTCGCAATGGCCGTCTGGGGGACGCTCAGCCCTGCGCTTCGAGCAGCGCCGGCGATCGACGAGCTATAGCGCGCGCCCGCTCGAGCAGCGGGCGGTCGCGCTTGAAGTCGGCGAAGCACAGGTCGGAGGCGCCGGACTGGCGCACGCCAAGCAGCTGTCCCGTGTTGCGGATGTCGAGATCCTTCTCAGCGAGCATGAACCCGTCGTTCGTCTCGACGAGTGCGTCCAGCCGCTGCCGCGCGCTCTCGGTGAGCTCGTCCTTCGTGCGCGAGACGAGGACGCAAAACGACTGCTCGGCGCCGCGGCCGACGCGGCCGCGCAGCTGGTGCAGCTGCGCGAGGCCGAAGCGGTCGGCCTCCTGGACGATCATCACCGTCGCGTTGGCGACGTCGACGCCGACCTCGATCACCGTCGTCGCGACGAGCACGTCGATGTCTCCCGCCTTGAACTGCGCCATCACCTTGCGTCGATCGTCCGGGCGGAGGCGCCCGTGCAGACAGGAGACGCGGAAATCGCGCAGCTCCGCGCGCTGAAGGCGTTCGGCCTCGGCTTCGGCGGCGCGCGCGGCGTTCGTCTCCGACTGCTCGATCAGCGGGCACACGACGTACGCCTGCCGTCCCTCGCGGAGCAGACGGGCGAGCCGCGTGTACGCCTCCGTGACGCGCTCCTCGGTGATGTGCGTCGTGACCACCGGCTTCCTCGAGGCGGGCGGCTTCGCGATCGTGGACACGGCGAGGTCGCCGTACACGGTCAACGCGAGCGTGCGCGGGATCGGCGTCGCCGTCATGTGCAGTTCGTGTGGCCCTCTCCCCTCGGTCAGCGCCTTCCGCTGCTCCACTCCGAAGCGGTGTTGCTCGTCGACGACCGCGACCGCGAGGTCGCGCAGCTCGACGCCTTCCTGGATGAGCGCGTGCGTGCCCACGACGACGTCGGCCCCGAGCATCGCCTTCTTCGAGGCGCCCGTCAGGAGCGTGCACGTGACGCCGAGCTCGAGGCAGATGTCGGCGATCGTCAGGAAGTGCTGCTCCGCCAGCGTCATCGTCGGCGCCATGAGCGCGCCCTGACGTCCGTGCTCGACCGCGCGCAGCAGCGCGTAGAGCGCGACGACGGTCTTGCCGGAGCCGACGTCGCCCTGCAGCAGCCGGTGCATCGGCGTCGTGTGGGCGAGGTCCTCGTCGATCTCGCGGATCGCCTGCTCCTGGTAGGGCGTCAGCGCGAACGGCAGTGCCTTCCGGTAGCGCCCCATCAGCTCGCCGGGCTCGCCGAGCGACGGGGCGAGCGTGCGCGCGCGCTCGGCGGCGCGGCTCGCGATGGTCACCTGGAGGAGCAAGAGCTCGTCGAAGGCGAGTCGCTTCCGGCCGCGCTCGGCCTCGTCCTCGCTCTCGGGGCGATGCAGGACGGCGAGCGCGTCGCGCTTGAGCGGAAGCGCCTCGCTCTCGCGCAGTTCGGCGGGCAGCGGGTCGAAGTAGTCGACGACGTGCGGCAGTGCGGCTGCGGCCACCCGGCGCACCGTCTTCGCCGGAATCTCCTCCGCCGCGGGATAGACGGGCGCGAAGTCGGCAGTCGCGCGCACCTCGTGGAGGTCGTACGACTTGACGTCGAACCCGTAGCGGCCGTTCTTCCCGCGCACACGGATGCGCATGCCGGGCCGAAGCTGGTCGGCGATCCAAGGCTGGTTGAACCACGTCGCACCGACCGTGGCGGTGCCGTCCGTGATGCGCGCGGTGACGAGCGTCCGGCGCCCCCGCATCGGCCGCTTCGAGACGTTCAGCACCTCGCCGACGATCACGACCTCCTCGTCGCCGTGCAGCGCGGCGATCGAGACTTCCTCCGCGGCCGACTCGTACCGGCGCGGGGCGTGCTCGAGCAGGTCGCCGATCGTCTCGAGGCCGAGCTTGGCAAGCCGCCGCTTCAGCGTCACGCCGACGCCGTCGAGCGTGTCGAGTGCGAAGCCGAGGCGCTCGGGGCGAGGCCGTCCGCGCGTGGCAGGCCAGGCCTGCGGTCGGTCCAGGCCTGCAAACGCCGTCTGTCGACGGGTCTCGGTCATCGTGCTCGGCGCCAGAGCGTCCGTGACACTAGAACGCGGACCGGACGGACTACGTGTCCGCGAACCAGAAGAGGCCGACGGTCCCCGGCCCTGCATGTGCGCCGATGACCGCGCCGAGCTCGGTCTCGATCTCGATCGCCGCTTGCGGGCGCAGGTCGCGCACCATCTTCGCGAGCTCGGCCGCGCGCTCGGGCGCATCGGCGTGAGCAGTGCCGAAGCGCAGGCCTGGCGCGTCCACCGTCTGCGTCTGCACGGCGTCGACGAACTCCTGGAACGCCTTCTTGTTTCCTCGAACGCGCTTCACCGGGATCACTTCCCCGTCGCGGATGGCCAGGATCGGCTTCACGTTGAGCAGCTCCCCTGCGAACGCCCTCGCGCGGCCGATCCGGCCGCCGCGCGCGAGGAACTCCAGTGTGTCGACGGTGAACAAGAGCCGGTGCTCGCGCGTGTAGCGCTCGACGAGCGCGTCGATCTCCTCGTCGGTCGTCCCGCGCTCGAGGCGCCGCTGGATCGCGAGCGCGAGCATCGTGATTGCCGCCGACGCGGTCTCCGAGTCGATCGTGCGCACGCGGTCATCCGCGGCGAGCCCCGCGCTCTGGAGCGTCCCCGACAGGGTCGACGCGATGTGGATCGAGAGGATGCGTTCGTATCCGACGAGCTCGTCGTACACCGCCTTGAAGTCGGCCGGAGTCGGCTGCGACGTCGTCGGCAACGTGGCGGCAGAGGGCAGTCGCGCGTAGAACTCGGCCGCCGTCAGATCGACGCCGTCGCGATAGCTCTCCGTTCCGAAGTTGACGTACAGCGGCACGACGCGCCAGTTCGGGAAGCGCTGCGCCGCATCGGGAAAGTCCGCCGTCGAGTCGAGGACGATCGCCGTGTTCGCGGCGGTCAGGTGCACGCGCGGCTCTCGGCGGCGCGCTTGATCGCGTCGACGATCTCCTCCAGCTCCTGATCCTTGCGCAGGCACGCGATGGCGCCTGCTTCCTGCAGCGCCTCGATCTCGCGCCCGCCGGCGGACGCCGTGAGGCAGACGACCGCCGCGTTCGGGCACGCGGCCCGCACCGCGCGCGTTGCCTGCACGCCATCCAGGCCGGGCAGCCGGTAGTCCATCAACACGACGTCGGGCTGGTGCTCGATGCATGCGGGGACGGCAGCGCTGCCGTCGCCGACCGACGCGACGACGTCGATGTCCTCACGCAGCGAGAACAGCAATTCCAACGCCTCGCGGAACACCGCATTGTCCTCCACGAGGAGGATCCGAACCGGCCGAGCCAGGCCTACGGCCTCTGGTTACTTGCGAAGGTGAACGCGCCGCGGAGCACTCTGGCCACCTCCAGAGACTACTCGGCGGAGAGAAGCAAGGCGTAGTGCGGCTGGCCGCCGTCCTGGACGTCGACGTCCAGGTCCGGATGCTCAGCGGCTACGCGCTTGACGATCGCGTCGAGCGGCGGCGCGTCCTGGCCGGCGAGGAGCGTGAGCAGGTCGCGCGGCTCGGCGAGAAGCAACGCGGCCACTGCGGCGGCCACGTCCTCGAAATCGGTGCCGCCCGCGACGGGCGTCCCGTCGACGAGCCCCAGCCATTCGCCCTTGCGAATGGAGACGCCTGCGAGCTCGATGTCGCGTGAGGCGACCGTCACCTCGCCGGTCGCGATCGCCGAGACCGCCTCGCGCATCTCGGCCGCGTTCTCGGCTGCGGTGCGCGAGCCGTCGAAGGCGACCATCGCCGCGAGGCCGGCGGGGATCGAGTCGGCGGCGACGACCTCGACCGGCCGGCCGGCGTGCGCGGCCGCGTGCTCGGCGGCGAGGACGATGTTCGAGTTGTTCGGCAGGACGATGGCCTCGTCGGACGGGAGCGACTGCACAGCCGCGAGCAGGTCGGCGGTGGACGGATTCATGGTCTGGCCGCCCTCGACGATCGCGATCGGGCCCATCCCCTGCGCGAGCTGCTCGAACAGGCGGCGGTTGCCCGCGCCCGCGACCACCGCGACGACACCGGTGGCGGCCGGCTCCGGCGGAGCGTCGGGGACGACGGCGAGCAGGCGCTGCTCCCGTTGCTGCGTCTGCTCGTGCATGTTCGCGATCTCGACGCGGTCGATCGCGCCGACGGCGGTCCCGAGCGAGAGCGCCGCGCCGGGATCGTCCGTGTGCACGTGCACCTTCAGCGCGTTCGAGTCTCCGACGACGAGGAGCGAGTCGCCGAGCTTCTCGAGCTTAGCCTCGAGCGCGTCGCGGTCGAGATCGCTCCCCTCGACGAGGAAGACGGTGCAGTACCTATACGGCGAGAGCTCCTGGTGGATCGCCTCGAAGCCGGGGTGCTCACCGCGGGGCGCCGGCGCCGGCAGCGGCTCCCCGCTCACCGTGGCGGCGACGCCGCGGATGAGCTCGAGCAGGCCCGCACCGCCCGCATCGACGACGCCGGCATCGCGCAGGATCTGCAGGTGCTCCGGCGTGCGCGCGACGGCGAGCTCGCCGCGGCGCACGAGCTCGACGAGCAGCTCGCCGAGCGCAGAGCCTTCCTGGGCACGCGCCTCGGCCTCTTCGGCAAGCTCGCGGATGACGGACAGCATCGTTCCCTCCACCGGCCGGCGCACCGCGCGATAGGCGGCGTCGGAGGCGCCGCGCAGCGCGAGCGCTGCTGCGGTCGCGTCGATGCGCGGCTGGTCGGTCTCACCGAGCACGTCGGCGGCGCCGCGGACGATCTGGGAGAAGATGACGCCTGAGTTGCCGCGCGCACCCATGAGCGCTCCGCGCGCGACATCCCGCGCGAGCGACTGCCGGCTCGCGGCCGACGTGCTCTCCACCGCATCGGCGACGGCTCGCACCGTCATCGTCAGGTTCGTGCCCGTGTCGCCGTCCGGGACGGGATAGACGTTCAGGTCGTCGATCCGCTGCCTGCTCGCCTCGAGCGAGGCGAGCGCGCCGTCGACGATCTTCTGCAGGACCGCGAGGTCGCCGTTGAGTCTCATCGCGGGCGGCGCACGTCGTCGATGTGCACCTCGACCGCGCGGATCGGCAGCCCGGTCATGCGGCCGACCTCGTATGCGACGCGATTCCTGATCGTGGACGCCACCTCCGCGAGGTTCAGGCCGTACTCGACGACGACGTGGAGATCGATGGTGACCTCGTCGCCGTCCCGGCCGATCTCGATCCCCTTGCGGACGCGCTCGGGCAGCCACTTCGGGCCGGCCATGGCGACGACGCCGTAGCACTCGCGGGCGGTCTCGCCCACGATGTGCTCGATCGCGGCGTTCGCGATCGTGATCCTGCCGAGCTGCCGCGAAGGGACTGCGTGCACCAGCGGGTTGGACGACCCGCAGCGGCGCCGGGTTGCGCTCAGACGGCCTTGGTGACCTTGCCGGCTTTGAGGCAGCGCGTGCAGACGTACGCGCGGGTCGGCTTGCCGTCGATCACCGCGCGGATGTGCTGCAGGTTCGGGTCGAAGCGGCGCTTCGTGGCAACCATGGAGTGGCTCCGATGGTTCCCGAAGCCGGGCTTCTTCCCACAAATGGCGCAAACCTTCGGCATCGGCGCGCCAGTGTAGCGGAACGTTACGCGCTGGCTTTCGCGGAGGCGCGGATCTGGTTGAAGAGATCTGCCATCTCGAGTGCGCTGCGCACGGCTTCGGCGCCCTTGTCGGCCCGGGCCATCGCCTGCTCGAGGTTCTCGGTCGTGAGGACGCCGAACGCGACGGGTACGCCCGTCTCGAGCGCGGCCAGCTGCAGACCGGACGCGGCCTCGCCCGCGACGTACTCGAAGTGCGCGGTCTCGCCCCGGATCACGCAGCCGAGCGCGACGATCGCGACGTAGCGGCGCGTCTTTGCGAGCGCCATTGCGCCGAGAGGCAGCTCGAAGGCTCCCGGCACGGGCATGACCGTTACGTGCTCCTGATCGATGCCGGCGCGCTCGAGCTCTGCGAGCGCCGATGCGAGCAGCCGGTTCGTGACGTCGCCGTTGAATCTCGACAGGACGATCGCGATGCGCTTGCGCGTGCCCTGCGGCGAGCCCTCGACGAGGTCGACGCCGTCGGGGATGTCGAGCCCGCCGGGCGCATGCCCGGAGAGCTGTTCTGGCTTCGGCTCGTTCTGTTCGAGCGCGAGCTGCTCCTCGCCGGTGTCCTCCTCCGCAGGCGCCTCGACCTCGACTTCCGCCTCGGTCTCCACCAACTGTTCGCCCGGCCAGTGCTCGCCGCTCTGCTCGCTCACGCATCCTCCTCGAACCGCAGACCCTGATGGTGCAAACCGTGGCCGAGCTTATCCCGCTTGGCGGCCAGATACCGCCGGTTCTCGGGATGCGGCGGCATCTCGATGGGAACCTGCTCGGTCACCTCGAGGCCGAACGCCTGCAAGCCGGACACCTTCTTGGGATTGTTCGTCAGCAGCCGGATGGTGGTGAGCCCGAGCTCGCTGAGGATCTGGTTGCCGATCCCCCACTCGCGCTCGTCGGCGCCGAACCCGAGCGCGAGGTTCGCCTCGACCGTGTCGAGCCCGTCCTCCTGCAGCTCGTACGCCTTGAGCTTGTTCAGCAGGCCGATGCCGCGTCCCTCCTGCGCCATGTACAGGAGCACTCCGCGCGGCTCGGCTGCGATGAGCCTCATCGCCGCGTCGAGCTGCTCGCCGCAGTCGCAGCGCAGCGAGTGGAAGACGTCGCCGGTGAGACATTCCGAGTGGACCCGGACGAGGACGTCCTCCGCGCCGTCGACGTCGCCGTGCACGAGCGCGACGTGCTGCTTGCCGGTGAGCGTCTCCTTGAAGAGCACCGCATCGAAGTCGCCGGACGCGGTCGGTAGCCGGACCGTCACCTGGCGCTCGACGAGCTTCTCGTGCCGGCGGCGGTACTCGATCAGGTCGGCGACGGTGACGAGCTTCATGTCGTGTCGCGCGCAGAACTCCTCGAGGTCGGGGACGCGCGCCATCGTTCCGTCGTCCTTCATGACCTCGCAGATGACGCCGGCGGGGATGAGCCCCGCGAGTCGCGCGAGATCGACGGCGGCTTCGGTTTGACCCGAGCGCTGCAGCACGCCGCCGTCGCGCGCGCGCAGCGGGAACACGTGGCCGGGCTGCACGAGATCGCGTCCGTCCTTCGACGCGTCGATCGCGATCTGGATCGTGTGCGCGCGGTCGTGCGCCGAGATCCCGGTGGAGATCCCCTCGCGCGATTCGATGGAGACGGTGAACGCGGTGCCGTACGGCGTCTCGTTGTGGTCGGTCATCATCCGCAGCCCGAGCGCGTCGCACCGCTCGCCGGTGAGGCACAGGCAGATGAGGCCGCGGCCTTCCTTCGCCATGAACGCGATCGCCTCGGGCGTGGCGAACTGCGCGGCAATGGTGAGGTCGCCTTCGTTCTCGCGGTCGGCAGCGTCGACGACGACCACCATCCGTCCGGCGCGGACCTCCTCGATCGCTTCTTCCACCGTCGCGAAGCTCATGCGTTCATCGTAAGCCGCTCGACGTACTTCGCGAGGACGTCCACCTCGAGGTTGACCGGATCGCCCGGCTCGAGGGCGCCGAGCGTCGTGGCTTCGAGCGTGTGCGGGACGAGCGCCACCGCGAAGCCGCGCTCGTCCAGGTCGGCCACCGTGAGCGAGGTCCCGTCCACCGCGACCGAGCCCTTCTCGACGCAGTAGCGCACGATCTCCGGAGGCGCGTCGAACCACGTGAGGTCGCCTGCCCGGCCGCGGAACGAGCCGACGCCGTCGACGTGTCCCTGCACGATGTGGCCGCCGAGCGGCTCGCCGGCGCGGAGCGCAGGCTCGACGTTCACCTCGTCGCCGGCCACCTTCCGGCCGAGCGTCGTCCGCTCGAGCGTCTCGCCGACGACGTCGAACGCGAGCGGCGCGGTGGCGACGACTGTCAGACACACGCCGGAAATGGCGACCGAGTCGCCGATGGCCGCGGACGTGCCCGGCGCGTCGACGACGAGCCGCGAGCCGTCGAAGGAGACGATGCGGCCGCGCTCGCGGACGATCCCCGTGAACATGGGAACAGGTTACGGCTCGTGGACGGTCGCCTGGATGAGCACGTCTCCGCCCACAGGGCGAGCGTCCATCGACTTCAGCGCCACGGCGCCGTCGCCGAGGAAGCGCGGACCGCTGCCGGAGATGACCGGCGCGACGAAGAGCACGAGCCTGTCGATCAGGTCGGCGGCGAGGAACGCGGTCGCCAGGGTCGGGCCGCCCTCGAGCAGGAGCGACCGCACGCCCTCCTGCGCGAGTGAGCGCAGCTCCTCCTCCAGCGGTCCGGTGCGGAGCTCGAGCTCGCCGGCGTCGCCGTGGCCGAAGGCGAGCCGCCGCGGCTGGCGCGTCGCGCCGACGTCGCGCGCGTCAAGGCTCGGATTGTCCGCGCGTACGGTTCCCATCCCGACGGCAACCGCGTCGACGGACGCACGCAGCTCGTGCACGAGCCGGCGCGACTCCTCGTTCGAGACCCAGCGCCGGCCGGGAACGACAACGCGCCCGTCGAGCGCGATCGCCGCTTTGTACGTGACATGTGGACGTCCGAGGGCGACCCACGTGCGCCACGCCTCGTTCTGCCGGCGCACTTCTCCGCTGTCGACGACCTCGACGTCGACGCCGGCCGCGCGCAACCGCGCGACGCCACCCGCGGCTGTCGGATTCGGGTCGAGCGCGCCGACGACGACGCGTGCGATGCCTGCCGCCGCGACCGCGTCCGCGCACGGCGGCGTGCGGCCGTGATGCGCGCACGGCTCGAGCGTCACGTAGATCGTCGCGCCCCGCGCCCCCTCGCCTGCCTGCCCGAGCGCGACCGTCTCCGCGTGGTCGACAGCGTCGTACTCGTACCAGCCCTCACCCACGATCTCGTCGCCGGCGACGACGACCGCTCCGACGAGCGGATGGTCGCGCACCTTTCCCCGGCCGCGCTCCGCGAGCTCCAACGCCCGCTTCATGTAGTTCACGCCAGCGCCTGTACCAGCCGGCGATACGAGCGCGGCAGATCCTCGCGATGGAAGATCGCGCTCCCGGCGACGATGAGCCTTGCGCCGGCCTCGTAGACGCCGCGCACGTTCTCGTTGCCGATGCCGCCGTCGACCTGCACGAACACGGACGACGGCAACGCCAAGCGCGTCCGCTTCAGCCGTTCGATCGCCTCCGGCATGAACTCCTGGCCCGAGTACCCCGGATGGATGCTCATGCACAGCACGAAATCGGCGTCGCCGGCGACCTTCGCCACGTCTTCGGGCTCGGTCTCGGGATTGAACGCGACGCCCACCTCAAGCCCGTGCTCGCGCGCGGCGGCGATCGTCGCAGGCACGTCGTCGACGGCCTCGTAGTGGAACGTGACGCTGTCGCCGCCCGCATCCGCGATCTGCGGAAAGTGCCGGAGCGGGTTGTCGACCATGAGGTGACAGTCCACCACGCCGTCCATCGCGTGCACCAGCGGCGCGATCGAGCGCAGGACGATCGGCCCCATCGTGATCGGTTCGACGAAGTGCCCGTCGCCGATGTCGAAGTGGAAGACGCGTGCACCCGCGCGCAGCAGGATCTCGACCTCCTCGCCAAGCCGCGAGAAATCGGCGGCATACAGCGAAGGCTCCACCTCGACCGTCCGCACCCAGTCACGCCAGCCCATGACGAGCCTGACTCTACGCGGTCAGTCGTGCGATGAAGAAGCCACTCGTACCGTTCTCATACGGAAGCGTGAGCAGGAACTCGGGGCGCTTCGGATGCGCGAACTGCGGCCATTCCTCCCCGAGCGGCTGGACGGCGAGCCCGCTCGCCTCGACGATCGCCTCGTTCTCGTCGACGTTCATCGTGCAGACGGAGTAGACGATCGTCCCGCCCGGGCTCACGCGGTCCGCCGCAGCCCGGAGGAGCGCAAGCTGGAGCTCCGGGAGCGGACGGGCGCGCCAGCGCAGGTCCGGGCGCTGCGCGAGGACACCAAGGCCGGAGCACGGCGCGTCGACGAGCGCGCGGTCGTAGCCGGTGAGCTCCGGCGGAAGCGCGGTCGCGTCCGCCTCGACGACCTCGACGTTCGTGGCGCCGAGGCGGACGATGTTCTCACGGAGCTCGCGCGCACGGCCGGGGTCGATCTCGACGGCGGTCACCTCGCCGCGCTGCATCGTCGCCTTCCCGCCGGGGGCGGCACAGAGGTCGAGGACGCGCTCTCCGTCCTGCGCGCCGACGACAAGGCCCGCGAGCTGCGAGCCGCGGCTCTGCGGCCAGATGCGGCCGTCGGCCACCGCCTGCTCGTCGACGCGGTCGACGCGATATGCGCCGGGGATATCGGTCGGCTCTCCCGGCGGGTCGCCACGGACGAGGCGGACGACGGTCTCGAGCGGTTCGTTCTGCGCGCGCATGAGCGCGAGCGCCTCGCCCGCACCGAGGTCGCGCACCCACGTCTCGTAGATCCAGTCCGGGTACGACTCCTTCAGCGGGCCGTCGGGGAGCGCGTCGAGCAGGCCGCGCATGCCGCTCGCGAGGCGGCGCATGACGGCGTTCGTGAACGGGACGGCGCGCTCGAGGCGCGCGCGCCGCACGAGCTCCACCGACTCGTTCGCGGCGGCGTGCGGAGCGGTATCGGTGTACCCGAGCTGGTACGCGCCGAGGCGCAGCGCGGCCCGCAC
>DATBQM010000007.1:0-20018 GCA_036560805.1 Gaiellaceae bacterium | reverse complement strand
GAGACTCGCGAGCTGATGATCGCGCCTGAACAACAAGCGTGGGCCGACCGGAACGTGCCACCGGTAACGGGGCTGTGGATGCTCTCGCTCGCGCTGATCGCAGGTGGAGTGAGTTACCTCGCCGCCTACCTTCCGAAGCGCGCACCGCTCGGCCCGGCCGTCGGTTTACTGGCGGCGTCGGCGATCGTCCTTTGCGTGGGTGTAGTTCTCCTGGCCCGTCAACGTGAGTTCGCGTGGCGGCGGTTCCGTCAGGTTGCCGGATGGACGTTCCTTGCCTACATCCTGATCGCGGGGATGATCGAGTACGCGTTCATTTACGACCACACGCACGGTGCGGTGCTCATCGTGATGACGTTGATGCTCTTCGTTTTCATGCTCGCCCCGCCGCTGCTCGTCGGCTTCACCGTGGCGCGCTTCCAGCACGTCTCCTAGCCCGCCTCGATGTGGACGAGGTGGTGAAGGACCACCGGATCGACGGTGGCATCGAGAGACGCCAGGCGTGCCGCGGCGTCCCCGGGGAGAACGTCGTTGAGAAAGAGCCCTGTCGCGGTCTCGACGCTCGCTCGGATCTTCGAACGCTAGGTGCCAATCGGGCTGCTCGCGCGGCGCCTCCTGCGCGGCCATCAGGTAGGGCGTTTGGCGTTCGAAGAGCGCGTCGAGCCGGCAGGCGACAGCGCGGAGCGCGATCTCGGCGGTGCGTTCGTCTTTCTCGCGTCGAGCGCCGCCGACAACCTTGGCGTTTCGCAGGATGTCGTCACTGTCCAGATCATCGAGGCGTCGTTGACGCACAAGATGAAGAACGGGTTGACCTTCGCGGAGCGCAACGCGGGCGGTTCCCGATCTGTCACGAGATGCCGCGATGCAGCGCTACATGCCGCGACGCTTCGCGAGGACGAGCATCGAAGAGGTACGAGCGCCTAGTCGCGCTCTCGCGAGGTCGAATGTGGTAAATGCCGCTAACGGGACGACGCTCCGAAGGGGATCGAAGAGTGCCGCGACGCGCGGCAAACTCGGGCGCCCGTACAGGATGCGGTGGTGGATGGAGTACATCCAGAACGAGTGCCCCGTTTTGAACTCGATGTCCATGACCTCGAATCCGCAGCGCTCGAGCAGACGCGTGATGGTTCCTCGCGAGAACAGGTTCCAGTGGCGCGGAATGTGGTATCCGCCCCAATATCCATTGGAGAAGAGTCGGCGGTCCAGACTGTCGATGTTCGGCGTCTCGAGAGCGAGTACGCCCGATGGCGAGAGCCAGGGCGCCAGTCGCGCCAGCACCGCGCCCGGGTCGTCGACATGTTCGATGACGTGGAACATCGTCGCGAGAGCGATCGAGCCGTCGGGGATGCTCGTCGTATCCTCCACGCGCTCGCAGTACACGCTGTAGCCGGCGGCGGCGAGCGGTCGCACAGCATTCTCATCCAGCTCCAACCCATAGCAGGCCGTCCGCGCAACGCCTCGGCCGGCCATCAATTTGAGAAAACGGCCATCCCCGCAGCCGATGTCGAGGAAGCTTTGCGGCATCTGTGGCAGAGCGCCGATGATCTTCGAGAGCTTTCGCTGGTCGAGGAAGTCCTTCGCGCGAAGCGCGACCGGGTTCACCGAGTCGCGATACGTGTAGGCGTAGTAGGTCGCCGGATAAATCGTCGCAAGCTCAGCGACTGCGGGCCGTGGGTTGAGCCAGAGATGGCCACACTCCGAGCAACGAACGAACGTCCAGTGGTTACGACAGGTGCGCAGCTCGTAGTCGAAGCCATCGGCCGCCCAGCTGAAGGAATCGGCGCCGCAGACTGCGCAGGTATCGACCCGTTCAACCGCGATCTGCGGCGCCGAGTCGATGCGCGGGTTCGCGGCGGTCACGCCTTGCGCGGGCGGCACTGTGCCAGCGGCAGCGCGAAGTAATACCGAAGCACATAGCCGACATATGACCCGCGCCACACGAGCCCGGCGGCCTCGTCGCGCCCGCGGATCAGCTTGTCCGCACGCGGGAGGTTGTAGTACGGGATGGCGGGCCAGAGATGGTGCGTGGCGTGGTAGTTCATGTTCTTGGGCGCGAAGAACGCACGCTCGAGCGGATTGCTTGCGTACGTGACGAGTCGGTGCTCGTCGGCGCGCTGATCGGCTTCCGGGTGCGAGTGCTCGAGAAACGAGCGGACGAGGTCGCCGAGATAGGTGTGCAGATAGACGGGCAGGATCCACAGCACGGGATAGGCCCACCAGCCGATACCCCAGCTCAAGCCTCCGATCAGGAGCACCTGCCAGCCGACGAGAATCACGAGATCCCGCACGCGATACCGATCAGCAGCCGAGGTCGAACGCGGTTGGCGTCGCTCTCGGCGGAAGAAGACGTTTCGCACGACCGGGACGAAGCTGGAGAACCCCGTCAGAAACATCAGATATTCGAACCGAGACGATTTGTTGAAGCAGGCGTGTTTGTAGCGGTCGGGGTCGTGCTCAGTCGCGAGATGCCGATGATGGGCAAGGTGGTTCCGCTTGTTGATGCGCGAGATCGCGCCGATCGGCCCGAGAATCAGCAGGTCGCATAGCAGGTCGTTCGCCGAGGCACTTCGCAGCAACCGGCGATGCATCCCATCGTGGCCGATGATGAAAAGCGCGTAGTAGCGCGTCCCGACGATGACGATTGCGGCGGCGACCACCCACCACCGTGTCCAGATCGCGACTGCGGCTAGCGCAGCTGCAACCTGTGCCCAGAGAACGACAATCTCGACCATGGGGCGCCACGGCCGTAGGCGCGTCAGTAGTGCGAGCTCGTCTTTCGCGAGGAGACTCCTGCGGTAGCTGCGATAGATGTCGGCCTGCTCGGCCCCCGACTCCTGCCTCGTGACACCCACGGGGGCAGGATACCCACCTCAAAAAGGGGCCGAACGGCGCCAGCCGCCGGCGCAAGCACGGGCTGGTGTCGATAGCGGGAGCGACGGGACTCGAACCCGCGGCCTCCGGCGTGACAGGTGAGACGAGGCGTTGCAGGCGGCTTTCGGCTAACCGCCACAACGCCACAGCCATGCGGGTCCTTCGCTTGCCTCCGTTACCTCAGTAGGCGGGAGTCTTCGTCCGGTTGCACCCCGTCGTTTCCGCGAGGTTTCCAGCCCCGACCGCCGGCCAGCGTGAGGCTGGCTTGGCGTCCACGTTCCCCCAGTACCTCCTGGTCTTTTCGAGCTTTTCTGATCGTCCCTTGCAACGTTCGCATGTGGTTTCCTTCGGTCGTGGCTCCGATCGAAGACGTGACGGTCGTGGAGGTCGGTCCTCGCGACGGGCTTCAGTCAGTCGCTCCGACGATGGCTACGCCCGCGAAGTTGCGGTGGATCGACGCGCTCGCAGCAGCCGGACTGGACCACATCCAAGTCGGCTCGTTCGTCTCACCACGTGCGCTGCCTCAGATGGCCGACTGCGCGGATGTCGTACGCCACGCGTTGACCATCCCGGGTTTGCGAGTCTCCGTACTCGTGCCGAATCTTCGGTTCGCTCGGATCGCGTTCGACGCTCGAGTGCATGCGCTGACGATTCCCGTTTCGGTCAGCGAGCCGCACTCGATTTCCAACATCCGCAAGACGCATGACGAGATTCTCGAAGACGTGCGCGCGATCGTCGCTCTGCGCGACGCCATGCATTCCGAGACAGCGGTCGACGTCGGTCTCGCGACGGCGTTCGGCTGCACGATCCAGGGCGTCGTCCCCGAGGACGACGTCGTGCGAATGGCTCTTCGCGTCGCGGACTGTGGCGTCGACGCGATCCACCCTGCTGACACCGTCGGCTTCGCAGGGCCGGCCCAGGTTCGCCGGTTGCTTCGCCGCCTGACCGAAGAGGTGGGCGAGAAGTGCGCCTCGATTCACTTCCACGACACGCGGGGCCAGGGACTGGCCAACGTCGTGGCGGCACTCGACATCGGCATCCGCGCGTTCGACTCGTCGCATGCAGGGCTAGGCGGTTGCCCATACGCTCCGGGCGCGACCGGCAACATCGTGACGGAGGACCTCGTTTTCCTCCTCGAGTCGATGGGGCTCAAAACCGGCGTCGATATCGAGAGGCTCGTCGAGGCTCGCACGGTTCTCGCCGACGGCCTCCCGGAGGTGGAGCTCGTCGGCCACGTTGCGGGGGCCGGCCTCCCCAAGGGATTCGTTCCCGCGACCGCCGCCCGGTGAGCGGCATGGGCACCCGTCCGTTGCCGCTGGCCGGCATCCGCGTCGTCGAGTTCTCCCACGTCGTCATGGGGCCGGCCTGCGGGCTCGTTCTCGCCGATCTCGGCGCCGACGTGGTCAAGGTCGAGCCGCCGACCGGGGACAAGACGCGAACCCTCAGAGCGGCCAGCGCCGGCGTCTTCACGACGTACAGCCGGAACAAGAGGAGCGTCGCCGTCGACGTTCGGGCCGATTCGGGTCTCGCGTTCGCCAAGCGGCTGATCGGGGAGGCAGATGTCCTGATCGAGAATTTCCGGCCGGGCTCACTCGATGCCGTCGGACTGGGGTACGCAGCGCTCAGCCCCGAGATGCCGCGACTCGTCTACTGCTCGCTCAAGGGCTTCCTCAGCGGCCCGTACGAGCAACGCGTCGCACTCGACGAGGTCGTGCAGATGATGGGGGGCCTGGCGTACATGACCGGGCCGCCCGGGCAACCCCTTCGTGCCGGCGCGTCAGTCAACGACGTGATGGGCGCGGTGTTCGCGGTTGTGGGGATCGTCTCGGCGCTCTACGAACGGGTACGGACGGGCCGTGGAACCCTCGTCAAGGCGGGGCTCTTCGAGAACAACGCATTCCTCGTCGCGCAGCACATGGCCCGCTTCGCGATCACGGGCGTCGCGCCGCGGCCGATGCCGCTGCGGGAGCCGGGCTGGGGGATCTACGACGTCTTCGAGACCAGCGACTGCGAGCGCGTCTTCCTGGCCGTTGTGACAGACACTCAGTGGCGCACCTTTTGCGCCGCTTTCGGGCTTTCCGAGCTGGGGGAGATGGAGACGCTCGCGACGAACGGGCTTCGCGTCGACGCGCGCGAATGGCTGCTGCCCGAGCTCGCCGCGGTTCTGAAGCTTCGTACGCTCGGCCAGATCTGCGACCTCTGCGAGGCGGGCGGCATCGGGTTCGGTCCGATCCGGGCGCCACACGAGCTCTTCGACGACGAGCACCTCTCGCAGCCTGGCGCACGGGTCGACGTGACGCTCGAAGACGGAACCGCCACGTGGTTGCCCGCGTTGCCGATCGAGCTCGACCACCACCGGCTGCGCGGAGGGCTCCGACCGCCGCGTCTCGGCGAGCACACCGTGGAGGTCGCGGAGTCGCTCGGCTACAACCGGGAAGAGATCGCCGAGCTCATCGATGCCGGCGTGCTCGTCGGCTCCCACATCGTCGCGTCGTGATTCGACGTCACGCCGGCGACACGGGGTCCTGTCGCGCGCGCGCCGCCCAGCGGTAGATGTGTTCGGGCCGGCCGGCGGGCGCGTAGCGGAGGGTGAGATTCACCGTTCCCGAGTCGGCCAGGAACCGGAGGTAGCGGCGGGCGATCCCTTGGCTGAGGTTGGCGAGGGTTGCAAGCTCCGCCGACGAGAGCCCGTCTCCGGCGCTGCGCAGGATGTCGACGACGTGCGCGAGCGTCGGCGCGGAGATGCCTTTGGGAAGGGACTCGTGCACGTTGCGCGTGCGAAGGATCCTGTAGAGCCGGTCGACGTCGGGTTGGTCGGCCTGTTGTAGGTGGTCGAGTTGCGACTTGAGGCTCGCGTAGGTCTCGAGTCGTTCGCTGAGAGTCGTGAACGTGAACGGCTTGACGATGTAGTGCACGACGCCCAGGTGCATCGCTTCACGCAGCACGTGGACGTCCTTGGCGGAGGTGATCGCGATCACGTCGACGTGCGCCTGCGCGGTGGCGCGAAGCCGGCGAAGAACGTCGATGCCGCTCAGGTCGGGAAGGTAGACGTCGAGCAGCACGAGATCGGGTTGCAGCTCTCCGATCAGGCGAAGCGCGTCGGCTCCCGTCGTGGCTTCGCCCACCACCTCGAAGCCGGGGACGCGTTCGGTGAATTCACGGTGGACCGACGCCGCCATGAAATCGTCGTCCACGACGAGCGTGCGGATCATGGCGTGCTCCTGGCGAGGTCGACGTCACGGGTCCGAAGCGGGATGGTGACGGTGAAGAGCGCTCCGTCGACGTTCTCGACGGCGATCCGGCCGCCGCGGCGTCGAACTTCCCGGCCGACGAGTGCAAGTCCGAGCCCGCGCCGCCTCCCGCCGTGGCGCGCGACCTTGGTCGTATAGCCGTCGCGGAAGATCTCTTCGCTCAAAGCCGGGTTGATCCCCGCACCCGAGTCGTGGACACGGATCACGAAATCGCCGCCTTCGACGACCAGAGAGATGTCGACATGGCCGCCTGCGCCGGCGTGCGCCGCCGAGTCGATCGCGTTGTCGATCAGGTTGCCCAGCATCGCGGCGAGGGCCGGCAGGTCGGCGAGCTCATCGGAGACGTCCTGGAAGGCGGAGATGTGGAGCTTGACGCCGCGCTCGCTCGCGACCGAGGCCTTACCGAGCAGTAGCGCAGCGAGCGTCGGATCGCTGTTGCCGTCGACGAGCGTTTCGGCGAGCTCCTGATGAAGGCTCGAGGCGCGATTGATCTCCTGCACTGCATCGTCGTGGCGCCCGAGCTCGATCAGCCCGCTGATCACGTGCAGGCGATGCTGAAAGTCGTGCTCCTGCGCGCGCAGTGCATCGGCGAGGTCGCGAGCCTCGTTGAGCTCACCGACCAGCGCGTCGAGCTCCGTGCGGTCCCGAAGCGTGACGACGGCGCCGATCGGACGGCCGCGAACCTCGACCGGCATGCGGTTCGCGACGAGCACGCGGTCGCCTGCGAGAATCACCTGGTCAGGGCCGCCGACCTGGCCGGTGAGCACCTCGCGGACCCGGCCCTCCGGGACGACCTCGGCGAGTGGTTGCCCGAGCACCGAGTCGTCCAGCTCGAGCAGGCGCTTCGCCTCGTCGTTGAGCAGGGTGATGCGTCCGCTTGCGTCGACGGTTATCGCGCCTTCGCGAACAGCGTGGAGCATCGCCTCGCGCTGCTCTACAAGCGTGGCGATCTCCCCGACGTCCAAGCCGAACGTCTGACGCCTGACGCGGCGGGCGAGCAGGAGCACCCCCACAGTTCCTAGGACGAAGACCAAGAGCAACGGAATCGCGATGCTGGGCAACTCATCGACGAGCTCCTCGCCCACCGCCTTCTCCAGCACACCGACCGAGACGAGGCCGATGATCCGGCCCTGCGCGTTGCGCAGCGGCACCTTGGCCCGCATCGACCGTCCGAGCGATCCGGTCTGAACCGCGACCTGCGTCTGGCCCGCGAGCACCAACGTCACAGGCTCGCCCGGATCGTGGAGCAAGGACTTCCCGATCTCGGCCCGGTCGGGGTGCGAATAGCGGATCCCCTGACGGTTTGCCACGACGATGAACGCGGCACCGGTGGAACGGCGCATGCGCTCGGCGATCGGGTCGATGATGCGCGCCGGGTTCCGCGCAGAAAACGCGCTCGCGATCTCCGGCGACGCGGCGACGACGTGGGCGATCGCCAGAGACTCCTGTGCAGCCTGGCGGTCGAGGTTGTGCCGGGCGCGGAGGAACGCGATGACGAAGCTGCCGCTCACCACGATCGCGATGATCGCGAGCTGCAGGACGAGGATCTGTGTTGACAGCCTGCGGGAGGGGAGCCGGTTTCTCGCGGCCAACACCAAGCCCGCATGGTATCCCGATTCAGCTGAAGCGGTCGTGCGCGAAAAGTGTCGGAAAGTCAGGGAAACCGCGGCTTAGTACGGCTTAGAGGCACAACCTCGACACGCGCTTTCGATCCGCTGATCATCCGCGCACCTCGACCTGGAGGGGTCAGACGGTGGTGCCAGCGCGGTCAGCAGACGGACGTCCGGAAGCGGAGCGGTAGTGCAGCTCTTCTGGCTGTCGCTCGGCTTCGGCTTTGTCACGGCGTCGGTGCTCGCGATCGCGGCAGTCGGCCTGAGCCTTCAGTTCGGGATCACGAACTACGTGAACTTCGCCTACGGCGACTTCATGGCGCTCGGCGGCTTCTTCGCCTACGTGCTCAACAACGAGGTGTTCCACCTGAACATTTGGATCGCGCTGGTTCTCGGCGCTCTCGCAATGGGTGTGCTCGCGGTGATCATCAACCGCCTGATCCTCGGCCCCTTCGCGAGACGGTTCACGAGCGGCCACTACGTACTCATCGTCACCTTCGGGCTCTCGCTGATCCTGCTCAACCTCGAGTACTCGATCTGGGGGGCGCAGGTCCGGTTCTTCAACATGCCGATCTCGCAGGCCAAGAGCATCGGGCCGCTGCTCCTCACGAAGAACCAGCTGATCGTGATGGCGATCGCGGTCGTTCTGATGATCGCCGTTCACACGATGCTGAAGGTCACGCGTCTCGGCAAATGCATGCGGGCGATGTCGGACAACACGACGCTCGCGATGACGAGCGGCATCGACACGAACCGGATCACGACGATCACGTGGTTCCTGTCGGGTTCCCTCGCAGGTGTCGCAGGGACGGTGCTCGGGATCAGCGAGGGCAACCTGACGCCGGCGTCCGGGGAGTTGTTCCTCTTCGTGATCTTCGCGGCCGTGATCGTCGGCGGCGTCGGAAGCATCTACGGCGCCATGGCGGGGGCCGTCCTGATCGGGCTCGCGACGGAGATCTCGGCGGCCTTCATCAACCCGTCCTACAAGCTCGACATCGCGTTCGTGATCCTGATCCTCGCCCTGCTGACCCGCCCGAGCGGTCTGTTCTCGAGGCCGGGGACGACGTAGCACGTGACGTACTACGTCTTCACGCTCGTCTTCTTCCTCTTCGACTACTGGATCCTCGCGATGGGGTTGAACATCCAGTACGGCGAGACGGGAATCCTGAACTTCGCGTACATCGGTTTCGTCGCGATCGGCGCCTACTTCACCGGTGTGTTCAGCCTCCACAGCGCCAAGGGCACCGGGCAGTTCTACATCCTCGGCCTCGGGCTGCCGTTTCCGCTCAACCTACTGCTGGGCGGGATTGCGGCGATGTGCCTCGCGCTCTTCGTCGCGCTGATCACGCTGAGGCGCCTGCGGACCGACTACCTGGCGATCGTCCTCATCTCGTTGTCGCTCGTCCTGTACGACTTCTGCAACAACTACGTGGGGCTGTTCAACGGCGCCGACGGGCTCTACAACGTGCCCGAGCCCTTCGCGAAGCCGTTCGGGCTCAACGTCAATTCCTTCATCCCGTTCTTCGCGTGCGTTGCGGCGGCCGTCTCGCTGCTCATGTGGTTTGCGATGAGCCGCGTGATGCGATCGCCGCTGGGGCGCACCTTCCGCGCGGTGCGCGACGACGAGGTCGTCGCTGCCGCGCTCGGCAAGAACGTCTTCCGCGTGAAGCTCAAGTCGATGCTGATCGGCTCCTTCTATGCGGGGGTCGGCGGAGGCCTCCTTATCCAGTTCGGCGGTTCCTTCAACCCGACCGCGTGGCTTCCCGGCGAGACCTTCGTCGTGTTCGCCGTGCTGCTCGTCGGCGGCATCGGCAGCAACCTCGGCATGTTCGTCGGCGCGCTCCTCGTCGAGACGCTGCTCATCCATCTACCGGCGTTCCTGCCCGAGATTCCCGGTCATCCCGGGCTGATCGAGTACTTCGACAGCGCGCTCGTGGGGATCGTCCTGATGGTGATGCTCTGGTTCCGCCCGCAGGGCGTCGCGCCCGAGCGGCTTCGGCGCACCACGAGCTTCGGCGTCGTCCCGCGAGACTCGGATGGCTCCGGGACCACGGGCTCGTTGGCGACGTCTGCGGCGCTCGAGCTCGGGGACGCGCCGTGAGCGTCGGCGGCGTGCTCGACCGCACGCAGATCGCGGCGTTGCGGTGCGACGGGATCACAAAGGCATTCCAGGGCGTGCACGCCGTCAACGGCGCGGCGTTCGACGTCCCGGAGGGTCAGATCACCGCACTCATCGGCCCGAACGGGGCAGGCAAGACGACAGTGGTGAACATCCTGTCCGGGGCGATGCGGTGCGACAGCGGCCACGAGTTCATCGGCGAGACCGACGTCACGAACTGGCCGAGCTACAGGATCGCGAGGCTCGGCCTCTTGCGGACCTTCCAGCTCTCCCGCGAACTGGGCGGCCTCACGGTGCTCGAGAACCTGCTCGCCGCGCCTGCCCACCAAGCGGGCGAGTCACTCACGAACGTCTTCTTCCAGCCCGGCCGGGTACGACAACAGGAGCGGGAGCATGCCGAACGCGCCCTGCATGTGCTCGACGTCTATGGCCTCTACCAGCACCGCGACGTGCGGGCGCGCGAGCTGTCGGGCGGTCAGAAGAAGCTGCTCGAGATCGCGCGCGCCGTCATGGCAGAGCCGACGATCCTGCTGCTGGACGAGCCGATGGCGGGCGTCAACCCCGCCCTGATCGAGCTCATCGGGGGCTACATCGTCGACCTCAGGGAGGGCGGAGTCACCGTGCTCATGATCGAGCACAACCTGAATGTCGTCGAGCAGATCTGCGACTACGTGATCGTGCTCGCAGAAGGGCGGACCCTCGCGACCGGTCGACTGAGCGAGCTTCGTCAAAACACGGAAGTCGTGAAGGCTTATCTCGGTGAGGTGATCGATGCCGGCGCTGCTCACTGAGGGCGTCACGGCCGGCTACGGCCGCGCCCCGATCATCAACGACATCAGCCTCACCGCGGACACCGGCCTCGTGACGACGATCGTCGGTCCGAACGGCGCCGGCAAGTCCACCTTCGCCAAGACGCTCGTCGGGATCCTCAAACCGATGTCCGGGAAGATCATGGTCAACGGTTTCGACATCACGTCGATGCCGGGGCACCGGATCCCGCGGCACGGACTCGTCTACGTCCCGCAGAACGACAACGTGTTCAAGCGGCTGACGGTGCGCGAGAACCTCGAGGTCGGCGGGTTCGCGGCAAAGGGCGACACGTCTGCGCGCATGGCCGAGATCCTCGAGATCTTCCCCGACCTCGGCACGGCGGTCGAGAAGAAGGCCGGCTTCCTCTCCGGCGGCCAGCAAAACCTGCTCGCCATCGCGCGAGCGCTCATGGTCGACCCGTCGGTGATCGTCCTGGACGAGCCGACGGCCGGCCTATCGCCCACGTACACGGACGTCGTCTGGGATCAGATCGCACGCATCTCGAAACTCGACACTGCGGTCATGGTCGTCGAGCAAAACGTCGAGCGCGCGCTCAAGCACTCGAACTACGTGCATGTCTTCGTGGCTGGGCGCAGCCATGTCCACGGTCCGGCAAACGAGATCGCCGCGCTCGATCTGGCGTCGATCTTCCTCGGCCGGTCGCACGTCCACTAACCCCACGTTCAGAACACGCCAGCAAGCCCACAAGGAGGGATTGATGATCAAGGTCAGACTGCGCCGGAGCGTCATGCTCGTTCTTGCGCTCGGAGTCGCGACTGCGGCGATCGCCGCCGCCGGAGCCTCCGGCTCTGTCAAGTCGACGACGCGCAGCTCGTCGTCGAGCTCGTCGGCGCTCGTGGTCGGCGGCATCTTCCCGTTCACCGGCACGAAGTCGCTGCTGTCCCAGTGGGGGACGCACGGCGTGCCGGTCGGGATCTACGAGGTCAACCACAACGGCGGTGTACTCGGCCACAAGTGGAAGTCGGCATACGTGGATGACGCCGCCGACTCGGTCGACGCACTGCCCGCGTTCCGAAAGCTGCTGCTCAAGCACCCGACATTGGTCATCGGGCCGTTCTCGCCGACGATCGAGGCAGTCATCAACCAGTTCAAGCCGAACAACGTCGCGGACTTCATGGTCGGGGGCCTGACGCAGCTCGATCACATGAACTATCCGTACGTCTTCCGCACGTCCTCGTCCGACTCGAACGAGGCGATCGCTATGGCGTACTACGCGATCCAGCACGGCTGGAAGTCGGCTTCGCTGATCTTCGACAACTCGGCCAACTCCCAGGGCTTTGTGCCGCCGCTCGAGAAGGCGTTCAAGGCGCTCGGGGGCAAGGTCGATGCGAACATCACGATCACACCTGGCCAGTCGTCGTACAACGCGGAGCTGGCTCAGGCATTCGCCGGCCATCCGCAGGTCATCTTCGACTCGATGGACTCTCAGTCGGCGGCGACGCTGTTCTCGGACGGCCAGCAGCTCGGCTACATGAGCATCCCGTGGATCGGAGACGACCTCCAGTCGGCTCCAAACGGTGACTATGCGAAGGCATTCGGAAAGACGGCGTCGACGGAGCTGACGGCTGCCCTGCCGGCCTCACCCGCAGGCACCGCGTATGCGCACTTCCTCGCCGACTACCAGCAGGTGTGGCACACGAAGACCACCCTGCCGACGACCTTCAACGAGTACGACTCCATCGTGATCGCGTCGCTCGCAATGACCGCAGCGAAGTCGACGAGCCCGAAGGTATGGGTAAAGGACGTCGTCAAGGTGTCTGACCCGCCCGGCATTCAGTGCTCGACCTACGCGACCTGTGTCGGGTTGCTCAAGAAGGGCAAGGACATCAACTACCAGGGCGCTTCCGGCAACGACGACTTCAACAAGTACCACAACGTCTTCAGCGGCTTCCAGATGGTCGGCTTCGACTCGAACCTCAACAACCTGACTCGTGGCTTCGTCACGCCGCAAGAGCTCGAGTCGGTCGTCGCAAAAGGAGGCTGACGTAAACCTCGCGGTTCAGTGACCGGAACGGGGGTTGCGGGCGATGCTTGCGACCCCCGTTTCGTTCTCCGTCGGGGAACCCTCGTTTCCAGGCGCCGCGCGTGTAACCGGCGCCTGGACGTCGATTGGGCACATCGGGGAGACGCCCGGGTTCCCCTGGGCCTCGTGGCACCGAGAGTCATCGTCCAATCCTGGGTGGGGAGAGCCACGCGCGCCGCGCTATACCGCCCCACGTAGCTGCTGACAGCCGGCGTTTCCACAAATCACCAGACACGCTGCCGAACCAGAAACCTACACCGTCCGATTTGCGGCAACGTTCTACGGGAGCGACGGGACTCGAACCCGCGATAGGCACCTCATCGAGATCCGCGAGTAACAGCCCGATCAGCGCTCGATCGACTACAACTAGCGCGACGCGCGAAGCTGACGTGCCACAGCGTCATCGGTCCGGCACCCACACGCTCGCTCGATCCTCGGGCTCGAGCCGGCGAGAGTCGGTGGCTCTACCTCGTGACGCCGACGGGGCCGAGGAGGTTGATGCGCACGCGTTCGAGATGGACGCGCGTCGCCTCGAGCGCCGCGTCGACCTCGCGCGTCCGGAGAGCCTCGACGATGCGGAGATGGTCCGCGATGTACAACGCTCGCCGTTCGCGCGAGTCGTGACTGCGCTTGAGGTTCCCCCAGACCGGCCCGTGGCGGCCCGCTTCGATCGACGCGTACATCCGCAGGAGCAGGCGGTTGTGGGCGGCGACCACGATCGTATGGTGGAACGCGTCGTCCCAGTGCTCGAACGCCTCCGCGCTGCCGGCGGTCTCGCCGCCGCGCAGGCAGCGGTCGAGCTCGACGAAGTCGCGGGGGGTGGCGTGGGTGACGACGAGGGGGATGACCTGCGGCTCGAAGAGCTCCCGTGCCGCCATGACGTCGGCGGGGCCGACGTCGTCGGCGTGGTCGACGGCCGACAGGCGGAGGAAGGTGCCACGACCGACCTCGCGCGAGACGCGGCCGTCCGCCTCGAGGTAGGAGAGCGCCTGCCGAACCGCGGCGCGGGTGACCCCGAGGCTCCGCGCGAGCTCCCGCTCGGTCGGAAGGCGTGCGCCGGGCGGCGCGTCCTGCTCGGCGTGCGCGGCGAGGATCAGATCGGCGAGATCCCGGCCACGTGCACCGCTCGATCCCGCGATCGTGGTGAGGTTGCTCTCGACCATGTCAACCAATCACAACCAATGAGTGCACGATTCTAACCTGGCCGCTGCCTCGAGCGCCAGCATTGGAAGAAACCGACTGCTTGACACATCGGAGCGCGATGTCGTATGGTCGCCCATTCCGAACATTCGGCGACCAACGGTGCGTCCGGTCAGGGGCGCGCCGGGGAATCGGACAACGACATTCGTACCGGCGGACGGTGGAGGAGGTTCCGATGCGTTTGCGGAAGATCCTGGTTGTGGCGGTCGTATGCGGCCTGGCCGCATGCGCGATGGCCGCCGCTGCCACAGCACAAGGGCGTCATGCGGCTGGCGGGAAGCTCACCGTGGCGGGCGTGATCGCGCTCACCGGCTCGAGCGACTTCGAGGGGCAGAACCAGGTCGGGGGGATCTACCCGGCGCTCTACGCCATCAACAAGGCCGGCGGGGTCCTCGGCAACCAGCTCGTGTTCAAGGGCGTGGACACGAGAGGGGATCCTGCCGACGCGCTCCCGGCCGTCCAGCAGATGCTCGCCACGACCTCCAATGTCATCGCGGTCGCCGGACCGGACACGTCGTCCGCGCCGACGATCGTGCCCGTCTTGAACTCGGCGAAGATCCCGATGATGGCGGTCGCCGGCGAGTCGATCTACGACCGGAACACGGCCCCGTACTTCTGGCGGCTGTTCCCGCCGGACGCGGCGAACGGCACCGCGATGGCGCTGTGGGCGAAGCGGAAGGGCTATACGAAGGTAGCGGCGGTATTCGGCACCGACAGCGGCTCGCAGGGCGACCGGCCAGGCGTCATCGCGAGCATGAAGGCGCTGCACATGACGCTCGTGTCGAGCATCGACCTCACGCCTTCGCAGCCGACCTACCTGTCGTCGGTCCGGAAGGTGATCGCGTCCCACCCGCAGGTGATCATGACCGAGTCGGACGCGACGACCGCCGGAACGTTCTTCGGTGAGCTGAAGCAGCTCGGCGGCCTCGTGCCGATCATCGGCACCGAGGCGACGTTCACGTCGCCGTGGCTGACGGCTGTGAAGGGAGCGATCGGCAGCGACTTCCTCAAGGACTACACAGGCCTCATCACGGCGCCGTCGAAGCCCACGCCGGCGGTGAACGCGTACAAACAGGCCGTGACGGCGGTGAAGAAGCAGGAGCCATCGCCGTGGCAGTCGTATCTCTCCAATCCGTTCTCGATCACGTACTACGACGGCATGGTCGCTGTCGCGCTCGCGATGGTCGCGTCGAACAGCACGAAGCCGTCGGTCTTCAACGGCGCCATCCCGTCGGTCACGAACCCGGGGAAGGGGAAGATGGTCGTCTACACCTTCGCCGCGGGGAAGGCAGCGCTCGCCGCCGGCAAGCACATCCAGTACGTCGGCGCCACAGGCCTGATCGACTTCGACAAGTACCACAACTCATTCGGGAATCAGGAGGCCGTCAAGAGCACGAACGCTCTCAAGCCGGTCTCGCTCGGAGTCGTGACCGCGCAGCAGATCCAGGCGGTGCCCGTCAAGGGCGCATAGGAAGTGCATGTGGAGCACATTCGTATCGGCGATCGGCTTCGGCGTCGTCCTGGCGTCGATCATCGCCGTGGCTGCGATGGGCTTCACGATCCAGTTCGGTCTCACGAACGTGCTGAACCTGAGCTTCGGCGCGGTGATGACCGTCGCTGCATTTGCGGCCTATATCGCGAATAGGCACGGCGTCGGCGGCTGGTCCGGCCTCGTGGTCGGAGGAGCCGCCGGCGCTGTGCTCACGCTCGCGCTCGGTCGCGGCATCTTCAAGCCCTACGCACGCCGGGGCGCGCAGCTGTTCGAGATGATGATGGTCACGCTCGGGCTATCGCTGATCGTCAACTACTCGGTCCAGGCGATATCGCACAACAACATCTACCAGTTCGCCGTGCTGCAGAGCACGCCGCTGCAGCTCGGCTCGATCCTCATCACGCACACGCAGCTGATCATCGTCTTCATCTCCATCGGCGTGCTCGTCGTCCTGCAGGCGCTCCTGCGGGGGACGAAGATCGGCAAGGCTCTCCGCGCGATGGCCGCGGATCCTGACCTCGCCCGGGCGTCCGGCATCCGCACGGGGCGGATCGTCGTGATCACCTGGCTGCTGAGCGGCTTTCTCTGCGGGCTCGCCGGCGTCGTGTACATCGTCAACGCGCAGAGTGTCGGATACACCACCGGCCAGCTCTTCCTGCCGCTCGTCATCGCGGCGGCCATCCTCGGGGGGGCGGGATCGCCGGTCGGTGCCGTGATCGCGTCACTCATCATGGGCATCGTCACGGAAGAGGTGGCCGCGTTCGGATCGGAGGCGTACAGCACCGTCGCCGGCTTCGGCATCCTCGTGCTCGTTCTGCTAAGCCGCCCCGGCACGGTTCGCGGTGGCCAGGCCGGCCACACACAGCTCACGCTCTGACGATGACGGCGTGGTCGTACTACATCGCGACGCTCACCGTCTACTTCGGTGTCGACGTTCTGGCTGCGCTCGCGTTGAACCTCCAGTTCGGCTTCGCCGGCGTGGTGAACTTCGGCTTCATCGTTTTCCAGTCGATCGGCGCGTACATCGCGGCCGTTGTCGTGCTCGGCCCAAGCTCGGGGACGTTCCAGCAGTACGTCTTCGGCGCGCGACTGCCGTTCGGTGTGGCCCTGCTTCTCGCGACCGTCGCAGGAGCGGTGCTGTCCCTCGTCGTCGGGCTCTTCTCCCTGCGCAACATCCGCCGTGACTACCAGGCGGCGATCCTGCTCATCATCTCCTTGATCGCGACGCAGGTCGTGCAGGGTTACGTCCCGCTCTTCAACGGCTCGAATGGCGTGACCGGCGTTCCGCGCCCGCTCTCGTCGTTGCCTCTCTCGCTTCAGGGCTACCAGTGGGCATACGCGGGCTGGGTGCTTGTGTTTTGCGTCGTGGCGTACGCAGTCGTGACGTGGCTCTCCCGCTCCCCGTGGGGTCGTGCGCTGCGGGCGATGCGGGACCAGGAGGACGCAGCCGCATCGCTCGGACTCAACGTCGCTGCCCTGCGGCTCCAGGTGTTCGTCATCGGCGGGGCGCTCGCCGGACTGAGCGGCGGTCTGCTCGTCGAGTACATCGGTGCTTGGTCGCCGGACGCCTGGGGGTACGCGGAGACGTTCGTGATCTTCACCGCGATGTTCGTCGGAGGTGTCGGGAACTACCGCGGCGTCGTCCTCGGCGTCCTGCTCGTTCCGATCCTCTTTCTCGAGCTCCCTCGCTTCCTGCCGCAGGTCGGCTATCCCGGCTTGATGGATTCTGTCGAGTGGATCGCCATCGGCGCGATCTGGATGCTGTGTCTCTACCTCCGGCCGCAGGGCATCGTGCCGGAGCGGAGGAGCCTCGCCCGGCGCAGGAGCGCGGCCGAACAAGTAGAGCCCGCATGACCCTCCTCGTCGCCCGCGACCTCGTCGTCACCTACGGCGGCGTCCGCGCCGTGAACGGCGTCTCGCTCGATCTCGCGCCCGGCGAGTCGCTCGGGCTCATCGGCCCGAACGGCGCAGGCAAGTCCTCGCTTCTCGCCGCGCTCGGAGGCCAGACGCGCCTCGCCGGCGGCTCGATCGTGCTCGACGGCCACGAGATCGGCCGTCTTCCCGCGTACCGGCGCGCACGGATGGGCATCACGCGCACGTTCCAGATGACGAGCGAGTTCGCCCGAATGACGGTCTTCGAGAACCTCGTCACCGCGGGCCACGGCGCTCACGGCGCGTCACTCGGGCGGGTCGTCCTCCGGCGGCACGAGACGCGTCAGTCGGAGCGCGAGGTCGCGAGCCGCGCGTGGTCGGTGCTCGACCGGTTCGAGATGGCGCACGCTGCGGATCTGTACGGCTCCGAGCTGAGCGGTGGGCAGCGGCGCCTTGTCGAGATCATGCGCTGCCTCATGCGCGAGCCGAGGGTGCTCCTGCTCGACGAGCCGATGGTCGGCGTCGCACCGCACCTCGTCGAGAAGCTCCTGGCCGATCTTCGATCCATTCGGGACGACGGGATCGCGCTCGTCGTCGTCGAGCACGCGCTCGAGGTCGTGCAGGAGCTCTGCGAGCGGGTCGTCGTCATGGCGCTCGGACGGCCGATCTCGTCGGGGACGTTCGACGCCGTGGTCGCCGATCCGGCCGTCCAGGCGGCGTATGTCGGCTAGGCGGACAGGGGCGCCCTTCTTGGGCGTCACGGGCCTCACGGCCGGCTACGGCAAGGTTCCCGTCGTCCGCGAGGTCTCGCTCGAGGTGTCCCTCGGCGAGATCGTCCTCGTCATGGGCCCGAATGGCGCCGGCAAGAGCACGCTCGTGAAGGCGATCACCGGCCAGCTTCCGCTGCAGGCGGGTGGGATCTCGCTCGAGGGTGTCGATGTCACGCGGCTGCGGGAGGAGGACCGAATCGCGCGCGGGATCGGGTACGTCCCGCAGACGCGGGACGTGTTCGCGCCTCTGACCGTCATGGAAAACCTGCAGATGGGCGGTTTCCGGCTGAAGTCGCGCGAGGTCGCAGCCCACGTCGCGGAGGCGTTCGACCTCTTCCCGGCGCTCGAGCCGCTCGCGCGCCGCACCGCAAAGACGCTGAGCGGCGGCGAGCGGAAGATGGTGGCGATCGCGCGTGCGCTCATGGCCGATCCGCGGCTGCTGATCCTCGACGAGCCGACATCCAATCTCGCGCCGCAGGTCGCCGCCAGCGTGCTCGAGCGTGTCGTCGCCCGTCTCGCGGAAACCGGGCGGGCGGTCCTCCTGATCGAGCAGCGCGTCGCGCTCGCGCTCCAGGTCGCTTCGTGGGGCTACGTCCTGACCGACGGCCGGGTGCGCCTCGAAGCCGGTGCCGAGGAGCTGCGGTCGAAGCACGATCTGGGTGCGCTCTTCCTCGGCCGCGGCGGAGTGGAGATCGCCCAGACCGAGCACTCCGACGAGTGGCGCGCGGGGCGGAGCGCCTGACGTGCGGGTCGGCACCATCATCGAGGGTAGGCGCGAGGTTGTCGCCGTCCAGCGGGACGGGGCGTGGTTCCCCGTCAAGGGGCCGCGGAGGTCGGTCATCGACCTGCTCGCCGGAGCCCCGCCGGACACCGACTCGGAGCCGCTGGCGAACCACCACCGGCCTGCCGTTCCGTTCCGGCCCGTGCGGAACGTCATGTGCCTCGGCAAGAACTACCGCGCGCACGCGGTCGAGTTCGCGGCGTACAGCGCGGAAGCCGAGTCCGTGCCTGAGCACCCGATCGTGTTCACGAAGGCGCCGGAGTCGCTCTGCGGTGCGGAGGACGACATTGCGGTGCGGCGGGAAGTCGGTGCGGCACTCGACTACGAGGCCGAGCTCGGCGTCGTCATCGGGCGGGACACGGTAGCCGTCTCCGTCGGTGACGCTCTCTCGCGTGTTGCGGGCTACACCGTCGTGAACGACGTCACCGCGCGCGACGTGCAGGAGCGGCACCGGCAGTGGTTCCTCGGCAAGTCGCTGCCGCGGGCGACGCCGATCGGGCCGGCGGTCGTCACGCCCGACGAGTTCGGCGATCTCGACGACCTGCGCATCACGTGCCACGTCAACGGTGAGCTGCGCCAGTCGGGGCGGCTCGGCGACATGATCTTCGGCGTCGCGGAGACGATCGCGATCATCTCGAACGTCGTCCCGCTGCAGCGCGGCGACATCATCTCCATGGGAACGCCGAGCGGAGTCGGCATCGGCTTCACCCCGCCGCGTTTCCTCGAGGATGGCGACACGGTCGAGTGCGCGATCGAGGGCATCGGCGAGCTCCATAACGTCGTTCGTTTCGTCGACTCGGGAGGGCTGGATGAACGGTGAAGGACTGACGATCGAGGAGGTCGGCGCCGTCGTGCGCGTGCGGATCGACGCGGGGCCAGGCAACCTCTTCACCCCGGCGATGACCGCGCGGCTGGCCGGTCTGCTGAACGAGCCGCCCGACGGCGCCCACGTCGTCCATCTGTCCGCGTCGGGGTCCGAGTTCTGCATGGGCCGGGTGCCGTTCCGAGAGGGAGCGGGCCTGCTCCGCGAGGACGTCGCCGGCCTCGCCGGCGTCGTCGAGGCGCTCGAGCGCACACCTCTCGTAACGGTCGCCGAGGTGCAGGGAGATGCGGCCGGCTTCGGCGTCGGGCTCGTCGCTCTCAGCGACGTGGCGGTGGCGGTCGAGGACGCCTGCCTCTCGTTTCCGGAGGTCGACGCCGG
>DATBQM010000006.1:0-8774 GCA_036560805.1 Gaiellaceae bacterium | reverse complement strand
CGGCGCCTTCGCGAGCTTGTCGCACGCTGCGGTCAGCCGCGGCCAGTCGTCCTGCTGGAGCTTGCCGTTGCGCAGGCGCTGCGACTCGACCTTCGCCTCGCTGCACATGAGGCGCTGCGTCACCTCGGACTTCGACATCTCCAGCGTAAAGAGGCCGACGGGGACGTTGTGACGCACGCCCATGTTGGCGGCGATGCAGAGCGCGAGCGCCGACTTCCCCATCGACGGGCGCGCCGCGACGATGATGAGGTTGCCGGGCTGGAAGCCGGACGTGAGCCGGTCGAGGTCGCGGAAGCCGGACGGTGTGCCGGTGAGGTCGACGCCCGACTCGTACAGCGTCGTGATGCGTTCGAAGCTCTCCTTGAGCAGCGACTCGATCTCCGACCATTCGCCCGTGACGCGCTGCTGCGAGAGGTCGTAGAGGATCTGCTCGGCCTGGTCGACGAGGTCGGCGGTCTCGCCGGGACGCTCCCAGCCGAGACGCGCGATCTCGCCGCCGGCATGGATGAGCCCGCGCAGCGTCGCCGTCTCGTGGACGATGCGCGCGTAGTGGGCCGCGTTCGCCGTCGCGGGGACGAGAGCCGCGAGCTCGTGCAGGCGGACGCGCCCGCCGACGGCGTCGAGCTCGCCGCGCTCCTCGAGCTCGTCCGTGAGCGTGATGGCGTCGACCGGCTCGCCCTTCGCGTACAGCGTGAGGGCACAGCGGTAGATCTTCGCGTGCGACTCCCGGTAGAAGTCGCTCGCGTCGACGATCTCGCTGACCGCCCCGATCGCTCCCGGGGAGATCATCATCGCTCCGAGGACCGACTCTTCCGCCTCTAAGTTTTGCGGGGGAACGGGAGCCGCCGAGGCGACTGGAGCCAGCTGTGCCATGCGTCCTGATTCCAGCACGGTTAGAGACCTGTCGCCAGGTGGTGAAGGGTCTGTTGTGAACATGTCTTTTCGCGCCATTTGCAGGGGAATCGAGCATGGTTGCACCGGCGTCGGACGGTGCGGCTGTGGACGGATTCCCCGCAGGGTGCGGGAACTTCCTCGCGTATCCACACGGGGCGGGAGAGGCTGTGGACGCGCGGCCGGGGTTAGAGCTCTTGGTTCTCGGCGGCGGCTTCGACCGTTTCGTCGAAGTCGTCGGACTCGGACTCGACCGCGACGTCCTCGGACGTCGGCTCGATCTCCTCCGTCTCGAGCTCGTACTCCTCCGCCGGCCCGGACTCGGGCGGTGCGGCGGCCTGCTGCTCGGCGAGCTCCGCCGCGGCCATCGCCTCGAGCTCCTCGTCGGAGGGAAGCTCGCCGCCCTCGGGGACGACGAGGGTCTTCACCTCGACGCGGACGTCCTGGAAGACGTCGATCGGCACGTCGTAGCGGCCGATGCGCTTGAGGTTCTCCAGGTCGATCTTGCGCCGGTCGACGCGGATCTTGCGCGTGCGCCAGATCTCGTCGGCGATATTCGTCGGCGTGACCGAGCCGAAGAGCGCGCCCGTCGGGCCGGCCTTCACCTCGAAGCGGAGCACCGTCTCGCGCAGCGTCTTCGCGATCGACTCCGCCTGCTCGGCGTTCGACGCCTCGTGACGCGCACGCTGCGCGTCACGCTTGCGCATCTCGGCGACGCGCGCGTCGCTCGCCACCTCGGCGAGCCGGCGCGGGAGCAGGAAGTTGCGCGCGTAGCCGCGCGCGACGGAGACGACGTCCCCGCGCAGCCCGACCTTGTCGACGTCCTCGAGGAGGATGACGTCCATCAGCGATTCCTATCCCGATCGCCGCGATCGCGGCGACCGCCGCTGCGCTCCCGATCGTCCTGCCCTTCAGCGACGTACGGCAGCAGCGCCATCTCGCGTGCCCGCTTCACCGCCTGCGCGACCTGGACCTGGTGCCGCCGGCAGGCGCCGGTGATGCGCCGGCTGCGGATCTTGCCCTTCTCGGAGATGTACCGGCGGAGCTGGTTGACGTTCTTGTAGTCGATCTCCGCGATCTTGTCCTTGCAGAAGTAACAGTTCCGGCGCTTGATCGCGGTCGCCGGACCGCCGGGGCGCTTGCGACCTTGCTGCTGCTGTGTTCTCTCTCTTGCCACCTGGTCTCCTAGAAGGGGATGTCGTCGTCGGCGGTCTGCGGGAAATCGGCAGCGGATTCGGCCGCCGCGCCTGCGGGAACGAACTGGTTGCCGCCGCCGCCCTCGGGCGCATCGCCGCGGGCGCCGAGGAACTGGACGCTCTCGGCGATGATCTGCACCGCCTGGCGCTTCGACCCGTCCTGCGCATCCCACTCGCGCCAGTCGAGGCGCCCGTCGATTCCGACCGGGCGGCCCTTGCTCAGGTACTGCGCGCTCGACTCGGCCTGGTTGCCGAAGATGGACACGTCGAAGTAGTTGGGCTTGTCCACCCACTGGCCCGACTCGTCGCGGCGCCGGCTGTTGACGGCGATGCGAAGGCTGCACACGGCGGTGCCGCTGGGGGTGTGCCGGAGCTCGGGGTCCTTGGTCAAGTTGCCCACGAGAACGACCCGGTTGATGTTCGCCATGCTCCTAGACCTCCTCGTCCGAATCCGAACGTACGTTCGTCTCAGCAGGGTACTCGGCGCTGGGGACGGCTGCCGCCGCCGCTGCCGCCACGGGCTCCTCGCGCGGTGCGCTCGTGCGCGAGCCCTCGATGTGGCGCGTCGCCAAGTGCCGGAGCACCACGTCGTCGATCTTCAGCACGCGGACGATCTCGTCGAGCGTGTCCGCGCTGCTCTCGAACACGACGAGGTGGTACACGCCTTCGCTCTTCTTGCCGATCTCGTAGGCCAGCCGGCGCCTGCCCCAGGCGTCGTGGCTGCGCCACGTGCCGCTGCCGCTCTCGACGAGCGCGCGCAGGCGCACGACCAGCTCCTCCTGATGGGCCTCGGCCTGCTCGGGGTCGAGCAGCAACAAAATTTCATACGTCGTCACGGTCCCGATCGTCTCCTTCCCACGGTCTTAGTCGGCTCCGACTGCCTGTGCCGCTCGGGACTGAACGGCACGCTGACGGAGCAGGAAGCGGCGCCCACTGTAGCATCGCCCACGTGCGACGGTTGCTCACGTGGATGGCGGGCGCGGCGGGCGGCTTGGCTGCGTACAAGGCGGCGACGCGGCGGACGGTCGAGCCGGAACCGGTTGCTGCAGAGGCCGATCCGGCGGAGGAGCTACGCGCGAGGCTCGCGCAGGCCAAAGCCGAAGAGCCTGAACCCCAGGGTCCCGATGCACGCCGTCGTGAGGTGCACGATCAAGCTCGCTCGGCGATCGACGAGATGCGCGACCGAACGTAAAGCCCGGTAGTGTCAGTCGCGGGGTCGAGGACGTGGCAGGGGAGCCGCAGCCTTTGCCTGCCTCGGCCCCTTCTTCTCTTATTGCGGCGGCCCGCTCGCGAGCGTGATCGTCGCCGTGTGCATCTCGCCGGACGCGTCGCTCCACCGGAGCGTGACCTTGTCGCCGGGATGGTGCACGAGCAGGGCTGACACGAGCTTGGTCGGCGACGCGATCCCGCGCCCGTTCAGGGCCGTGAGCACGTCACCCGCGACGACGCCGGCCTGGGCGACGGGACCGCTCGAGACAACGCCTCCGACGAGGACGCCGCCCGTATCGGAAGCACCCGCCGGCTGGGCCTGAACGCCCAGGAACGCGGTGCTGCCGATGTGCACCTGCGCCGAACCGTGTCCCGCCGCGATCTGCTTCGCGATGGAGACGGCGCGGTTGATCGGGATCGCGTATGCGTCGCTGGATCCACGGAACGAAAAGCTCGCCGACGCGGCGCTGTCCATCCCGACCACGCGGCGCGCGCTGTCGAGCAGCGGGCCGCCGGAGTCGCCCGGCCGGAGCGATGCGTTCGTCTCGAGGAGGTCGACGAGCTGCACGGCGCCGCCCTGGTCGTCGTTCACGGCGATCGTGCGCCCGAGCCCGGTGATCAATCCTGTCGTCACCGTGAGCCTTCCCGTTCCGCCCGCATTGCCGACGGCGGTGACCGATTGCCCGCGACGAAGTGTCGAGGAGTTGCCGATCGACGCGGTCGCGAGCCCCGACGCATGCTGGAGCTGGAGCAGCGCGACGTCGGCGGTCACATCGTATCCGAGCACGCGCGCCGCGTAGCTGCGCTTCGTCAGCGGGAAGACGACGTGAATCGTCGAGGCTCCCCGGACGACGTGGTTGTTCGTCAGCACCTCGCCGTTCGACGTGAGCACGATGCCGGTACCGGCCGCCTGGCCGTGGTCGAAGGCGAGGTTCGTGTTGACGACGACGACGCCGTTCTGCACGGTCGCGCGTGAGGTTCGCGCGAGCGCGGCGTGCACGCCGACGACGAGGCCGGCAGCCGCGAGGAGGAGGGCAAAGGTGCGCTTCATCTCCACCGGTATACCCGCGGCGGCTGAGAGAGCGCTAAGAACAACGGAGCGGCGTGGGAGTCGAACCCACCTACCGCCGGGTTACGACGGCGTACCGGTTTTGAAGACCAGCTGGGCCACCAGGCCCTGCCGCTCCGCCGCGAAACCTAGCTCTCGAGGTAGCCCGTGTCCCAGCCGGACGGCGTGCCGCCGCTGATCGACAACACGACCGTGTCCGTCGCCTTCGCGACCGCGACGCGCTCGGCCGTCGGGTCCTCGATCCACACGAGCGTTCCTGCCGGCGCCGGCACCTCGTCCTCGCCGACGGTGAAGACCGCGTCGCCGCTGAGCACGAAGTAGAGCTCCGGGTGACCGCTCTCGGCCTCGTGGTGCCGCTTGATCACCTCGTCGCCGGTCGCGCCCCGCCAAGCGTTGACGCCGAATGTCTGGATGCCGAAGTGGTGGCGGATCGGCGCCCAGTACGGCCACTGCTCCGCGCCGATCTCGTCGATGTGCGCGCACTGCCAGCCGGGCATGTCGAGATCCTCTCCTACTCGAAGCGCGCGAGCAACTCGGCCGGTGGGAGATCGGCGAGCGAGTCGAGCACGAGGTCGGCCTCGTCGAGGCCGAGGTCGCGCGTCACCTCGTTCGGGATGGCGACGCAGAAGATGCCCGCCGCGCGCGCCGCGCGGACGCCGTTCGGCGAGTCTTCGAAGGCGATCGCCTCGTCGGGTCGCACGCCGAGCACGTCGGCCGCCTCCAGGTAGAGGTCCGGCCGCGGCTTCGCGCGCGCGACGTCGTGGTTCGCCGCCACGATCGCGTCCCATCCCACCGCCCGTTCGAGCCGCGCGAGGTGCATGTCGATCCAGCGGTTGGACGAGCTGGACACGATCGCGCGCTTCAACCCCCGTCGCTCTGCCTCGTCCAGGTACTCGAGGATCCCCGGCCGCAGCTCCTCGGTCTCGAGCAGCGACAGCTCGTGCGCGCGTCGGCGCTCGTGCAGGGCCTCGTCGTCGAGCGGCGCGCCGACGAGATCCTCGAGGTGCCGCATCGGCTCCCACGGCGCGCCGATGGTCCCGATCAGCGTCGCCCACTGCTCCTGCGGGAGCTCGAAGCCGTGCTCGCGGTAGAGCCACTCCCATCCCGCGCGCGACGCCGTCTCGGTGTCGATGATGAGCCCGTCGAAGTCGAAGAGGAAGGCGCGGATCGGCACGGCGATGCAGAGTACGCACGTGGCGATCCTGGGCGTCGACGTGGGCGGCACGTTCACGGACGCGGTGCTCCTCGACGGCGGCCGGGTGCGGACGGCGAAGGTGCCGACCGCGGAGCGGCAGGAGGAGTCGGTCGTCGCGGCGGCGCAGGCGGTCGGCGCACGCGGCATTACGCGGTTCGCGCACGGCACGACGACGGCGACGAACGCACTGCTCGAGCGCCGCGGCGGTCGCACCGCGTACATGGGCAACGACGGCTTCGAGCATCTCCTGCACCTGCGCCGTCAGACCCGCGCGCACCTGTACCGGCTGTGCGCGCAGCATCCGGAGCCCCTCGTTCCGCTCGAGCGGTGTCACGGGGTACGCGGGCGGCTCGGCCCCGAGGGCGAGATCGAGCCGCTCGGAGAGATTCCCGACGTCGGCGACGTCGATGCGGTCGCCGTCTGTCTTCTGTTCTCGTTTCGCGATGCGTCGCACGAGCGCGCTGTCGCCGAGGAGCTGCGCCGCCGTCATCCGGGTATGCACGTCGTTGCCTCGCACGAAGTCGCGCCCGAGTTTCGCGAGTACGACCGAGCGTCGACGACGGCCGCCGACGCGTATCTCGCGCCGGTGGCCGCGCGCTACCTCGCCGCATTGGCGGAGGCGACGCGCGCGGCCGGGCTGCCCGAACCGCTCGTCATGCTCTCCTCCGGCGGTGTCGCGGCGCTCGGCGAGGCGGCCGCGCACCCGGCGACGATTCTCGTCTCGGGCCCTGCGGCCGGCGTCGTCGGCGCTGGCCTCGTCGCGCGGCGCGCGGGCTTCGCCGACGCGATCGCGTTCGACATGGGCGGGACGTCGACCGACGTCTGCCTCCTGCCCGGCGGACGCGCCGCACGGGTGGCCGAGCGCGACGTGGGCGGGTTGCCGATACGCCTGCCGACGGTCGACTTGCACACGGTCGGCGCGGGCGGGGGCTCGCTCGTGCGCGTGGATGCGGGCGGCGCGATTCGCGTCGGGCCGGAGAGCGCGGGCGCGCATCCCGGCCCGGCCTGTTACGGCGCCGGCGGCGGCGCGACCGTCACCGACGCGAATCTTCTGCTCGGGCGGCTGCCGGCGGAGTTGCCGGGCGGGCTCGTCCTCGATCGCGACGCCGCCGCGGCCGCGCTCTCGGGTGTCGATCCCGAAGCGGTGATCGAGGTCGTGAACGCGGAGATGCTGCGCGCGCTGCGTGTCGTCTCAGTGGAGCGCGGCGCAGACCCTCGCGACTTCGCACTCGTCGCGTTCGGCGGCGCCGGGCCGCTTCATGCATGCGCGCTCGCGGAGGAGCTCGACATCGCGCATGTGCTCGTGCCTGAGACAGCGGGTGTCCTCTCCGCGCTCGGGCTCGTCGCGAGCGACGAACGGCGCGACCGCGTCGTCTCGCATGTGTGCCCGCTCGCCGACATCGTGGATCTACCGGCCGTTGGCGAGGCCGACCTGCGCTATCGCGGGCAGTCGTTCGAGCTGACCGTGCCGCTGCAGGCCGGTCTCGCGGGCGCATTTCACCGCGCGCACGCGGAGCGGTATGGATACGCCGACGATGCGCGCGAGGTCGAGCTCGTCGCAGTGCGCACGGCGGAGATCGTTCCGGGGCCCGACCTCGAGCTGCGCGGGGCGACGCACCGCACGGTGCGCGGGCCCGAGGTGATCGAGCTGCCCGGCGCGACGTGCTGGGTGCCCGACGGCTGGAGCGGCGAGACGAACGACGACGGAACGCTGGTGCTTTCGCGATGAAGGTCGAGCTCCAGGTCATCGGCAGCTCGCTGCGCGCGATCGCGGAGGAGATGGGCGCCGTCCTCATCCGGTCCGCGTTCTCGGCGAACATCAAGGAGCGGCGCGACTGCTCGACGGCGCTCTTCGACGAGCGCGGGCGCATGGTCGTGCAGGCGGAGCACATTCCCGTGCACCTCGGCGCGATGCCGGACGCCGTCGCCGCGGTCATGTCGCTGCCCGGCGACTTCTGGATCCTGAACGATCCGTACACGGGCGGAACGCATCTGCCGGACGTCACGCTCGTGTCGCGCACCGCGCTCGGGTATGCCGTGTCGCGCGCGCATCACGCGGACGTCGGTGGGATGGAGCCCGCGAGCCTTCCCGCGTTCTCGCGCGAGCTGTACCAGGAAGGGCTGATCATCCCGCCGACGCCGCTCACCGACGGGGTGATCGACCTGTTCGTTGCGAATGCGCGCAACCCGGACGAACGGCGCGGCGACCTGCGCGCGCAAATCGCATCGCATCGCCTCGCAGCGGCTCGCGTCGACGCGCTGTGCGCGCGCCGCGGCCACGACCGCGTCGCTGCGGCGATGGACGAGCTGTACGCGTATTCGGAGCGGATGGTGCGCGCCGCGATCGCGCGCTTGCCGGATGGGACGCGCACCGCCGAGGACGTGATCGAGGCTGTCGACGGCGAGCTCGTGATCCGCGCGACCGTCGAGGTCGACGGGGAGGAGATTCGCATCGACTTCGCGGGCACGGCGCCGCAGGACGCGTACAACCTCAACTGCCCGCTCGCCGTGACGAAGTCAGCCTGCTACTTCGTCGTGCGCTGCCTGACGGAGCCGGACCTGCCGGCCTCCGGCGGCGCGTTCGCACCGGTGACCGTGACCGCGCCGGAAGGGTGTCTCGTGAACGCGCGGAGGCCCGCCGCGGTCGTCGCCGGGAACACCGAGACCTCGTCGCGGATCGTCGACGTCGTCTTCGCCGCGTTCGGCGCGTACGCGCAGGGCCAGGGGACGATGAACAACGTCGCGCTCGGCAATGATCGCTTCACGTACTACGAGACGATCGGCGGCGGACAGGGCGCGTGCGCGGACGCTGACGGGCCGAGCGCCGTGCACGTCGCGATGTCGAACACGCTCATCACGCCGGTCGAGGCGCTCGAGCTGTCCTATCCGCTGCGCGTCGAGGGGTGGAACCTGCGCGCGGGCTCCGGCGGCGTCGGCGCGCATCGTGGCGGCGACGGCGTCGTCCGTGAGCTGCGCGTGCTCGAGGACTGCAGGCTCTCCGTCCTCGCGGAACGGCGGGCGCACGGCCCCCGCGGCGCCGACGGAGGCGGCGACGGAGCGTCCGGCCGCACGCTCGTCAACGGGGAGGAACAGCCGGCGAAGGTGACGCGGGCGCTTCGAGCGGGAGATCTCGTTCGGATCGAGACGCCGGGTGGCGGAGGATTCGGAGCAGCGAGACGCCCTGCACCATGAGGGCGGCGGCGATCGCCGCAGC
>DATBQM010000005.1:0-4079 GCA_036560805.1 Gaiellaceae bacterium | reverse complement strand
GTGACGACCGTCTTGGTCACCTCGGGATGGATGCCGATGACCTCGACCTCGTTGCCGACCTCGATCTTGCCCTGCTCGATGCGGCCGGTCACGACGGTGCCGCGGCCGGTGATCGTGAACACGTCCTCGATCGGCATGAGGAACGGCCGGTCGACGTCGCGGATGGGCTCCGGGATGTAGGAGTCGACCGCGTCCATCAGCTCGATGATCTTGGCCGTCCACTCCGCGTCGCCCTCGAGCGCCTTGAGCGCCGAGACCTGCACGACGGGGATGTCGTCGCCGGGAAACTCGTACTTCGTGAGCAGCTCGCGGACTTCCAGCTCGACGAGCTCGAGCAGCTCGGGGTCGTCGACCATGTCGGTCTTGTTCAGCGCGACGACGATCGCCGGCACCTGCACCTGGCGGGCGAGCAGGATGTGCTCGCGCGTCTGCGGCATCGGGCCGTCGGCCGCGGAGACCACGAGGATCGCGCCGTCCATCTGCGCGGCGCCCGTGATCATGTTCTTGATGTAGTCCGCGTGCCCCGGGCAGTCGACGTGCGCGTAATGGCGGTTCGCCGTCTCGTACTCGACGTGCGCGGTGTTGATCGTGATGCCGCGCTGCCGCTCCTCGGGCGCCTTGTCGATGTCCTCGAAGGAGGTCGCGGCGGTGCCCGTGCCGCTCTCGGCAAGGACCTTCGTGATGGCAGCGGTCAGCGTCGTCTTGCCGTGGTCGATGTGACCGATGGTCCCGACGTTGACGTGCGGCTTGTTGCGCTCGAACTTCTGCTTTGCCATAGGTGGCTCCTGATCTCCTTCGTTACCTAGTTGGCCCCGGAGTCGACGAGCTCACTCGCGATCGACTGGGGAACTTCCTCGTAGTGGTCGAACTCCATGTGGAACGTCGCGCGGCCCTGGCTCATCGAACGGATGTCGGTGGCGTACCCGAACATCTCGGCGAGCGGGACCATCGCCCGAATCACCTGTGCGTTGCCGACGGGCTCCATCCCCTCGACACGGCCCCGGCGGCCGTTGAGGTTGCCCATGACGTCGCCCAGGTAGTCCTCTGGCGTCGTCACCTCGACGAGCATGACGGGCTCGAGCAGCTTCGGCTTCGCCCGCTTCAACGCCTCCTTGAAGGCCATCGAGCCCGCGATCTTGAATGCGCGCTCGCTCGAGTCGACGTCGTGGTACGACCCGTCGACGAGCTCGATCCTGATGTCGACGACCGGGTAGCCGGCGAGGATGCCCGAGTCCATCGCCTCGCGGATGCCCGCGTCGACGGCCGGGATGTACTCCTTCGGGATCTTCCCGCCGACGATCTTGTCGGAGAACTCGTAGCCGTCGCCCGGCTGCTGCGGGTACAGGTTGATGACCACGTCGCCGTACTGGCCCGAGCCGCCGGTCTGACGCACGAACTTGCCCTGGACCTTCTCCGCCGGCTTCGACACCGTCTCGCGGTACGCGACCTGCGGGCGGCCGACGTTCGCGTCGACGTTGAACTCGCGCTTCAGGCGGTCGACGATGATTTCGAGGTGCAGCTCGCCCATCCCGGAGATGAGCGTCTGCCCCGTCTCCTCGTCGGTCGTGACGCGGAAGGTCGGGTCCTCCTCGGAAAGGCGCTGCAGGCCGGCGCCGAGCTTGTCCTGGTCGGCCTTCGACTTCGGCTCGACCGCGACCGAGATGACCGGGTCGGGGAAGGTCATCGACTCGAGCACGATCGGCGCGTTGTCGGCGGCGAGCGTGTCGCCCGTCGTCGTGAACTTCAGGCCGACGCCGGCGGCGATCTCGCCCGCCATGATCTCCTCGCGCTCCTCGCGGTGGTTCGCGTGCATCTGGAGGATGCGGCTGATGCGCTCCGTCTTGCCGTTCGTCGTGTTCAGCACGCGGTCGCCGGCCTTGATGCGGCCGGAGTAGACCCGGAAGTACGTCAGCTTGCCGACGTACGGATCGGACATGACCTTGAAGGCGAGCGCCGCGAACGGCTGCGCCGGGTCGGGCGTGCGCTCTTCCTCGGCCTCCGTCTTCGGGACGATGCCCATCACCGGCGGCACGTCGAGCGGGCTCGGCAGGTAGTCGATGACGGCGTCGAGCAGCGGCTGCACGCCCTTGTTCTTGAAGGCGGAGCCGAGCAGCACGGGCGTGATCGCGTCGGCGAGCGTCCCGGCGCGGACTGCGCGGCGGATCATCTCGGCAGTGACCGAGGACTCGTCCTCGATGTACGCCTCGAGCACCTCGTCGTCGAAGTGCGAGATCGCGTCGATCAGCTGGTGGTGGTACTCGTGCGCCTGCTCGGCGAGGCCTTCGGGAATGTCGGTGACGTCGAACTGCTGGCCGAGCTCGTCCTTGTAGACGATCGCGTTCATCTCGACGAGGTCGACGACGCCGGTGAACTGATCCTCCTGGCCGATCGGGATCTGCACCGGGATCGGGTTCGCGCCGAGGCGCTCCTTCATGGACTGCACGGCGGCGAAGAAGTTCGCGCCTGTGCGGTCCATCTTGTTGATGAAGGCGATGCGCGGGACCTTGTACTTGTCCGCCTGCCGCCAAACCGTTTCGGACTGCGGCTGGACGCCGGCCACGGAGTCGAAGACGGCGATGGCGCCGTCGAGGACGCGCAGGCTCCGCTCCACCTCCACGGTAAAGTCCACGTGCCCGGGCGTATCGATGATGTTGATGCGATGGTCGCGCCACGTCGCCGTCGTCGCCGCCGACGTGATGGTGATGCCCCGCTCCTGCTCCTGGGCCATCCAGTCCATCGTGGCGGCGCCTTCGTGCACCTCGCCCATCTTGTGGGTGCGGCCGGTGTAGTAGAGGATCCGCTCGGTCGTCGTCGTCTTGCCCGCGTCGATGTGGGCCATGATCCCGATGTTGCGGACGCGGTCGAGCGCGACCTGTGTCGACGTCGCAGCCATGGCTACCACCGGTAGTGGGCAAAGGCCTTGTTGGCCTGGGCCATCCGGTAGACGTCGTCCTTGCGCTTGAACGCGCCGCCCTGCTGGTTGAGCGCGTCCATGATCTCGTTGGCGAGCTTGTCGCTCATGCCCTTCTCCCGTCGTTCCCGCGCGTACGTCACGAGCCAGCGCACGGCGAGCGTGCGGGCACGGCGCTGCGGAACCTCGACGGGAACCTGGTAGTTGGCGCCGCCGACGCGGCGGCCCTTGACCTCGAGCACCGGGGTGACCGTCTTCACGGCCTGCTCCAGCACCTCGACCGGCGGGCGGCCCGTCTTCGTGGCCACGGTCTCGAGGGCCGAGTACACGATGTCCTCGGCGATCGACTTCTTGCCGTCGAGCATGACCTTGTTGATGATCTGCGTCACGAGCTGCGACCCGTAGACGGAGTCCGACGTGACGGAGCGGACCTGGACTTCGGCACGGCGCGGCATTACGAGCCCTTCTTTGCGCCGTAGCGCGAGCGCGCCTGCTTGCGGTCGGACACGCCCGAGGTGTCGAGCGCGGCGCGGATGATCTTGTACCGGAAGCCCGGCAGGTCGGCCGTGCGGCCGCCGCGGATCAGGACGACCGAGTGCTCCTGCAGGTTGTGCCCCTCGCCGGGGATGTAGGCCCCGACCTCCATGCCGTTCGTCAGCCGGACGCGGGCGACCTTCCGCAGCGCCGAGTTCGGCTTACGCGGAGTGGTCGTATACACGCGCGTGCAGACGCCCCGCTTCTGCGGGGAGCCGGCCAGCGCAGGCGCCTTGGTCTTCGCCTTGGCGGCTTTGCGGCCCTTGCGCACGAGTTGATTGACAGTCGGCATGCGTCCTTCGTCTAGTCCCTTCACACAAAGAGACGGTCAGCTTGGGGCGGAGGCCCCTGCCAACCGGCCCGCGGAATGGTAGCGAAGGCGCGTCGATACCGTCAAACGCGCGAAAGATGCCGCTTTCAGGGGGTGGCGCGCGTCCGGCGACGGTGACTAGAGTCTCCCCGCCTCCGTGAGCCACCTCTTGATTGCGGCGCTCGGCGCCAGCCTGATCCTGCTCGTCGGGGTGCTTCTGGGCCTGCTGCGCCGGTCGGGCGGCCGGGTGGCGGAGGTCGAGCGGCGGCTGGATGCGCTCGGGGCCGACCTCGGCGGCGCGATAGAACGGGCCGAGGAGGAAGG
>DATBQM010000004.1:0-96232 GCA_036560805.1 Gaiellaceae bacterium | reverse complement strand
GCACGCGACCCTCGACATGTATCGCAGCATCGGGGTCGAGTTCGTCGATCCGCACGTCGTCTACAACGCAACCGACGCCTCGATCTTCCATCCGAACGGCCGCGTGCCGTTCGACCGGTCGCGCAAGACGCGGCTCATCGCCGTGAGCTGGTCGGACAACCCACACAAGGGTGGGCCGGTCTACCGCTGGCTCGAGAACGCGCTCGACCCGGACCGCTACACCTTCACGTACGTCGGGAACACGACGGAAGAGCTGACGCATGCGGCGGTGATCCCGCCCGTCCCCTCCCACGAGCTCGCGGACATCCTTCGGCAGCACGACGTGTTCGTCACGGCGACGGAGCACGACGCGTATTCGAACGCGCTCGTCGAGGCGCTGTCCTGCGGGCTTCCCGCCGTCTATCTCGACAGCGGCGGCAGCCGTGAAGCGGTGAAGGACGCCGGCTTCGCCTTCGCGGAGCGGGAGCAGATCCCGGATCTTCTCGACCGGCTTCGCGACGAATACGAGGCGCGCCAGGCAGCGATCTCGCTCCCCGACGCGGCCGATCTCGTCGACCAGTACCTGCGGGTCCTCGGGCTCGACCTGGACGGTCGTTAGGCTGACACGCCGTGAGAAGCCTCGAGAGCCTCCTCCGTCACGCCGCCGAGTACCCGCGCATGTTCCGCGACGCCTTCCGGGTGCGCCGGCAGCTGCGCGCGCTGCCGGACGCCCTCCCGCACACCGAGGCGCTCGACCTCGCACGCGGGCTGATCTGGTACGGCGGCCGGCTGCGGCCGACGCAGGCGACCGACGAGGTCGTCTGGCTGCTGGAGAAGCTCGAACAGGACCCGCCGAAGACGATCGTCGAGATCGGGACCGACGAGGGCGGAACGCTCTTTCTCTGGACGCGGGTGGCCGCCCCGGACGCGCTGCTCGTCGCGGTCGACTCGCGGCCGCTCGGCATCCTGGGACAACTGTCCGCGTATGCGATCGTGCGCAAAGGGCTCGCGCGGAAGCGGCAGCGGATCGAGCTCGTCATGCCGGTCAACTCGCAGATACAGGCGACCGTCGACCGCGTGCGCGGGCTGATCGAGAACAAGCCGGTCGACTTCCTCTTCATCGACGGCGATCACAGCTACGAAGGCGTCAAGCGCGACTTCGAGCTGTGGAGCCCGCTCGTTCGCCCGGGCGGCCTCGTCGCGTTCCATGACATGCGCCCGGATCATCCCGACGGCGTGCCGCGCCTCTGGGCGGAGCTGAAGGAGCGGTTCGAGACAGAGGAACGGATCGCGTCGACGGAGCCGAACTACGGCATCGGCGTCGTCCACGTTCCGTGACCCGTGAGCGCTGAGGCGCTTCGCCGCGCCGCCCGGCGCGTTGCGTCAATCGCCGGCGGTCGCTGGGCTCCCTACTCGAAGCTCTTCTTCGTCGGCGAAGGTGTCGGCTGGGTGATAGACGAAGAGCAGCGTGCAGTCTCGGAGGTTGCCGAACGAATCGGAATCGACGTCGTCAAGCGGCTGCCGCCGACGGCGGCGCGCGCGCAGTCGGCGTTCTACGGGAGTCACTTCACGTTCTTCGACCACGAGGATGCGGTCGACGCCTCGTGCAGGATCGCGATCACGTACTTCCACGGGCTTCCGGGCACGCCGGATGCGCCCGAGTTCGACCGCGCGTTCGCTGCGCTGCAGCGACTGCACGATCGCATCGACCGGGTGCAGGTCTCCCACCGAGAAGTCGAGGATCTCGTCCTCTCGAGCGGCATCGATCCCCGGAAGGTCTTCCGGATCCCGATCGGGATCGAGCCGCGCTTCTTCAGGAGGCGCACGCCCGAGGCACGGGCCGCCCTCGGCCTTCCGGAGGATGCGTTCGTCGTCGGCTCGTTCCAGAAGGACGGAGTCGGCTGGGACGACGGGCTCGAGCCGAAGCCGATCAAGGGCCCCGACGTCCTCGTCGCCGCTCTGGTCGCGCTTCGGCAGCGCGTGCCGCGCCTGCACGTCCTCCTCTCCGGCCCGGCGCGCGGGTTCGTGAAGGTGGGGCTCGACGCGGCCGGCATCCCATACGTGCATCGCGCGGTCGAGCGCTATGACGACATCGGCTCTCTCTACGCAGGGCTCGACGCGTACGTCGTCACGTCGCGTCAGGAGGGAGGCCCGAAGGGCGTGCTCGAGGCGATGGCGGCGGGAGTGCCGCTCGTGTCGACACGCGTCGGACAGGCGGTCGATCTGGTCCGCGACGGCGAGAACGGATGGCTCGTAGACGTCGGAGACGTGGAGGGGATCGTCGACCGGCTCGCGTCGATCGCCGCCGGGGACGTCGATGTCGAGCGGGTCGTGCGCGCCGGACGTGCGACCGCCGAGGAGAACTCGTACGCGGCGCAACTCCCGTTGTGGGAATCGTTCTTCGATGGCTTCGTCGAGCGGTGAGCATCCCGTGGTCGATACGCGGGCGGGTGCGCCGCGCGCGCAACACGCTCGCGTTGGGCAGGCTCACCGTCCGGCAGGCGCCGCGGTGGATCGCGATCGCGCGGGCGCGGCCGCGGCGCGGCGAGGTTGCGGCGTACTACGGCGTCGAGGCCATGCCCGGCGCCTCGGACGTCGTCTTCGGCGGAACGGTGAAGTTCCAGTTGCTCGATCGCGCGCTGCCGAACGCGCCGCGTGACTTCAACGCGCTCTACCTCGGATCGAGCTCGATGCCGCTCGAGGCGGCGATGCTCGTCCGTCTCGCACGGAGGCGGAGTGCTGCGTTCGTCTGGAACCAGAACGGCGTCGCGTACCGCGGGTGGTACGGGGACGGGTGGGAGCTCGTCAACGCGCCCCGCGCGCGCTTGCTGCGCGAGGCGGACCATGTCGTCTACCAGAGTGCGTTCTGCAAGCTCGGGGCGGATCGGTTCTACGGTCCTCCGCTCGCCGAGTGGGAGGTCCTGCACAATCCGGTCGATACGGCCGCGTTCGTTCCCGCGCAGTCGCGTGCCGACCGTCCGCTCACGCTGCTGCTCGGTGGCAATCAGTACCAGCGCTACCGCCTCGAGCGCGCGCTCGAAACGCTCTCCCTCGTGAGGAGGGAGTTCGGCGGCGCGCGGCTGATCGTCGCGGGGGCGCTCTCGTTCGCTCCCGATGGCCGTGAGGAGACGCTGCGCATGGTCGAGCTCCTCGGTCTGGCGGCCGCCGTGGAGCTCGCCGGACCGTACTCCCAAGCGGAGGCGCCGTCGCTGATGCGCAAGGCCGACCTCCTGTTGCACACGAAGTACAACGACCCATGCCCGACGATCGTGCTCGAGGCGATGGCGTGCGGCCTCCCCGTCGTCTACTCGGCGAGCGGCGGCACGCCCGAGCTCGTCGGCGACGAGGCAGGCGTCGGCATCGATGCGCCGCTCGACTGGGAGCGCGATCATCCGCCGGGCGCCGAGCAACTGGCCGAGGCCGTCGTCTCCGTCGCTGGCGTGCTCGGGGAGCGCGGGGCGGCGGCGCGCGAACGGGCGCTGCGCTTCGACGTCGTGCCGTGGATCGAGCGGCACCGCGCGATCTTCGAAAGGCTGGTCGCATGAAGTCGCGGTTCCTGCGCTTGCTCGACCCGCTGCTCCAGAGCGCGCTCGCCGAGCGCGTCGTCGTCACCGGTGTCCGGCTGTGGTCGTCGGGAGCTGCGCGCCTCGAGCCGGCCGAGGGGCTACGGCGCCTGCTCCGCCTCGACGACCATCTGCACGAGCGCATCGACGGGATCGCCATCGAGCTCGACGGCGGCGTCCACGCGAAGCATCGCCTGACGGGGTACCACGAGTTCTTCGTCCGCAATGTCGGCCGCGGCGACCGCGTACTCGACGTGGGTTGCGGCAAGGGCGAGCTGGCGTACGACCTCGCCGTCGACTCGGGCGCGGCCGTCACCGGCATCGACGTCAGCCGGTCGTCGCTCGACTTCGCACGCGCGAGGTTCCAGGCGCCCGGGCTCGAGTTCGTCGAAGGCGACGTCCTTGCGTGGGAGTCGCCCCACGACTACGACGTCGTGGTCCTCTCGAACGTGCTGGAGCACGTCGGCCCCCGCGTCGAGCTCTTGCGGCGGCTGAGCTCGAGCGTCCATCCCGATCGCTTTCTCATTCGCGTCCCGAGTGAGGAGCGCGACTGGCTCGTCCCGCTGCGCGAGGAACTAGGCCTCCCGCACTTCAGCGACCCGACGCACGAGACCGAGTACACCGTCGATCAGCTGCGCGCCGAGCTCGGCGAAGCGGGCATCGGCATCGAGGAGCTCGTGCAGCGTTGGGGAGAGCTGTGGGCGGTCGGCCGACCGGCGGAGCCCGCAGACCCCGGGGCTATCCTGGGTCGATGAGCGCGGTCGCGGAGACTGGCAGCCACTACGACGCCGGGCGCATCACCGTCATCGAGCCGAAGCGCGGGTGGCGCGCGCTCGATCTCCGTGAGCTCTGGGACTACCGCGAGCTTCTGTACTTCCTCATCTGGCGGGACGTGAAGATCCGCTACAAGCAGACCGCAGTCGGCGCTGCGTGGGTCGCGGTGCAGCCGGCGCTCACTGCACTCATCTTCACCGTCGTGCTCGGCCACTACGCGAAGCTGCACTCGAACATCCCGTACATGCTCCTCACGCTGAGTGCGTTCATTCCATGGCTGTTGTTCGCGAACGCGTTGACCGCGTCCACGAAGAGCATCGTCGAGAACCAGGCGCTCGTGACGAAGGTCTACGTGCCGAGGGTGCTGATCCCGCTCGCGCCTGTGCTGGCAGGTCTCGTCGACATGCTCGTCGGCTTCGTCGTGCTCGCGGCCGCGATGGTCTGGTACGGGACGGTTCCGAGCTGGCACATCGTCTTCCTCCCGTTCTTCATGCTCTTCGCGGTCGTCGCGTCGGTCGCGGTGACATTCTGGCTGTCGGCGCTCAACGTCAAGTACCGCGATGTCCAGTACGGGATCCCGTTCCTGCAGCAGGCGTGGTTCTTCGCTACGCCGGTCGCCTATTCGGCGGCGATCTTTCCGCTCAGCATCCGCCCGTGGATCGGGCTGAACCCGATGGCGGGTGTCGTACAGGGATTCCGCTGGACGCTCTTCGGCAACGGCGTCGCGCAGGTCGGACACCTGATGCTGCTGTCGTTCGGAGTCACGGCAGTCCTGCTCGTCCTCGGCCTGGAGTACTTCCGCCGTGTGGAGCGGAGCTTTGCCGATGTCGTCTGACGCGGTCATCGCTGCCGAGGGCGTCGGCAAGCGCTACCGCCTCGGCGAGCGCGAGTCGTACGCAGCGTTGCGGGACGTCATCGCCGCTGCGGTCACGGCGCCGATCAGGCGCGCGCGTGAAGGACGCGTGCCGCGCCCGGAGATCTGGGCGCTCGACGACGTCTCCTTCGGGCTCGGCCGCGGCGAGGTGCTCGGCCTCATAGGTGCGAACGGCGCAGGCAAGAGCACGCTGTTGAAGGTTCTCTCGCGCATCACGGAGCCGACGAAGGGACGCGTTGTGCTGCGCGGCCGCGTGGGCTCGCTCCTCGAAGTGGGCACGGGCTTCCACCCCGAACTGACGGGTCGCGAGAACATCATGCTCAACGGCACCATTCTCGGGATGCGCCGCGCGGAGATCGTGCGCCGTTTCGACGAGATCGTCGAGTTCTCCGGAACGGAGAAGTTTCTCGACACCCCGGTGAAGCGCTACTCGAGCGGAATGCAGGTGCGGCTCGCGTTCGCGGTCGCTGCGCATCTCGAACCGGAGATCCTGCTCGTCGACGAAGTGCTCGCGGTCGGGGATGCGGAGTTCCAGCAGAAGTGTCTCGGCAAGATGCGCGACGTGACGCGAGAGGGGCGGACGATCGTCTTCGTCAGCCACAACCTCGCAGCAGTGCGTGCGTTGTGCCCGCGCGCCCTCGTCCTCGAGAAGGGGCGGCTCGTGTTCGACGGGGCGACGGAGGACGCGGTGCACCGCTACCTCGGTCACGTCTCGGGTGAGGCCACTCCGGCGGTGGTCGAGGGTGAGCGCCTGCGACTGCACGTCGCGAAGGAGCGGCTGTACAGCGACCAACCGTTCTTCGAGTGCACGCGCATTTCCGTGCTCGACGACGACGGCCTGCCGTGCTCCGCGTTCGGGTCGGACGAGGAGATCGTCATCGCGGTCGACTACCGCGTCTTCCGTCCCATTCCGGCGCTCAGGCTGCTCGTCACACTGAGTGACGACAACCAGGTCAACGTGCTGCGAACGGAGACGATCGACGATCCGGCCGCCGACGGGCCTTTGCGGCTCGAGCCCGGTACCTACCGTTCTGTCGTGCGTCTCCCGCGGGGTCTGTTCGGCGAGACGGAGCTCGATCTGAATGTCAGTCTCATCGCCGAGGTGAACCAGGTCGTCGACTACACGGCCGTCGCCACCATCGAGATCCGCTTCGCCGGCCACGCCGGGAACATGCGCGGGAACGCGATGCTCCGGCCGCAGCTCGAGTGGCGCACTGAGTCGGCCGACGAGCGCGCGCCGACGTCGGCGTAACGTCAGACGCGGCGAAGGAGGATCAGCTTCGCCGCTGGGCCGGCGTGGAGCCTGGCGGTCACCGCGCGGTCGAGTGCGGCGATCGTCGGTACGACCGCGTCTGCGAGCCGGTCGCGTCCTTTCAGCGCCGCCGTCAGTCCGCGCCAGAAGAAGCGATGCGCCGCGAACGCCGGCTTCGAGCCCGCGTCGACGGGATCGGAGAAGAACCACGCCGTCGGCGAGACGCCGGCGATGCGCAGTCCCGCACCGGCGGCGGCTTCCTCCCAGCGCGGGAGCGTGCGCACGACGTTGTGCGCGCTCTCAGCGGACGGCGGCATCCACCGCGCGCGAACGACGAGTGGATCGAGCACCGCGAGCGTCCCATCGGGCGCGAGCTGTGCCGCGAGATTCGAGAGCGCTTGCCCGAAGCGTTGCTCGTCGACCACGTGGTGGAGGACGCTCATGATCGTGACGACGTCGAACGTCTCGCCCGGGAACGGCGGCTGCTCGCTGATGTCGGCCTGCGCGAACGTCGACCCGGGAAAACGCTCCTGCAGCCGTTCGACGGCGGCCGGGACGAGATCGGCGCCGGACACGCGCTCCGCTCCCTGGCGACGCCAGAGGTCGACCCAGAACCCGGTCCCGCTGCCGACGTCGAGCACGGTGCGTCCGCGCACGGATGCCCCGGCCGAGTCGAGCCCGCGCAGCACCGCGTGCGCCGCGTTTGCATACAGGTAGCGGTTGGCGACGAGCGGAAGGGTCGGATGCCCGACGATGCCGAGATCCTCGGCCGACTCGTGGAGATCGCCCCAGTAGTCCTTCGGCCGGTAATCCTCTCCTGCGCGCGGATGCGTCACAGGGTCACGATAGTCAGGCGCCGTGCCGGCGCGTGTCGGCCACGCGCATGTAGAGCGACCGCAGCACGCGAGAGCCGCGCGCAACGCGCCGCGGCCCCGCAAGCGCCTCACTTCTCAGCACTCGTGCGATTGCGATCCGCGCGACCGCCACGGGCTTCCCCAGCGGAGCGGCCGCCCGCAGGACCGGGAACGCGGAGGCAACCGCGCGGCTGCGGGAGTCACCGTGCTCCGCCGCGAACGCGGCGAGCGGGCGTGCACGGCGCGCGTATCCCGCCGCGCCGCCGGCCCACCCGTCGATCACGCATGCGGCCGCGCGCTGCGCGAGCGCACCGGCCAGCTCGGCGCGGCCGCCCTCGTCGAGCCGCAGGCGCTCGACTGCGGCCGAGAGGAAGCGCTCGAGCCCGTCGTCATCGAGCGGCGGCCGGCTCCAGAACCGCGGATGTGCGCGCACGAGCAGCCGAAGTGTCTCGGCCGGCGACGCCGGGTCGAGCTCGGCGAGAAAGCGCCTGTGGCTGCGCGCGTCGCTCTCCTCTACCACCGCCGTCTTCGCATACGTCATCTGCTGCTCGTGGCGTCGGTAGCGGAGCAGCGTCTCCGGAACGACGCGCGCCTCGTGGCGCGCGAGCACGAGCCGGCGGTAGAGCTCCTGGTCCTCGGCCGCGCTCAGCTCCTCGTCGAAACCGCCGACTGCGGTGACGACGTCGCGCCGGAACGTCAACGACGGGTGGACGAGGAAGATGTGCCCTGTCGTCACCTGGGCCGCGAAGGTCGCGAATGTGTCGAGCCGAGGCCGCAGACGCGTCCACACCCGGCCGTCGGTCGTGACGACGTCGACCCAACTTCCGACGAGCGCGACGTTCGGGAGCTCGTCCAGGACCGCGACCTGGCGCTCGAGCCGCTCAGGAAGGCAGATGTCGTCGTGGTCGAGGCGCGCGACGTACTCGCCGCGCGCGGCCTCGAGCCCGCGGTTGAGCGACGGGATCTGGCCGATGTTCCGCTCGTTGCGCACGACACGGATGCGCGCGTCGTCCGGCAGCGTCTCGACGGCGCCGTCGGTGCTCGCGTCGTCGACGACGAGCAGCTCCAGGTCGGCGAACGTCTGGTCGAGGACGCTCTCGACGGCCTCGCGGAGGAAGTGGCCGCCGTTGTGCACGGCGAGGAGCACCGTCACCTTGGTCATGTGAGCGCCGCCGCGTAGACGTCAGCGAGCAAGCGCGCGACGTGGTCGACGCCGTAGCGCTCGCGCGCCCGCTCGGCGATCGCCGCGCGGTCGTACTCGCCGAGCCTCTGTAAGGCCTCGAGGATCCGTGCACTGAGGGCGTCGACATCCTCGGGAGGCGCGAGTAGACCGTCCTTCTCGACGATCTCGGGGATCCCGCCGACACTGCTCGCGACGATGGGGAGGCCCGCAGCCTGCGCCTCGACCAGCACGCACGGATTGTTCTCGAACCGGCTCGCGAGGACGAAGAGATCCGACGCCGCGAGGACGGACGCGACCTCCGACTTCGACCTGAAGCCGTGGAAGGTGACCGAATCGTCGAGGCCGAGCGTCGACCGGAGGCGCTCGTATTCGGCGCGCTCCGGCCCGTCGCCGACGACGTCGAGGCGCACGTCCGGCCGGCTCTCCTGCACCCGTGCGAGCGCGCGCAGCAGGATGTCGACGCCTTTCTGTCGTTGCAGGAGGCCGACGGTGACGAGCCGCCGCCCGCCGTCGCCCGCTCCCGGGCGGAAGAGCGACGTGTCGACGGCGTTCGGGACGACGACGAACGGGGCGCGCACACCGGCGTCCCGCATCGCGGACGCGAGGCTCCGGCTGACGGGCATCACCGTGCGTGCGCGCCCGAGCACGAGCCGTGCGGCGAGCTTGAGCGGCGTGTTCAGCGGCGTCGGATCCTCGGGGAGAAACGCGGTCCAGTGCTCGGTCTCGACCATCGGCTTGCCGAAGAGCGCGGCCGGCAGCGCGCTCAGGAAGAAGTGCGCGTGCACGAGGTCGGGATCGAAGCCCGCGCGGCGTACTGCGCGGTAGCCGGCGAGACCGGCGACGACGTGCGCGCCGACGCTGAGCGCGGTGGGCCGATACGGGTAGCTCGCACGCCACAGCGGCAGCTCAGCGCCGTCCTCGCGCCGGACGGAGATGCCGCGCGCGTCGCGGCGGCGATCGAGGTGGAGCACGGCGATGTCCGCGTGGCGCGCCGCCGCGCGCGCGTGCTCGAGCACGAAGACCCCTGCCGCAGGCGAATCCTCGCTCGGGTACGACGTCGTGACGAAGAGGACCCTCACGCGTCGAGGAAGCGCCGGGCCCAGAGCTCGAGGTTGAGCGCGCGCCAGAGCTCCATGCCTGCCCCGTCGTCGCCGCGCCGATGTCGCTCGAGGCGGGCGGTCGCCGCGCCCACGTTCACGAACCCACGCTCGCGGAAGGACTGCGACGCGAACACGTCGGCGGCGTACGCTCCGAGCGCGCCGCGGAAGAAGCGCGCCTCGGGCGTGACGAAGCCGAGCTTGTCGCGTCGCCGCGCGACCGTCGGCGGCAGCAGGTCGGTGAGGGCGCGGCGGAGCACCGACTTCGTCTCGCCGCCGCGGATGAGCTCGCCGCCGGAAAGCGAGAACACGAGCTGTACGAGGCGATGGTCGAGGAGCGGCACGCGGGCCTCGAGCGAGTGCGCCATCGAGTTGCGGTCTTCGTACCGCAGGAGCTCGGGGAGGCCCCGGTCGGTGAGCAGGCGGTGGAGCTGGCGGCGCAGCCGGTCGGGGAAGGCGACGCCGTTCGTTGCAACGGTGGACGGCGTCGCGCGCAGGTCCGGCGCGACGAGGGTCGAGGCGCCGCGGAGGCGGCTGCGCGCGGCGAGCCGCGCGCGCTCGGGCACGTGCGGCGTCGCCAGCGCCACCGCAGCCCAGCGCGGCCCGTGCACCGAAGCGAAGGCACGCAGCTCCCGCGTCGCCTCTCCAACCCGGCCGGCGCGCAGGAGATCGGAGAGCCGATAGCCGAACGACGCCCGGTAGCCGGCGAGGATCTCGTCGCCGCCCTGTCCGTCGAGCATCACGGTGAGGCCCGCCTCGCGCGCGGCGCGCATGACGTACCACCCGGCGCAGATCGACGTCGAGCCGAACGGCTCGCCCTGGGCTTGCACGATCGCCGGCAGATCGGCCACGAGCCCGTCGGCGTCGAAGGAGACCCAGTGCGCGTCCGCGCCGGTCACTTCGACCACGGCGCGCGCATACGGGCGCTCGTCGAAGCCTGCGTCCTCGAAGTACGCGGTGACGGTCTTTTGCCGCTCGTGCCCGTGGTGGGCGACGGCGACCGCGATCGCCGACGAGTCGATCCCGCCGGAGAGGCACGTGCCGACGGGAACGTCGCTTCGCAACTGGAGCCGCACGGCGTCGAGGAACGTCTCGCGCACGGCGGCGACGGGGTCCGCAGGCGACTCGCCCGGCTCGAGCGACCAGTACCGCCGCCGCCGCAGGCCGTCGGGCCCGAACGTGAGGGAGTGCGCCGGCGGGAGCCGGACGACGTCGGCGAAGAACGTCTCCTCTCCCTGGTCGAGGTACCCCTGCTCGAGATAGTCGCGGACCGCGCGGAGATTGACGTCTCCGCTGCGGAGCGGCCACGGCTCGCTCGCGAACGCGAAGCGGTCGCCGTCGAGGCGGTAGTAGAACGGCTTGATCCCGAAGCGGTCGCGCGACGCGAAGAGCAGGCGGCGCGAAGCGTCCCAGATGACGAACGCCCACATGCCGTTGAAGCGCTCGACGCAACGCTCGCCCCACTCGCGGTACGCGGCGAGGATCACCTCGCTGTCGGTGCCCGTCGTGAACGGGTGCCCGTGCGCGCGCAGCTCCTCGCGGAGCTCGATGTAGTTGTAGATCTCGCCGTTGTGAATCAGGCGGAGCCCGTCGCGCTCCATCGGCTGCAGCCCGGCGTCGGAGAGGTCGAGGATCGCGAGCCGGAGATGGCCGAGGCAGACGCCGTCGTCCGCGAAGACTCCGCGGCCGTCGGGGCCGCGGTGGGCGAGATCGCGGAGCATCGCCTCGACGTCGTCGCGCGCGGGCGGCCGCGACAGATCGACGACTCCGCACAGGCCGCACATCAGCCGGGCCGCCGTCCGAGCGCCGCATACGCCGCCGAAACGGCGCGCCCGACCGCGCGCTGCGCGCGCGGCGAGCGCACATAACGGCGGATCAGGAGCGGAGAGACGAACCGGCCGCCGTGACGGCGGCTGACGGTGAGCCGCTCCGGCCAGAAGTCGTACGTCTTCGTCTTCGCCTCCGGATGGATGCGCTGCGTCGCCCATACCTCGTCGACGTGCTCGACGGGAAAGCGCTTACCGATGCGCAGCCAGAGGTCGTAGTCCATCGTCAGGTGCAGGCCCTCGTCGATCCCGCCTGCGGCCTCGAGCGCTTCTCGGGTGAAGAAGACCGCAGGCGAGTAGATCCCGCAGCCGAGGTTGAGCTCGGTCCAGAGGTCGAACGTCGCGCGCGACCGAATCCGCCGCGGATCGATCCCGCCGTCGTTCACGCGCGTCACGTCTGCGTACACGAGCGCGGCTCCCGAGTCGCGGATCGCTGCGACTCCGCGCTCGACGGCCTGCGGCGCGTACGCGTCGTCCGCGTTCAGCCAGCCGAGGATCTCGCCCTGCGCGAGCGCGAAGCCCTTGTTGAGCGCATGCGACTGGCCGCGGTCGGGCTCCGACACCCAGCGGATTCCGTCGTAGCTCTCGAGGATCTCGAGCGTCCCGTCCGTCGATCCGCCGTCGACGACGACGTGCTCGACCGGGCGATGCGTCTGTGCGCGGACGCTGTCGAGTGCCTCTCGGATGTATGCAGCTTGGTTGAACGACGGCGTGACGATCGAGACGAGCGTCATACCGCCACGGGGAGGCGCTCCGGCTTGCGCTCGACCTCGAGGCCGAGCAGCTCGTCGTAGACGCGCTCCACCGCACGCGCGTTGCGCGCGGGGTCGAACCGGAGCCGTGCGTGCTCGGCCGCCGCCTCGCCGAGCCGTTGGCGCAGATCCGGATCGTCGATGAGCAGTCGCAGCGCGGCGGCGAGCTGCTGCGGGCTCGCGTCCTGCAGGAGCAGGCCCGTCTGGCCGGGGAGGAGGACGCCGGCGCCGTCGGCCGACCCGGACGCGACCACGGGCTTGCCGAACGTCGCCGCCTCGAGCACCGGCCGGCCAAGGCCGACGCCCTGGTTCGGGAAGGTGACGATGTCGAGCGCGCTGTAGATCTCGCCCGTCTCCGCGGTGAAGGGCAGGAAGGAGAATCGCTCCGTCAGGCCCTTCGCCGCGACGAGGTCCTTGATCGCCGACTCCTCGTCGGTGAGGAGGTTCGTCAGCGCGAGCGCGCGCCCGCGCATCGTCTTGAAGTACTCCGGCGGACGAACGCCGCCTCCCATGATCACGAAGTGCGCGGGCGCCCCTTCGCGGACGAGGATCTCTGCCGCGGATACGAGCTCCTGCCAGCCCTTCTGGCGGCGGACGAAGCCGGCGAATCCGACGGCGACACGGTCTTCCGGCAGTCCCAGCGCGGCTTTGCCGCCGACGCCGGCGGGGGAGGGCGTGCGTACCGAGTTGTGCACGATCTCGAGCGGCAGCCGGATGGGGAACCGGGCGGCGACGTCGCTGTCGATCGCGATCGCCGCGTCGCCGAACGCGTTCATGAACGTGCCGATCATGCGCGACCGGCGGTCACGGCCTTCGCCGGCGAGCGCGGACCGCAGGTGCCACACGACTTTCGCTCCATGCCTGCGTGCGACCCACGCGGCTGCGAGAAGCGGCGAGTCGTTGAGGTGCACGAGCGGGAAGCGGTGCTTGCGCATGAGCTCCGACAGTTGGCGCACATGCGGCTGCAGCGACGAGATCTCGCGGCTGAGCACGATCCAGCGCAAGCCTTCGTACGGCGAGTCCCACGCGTGCGCGAAGATCGAGACCTTGCCGGTGTGCACGATCGCACCGGCGTCCGCGAAGAGGTCGGCCGCGGGGCCTTCGGGGCAAAAGACGTGCGGCTCGAAGCGCTCGTCGAGATGCCGGATGAGCTGCGCGAGCGAGGAGGGCGCGCCGCCGAGCTGCGGCCGGTGATGCACGTACAGGATCGGGATCCGGTCGTGTGCCGGCAGAATGTCTCGGTAGATCGACTCGATCCGCCGTGCGTTACGAGCAGGGTCGAAGTTCTCCTCCGCGTGCGCGCGCGCCGTGCGGCCGAGCTCGCGGCGACGGTCGGCATCCCGCAGCAGGCCGGCGACCGCGTCCGCGATCGAGTCGACGCCATAGTCGGGGACGAGGATTCCCGTCTCGCCGGGGACGACGACGCCGCCGCCCGTGCGCGAGCCGGACGCGACGACCGGAACGCCGCTCGCCGCCGCCTCGATCACGGGGCGGCCGAGCTCCGGGCCCTGCGACGGCGCAACGACGACGTCGGACGCCTGGTAGAGGTTCGTCGTGTCCTGCGTGAACGGGATGAAGCGCACGACGTCGTCGAGGTGGAGCTCGCGGACGAGCTCCTTCGCCTCCGACTCGTAGTCGCGGGTCAGGTCGACGAGCTGCAGCGAGCGGCCGACGACCGTGCGGAAGAACTCCTGGCCGCGCACGGCGCCGCCGACGACGAGATAGCTCGCTTCGACACCGCGCTCACGCAGCCGCGCGGCTGCCTCGATGAACTCGCGAAAGCCCTTCGACGGATAGATGAAACCGAAGAACGAAACGACGGGGATGTCGGTCGGGAGACCGAGCGCGGCACGCGCCGTGTGGCTGTCGCCCGGCCGGAAGCGCTGGAGGTCGACCGAGTTCGGGACGACGGTGGAGCCGACGCCGAAGACCTCGGCGACGTCGCGGTTGATCGCGATCGACGTCGTCGCGAGCCGCTCGATCGCGTGCCGGATGAGACCAGAGCGGATATCGGTCCCCTTCTCCGGCAGCGCCGAGCGCAGGTGCCAGACGACCGGCAGCCCCTCGCGGCGGGCGAGGAACGCCGCCGGGATGAGCGGCGAGTCGTTGAAGTGCACGAGCTCGAACCGCTGGGTGCGGAGCGTGCGCCTGAACTGGCGAACGTGACTCGGTAGCCGCGCGAGCTCGCGGCCGAACAGGAGCCAGCGGCGGCCGCGATAGGTCGACGCCCAGATGTGCGTGAAGCCGGAAACGGCGCCCGTGTGCACGACCGCGCCCGCCTCGCGGAAGAGCTCAGCGGCGGGACCCGGCGGGCAGTAGACGTGCGGCTCGAACCGTTCGCGGTCGAGCTCGCGGATCAGGTACGAGAGCGACTCCGGTGCGCCGCCCAGCTCCGACCGGTGGTGGACGAACAGGACGGGTAGCGGGCGCGGCATCGACCAATGCTAGCCAGCCGCTTGGCGGAATCCGGCCAGGCGGCGCAGGAGCGGGCGCGCACGGGCAAGCCCGATTCGGCCGCGAAGGCGCAGCGCGAGCGCGGTCGCCTCGAGCCGCGCGGCGCCGGAGTAGCGCGCCTTCGCGAGATAGCGGAAATCGCCGCGGCGCCTGTGGCTCCAGATCACCTGTTGCGGATGGTCGCGCGGGCTGCGGAAGCCCGCGTACTCGTCGAGGCCGGCGACGACGAGATCGTCCGGATAGGCGAGGAGCAGGCGTGCGTTGAGCACGGACTGGTCCCAGCGGAAGACGCGCGCGTCGTTCAGCGTCGGCTTCTCCTCGTGGCCGAGCGCGGTGTTCAGCCGGTCGACCTCGTGTGCCGAGAATCCGAGATTCCGTCCGGCGAGACAGTCCTCGTACGTCGGGATGACGACGTCGTCCCAGAATCTGCCCTCGGTGCGGAAGCCGACGATGCCCGCGGCGACGGCGTGCCGCTCGGCGCGCGCACGGTCGATGCCGTACAGCTCGTACCACGAGCTCGGGAAGAGCGTGCTCGACTCGTGTCCCTGCGAGACGACCCAGTATCCGAGCTCGTCGATCTGCTCGAGGACCGGCTCGAGGCTGTGCATGACCATCGCGCCCGCGTCGAGATAGAAGATGCGCTCTGCTTCGAGATGCGTCCAGATCCACGGCTTCCACGTGAAGCCCTGCGACCAGTGCGGGGCGAAGTGCGGCATCGGACGCAGGTCGACGCCGCGAATGGACTCCACCAGCCGGCGTTGCTGCGGCGAGAGCCCGAGGTCGTAGACGACGATCTCGTCGAAGCAGTCCGAGTTCCGCTGAACCGAGCCGATCATGCTCAGCAGGTGGAACCCGTAGCGCGCGTCTGCGGCCGAGGCGAGAACGGTTCGCACGGTTGGCGAGTGTAATAACCTCGCAGGGTGCTTAAGCACCGCGCCGTCACGGTCGTCGCCAAGCGCGCGCCGCAACTCCTCCCGTTACGACACCTCGGCCGCTTCCACTACAGCCAGAAGTTCCTCATCGCCGACGGGGATGAATACGCTGGGGTCGACTACGCGTCGGTGTACGAGCAATATCTCGGCCCGTGGCGGCGGAGGCCGTTCACCCTGCTCGAGCTGGGCGTCTACCGGGGCGAATCCATGCGGATGTGGCGCGACTACTTCCCCAAGGCTCGGATCGTGGGTCTCGACATCGATCCCGAGGCCGCGCGCCGCGCGCCCGGATTCGAGGTTTATGTCGGCTCACAGGCCGACCCGGAGCTGCTCGGCCGCGTGACGCGTGATCTGCCGACGATCGACGTCGTCATCGATGACGCGAGTCACATCAACGAATTGACCGTCGCGAGCTTCCACTCGCTCTTTCCACACCTTGCTCCCGGCGGCCTGTATTTCATCGAGGACGTCCCACGCGGCAGTGGAGAGATATCCGATGTCGCAGCCGTCTCCGGAATGTCGCTCAATGTCGACGTCGAGTTCGTCAATCGCCGTGAGGCGATCGACGAACTCATCGCGGAGATCGCGCGCGACACCGAAGAAGGAGCCCGTCGTCGAACGGACTTCATCCATGTGTATCCGCGCATCATCGTCGTCAAGCGCGCCGTCGATCCTCGCTAGGCGTTTCGAAGTGATTGCGCGATGCTGCGCAGCTTCCACTCGTACGTCGATCGCATGAACCACTTCTCGTGCAGCTTCCGCCACCAGCGGAGCTGATACCGGGCACCGAAGATGCGCGCGCGCACGGCTCCCGGGCCGACGTATGGGGCGCGCTTCAGATAGCGCAAGTCGCCTCGCATGCGGTGCGCCCAGATGACCTGCCGCGGGTGCTCGTGGGGCGTGCGCGCGCCCGCGTATTCCGCCATGTCGCCCAGGACTGCGCCAGGCAGCGCCTGCGCAAGATGGATGTTCAGGATCGTCTGGTCCCACCGGAACGTCGCGCAGTCGCGAATCGGCGGTGCGTCTTCGTGCGCCAGCCCGAAGTTGCGGCGTTGCGCGTCGTCGGTCGAAAAGCCGACGCTGCGGCCGGCGAGGCAGTCCTCGTACGTCGGGACGACGACGCGCTCCCAGAACTCGCCCTCCGTGCGAAAGCCGACGATCCCCGCCGCGACGTACGGCCGGTCGCCGAGCGCAGGATCGAGGCCGTAGAGCGCGTAGTAGTCGGCGGGCACGAGATCGCGCAGCGCGTTCCCCTGCGAGACGGCGAAATAGCCGAGCTCGGTCACCTGCCGCAGCGCGGGCTCGAGGCTGCGGAGCACCGTCGCGCCGGCGTCGAGGTAGAAGACGGCGTCGGCCTCGAGATGCGTCCAGATCCAGGGCTTCCACGTGAACCCCTGCGACCAGTGGGGCGCGAAGTGCGGCACGTCGCGGAGCTCGACACCGGGTAGCAGCTCGACGAGCGAACGCTGGTGCGGAGTGAGCCCGAGATCGTGGACGACGATGCGGTCGAAGACGTCGGAGTTCCGGCGCACCGACGCGAGGAGATTGACGAGGTGGTAGCCGTAGCGCGCATCGGCTGCGGATGCGAACACCGTCGTCATCTCGGAGCGAGTGTAGTGGCACGCGTTACGATGGCCGCTCTGACGGCAGGGTTCGATCGCATCTGGCGGCTTCGGTCGTACGTCTATCGGGCGCTCGACCGTCCGCCGTTCCGAGGCCTCCTGGGCGCGATCGCGACGTGGACGGCGCGTCGGGAAGCCGGCGCCGACGTCGAGATCATCTTCCGGCCGCCGGTGTGGATGTACCGCGTGGGCGACCGCTACCTGCCCGGGGAGCAGCGCTTCGTGTTCCGGCACGGCGGCGAGCTGCGCGGCCTGCCCGCATACGAGCGACGGCAGGCGGAGGACTTCTGGCTGCACACGTACCGTCCTGAAGTGGGCGATGTCGTCGTGGATGTCGGCGCCGGCATCGGCGCCGAGACGCACGTCTTCGCCGAGGAGGTCCGCGCAGTGGGACGCGTTATAAGCATCGAGGCGAATCCGTCGACCTTCACCCGCCTCGAGGCGCGCGTGCGCGCGAACCGTCTCGAAAACGTCACGCTCGTCCACGCCGCGCTCGTCGACCGGTCGCGGCCCGTCTTCGTCGAGGACCGTCCGGAGGTGCACGAGCGGAACACCGTCAGCGTCGAGCGGCGTGCACGCGATCTCTCCGCGCCGGTCGACGGCGTCTCGCTCGACGAGCTGTGCGAGCGGGAGGACGTCGACCGCATCGATCTCCTCAAGATGAACATCGAGGGCGCAGAACGGCTCGCGATCGGCGGGATGACGCGCATGATCGAGCGAACGCATGCGGTGTGCATCGCATGTCACGGCGACGACGCGGACGGGACGAAGGCTCCGGTGCTCGCGTTTCTCCGCGCGTCCGGCTTCGAGATCGTCACCCGCGAGGACGACGAGCGCGACTACGTCCGCGACCATGTCCATGGAATCCGCCGCTGACGTGTGGCCCAACCTCTTCCTCGTCGGCGCGCCACGCTGCGGGACGACGTCGCTCTTCACGTACCTCGCGGAGCATCCGGACGTCTTCGGCCCGGCTGAGAAGGAGCCGCACTACTACGACCGCGACCTGATGGGTCCAGGTGGGATGGGCGAGGAGGAGTACGCCGCGTTGTTCGCGACGGCGACGTCGGAGCGCTGGCGTCTCGATGCCTCCGCCCTGTATCTCTATTCGCCGGAGGCGCCTGCGGCGATCGCGCGGGACGCGACTGACGCGCACATCGTCGTCTCTCTGCGCGATCCGGTCGAGCTCGTCGCGTCGTGGCACCGGCTCGTCGTCGCATCGGGCGCGGAGACGATCCTCGACCTCGAGTCGGCGATCGCAGCAGAGCCGGAGCGCCGCGCAGGACGGGGCGTTCCGTCAAACGTCGCGCCGATCGCGCTCATGTACACGGAGATCGGATCGTTCGCGCAGAATGTCGATCGCTGGCGGGCCGTGTTCGGCGACCGCGTGCACGTTGTCCGCCTGGAGTCTTTCGACGCGACGGTCGCGCAGCTCGTGCGCGCGCTCGGCGTGGAGCCGGTCGGGGAACGCCTCCCGCATCTCAATCCCGCGCGACGGACGCTCGGCCTCGCCGCGGTGATGAACCGCTCGTCGCCGCTGCGGTCTGCCGCGAGGATCGTGCTGCCGCAAGGCGTGCGGCGCTCGATCTGGCAGCGCGTCAACCGCGCGCTCACGCCGCCCGCGGCTCGCGAGCCGGTCGACCCGGAGGTTCGCCGCCGGCTCGAGCCCCTGTTCGCCGACGAGCTCGAGCTGCTCGCGTCGTTCTCCTGATGGCGCGCATCGGCTTCGACGGGCTGATGATCTCCCCGAACGGGAAGGGTCACGCGCGAAGCGAGCGCCACGCGGCTGAAGCGCTCGCGGCTCGAGGCGAGCACGAGGTCGTCGTCTTCGTGCGGGAGCGGGTGGACGTCGAGGGGGCCGAAACCGTTCGCGTCGGCGAGCGGCTGACGATCGACTGGGAGCTGCGCGGCATGGCGCGCGCTGCCTCGCGGCACGGCCTCGATGCGTTCGTCTCGTTGAGCGAGCGGCTGCCGCTCGCCGGCGGGCCGCCCGTCGTCGTGTGGCTGTTCGAGTCGCCGCTCCATCGCATCCGCGCGAACCGGGTGAGCGGCGCTCCGCTCCGGCACCGTGCGAGCGACGCCGTGACCGCCGCCTTGTGGCGTCGGTCCCTGAGGCGCGCCGCGCACGTCGCGTTCGGCTCGCGTGCGACGCGGGACGAGGTGACGGCGGACGTTCCGCTCGCATCGACGAGCGTCGTGCTTCCCGGCCTTTCTCCCGGTTTCTCGCCGGGGCCTGCGACCGACCGCGGCACGTACGCGTTCCATCTCGGCTCGAGCGATCCGCGCGACAACACCGCAGTCGCGGTGGAGGCGTGCCTGCGCGCGGGTGTGCGGCTCCTCGTGGCCGGCGGCTGGAGCGGCGACGGCGCCGAAGCGCTCGGGCGCGTGACCGACGACGAGCTCGTCGATCTCTACCGCGCCGCGACCGTGTTCGTCGACCCGACGCGATACGAGGGCTTCGGGTACGGCGTGCTCGAGGCGATGGCGTGCGGGACGCCGGTGGTTGCAAGCCGTGTCACCTCGATCCCGGAGGTGGTCGGCGAGGCAGGGCTGCTCTGCGATCCCGACTCGGCCGAGGAGTTCGCTGCAGCGATAGGACAGGTCGTCGAGGACGCCGCACTTCGTGTGCGCCTGCGAGATGCCGGCCTCGCCCGTGCGGGCGTCTTCACGTGGGCGGAGACGGCCGCGGGCCTCAGCGACGCGATCGCCGCGGCGCTGCGATCGCGCTGACGGTCTCGCAGACCGCGTCGGCCCACGCCTCCGGCGTGAATCGCGCCCCGATCTCGCGCGACCGCTCGCCCGCCGCTCGACGAAAGTCCGCGTCCTCGACGAGGCGCACGATCGCGGCCCGCAGCGCGCCCGGGTCGTCCGCAGGCACGCGGAAGCCGTTGACGCCGTCCTCGATCAGGTCAAACGCCGCTCCGGCGGCGGTCGTCGACACGAGCGGCAGCCCTGCGAGCGCGGCTTCGTTGAGGATCATCCCCCACGGGTCCGAGCGCGACGGCATGACGGCGACGTCGGCGTCGGCATAGAGGGAGGGGAGGGTGTCACGCTCCACCTGGCCGGCGAACGTGACGTTCGCGCCCGCGAGCGCGCGCAGCCGGCCCTCCTCGGGACCGACGCCCGCGAGGACGATGTCGACGGGCAGGCCGTCGGCCGCCTCGAGCAGCGTGTCGATGCCCTTCTCGTACGCGAGACGGCCGACGGCGAGCAGGCGGACGCGGTCGTCGCTCCGCGCGCGCGACCCGAAGCCGAAGATGGCAGCATCGACGGCATTCGGCGCGGTTCGAATGCGCTCGACGGGGACGCCGAGGCTTTCGACGTACGCGCGTGCCGCCGTGCCCGGTACGACGAATGCATCGACGCCGCGAAGAAGCGCGCGCTTGACCGGCTCGGCGCGACCCGTGCGGCTGTCCCGCCCGGTGCTCTCCACCCAGAGGGCGACGGGGACGCGACGCACGCGGCACCACGCGAGCGCCTCCCAGAAGGCCGGCTGGTTCCATCCGCCCAGGACGACAGCGTCGGCGCCGCGAAGCCGTCGCGACACGCCTCGGTTCAGCACGAGCCAGCGGCCGTGCACGGTCACGTCGACGCCCCGCAGCACCGAGCGCGCGAAGCGCATCTCGTCGTCGTGCGATCCGTAGGGCCGGTCCGGGTTGCGGTCGCGCAGGAACACGACATCGAGCTCGACTCGTTCGGCGAGCGCGTTGAAGAGCGGGATCCGGTACGGGGCCGGGATCTCCGTGAGAAGCGTGACGCGGGTCACGCCCGGCGCCGGGCGGTACCCACGAGGAACCACCCGTACCGTCGCAGCAGCGCACGCTGCACGGACTGCGGAGCCAACCGCGCGATGCGGCCGCGCAGGCGCGCAGGTAGCGGAACCGCCTCACTCATCTGTCCCATCACCTGCGTCTCGACGCCGTCGAACCACGGCGACAGCGCGCGCGTGAGACTCGCACGTGTGTAGTGGCGCGCGATCACGCCGTCCGACCACCGGTTCGCGAGCTCGTCGGGGCGCTCGCGCAGCAGGCCGCCACCGAAAACGCCGCGGAAGAGAACGTAGTTGACCCAGAACGTGATGGAGGAGCGGTGGTAGACCATGAGCGCAAGCCGGCCGCCCGGACGGAGCACGCGTGCGATCTCGGCGATCGCGCGGTCGGTGCTCTCCGAATGGTGGATGACGCCCCACGACCAGACGAAGTCGAAGCTCCCGTTGGCGAAGGGCAGCGACTCTGCGTCGGCCTCACGCACGTCGGCGTCGAGGCCCGCGAGCTCGAGCCTGCGCTTCGTCAGGTCGACCGCTGTCGGCGTCAGGTCGACCGCGGTCACGTGTGCGCCGGCGGCCGCGAGCAGTCGCGCGTGGACGCCGGTCCCGCACCCGATCTCGAGCACGTCCTTGTCCCGCAACTCGCCGAAGGGGATGAGCCCCGAGAACGGGGGCGCGCCGCGCGATTGCGCGAACCACGCCTCCGATAGGAAGCGCCGCTCGACCTCCGCCAGGTGCTCCGCGCTGCCGGGCTCGTGCGGGATCTCCCCCCGCCAGTCGTACGTCATCGGGTTCTCCGTCCACCAACGGCGCACGTCGGCCTGTGTCCGGCTCGGCATCGCGCGAAGTCTAGGCCGCGTGCTCGTACAGCCCGAGCACGCGCTCGACGGTCGCGCGCGCGCTGAAGTCCCGCAGCACGCGTGTGCGTCCCGCTTCGCCCATGCGCGCGGCGCGCTCTGGCTCGGCGAGCAGCTCGGCGAGTGCACGTGCGAGCGCTCCCGCGTCGCCGGGGGCGACCAGCATGCCGGTCTCGCCGTCGACGACCAGCTCCGGCGTGCCGCCGACCGGGGTCGCGACCACGGCTTTGCCGTGCGCCATCGCCTCGAGGACGACGACCGGCATCCCCTCGGCGAGCGACGGCAGGCAGAAGAGGTCGCAGCCCGCGAGGAGCGCCGGCACGTCCTCGCGATAGCCGGCGAAGACGACGCGTCCGGCGACGCCGAGCCGCTCGGCTTCCGCGCGCAGCTCCCGCTCGTACTCTCCGCCGCGCTCGAGGTCGACGCCGACGAACACCGCTGTCGCGTCGACCTCCGCGAGAGCCCGCAGCAGCGTGCGCTGCCCCTTCACCTCGGCGAGCCGTGCCACCTCGACGACCGTCGCGCCGTCGGCGAGCCTGACGGGCGCAACGTCCTTCGCCGGCTCGATGCCGTTGTGGACGGTGACAAGTCGCGCCTCGGGGTATCCCTGGCGGACGAGGTCGGCCCGCGTCGCGTCCGACACCGCGACGATGACGAAGCACAACCTCGCCGTCGCATTGTCGAGCGCGACCTGTGCGCGCCGGCCGAAACCGGTGCGAAAAGCGTTCTGGATGTGCATGTGCGAGAGGACTCGTGCGCGCGCGATGCGTGCGGCGACGCGCGCGAGTACGTTCACCGCAAAGTGGCCGTGTGTGTGCACGATGTCGACGCGCTCGTCACGAAAGACGCGGCGGAGACGTGCGAGCGCGCGCAGGTCGAACACGCCCGAGACGGGGACGACGTGTATTCCGAAGCCGTCGGCGCGCACGAGCCCGAGGAACGGTCCTTCGGAGGGGGAGACGAACAGCGCCTCGTGCCCCGCGTCGCGTGCTCCGCGCGCAAGCTGCAGCGCGACCATTTGCCCACCGGCGACATCGCCCCCGATCACTATGTGCGCAACCTTCACGTTCGGGGCCGCGTGCACACGGCGACGAGCACCTTCGCAGTGTCGACGTCATCACGGCTGATGACGACGTCGTCGAGCGTCACGTGCTCGAGCGCGGGAGTCCCGGTGAACACGGACGCGCGCCGAACGAGCGCGGACCGTCGGCGGAGCCCGAGCACGTCGAGCCGCTGGAGCAACCGGTGCGCGCGCGTCTGCGGCCGCCGCTCGCCGTAGACGTCGACGCCGTCGAACGCTTCGTGAAGCACGCGTTCAAAGTCCGCCCGTGCGTACTCGATCCGGTGGTGCGGATTTGCCGGCGTCGTCGTCGTGCGGTCCGACCGCGGCGTCGAGACGACGAAGGCGCCGTCGGGCCGTAGAACCCGCGCCACCTCGTGGGCGAGCGCGGCCGGCTGGTCGACGTGCTCGATCGTCTCGAAGGAGCAGACGGCGTCGAACGTCGCATCCTCGAACGGGAGCGCCGTGGCGTCGAGCACCCGGAACTCGACGTCGGGACGGCGGTACCGCGTGCGGGCGTATGCGATGGCCGCCTCGTCGACGTCGCCGCCGACGACGCTCCTCGCAGCGTCCGCGAGGAACGCGGACCCGTAGCCGACCCCGCACCCGAGATCGAGCACGTCGCCTCCCTCGCACCACGGCAGGGCGAAGGCGTATCGCTTCAGGTGGAGGGCGACGATCCCGGGCTCCGTCTCGTCCGGGACGATGCGCTCAGGATGGCTCAAGGTGGCGACTATCCTTGCACGCGCCTTGCCGCCCGCTGCGCGCCAGCGCGTCCTAGACCGGATCGTGCCCTTCCTCGCCGGAGCGACCGTGCTCGCGTTCGCGGCCGGCTCGAGCTCGGTCCCGCGCGCGACGAGCGTCGGTCATCCCTTTCGTTGGGTGCTGCTCGTCGCGCTCCTCGGAGCCGCCGCACTCCGGTCGAACTGGAGGGCGATCCCGCGAACGCCTCTCGTTGCTGCCGCGGCGCTCGTCGGGCTCGCCGCGCTCTCGACCGCGTGGTCGGTCGAGCCGAGAACGAGCTTCGAGCGCGCCGTCTCGCTCGGGCTCCTGTTCCTCACGTGCCTCCTGCTCGCGGCCGCGGTCGCCGGCTGTCGCCACCGTGCCGAGGCACTGCTTGCCGGCGTCCTCGGCGGAGCTGCCGCCGTCGGCCTTCTCGGCCTGCTCGTGCTCGCCGTCGACCACGCCCACGCCGTCGAGAGTGCGACGTATCAGTCGCCCGCGCGCTTCCGCGGATTCGGCCAGGACCCGAACACGGTCGCGCTCCTCTTCGGCGTCACGACGCCCCTCGCCGTCTGGGCCGTCTTGGCGACGAGGCGCCGCGTGCTCGCAGCATCTGTGCTCTTCCTGCTGGTCGGGACGATCGTCGCATCCGGCTCTCGCGGGGCGCTCGTCGCGGGCGCTGCCGGTGCATGTGTCGTGATCGGCGCGCGTTCCGGCCGTTCCCGTCGGGCACTCGTCGGCGTCGTAGCCGTCGCAGCGATTGCCGTGGCCGGCGCCGCGGTTCAGGCGATCCCCAGCGCGGCCCACGTCGTCAACGTCTCCGGGCCGCCCCCGCCGGGTCAGCCCAAGCCGAATCCGGGATATCTCAACGGTGAGCTGGTCTATCCGCTGAACGCCGACGTCGGAAAGCCGCTTCCAGGTGGCGGGCAGCCATTCGTCACGCGAAGCATCTTCGGCAGCAGCGGCCGCGTCCAGGCGTGGGAGGGGACGCTGCACGAGGTGGCCCGGCGGCCCGTCGCCGGTCACGGCTTCGGCACCGAGCAGGCCGTGTTCGTCGACCGCTACTACTCCTTCGTCGGAGGTCTCCCGGAGAACTCGTACATCGGGCTCGCGCTCCAGTTGGGCGCCCTCGGGATCGCCGCGCTCGTCGCACTCGTTGCGGCGCTCGCACTGCCCGCTGTCCGGGCGCTGCGGCGGTCGAGGAACGACCTCGTCGCTGCCTCCCTCGGCGTCCTCGTCGCCGGGCTCGTCGCCGCCGTCGTGCAGTCGTACCTCTACTCGGTCGGGAACATCGCCACGGCTGCGTTGTGGATCCCCGTCTTCCTGCTTCCGGCGGTGCTCGATGCGTAAGCCGCGCCTGCTCGTGTTCAACCAGTACTACGCACCGGGATTCGAAGCGACCGCGTATCTCCTTTCGCAGTTGTGCGCGGCGCTCACGGCCGACTTCGACGTGACCGTCGTCACCGGGAAGCTCGCGATCCCACGCGCCGACCCGGGACGCACGACGGTCGACGGTGTCGAGGTCGTTCGCGTCCGCTCGACCGCGTTCGACCGCAGCAACCTTCCCCTGCGCGCGCTCAACTACGTCACGTACCTCCTCAGCTCCCTCTGGGCGGGGCTCTTCTCGAAGAAGCCCGACGTCGTGCTCTGCATGACCGATCCGCCGGTGATCGCGGACGTCGCACTGCTCGTCGCGCGGCGCTTCCGCGCGCCACTCGTCGTCGTCAGCCAGGACGTCTTTCCCGAGATCGCCGTCGAGCTCAAGCGGCTCGAGAGCAAGCCGGTCGTGGAGCTGTTGCGCGCACTGATCGGCTACTACCTGCGCCGCGCGGACCGTGTCGTCGCGATCGGCGAGACGATGCGGAAGCGGCTCGAGCAGAAGGGCGCATCGCCGGAGCGGATCTCCGTCATCCCGAACTGGGTGGATACGGAGGCTATCCGGCCCGCACCGAAGGACAACGACTGGTCTCGTCAGCACGATCTCGAAGGACGCTTCCTCGTCATGCACTCCGGCAACGTCGGGCATGCGCAGAATCTCGACGCGCTCGTGCGGGCGACGACATTCCTCCGCGATCTCGATGACCTGACCGTTCTCATCGTCGGCGGCGGCGCGCGGTACGCGGAGTTGACGGAGCTCGTCGAGTTGCTCGAGGCCGACCACGTGCGCTTCCTCGGCTACCAGCCGCGCGAGCTCTTGTCGTTGTCGCTGTCGTCCGCCGACCTCCACGTCGTCGGTCTCGCACGGGGGCTGTCCGGCTACGTCGTGCCAAGCCGTCTGTACGGGATCCTCGCCGCTGGGCGTCCGGTGATCGTGGCGGCGGACGCGGAGAGCGAGACGGCGCGCGTCGTGTTCGAGGAAGGCTGCGGCGTCGTCGTCCCGCCGGGGCGGCCGGAGTTGTTGGCCGCGGCGATTCGCGCGGCGTACGACGGCGAGCTCGACCTCGCGGAGATGGGCGCGCGCGGGCGAGCCTACGTCGTCCGCGAAGCGGATCGCGCAGTCGCGTTCGAGCGGTATCGAAGGGTGCTCGGTGAGCTGGCGCACGCGTAGCGCGGTCGTCGGTGTGATCGTCGTCGCCGTCGCCGCGGGGCTCATCGCCGTCGGGCGCCGGGAGGCGTCCGGCGAGGCCGCCCGCGAGATGAACGGCTTCCGGATCGTGCAGCGGCTGATCGGGCCACTCGACTCACCGAGCCTCTCGGGCTTCCGCGTCTTTCCGGGCTTGGACTTCCGTTGCCTCGCGTATCGCCGGGGTGTGAACGAGTTCGCGCTCGAGCTTTGCGTCGACCATGCGGGTCGAGTGGTCGAGGCGATCGACCGTCGCACCTTCAACCGGCGCATCTGGTCGCTGCGCTTCGATCCGTCGGCGTCCACGGACCGCGTCGACCCGGTTGAGGTGGCACGGCTCTTGCGGAAGATGGGCGCGGGGTGAAGCTCTCGTCCCCACCCGTGCGGCTTGCGCGGGCCGTCGTCAACTGGGTCGCGGGCGACGAGATTCGCGTGATCACGGTCTTGTCAGGCGTCGCCCGCGGCCGCCGGCTCGCGCTCGACCTGAGCAAGGAGAAGGCGTACTGGCTCGGTCACTACGAGCGGCCCGTGCAGCGATTCCTCCGCGAGAACGTCCGGGACGGTGACGTCGTGTACGACGTCGGCGCGCACGTCGGCTTCTTCAGCATCTGTGCCGCGAATCTCGGCGCGACCGTCGTCGCTGTCGAGCCGGACGCCAGGAACGCCGCGCGCCTGCGCGCGAACGCCGAGTTGAACGGGCTCCCGGTCGAGGTCGTCGAGGCGGCGGCCTGGAACGAGAGCGGGCGCGTCGCACTCGTCCCCGGCGACTCCACGAAGGAGGCACATGCCGTTCCGGGCGAGGGTGTTGCAAGCGTGACGGTGGACGAGCTGGCCCGCCGCTACGGCGCTCCGACGCTCCTCAAGCTCGACGTCGAGGGGGCGGAGTCGCGTGCGCTCGAAGGAGCGCGCGAGGTTCTTTCCGAGCGCCGTCCGATCGTCGTGTGCGAGCTGCACGGCTCCGAGCAGCGCGCGCAGGTGCCGGCGTTGCTCGACGGGTACCGCATCGAGGAGCTCGACTCGCCGGACCGGATCGTCGCGCGGCCCGCAGTAAGGTCGGCGGAATGACGGCCGCGGTAGCGCTCTTCTGGGTGTCGCTCGCCGCGCTCGTGTGGACGCACGCGGTCTATCCGCTCGCGGCCGCAGCGCTCGCCCGCGTGCGCACACGCCCTGTGCGCGTCGGCGACGCTCTGCCTTCCGTGACGGTGATCGTCGCCGCGTACAACGAGGAGGGCGTGATCGAGCAGCGCATCGAGAATCTGCGCGCGCTCGACTATCCCGCCGACCGCATCGAGATCGTCGTCACCTCCGATGCGTCCTCGGATGGGACGGAGGAGCTGGCTGCGCGTGCCGGCGTGCTCGTCGTCCGCAATCCGCGGGGAGGCAAGGTTGCTGCGCAGAACCACGCGGTGCGCGAGACCTCCGGCGACGTCGTCGCGTTCACCGACGCGAACTCGACGTGGGCACCCGACGCGCTGCGCGCGCTCGTCCGTTCGTTCGGCGACCCGGAGATCGCGTACGTGTGCGGCCGCCTGAACGTGCAGACGGATGACGGCCGGAACAAGGAAGGCGTCTACTGGCGGTACGAGCTCGGCGTGCGCGCGGCGGAGTCACGGATCGATTCCGTCACGGGCGGCAACGGCTCGATCTACGCCGTTCGGCGCGCCGACTACGTCGAGGTCGACCCGCGGTTCGGCCACGACCTGTCGCTGCCGTATCTGATGGTGCAGCGCGGGCGGCGGGCGGTGTACGAGCCGGCCGCGAACGCCTACGAGAAGGCAACGCCGACGACCGAGGACGAATACCGCCGCAAGGTGCGGATGTTCGAACATTGCTGGGCGATCGTGCTCGAAGGCAAGATGCTGCGCCGGCTGCGGCCGCTCTACCTCATCGAGGTGCTTTCGCACCGGCATCTGCGCTACGCCAGCGGGCTGCTCCACTTGCTGCTGCTCGGGACGTCGATCGCGCTCCTCGGGCACGGCACCGTGTACGCGGTCGCGCTCGGCCTCCAGCTCGGCGTCCTCCTTGCGGCGCTGTTCGGCGTCCGTCTCCCGCGCTACTACGTGCTCGTCACGTGGGCGACGGTGCAGTCGCTCTTCAACTACCTCCGTCACGGCGTATCGGCGACGTGGGACCCGGCAGAAGGCACGCGCTGAACCGCGTCGCAGACGTCGCCGTTGCCGGCGCAGCGCTCGTCGTCGGCTCGCCGGTTCTCGCTGTCTCCGCTCTCGCGGTGAAGCTCACGAGCCGCGGCCCCGCGCTCTATCGCCAGCGGCGCGTCGGGAAGGACGGCACGGACTTCGAGCTGGTGAAGCTGCGTACGATGGTCGTCGGCGCGGAGAGCCAGGGCGCGGGCTTCGCCGTCGACCGCGGCGACGCGCGCATCACGCCGGTCGGCCGCGTCCTCCGGCGGCTGTCGCTCGACGAGCTGCCGCAGCTCTGGAACGTCGTGCGTGGCGACATGAGCGTGATCGGCCCGCGCCCGACGCTTCGCTATCAGGTGGACGGCTACACCGAGCGCCAGCGCCTACGTCTCGCCGTCAAGCCCGGCATCACCGGTTGGGCGCAGGTGCACGGACGCGCTTCGCTGCCCTGGGACGAACGGATCGAGCTCGACGTCTGGTACGTCGAGCATCGCTCCCCGTGGCTCGATCTCCGCATCCTCGCGAAGACGCCGCTCGCATTGTTCAGCGGCACTTACAAGGGCGCGACCGGAGGCTGGAAGGCCTAGCAGCTTCGTTCTGCCGTCGACTGCACGAGCAGCTTCCCGGTCTCGAAGGCCCACTCCTCGGGCAGTGAGAGCAAGGGCGCGGAGGTGCCGACCATCCAGAGGTCGCCGTGGTAGCAGCGGCGGAAGAGCATCCGTGCGCGGGTGACGTGATACTCGGAGGTGACCACGACGATCCGCGACCAGCCGTCGTGCCGTGCGAGCCGCGTGACCGTCTCCGCCTCGCCGCGCGTGCTGTACGGAATGGCCTGGAAGCAGATGACCTTGAAGGGTAGGTGTCCATCCTGCCCGCGGCAGAGCCGGTGCGCCTTCGCCCATTTCTGGTCACGGAAGGGGCTGGAGATGGCGAGGATGGGCGCCACGCCGTGCTCGACGAGCTTCAGCGCCGGGTCGAGCCGCCGGTTCCGTCCGCCGGAGAGGACGATCACGGCGTCGGCGTGCGCGGGCGCGCCGGTGTCCGCCTGCGGCCAGACGAACAGGACCGCGACCGCGACGAGCCAGAGCCCGACGAGCATGAGCAGAGCGACGAGGACGCGGCGCAGCACGGGACGACGGTACCCTCTGCCGCCGTGAGCGGCGTCGGCGTCCTCTTCACCTGTGCGGGCCAGCGCGTCGACATCGTGACGTCGTTCCACCGCGCGGGCGCCCGCACGCTCGCGGTGGACGTGAATCCGCTCGCGCCCGCGCTCTATCACGCCGACGAGCATGCGTTCGCTCCCCGCGTCGACGATCCCGGTTACGTCGATGCGCTGGCGCAACTCGTCGCCGCGCACGACGTGTCGCTCGTTGTTCCGCTGACCGATCTCGATCACGGCGTTCTCTCCCGCGCGCGCGACGAGCTCGGCGCGCTCGTGCTGCTGCCGTCTCCGGAGCTCGTGGACGCGCTCGCCGACAAGTGGCTTGCCCATCTGCTCTTCGTCGAGCGCGGCATCGGGTCGCCGCTGACGTGGCTTCCCGCCGACGTCCCCGACGACGTCGAGTACCCAGTACTCGTCAAGGCGCGCCGTGGTTTCGGCTCGCGCAACATCTTCCGCTGCAAGGACGCACGCGAGCTCGAGTTCTTCCTCGGCTACACGACCGTCGACTCGATGGTGCAGGCGTGCTGCAGCGGGGAGGAGTTCTCCGTCGACGTGTTCTGCGATCTCGAGAGTCGCTGTCTCAACGCGGTGCCGCGCACGATGATCGAGTCGAAGGGCGGCGAGTCGATCAAGGGGATGACGATTCGCGACGTGGACCTGATCGAGGTCGGGCGCCACGTCTCGGAGACGATCGGCATCGTCGGCCCCGCGAACATCCAGTGCTTCCGCGAGCAGGACGGCATGCATCTCATCACCGACATCAACCCGCGCTTCGGCGGAGGGTTCCCGCTGCCGACGGCTGCAGGAAGCCGCTACCCGGAGCTGGCACTCGCGCTGGCCGCCGGCGAGCGGCCGGAGCCGCGGCTCGGCGATTTCCACGAAGGCCTGTACATGACGCGGTTCTTCTCCGAGCTCGTGCTGTCGGCCGGGGAGAGCGGTACCTTGGAACCGTTCGCGGAAGAGCTCCCAGAGCCCGTCGCGGAACCCTAGGGGTTTTGCTTTTCATCCTCCTCGCCGCCGGCTGCGGCGGGGCGGTCCACCATGCCGCCGCTCCGACGCCGGCGACGCGCCACCTCGCGACGCTGCGCCCGGCGAAGCTCATCGTCACCGTCGTCGACGGCGACCGCAGCACGCGCGTGCGCGGCGCGACGGTGAGGCTCTGGCATGGCGCGGCACGCACGAACGGCAAGGGCGAGGCCGTGATCCGCGTCCCGGACCGGAAGGACATGTACGTCACGGTCGGCGCGCGCGGCTACGGAGGGAGGACGCTGTTCGAGCCGTTCGGGCGCTTCCGCCGCATCACCGTCCGCATCTACCGCCCGAGCCTGCAGTGGCCGATGTACGGAGCGACGCCCGCGCGCTCGCAGGCGCAGGTGCACATCCACCTGCGGCCGCCGTTCCGCACCGTCTGGTACGTGCCGCTCGGGGGCCTCGTCGAGTTCCCCGCGGTCGTCGACAACGGCGTCGCGTATGTGGGGAACCGGTCCGGCACGGTGTACGCGATCTCGATGCGCGCCGGTCACGTGCTGTGGCGGCACCGCACGAACGCGACGATGGCCTCGTCGCTCGCGGTCTACGGCACGGAGCTCGTCCACCATTCGATGAACGGGAGAGTGTCGCTGCTCGACCGCGCGACCGGCGACGTGCGGTGGAGCTACGACGTCGGCTCGCCGATCGAGTCGTCGCCGATCGTGCGTCGGGGCATCGACTACTTCGGCACATGGGACGGGCGCGTGATCGCGCTCGACCTGCGGACGCATCGCGTCCGCTGGACGCGCAGCTTCGGCGCGAAGATCACGTCGAGCGCCTCCATCGCCGGCAACCGGTTGTTCATCGGCGACTACGCGGGCCGGCTGTGGGCGCTCTCGGTGCGCACCGGTGCGACGCGCTGGAGCGGATCGGTGAACGGCCGTATCTACGGGACGCCGGCCGTTGCGGGCGGCCGCGTCCTCGTCCCGTCCTCCACGGGCGGATCGCTCACTGCATTCTCGACGAGTGGCCGATACCTCTGGCGTCTCACCACCGGCTCATACGTGTACTCGTCGCCGGCGGCGTGGGGTGGGCGCGTGTTCTTCGGGTCGTACAACGGCGTCTTCTACGGCGTCTCGGCCGCGAACGGCCGCATTCAATGGGAGGTCGGCACGGGCGGGCCGATCTCGGGCGCGGCCGTCGTCGTCGACGGAATCGCGTACGCGGGGAGCTTCTCGCAGCGGATCGTCGGCGTGAATGCACGCACCGGCCAGGTCGTTCTCAACTTTCGGCACGGTCATTACGTCCCAGTATCGGGGGATGGAATGCGCCTGTTGCTGCACGGATATTCGAGCCTGTACGCCGTCGAGCCCATCCGCCCGCTGAAGTGACGCGGGCGGCGGCGGCCGCTGCGGCGTTATTCCTGGTGTGGGCCCCGGCGGCGTCGGCGCGCGGGACGACGAGCGGCCAGCTCGTGCTGCGTGGCATCTCGCACGCACTCGCGCAGCACTGGCTGAAGCCGGCGGACGCCGCCCACTACCGCCGAGACGTCAATCGTGCCCTTTGGGACGAGCGGCGCCTTCCTCCGTTGCGATCGCGGATCATCGCGTCGCAGGTCGGCCAGCTGACCACCCTCTGGGACTCGTACACGTCGCCACGCGCGCTCGCGCTGTTTGCGCAGCTGGAGCAGAACCTCGCGTACTTCGAGACGCATCGCATCCCCGACACGCACGTCGACGTCAGCGACGGCGAGGGAGTCGTCTACCGCTGGTTCCCGTACAAGGGCCTCGAGTTCCATCCGCTCGCGAGCTTCTCCGCTCTTGCGAACGCGGCGTCCGCGCACGACGTGGAGAAGACGCAGTCGCTCGCGAGCGCATTGCTCGAGCGCGCGATCCCGCGCGGGAATCGTCTCATCTGGGAGTACTCGTTCTCGTTCGGCGCCGGGCGCCCGCCCTGGGCGTCGGGGATGGCGGAGGCGCTCGCGGCGCAGGCGCTCGCACGCGCCGGCGCATTCCTCGACGACCCTCAGCTCACGGCTGCGGCGTCGCGCGCGTACGCGGCCGTTCCACCGCTCCTCCTCGACACCTCGGCCGGGCCGTGGATCCGCCTGTACGGCTTCGACCGCGAGGTCATCCTCAACGCGCAGCTGCAGACGATCGTCTCGCTGACCGAGTACGCCCGGACGACGGGAAACCCGGACGCGGCGTCGCTTGCGCAGCGCATGCTCGCCGCGGCGAGGACGCTCTTCCCGCTCTTCGACACGGGCGACTGGTCGCTGTACGCGCTGCGCGGCGCGCATGCCTCGCTCGGCTACGAGCAGTACGTCACGGGGCTGCTCGGAAAGCTCGCGACGCAGACGAAGGATCCGTACTGGGCCGACGCGGCACAGCGCTTCCAGAACTACCTCGGCGCGCCGACGATCGTGGAGGGAACCGCCCCGCCGACGCTCTACCCGCAGCCGCAGGACGGCTGGCTCGACACGGCCTCGATCCCCATCACGCTGTCACAGCGAGCGTCGGTGACGCTCGCCGCCGGCGGCAAGGTGCTCACGTACCGCCTCAGCCGCGGCGCGCACGTGCTCACCTGGACGCCGGCGCCCACCCTCACGCCGGGCACCTACCCCGTTACCGTCTCTGCGATCAGCTACGTCGGCCTGCGGTCCCGCGCGCAGCTTGCGCCGCTCGTCGTCGCGTGGGACACGACCCCGCCGCAGAACCTCCAGGCCGAGCTCGCGGGGTCGACGCTCACGTGGCAGTCGGACGATCCGGGCACCCCGTCCGTTCATCTCCTTCTCCAGCTCGTCGACCCCACCGGCGCGAACGCGCCGCAGACGGTCGACCTCGGTCAGCAGCCGACGTCCGGCACCGCGCCGGTGGCGATCCCGCCGGGGAGTTGGGAGGCGACGCTGGCGGCGACGAACTCAGCCGGCCAGACGGCGACCCTCGACCTCGGCACGGTCACCGCGTAGCGCGGCGGCGCCGAATACGAGCCATGTGAGGGCGTCGAGCGGGATCCCGGCGTAGAAGCCCTGCGCCACCCACAGCCAGACGAGCAGGCCCAGCGCCGAGACCGCGAAGAGACCGGTGGCGGTGCCGCGGGAGAGCGCCTCCCGCGCCGCGAGCCTGCCTGCGGCGCCGAACATCGCCACCCACAGGACGAAGCCGACGACGCCGAGGTCGGCGGCCGCCTCGATCCAGGCGTCCTGGACGCCGTAGCGGCGCGTCGGCGACGGGAAGGCGAGCGGCGTCTCGTTCGGGAAGCGGCGGTGCGCAGCCGGGATGTACGGCTCGAACACGGCCGGCTCCGTCGTCCCTTCCCAGCCGACGCCGAGGAGCGCGTGGCCCTTCCAGATCTCGTACCCGAGCCAGGAGAGCAACGTTCGGTGCGCGTACGACGGGGTGCGATCGGCGCTCGACTGCGTCTTCGCGGGGGCCGAATCGACGAAGCGCCGGAACGCGTTCAGGTCGCTGCTGCGGATGGCTACGGCTCCCGCGAGCACGACGAGGGCCGTGAGCGCGACGTAGGCGACCCGGCGCGGCTCGATCTCGCGACGCGCGAAGAGCACGAGCGTGAGCACGACGAGCGCGGTCGCAAGGCCGATGACCGACGCGAGCGCGCCGGCGACGATCATGCCGACGACGCCGCCGGCGAGGGCAGTCCACGTCAGCGCGCGGCCGAGCCGCAGCTTCGGCAGCGCGAGCCCGACGATGCCGACGAGCAGCGTCGCCGAGGCGAGCGCGGCCCAGTCCGACGAGCCGATGAACGACGCCTGGCGCACGCCGCCGCGTCCGTCCGCCATGAAGATCGCGGCGCCGAAGAACTGTGCGAGCCCGACCGCCGCCGCCAGCGCATTCCAGAGCGCGAGCGACCACGCGACCACAGCCAGATCGCGCTTTTCCCGGAGGAGGAGCGGCACGGCGGGCGCGAGCAGCGCGTACTCGCCGAACTTCGCGGCGGTCACGACATGGGCGTGCCAGTCGTACCCCGTCGACGAGACGTGCCGTCCCCACGCTATCTCGACGAGCACCCAGGCGAAGAACAGCCCGCCGGCGATCCAGAGCGGCCACGCTGCGCGAAGCGGCGCCCATCCGAGACGCGCACCGGCGACGACGGCGGCGACCACGACTGCGAGCACGGCGAAGTCCGACAGATACGCGTGCACAGTCGTCGATCCCGCGTGCAGCACGACGCCGGGCTCGTAGTGCACGTGCAGGAACAGAACCGGGATGGCCGCGGCGAGGACGAGCGAGCGAAGCGAGAGCACTCTCATCGCAAGCGACGGCGCACGCGCGGGACGAGGGCAACGACCGCTGCCGCGGCAAGCAGGTCGAGCAGGAAGTCCCACGGGACGCGGTAGCGCGTCACGCCGACGAAGACCATCGCCACGACGGATTGATATGCGAGCAACAGCACGGCCAGGGCTGCGAGCGCGCGTGGGACGAGGAAGAGGCCGACGATCGCAAGGACGTAGATCGCAATCATGTAGACGGGCTCGGCGGTCGACCGGAGCGTGCCGACCCAGGATCCGGCGCCCGGGCTCGACGCGGTCTCGACGACGCTCGGTTGCCACAGCCATTGCAGGTCGATGGGAACGAGCTTCGCCTTCGCGCCCGGGTGATGGATCCAGAACTGCGTCACCTTGTGCTCGTAGCTCCTCATCTGCGCGCATTCGCTGTACGGGATGACGACGCCGGTCTTCTGCCAGTGGACGTAGATGTCCTGCGGATCGAGTGGGTACGACTTCGGGATCGGCACGTTGTCGATCCACCCGCCGCGCTGCAGCGTCGCGTACGTGCCGAGGTTGTTCGCCTTCCACAGCGCGCGCGCATCGGTCGTCACCGACCAGCAGCCGATGTCCACGCGGTTGCGGACGACCCACGGCGCAATGACGACGGCGGACGCGGCGAGCAGCGCGACGCACGAGAGGACGGTGCGACGGGACACGCGGCTGCGCCACAGGAGATACGCGCCGATCACGAGCGGGAGAGCGGCGAGGCGGACGTTGCCGAGGATCGCGAGGCCGAGCACGGCTCCGAGGAGCGCCGCGCGCCGCCAGCCGAAGCGCTCAGCCGCGTGCAGCGTCAGATACGTGAGCGCCGCCGCGAGCAGCTGATCGAGGATCTCGCGGTTCATGTGGATGTCGTGCCAGATGAGGTACGGGTGCAGCGCGACCGCGAGGCCCGCGAGCAGGCCGATGCCGGTCGTCAGCCAGCGGCGGCCGATCTGCCACACGATGAGCACGGTGCAGACCGCGAGACAGATCTGCGCGATGCCAACGGTCTCCCAGCTGCGGCCGAAGATCCAGTACAGCGGGATGAGGAACCAGCCGTACAACGGTTGCGTATAGGCCGACGGATGCCCTGGGATGAAGCCGTACGTCCCGGTGGCGAGATACGTCTGGGCGAGGGTGTCGCCCTTGTCGACGTTGTCGACGAGGATCGAGCCGCGCTCGTGCAGGAGAGCCAGCAGCCGCGGAATGGACGTCGCGAGGACGAGCAGCAGCACCGCCCGGCGGGTACGCACGGGCGCTCACGCTAGCGCACGACGACTACCCTCCCGCCGTGCGCCGGATCGTCATCGTCCTCGCCGCGGCCGTCGTGCTCCTCGGAGGCGCGCTCACCGCGTACATCGTCCACCGCGTGAACCAGACGGCGGACGAGCGTGGGTCGCCGTCGACCGAGTACGTGACGACGCAGGCCCCCGAGCCCCCGCCGCCGGCTGCGGTCCCCTGGCCCACGTACGGCTTCAGCCCGGACCGCACGCGCTCGGTGCAGCTCGCGCTCCGCCCGCCGTTCCGCACGGTGTGGCGCTATCAGGCGGGCAGCCTGATCGAGTTTCCGCCGGCGATCGGCTACAACCGCCTGTTCTTCTCCACGAACAAGGGCACGTTCACGGCCGTCAGCGAGAAGACGGGCAAGTATGCGTGGAAGTACCGCGCGCACCGCTGCGTCGCCGCATCGGCCGCGATCGGGCCGCATGCGCACGGCACCGTGTACGAGGCGTTCCTCAACCACCCGCCGTGCAACGCGCAGAACGGCGGGCACGGCGCCGACGGCGAGATCATCGCCTTCGCCGTCGGGCACGGGAAGATCCACTGGCAGCACCGCATCGGCCCGTCGGAGAGCTCTCCGCTCCTCGTCGGGAATCGCGTGTACGTGGGAGATTGGAACGGCGACGTCTGGGCGTTCGACTCGAACAACGGTCGCGTCGTCTGGCACCGGCATATCGCACACGCCGCGATCAAGGGCGCGCTCGCCTACGCCGGCGGCCACCTGTTCGTCGGCGCATACGACGGTCACGTCTACTGCCTCTCGCGCACCGGCCGTTTGCTCTGGACAGGGTCGGCGCAGCCGCGGCTGTTCGGCGGCTCGGATTTCTACTCGACGCCCGCCGTCGCGTACGGTCGGGTGTTCGTCGGCTCGACCGACAGCAAGGTGTACGCGTTCGGCGCAACGAGCGGCCATCGGCTGTGGTCGCACTCGACCGGTGGCTACGTGTACGCGTCGCCGGCGATCTGGCGGCAGCGCGTCCTCGTCGGCTCGTACAGCGGGAAGTTCTCCGCCTTCGACGCGGGCACCGGGGAGCCGGACTGGACGTTCAAGGCCGGCGGCCCGATCTCCGGCTCGGCGGTCGTGGTCGGAGGTGTCGTCTACTTCTCGACGCTGCACGAGGAACACCTGAAGAACGGGCGAACCTACGCGCTGAGCGCACGCACCGGCAAGGAGCTCTGGAGCTTCCCCGACGGCAAGTACACGCCCGTCGTCGCCGCAGGCGACAGGCTGTTCCTCATCGGTTACGGCGTCGTCTATGGGATGGTTGAGAAGAAGTGAGAGTCCTCACGTTCCTGGGGCGGCGCTGGCAAGTGAGCCAAGCGCTCGGCGCGAAGGGCAGTACATGACGTACGACCGAGCACCGGGCGCGCAGGATCGCGCAGCCAGCGTCGTCAGCCTTTCGCGGAGCCCGGCTCCGCCGGGCGGGAGCGAAAGGCGGCCAGGGGCGTGAGGTACGTCGTCACCGGCGCCGCGGGGTTCATCGGCTCGCACCTGAGCGACGCGTTGCGCGCGCGCGGCGACGAAGTCGTCGCGGTCGACTGCTTCACCGACTACTACGACCCGAAGGAGAAGGAGGAGAACGCGCGGGGGGTCGACGTGCAGCGTGTCGACCTCGCGGACGAGAGCCTCGATCTCCTGGACGTGGACGGCGTCTTCCATCTCGCGGGACAGCCCGGCGTGCGCAGCTTCGGCGAAGCGTTCCCGCTCTATCTCCGCAGGAATGTGCTCGCGACGCAGCGCGTGCTCCAGTCCGCGGCCGACGCCGGTGTGCGCGTCGCGCTCGCGTCGTCGTCGTCGGTGTACGGCGAGGCGGAGCGCTACCCGACGCCAGAGGACGCCGCGCCGCAGCCGGTCTCGCCGTACGGCATCACGAAGCTCGCGTCCGAGCAGCTCGCGCACGCGTATGCGGCGAGCTTCGGCCTCGACGCCGTACGTCTCCGCTACTTCACCGTGTACGGGCCGCGGCAGCGCCCCGACATGTTCTTTCGCCGCGTCTGCGATGCGCTCGCAACCGGGGGTTCGTTCGAGATCTACGGGACCGGCGAGCAGTCGCGCAGCTTCACCGAGGTTGGGGACGTCGTCGAGGCGACGATCGCCGCCATGGATCGCGGGCCGACGGGCGCCGTCTACAACGTGGGCGGCGGCGAGGAGGCGACGATGCTCGAGGCGATCGCCCTGCTCGAGGAGATCGCGGGACGCCCGCTCGAGGTGCGCCACGTCGATCGCGCGCGCGGCGACGTCCGGCGCACCCGGGCGGACGTCTCGCGGATCCGCGAGGCGCTCGGCTGGGAGCCGCGCGTGCCGCTCGCGGACGGTCTCTCGCGGATGTGGGCCTGGGCCTCCGCTAGAGTCGCCGCCGAATGACCACCGATCCCGAGGCCGAGCAGGAGATCGATTTCGCCAAGTACTGGCGCCTGCTCGCAGCGCGCTGGTGGGTTCCGGTCGGAGCGCTGGTGCTCGGCGCCATCGTGGGCTATGCGGCGGCCCTCGGCGGCAGCCAGCGGTACAGCGCGTCGTCGGCCCTCTATCTCGGCCAGCCGTACACCGCGAGCGGGAACGTCGCCCTCCAGGGGCTGCAGACGAACCCGAGCACCGTCGGAACGGTCGCGCACTCGCTCGCCGTCGACCAGCGCGTCGCCGTGCTGTGCAAGGCGAAGATGGGGACGTTCCGGTCGGGCATCTCCACGAAGCCGATCTCCGGCAACCTGTCGAAGAACGGGCAGAACCCGCTCGTCTCACTGATCGTGCTGTCTTCGAAGAAGAAGGTCGCCGCGTGCGCGGCGAACCAGTTGGCGAAAGCCGTCGTCGCGCGCATCTCCGGCTACGCCGTCGAGAAGATCGCGAGCTTCAGGGAGCAGCTCTCTCAGGAGCAGAAGGGCATCACGGCGCTCAACGCGGCGCTCGCCGATCCGAACGTCTCGACGACGGACAAGCTCCTTCTCCAGGTGCAGCTCAACACGGCGGAGAGCGATCTCTCCTCGACGACGCAGCTCCTGCACCAGGCGACGGCAATCGAGGAGCCCTCGGTGCTGACGCCGGCGTCGGCGGCGCGTGTGACGGCGCGGAGCCGGCGCAACTCGGTCGTCGTCGGCGGACTCATCGGCCTCATCCTGGGTGGACTCGTCGCGCTGCTCTGGGACAGGGTGGCCGCAGTCGTGGCGCGTCGTCGAACGGCCTGATGCTCGAGGGCAAGAGCGTCGGGGTCGTCGTGCCGGCGCACGACGAGGAGGCGCTCGTCGGCGAGACGCTCGGCGGCATCCCCGCGTTTGTCGACCGGATCCTCGTCGTCGACGACGGCTCAGGGGATGCGACTGCGGAGCGCGCGCGCTCGTTCGGCGACGCGCGCGTGGAGGTGATCTCGCACGACCGCAACCGCGGAGTCGGCGCGGCGATCGTCACCGGCTACCGCCGCGCACTCGAGCAGGGGCTCGATGTCGTCTGCGTGATGGCCGCCGACAACCAGATGGATCCCGCCGATCTCGCGACGCTCGTGCAGCCGGTCGCGCGCGGCGAGCTCGACTACGCAAAGGCCAACCGCCTCTTCACCGGCCAGGCGTGGAACGTGATGCCGCACGCGCGCTATCTCGGCAACGCCGTCCTGTCGATGTTGACGAAGATCGCGTCCGGGTACTGGCACGTAGCGGACTCGCAATCCGGCTACACCGCGATCGCGCGGCCCATGCTCGCGCAACTCGACCTCGACGGGGTCTACACCGGGTACGGGTTCCCGAACGACTTCCTCGTGCACCTGAACGTGTGGAACGCGCGCGTGCGAGACTTCCCATCGCGGCCGATCTACAAGATCGGCGAGGTCTCCGGCATCCGCTATCACCGCGTCGCCCCGCGCATCTCGTGGCTCCTGCTGCGCGGATTCTTCTGGCGGCTGCGCCAGAAGTACGTCATCCGCGACTTCCACCCGCTCGTCTTCTTCTACGCGTTCGGCCTGCTCGCGACATTCGCCGGCCTCGTGCTCGGGTTCGTCGAGCTCGGGTACCGGATCGCCGGGAACCAGGTGAGCGTCGGCACGGTCGTGCTCATCGCGCTCCTGCTCATCTCCGGGTCGCAGCTCACGCTCTTCGCCATGTGGTTCGACATGGAGTCGAACAAGGACCTGCGCTAACCGCGGGACGCGAGCCGGCGCATGCGCGCAGGCGCGCGCTGCGCGCGTGCGGCGAGCGCGAGCGAATATCGGCGGGACTCGGTGAGCCCGCGGCGCAGCCGGTGTGGCTCGGACGTCGACCATCCGCTGTCGCGCAGGCGCTCACGCACGGTCGCGGCGAGCTTCGGCCCGTAGAACGCCTCGACGAACGCGTCCACGATGCAGTACACGAGATACCGCCGGGCGTGGCGTGCGTCGCCTTCCCAGGCGCGCCAGTCGAATGCGGACCCGGCCCACTTCACGAGCTCGAACGACGGCCAGTAGTACGTGTTCTCCGGGCCGTCCGACATGACGCGGTCGAGGGCGACGCGAAGGACAGATTTCGAGACGCAGTCGGCCGTCATGCACGAGATGTCACGGAAGGTCGCCTCGAGCGGGACGGGGGAGAGCGTCAGGACGATCGGCGCGTCGCGATTGACGGAACGGATGAGCCGGATCGTTTCGACGATGTTCCGCTCGTTCTCCTCGACGCTGCTCAGACGGAAGACGTGTCGACCCTCTTCGAAGATGTCCTCGGGCACGCCGCGCCAGAAAACGCCGCCCGTCTCGCTATCGGTCCACACCTCGGCGAGCCCGAGCGTGAACACGAACGCACCCGCTTCCACAATGTGCGCGAGGTAGCGCTGCCGCTCTTCCTCAGGCAGCCACTCCTTGATCTCGCCGTCCGAGGATCGTTCGTAGCGGTATGCACCGCTCGTGCCCTCGCCCGCGATGCACCACGACACGAAGTCGAGGATCGCGAAGGAGTTGTTCAGGCCGGACGGAATCCAGAAGCTCCCGCTTGCGAAGCGCGCGAGCTCGAGCACCTGGCGCAGCTCGAGCGCGAAGCAGGAGCCGAGGGTTACGACGGTATCGCGCTCCGTGAGCAGGGGCCGCGGCGGAAGGTGCCCGGGAAGGATGTGGTCGCGGAAGAGCCGCGGCACGTCGTCGTACAGACTGAACGGCTTCGGGAAGAGCTGGACCTTCTCCTTGTGCCAGCGATGCATCGCCCAGGAGCGGTGCCCGCTCGTCGGCTCGTGGGGGGAAAGCGCGCCGAGCTGACCCCGATCGACGGAATCCGTCGCACTCGGACGTCTCATGCCGAGCATCGCGTCATTGTACGGACGGCGGTCCGCCGGAAGAGGAGTAAATCCTTCGTTAAGTCAGCGTGGCCCGCCGACAACACCGCTAGCATCGGGACGATGGCGACGGCGGTCGTGACGGGGGGCGCGGGCTTCCTCGGATCTCACCTGTGCGATCACCTCGTGGCGAAGGGCCACCGAGTGATCTGCGTCGACAACCTCGAGACCGGGTCGCTCCAGAACGTCGAGCACCTGCGCGGCGACCAGTTCACCTTCGCGAACCACGACATCACCGAGTATCTCGGCGTCGACGAGCCCGTCGACCTCGTCTTCCATCTCGCCAGCCCGGCGAGCCCGATCGACTATCTGCGACTGCCCTTGCAGACGCTGAAGGTCGGGTCGTACGGAACGCACAATGCGCTCGGCCTCGCGAAGTTCAAACGCGCGCGCTTCCTGCTCGCATCGACGAGCGAGGTGTACGGCGATCCCGCCATCCACCCGCAGCCGGAAACCTACTGGGGGAACGTGAACCCGATCGGCCCGCGCGGCGTGTACGACGAGGCGAAGCGGTATGCGGAGGCATTGACGATGGCGTATCACCGCCAGCAGGGCGTCGACACGTGCATCGTTCGCATCTTCAACACGTACGGCACGCGCATGCGCCCGAACGACGGCCGCGCGATCCCGACGTTCATGCGCCAGGCGCACGCGAACGAGCCGCTCACCGTCTTCGGCGACGGGTCGCAGACGCGCAGCTTCTGCTACGTCGACGACCTCGTCCGCGGCCTAGTCGCGCTCGCCGAGAGCGGCGAGCACCTGCCGGTGAACATCGGCAACCCGCAGGAGCTTTCCCTCGTCGAGCTCGCAGAGACTGTCATCCGCGTCACCGGCTCGAAGAGCGAGATCGTCTTCGAAGCGCTGCCGGTCGACGATCCGCAGGTGCGCCAGCCCGATATCACCCGAGCCCGGCAACTGCTGGGCTGGGAGCCGCAGGTCGGCCTCGAAGAAGGCCTGCGGCGCGTCCTGGAAGCCAGCCAACGGGAGTCGCTCAGTGTCTAGACGCTTCGCCGTCATCGCCGTTCTCGTCCTCGCCGCCACCGCGCTGTCCGTGTCGGCCGCGACCGCCTCGCCGAAGAAGCACGCCGTTGCCGCCACGAGCCATCTGCTCGTCGGCATCAACGACGAAGCGGACACGCTGTACGGGAACCCCGTCACGGGCTTCCAGACGTTGAAGGCCCTGAACGCACAGGTGCTGCGCGTGAACCTGTACTGGGGCGGGACGCCGTGGGCCGTCTCGCGCGGCGCGAAGCCGACCGATCCGACCGATCCCGGCGATCCCGCATACGACTGGTCGCTGTACGACCGCCTCATGCGGTACGCCGCGACGTACCACATCAAGGTCGTGTTCTCGATCCTGTTCACGCCGAAATGGGCGAACGGCGGCAAGGCGCGCACAGTCGCGCCGACCAATCCCACAGAGCTCGAGGAGTTCGCCTCCGCAGCCGCGCAGCGATATAGCGGGCTGTACGTCCCGCCCGCCTGGCAGCAGCAGCCGACGCTCGAGAGCCCGACCGATCCGCTTCCGGCGGTGAAGCTCTGGACGGCGTGGAACGAGCCGAACAACCCGGTCTTCCTGACGCCGCAATACGCGCGCTCCGGCGGCAAATGGATCGTGGCGAGCGCCGTCTCCTACGCGAAGATCTGCAACGCCGTCTACACCGGCATCCACTCCGCCGGCGTCTCGGGCGAGAAGGTCGCGTGCGGCGTCACGGCGCCGAAGGGCAACGACGCGCCGGCGACCTCGCGCGCATCGGTCGATCCCATCTCGTTCCTCATCGCCGCCAAGAATGCGGGGATGAAGAAGTTCGACGTGTACGCCCACCATCCGTACTACGCGGCGCCGAACGAGTCGCCGACATACGTGCCGACCGGCAAGACGGCACGGCGCATCCAGATGGGGAACATCGACGTGCTCCTCGCCGAGATCACGAAGCTGTACGGCCCGAAGCACCTCTGGATCACCGAGTACGGCTACCAGACGAACCCGCCCGACAAGGCCTTCGGCGTGAGCTGGGCGAAGCAGGCGGCGTACCTGACGCAGGTCTACGCGATGGCGCGGAAGAACCCGCGTATCGACATGTTCCTGTGGTTCCTGATCAAGGACGAGCCGGACCTCGGCGGCTGGCAGTCCGGACTCGAGACGGTGACCGGGAAGAAGAAACCGGCCTGGAACGCCTTCCTCAAGGTGCCTCGCGGATGAAAGTGCTGCGCACTTTCATCCGATGAAGGTACCCGCTTCGCGGGAGCGGACGCGGGCTGAGCCCGCGTCCTCTTTGAGGAGCCCGTAGGGCGTTTCGTTCTGCGCTCGCGGTGGCGCCTATCGGCGTCCCCGCGAGCGTCGATCCGGCTTCCGCCTAGCTTCGCTAGCCGGGAGCCTCTGGGCTTGTGCTGGGCGGCTGCTGCAGGCCTCTCTTCGCGAGCAGGTCCCGGTAAAGCCTGTCGATGTCGTCGACGAGCCTGCCGACGGCGTAACGCTCCAGCACCCGTGCGCGTCCCGCTTCGCCCATCGCGGCGCGGCGGGGCGCGTCGTGCGCGAGCTCGGCCAACCGGTCGGCGAGCCCCTCCACGTCGTCCGCGTCGACGAGGAGGCCGTCGATGCCGTCTCGAACGACGTCCGGCACTCCGCCGACGCGGGTGGCGACGGCCGGACGGCGCGCCGCCAGCGACTCGATCACGCTCACGGGCGTGCCCTCGTTGATGGAGGGCAGCACGAGGACGTCGATCGCGTCGTAGAAGCGGGCGACGTCCTCCTGGTACCCGAGGAACAGGCAGCGCTTGATCACGCCGAGCTCGTGCGCATACCGCTCGAGCCCTTCGCGGTCGGGACCGTCCCCGACGAGGAGGACGTACGCGTCGACGCCGTCCGCGACGAGCTTCTCGAGCGCGCGCACGACGAAGTCCGTTCGCTTCACAGCGGTCATCCGCCCCACCCAGCCGACGACGAACGCGTCCTCCCGCAGGCCCATCTGCCTGCGCGTCTCGCGCCGCTGCGCGCCGTCGTTGTCGACGCGGCCGCCGAGGTCGATGCCAAGCCGCACGACCGTGAACTTCATGGCAGGGGCGACGTGGAGCGCGACGAGGTCGTCGCGCACCTCCGGGCTGACCGCGACGAGCGAGGTCGTCATCCGCGCGAGCCAGCGCTCGAGCGTGCGAAAGCCGAACGTCGTGACGCGCCCGAAGTATCCGCGCAACACGTGCCCGTGGAACGTGTGCACGACAATCGGCGGCCGCGCGCCGCGCGCGAGCAGCGCCGCGATGCGCCCAACGGCTCCTGCCTTCGCCGTGTGCGTATGCAGGATCGTCGGCCGCTCGCGCCGGATCAGCTGTGCGAGGCGCAGGATCGCGCGCAGGTCGCGGATCGGCGAGATCTCGCGATGCAGCTCGCTCAACGTCTCGATGTGGACGTTGTGCGCGTCGGCGACGAACGCCATCGACTCCTCGCCGCGCGCGATCGTCCCGGCGACGAGCGTCGTGTCGTAGCCGCGCTCGGCGAGCCCGGCTGTCAGATACGCGACGTGCAGTGCCGGTCCTCCGACGTTGAGGCGGGCGATGACCCGCAGAACCTTGACTCGCTCAGCCACGCAGGTAGTCGATCGTGCGGCGCAGGCCGTCATCGAGCCCGACCGACGGCGAGTAGCCGAGAACCTCGTTCGCCGCCGAGACGTCGGCCCACGAGTCGCGGATGTCGCCGGGCCGCGGCGGTGCGAAGCTGCGCTCCACGGGCTTGTCGAGGATGCGGCCGATCGCGTCGGCGACCGCGTTCACGCTCGCAGGCGAGCCTGCCGCGACGTTGAAGATCCGGCCGCTCGCGCCTTCGGCATGCGCAGCGCGCACCGTCGCGTCGACGACGTTGGCGATGTACGTGAAGTCGCGCGACTGCTCACCATCGCCGTAGACGGTTACCGGCTCGCCTGCGTCGATCGCCCTGATGAAGAGCGGCACCATGGCCGCGTACTGCGAGAACGGGCTCTGCCGCGGACCGAAGACGTTGAAGTAGCGCAGCACGACCGTTTCGAACGACTCGTACACGCGCGAGAAGCTGACGCAGTAACGCTCTGCCGCGAGCTTGGCGACCCCGTATGGCGAGATCGGGTCGGCGGGCAGCGATTCGTCCACCGGGCGCTCGCGCTTTGCGCCGTAGACGGACGAGGACGACGAGAAGACGACGCGGCGGACGCCTTCGTCCCGCGCCGCGAGCAGGACGTTCAGCGTGCCCTCGACATTGACGGCGCTCGACGTGAGCGGGTCCTGCACCGAGCGGGGCACAGAGCCGAGCGCGCCGAGGTGGTACACGGTCTCGGTGCCGCGGACGGCGTTGTGCACGCGCTCGTAGCTGCGCAGCTCGCCCTCGACGATCTCGACGTCCAGGCCTTCGAGGTTCGCACGGTTCCCGGTGGAGAAGTTGTCGAGGACCCGGACCTCGTCGCCGCGTTCGAGGAGCGCGCGCACGAGGTTCGAGCCGATGAAGCCGGCACCGCCGGTCACGAGCGCCTTCGCCATGCGCCCGAGTGTAGTGAGGTGCCGGGCGACGCCCTCACTACACTGGCCCACTGATGGACGGCACGGTCCTCCGGCGCCGGGCGGGTGCAGCGGCCGGCACGTACTCCTCGATCGTGCTCGGGTTCCTCGGCACGATCGTCGCGGCCCACGTCTTCTCGACCGAGGTGCTCGGCCTCTTCACGCTGGTCATCGCGTCAGCAGGGTTCTTCCAGACGCTCCTCGACCTCACCATCGAGGAGGCGCTGATCAAGTTCGGCTTTCGCTACATCACGCGCGAGGACTGGGGCCGGCTCCGCCGCCTCTTCCGCCGGACGTTCGTCTTCAAGGCGGTCGGCGCCCTGATGGCGGGCGCCGCGCTCGTCGGTCTGGGCCTGGGCTCCGGCACGGTCTTCCACCACACCGAGCTGAGGACGCCGTTGCTGCTCTCGGCGCTCCTCCCGCTCGCACAGTCGCCGGAGGGGATGGCCGCCGTGCCGCTGATGTTGCGCGGCCGCTACGACCTGCGGGGCGGCTTCCTCGCGTTCTCGATGGCGGTTCGGCTCGCGGCGATTGCAATTGGCTCGCACTTCGGTCTCACCTGGACGATCGCCGCGATCGTGGTCGCGCAGGTGATCGCGTCGGCGGCGATCGGAGTTGCAGGTCTCGCCGCCTTCCGTCGCTTCCCCCGCGGCGACGTCCGGACGCTCGGAGAAGACGCGCGCGAGATCCTGCGCTTCGTCGCACAGTCCAGCGGCGCGACCGGCGTCGTCTCGCTGCGCACGACGCTCACCCCGATGCTGCTCGGCATCGTCTCGACCGCGCAGCAGGTCGGGTACTTCCGCGTCGCGCAGTCGCCGCAGGCGGGCTTCAACGCCGTGTCGGCGCCGATACGGCTCGTACTGCTGACCGAGCAGACGCGCGACTGGGAGCGTGGTGACACCGAGCGCGTCTTCGCCGGCGTGCGGCGGTACACGCTGCTCGCGTTCGTCGGCAGCGTCGTCCTCCTGCCGCTCCTGCTCGTGTTCATGCCACAGATCGTGCGGCTTCTTTTCCAGTCGAAGAACCTCGGGGCCGTCGACGCGGCCCGGATCATCGTCGCCGCGGGCGCCGTGCAATTCGTCGTCGGCTGGTCGAAGTCGTTCGCCGTCACCATCGGCCGTCCGAACTTGCGGATCTGGACGCACGGCATCGAGACCGCCGTCCTGCTGCCGCTCGCGATCGCGTTCGGGTGGATGTGGGGCGCGAGCGGCGCCGCGCTCGCGGTGCTCGTGTCGAGCGTCGTGTTCGCGCTCGCCTGGTGGGTGCTCTTCCGGCGGATCCGGCGGGAGACGCCGCCGGCACCATCGACACTCGAGCCGGAGATGGCGACGTGAACGTGCTCGTCGTCTCCGGCATCTGGCCGCCCGATGTCGGGGGGCCGGCGAGCCACGCACCGGACGTCGCCGGCTTCCTCGCCGAGCATGGCCACCATGTCGAGGTCGTGACGACCGCGTGGGAGGCGCCGCCGGCCGCGCCGTACGACGTGCACTGGGTTGCGCGGTCGCTTCCTCCGGGCGTTCGCCACGTGCGCGGCGCCGCGCTCGTGCGCGAGCGCGCCGCGCACGCCGACGCCGTGTACACGACGGGGATGTTCGGGCGGAGCTTCGCCGGAGCGACCGCCGCGCGGCGCCCGTACGTCGTGAAGCTCACGGCCGACCCTGCGTTCGAGCGCGCGCGCCGCCGCGGCGTCGTCGGCGGTGACGTCGACTCGTTCCAGTTGCGCTCCGGTCTCCGCGTTGAGGCGCTCCGGCTCGCACGCGACGTGGAGCTACGCCGCGCCTCGCATGTCTTCTGCCCCAGCGAGTACCTGCGCACGTTGGCGATCTCCTGGGGCGTTCCGGCGGATCGCGTGAGCGTGCTCCCGAACCCGGCGCCGGCGGTGCCGGAGCTGGCGCCGCGGGACGAGCTGCGACGTTCTTTCGGGATGGACGGGCCGACACTCGCGTTCGCCGGACGACTGTCGACGCAGAAGTCGCTCGGGCTCGCACTCGCCGCGGTCGACGCCGTCGAGGGGCTCTCACTCGTGATCGCAGGCGACGGCGACGAGCGCGCGCGGCTCGAGGCACTCGCAGGCCCGCATGTGCGGTTTCTCGGCCCCCAGCCGCGGGAGCGTGTGATCGAGCTCTTCCGCGCAGCCGATGCATCGATTCTCTCCTCGAGCTGGGAGAACTTCCCACACACCGTGGTCGAAGCGCTCGCGGCCGGCACGCCCGTCATCGCCACGCGCGTCGGTGGTGTAGCCGAGGTCGTCCACGACGGGGAGAACGGTCTGCTCGTCCCGGCCGGAGACGGCGAAGCGCTCGCGGAGGCTGTCCGCCGCTACTTCTCCGACGACACCCTGCGCGCACGGCTTCGAGCCGCGGCCGCCGACTCGGTGCGTGCCTATGACCGCGACGTGCTCTTCTCCCGGATCGAGCAGGCGCTCGCCGCGGTCGTCGCATGAAGGCACGCGTGCTCTTCGTCAGCCGGACACGCTACCGGCTGCCGCTCGACCCGGGCGTCGCGCACAAGTGGGACGCGCTCGCCGCCGAGATGGAGGTACGCGTGCTCGCAGGCGGCGACGCCGCCGACGACGGACGCTTCCGGCTCCTACCCGGCCGCTCGCCGGCCTTCTATCTCTCGCTGCCGTTCCGCGTCGCCGAGGAGCTTCGCCGTTTTCGCCCGGACGTCGTCGTCGCGCAGAGCCCGTACGAGGCGAGCTCGGTGCTCGCCGGACGCGCGCTCGCGCGCTCGCATGTGCGCGTCGTGCTGGAGGTGCACGGCGACTGGCACACGGCGACGAGGCTGTACGGCTCGCCGTTGCGGCGTGCGCTCGAGCCGGTCAGCGCGACGCTCGCGCGCGCCGCCGTCCGGAAGGTGGACGCCGTGCGCACGGTGTCGCCGTTCACGAGCGGGCTCGTCCGGGCGCTCGGCGTCGAGCCGGCGACGACGTTCACGACGTACTTCGACGTGTCGGCGTTCGCCGCCGATCCGCCGGCTTCGCTGCCCGCCCGGCCTCGCGCACTCTTCGTCGGCGTACTCGAGCGGTACAAGAACGTGCACGGGCTCGCGGACGCCTGGCGTCTCGCAGCGCCGCGGGTGCCGGATGCGTCGCTGCATCTCATCGGCCGCGGCCGCGAGCAGGCTGTCGCCGAGCACCTCGTCCGTGACTTTCCGGGCCGAGTGACGTGGGAGGAGCGGGTGCCTTCGGCCGGGGTGGCGGCGGCGCTCGACGCTTCGACCGTGCTCGTGCTCCCTTCGTTCTCGGAGGGCCTGCCGCGCGTGGCGATGGAGGCGTTCGCGCGCGGTCGCGCCGTCGTCGGCGCACGGGCGGGAGGGATCCCCGACATCGTCGAGGACGGCGTGAACGGGCTGCTCGTGCCGACGGGCGACGCGCCGGCGCTCGCGGACGCAATCGTCCGCGTTCTGTCCGACGCGGCGCTCGCACGATCGCTGGCGGACGGCGCGCGCGCGTCGGCGCCGCGCTGGCTGCAGTCGCCCGAGGCCTTCGCCGTTCGGACGCGCGAGCTCGTCGACGCCGTGCGCCGATGACGAAGCTCGTCTTCGTGACCCAGCAGGTCGACGCGGAGCATCCGACGCTCGGCGCAGCCGCGGACCTGGTCACGGCGCTCGCCGCCCGCTTCGACGAGGTCGTGGTCATCGCGGCGGCCGCGGATCCCGACGCGCTGCCCGCGAACGTCCGCTTCCGCAGCTTCGCCGCGCCCACGCAGATGCTGCGCGGGCTGCGCTTCGAGACAGCGCTCGCGCGCGAGCTCGCCCGCGGCCGGCCGGCCGCGCTGCTCGCGCACATGTCCCCGGTCTACGCGCTCCTCGCTGCGCCGCTTCTCCGGCCGGTCCGCGTCCCGGTGCTCCTGTGGTTCACGCAGCAGCAGGGTGGCCCAAACTTCTATCGCTCCCTGCGTGTGGTCGACACGATCCTCAGCGTCGACGAGCGGAGCGTCCCGATCTCCTCGCCGAAGGTTCGTGCGATGGGGCACGGAATCGACACCGGCGCGTTCGAGTGCGCCGAGCGGCCGCGACGCGAGGGTGTGCGCCTTCTGTCGCTCGGCCGCTACTCGGAGGTAAAGGGGCACGACGTCGCCATCCGAGCGCTTCCGGCGCTTCGCGGTGCTTCGCTCACCGTACGGGGAGAGGAAGCGACCCCGAACGACGCGGCCGTCCGGGCGCGCCTCGGCGCGCTCGCGCGCGAGCTCGGTCTCGAGCAGCGCGTCCGCCTGCTCGATGCCGTGCCGCGCGTCGAGGTGCCGGGGCTCCTCGCCGAGGCGGACGTCCTCGTGAACGCCACGCACGGAATGAGCGCGGACAAGGTCGTGTTCGAGGCGCTCGCAGCGTGCACCCCCGTCGTGGCGGCATCGCCGGTCTTCGACGGGTTGCTTCCGCCCGAGCTGCGGTTCACGGACGGCGACCCCGCCGGTCTGGCGTCGGCGATCCGAGCGGCAGCTTCGCTGCCGTATGCGGAGCGGCGCCGCCTGCGCGCACTCGTCGAGTCCGAGCACTCGGTCGACCACTGGGCGGACGAGGTCGTCGCAGTCGTTAGGCTGGCCCGCGCATGAGCGTCGTACTGGTGACGGGAGGCGCGGGCTTCATCGGCTCCCACACGTGCGCGGCCCTCGCGGAGGGCGGGCACGAGGTCGTCGTCGTCGATCCGCTGCTGACGTACGCCTACTCGTTCGAGCCGCAGCACTGGCACAACCTCAACTACCGCCGCGAGGTGCTGCTCCGCGACGCGCGCGTCATCGTCGCTTCGACCGAGATCCGCGACGAGCTGCGGCGCGTCGTGCTCGACGTGAAGCCCGACTACCTGCTCCATCTCGGCGCGCTTCCGCTCGCCACCGTCGCGCGGGTGCGCTCCGATCACGCCTTCGACAGCATCCTGCGCGGGACGTTCAACCTCGTGGAGATTGCGCTCGAGGTGGGCTTGACGAAGTTCCTGTACGTGTCGTCGAGCATGGTGTACGGCGACTTCACGCAAAACCCGATGCCGGAGGATGCGCGCACCGCGCCGAAGGACCCGTACGGCGGGTTCAAGCTCGCCGGCGAGGTGATCGTCGAGACGTTCTCTCGTGCGCAGGGACTGCCCTACGCGATCGTGCGCCCGTCCGCGGTGTACGGGCCGACCGACATGAACGACCGCATCGTGCAGCGCTTCGTCGAGTGCGCGCTCTGGGGCCGGCCGCTCACGGTCGTCGACCCCGACCATACGACGCTCGATTTCTCGTACGTGAAGGACGTCGCCGACGGCCTCGTGAAGACGCTGCTTTCGCCCGTGTTGAACGAGACGTTCAACATCACCGCCGGGCAGGGGCGGACGCTCACGGAGCTGCACGACATCCTCCGTGCGCGCTACCCCGACATGCCGGTGGAGGTCTCGGTCAAGGCCGACGACTTCCGGCCCAAGCGCGGAGCCCTCGACGTCGACAAGGCGCGCCGCCTCGTCGGGTACGAGCCGCGCTACTCGCTCGAGCGCGGCGTCGAGGAGTACCTCGAGTTCCTGAGCTCGCTTCCCACGGGCGCGCCCGCACTCGCGTGATCCCATACTTCGCGCTCGAGCGCGAGTTCCACGCGCTGCGCGATCCGATCATGGCGCGCGTCGAGGAGGTCTTCCGCTCCGGCCGGCTGCTCCAGGGCCCCTGGATCTCCGCCTTCGAGCGCGAGCTCGCAGAGCTCGCAGGCAGGCGGCACGCCGTCGCCGTGAACTCCTGCACCGATGCCCTCTATTTCGCCTTCGCATCGCTTGGGATCGGAATCGGCGACGAGGTGATGGTCCCCGACTTCTCGTTCGCGGCGACCGCGTCGTCGGTCCTCCGCACGGGCGCCGTGCCGGTGTACGTCGACATCGGCGGCGACTACGAGCTCGACCTCGACCACGCGGGCACACTCGTCTCCGACCGGACGAAGGCGCTCGTGTACGTCGACCTGTACGGCCGCATGGGCGACGCGGCCGCGCTCGAGCGCTTTGCCGATCAGCACGGCCTCCTGCTCATCGAGGACGCCGCGCAGACGCTCGGCGGAGTTCGCGACGGGCGGCCGGCGGGATCGGCGGGCGTCGTCAGCTGCTTCAGCTTCGACCCGACGAAGGTCGTCAGCGCACCGGGAAGCGGAGGCGCATTGCTTACGGACGACGACGAGATCGCCGAGACGGCACGGACGCTCAGCCACCACGGCAAGTCGAGCGACGGGACGTTCGACCGTGTTGGGCAGAACGCGCAGATGTCGTCGATCGTCGCGGCCGTGCTGTCCGTGAAGCTCGCGCATGAGGAGGAGTGGCTGCGCACGCGGCAGCGCCTCGCCGCCGCATATGCCGAGGCACTCTCCGCCACCGTGGCGATCGTCCCCGAGCGTCCGGTGGACCGCGAGCACGTCTTCCACAAGTACGTCATCCGCGTTCCGCAGCGCGACGCGGTTCGCGCCGCGCTCGAGCTACACGGCGTGGCGACGCTCGTCCACTATCCGACGACGCTTTCCGCGCTGCCGTTCGCGGCCGCGGCGCCGAAGCGCGGGGGCGGCGAGCGGGCGGCGCGTTTCGCCGGTGAGGTGCTCTCGCTTCCCGTTCATCCGCATCTCCGCGAGGACGAGGTCGAGCTCGTGTGCGCAGCACTCGCAGAAACGATCCGGTGAGCCGCCCGAAGGTTCTCTTCGTCTCCCGCGAGCGCATCAGCCTGCCGCTCGCGGGGGCGCAAGAGCGCAAGTGGACGGCAGTCGAGGATGTGGTCGACGCGCGTGTGCTCGCGGCCGCGCCGACGGGCGCGCCAACTCGCGGAGGGCCTTTCCGACTCGCTCCTCCGTCACGGCCGCGGTTTGCCGACGGCGCGCTCTATTACCTTGCGCTCCCGGCGCGCATCGCGCGCGAGCTGCGTGCGTTTCGCCCCGACGCTGCGCTCGTGCAGGGTGTGCCCGAGGCGGCGGGGTTCCTCATCGGCCGCCGGCTCGCGCGCGACGACACGAAGCTCATCCTCGACGTGCAGGGCGACTGGCACGAATCGACCCGGCTGTATGGATCGCCCTGGCGCGGGATTCTCAATCCCCTCAACGACGCACTGCCGCACATCGTCGTGCCGAGGGCCGATGCGGTGCGGACGGTGTCGACCCAGACCTCCGCCCTCGTCCGCCGCCTCGGCGTCGAGCCGGCCGCCGTCTTCCCGTCGTACGTCGACGCCGACGCGTTCCTCGACCGGCCGCCGGCGCCGCTTCCGGCCGCGCCGCGCGCCGTCTTCGTCGGCGTGCTCGAGCGGTACAAGGCCGTCGACACGCTCGTCGAGGCGTGGCGCCGCGTCGCGTCGCAGCTCCCCGGAGCCGTGCTGCACCTCGTCGGCGACGGGACGCTGCGCGAGCGCGTGCGCGCCCTGCTGGAGGAGCTCCCGGCGCAGACGGAGTGGTCGCCCAAGCTGGACGCGCAGGCGGTGTCGCGGGCGATGGACGACGCCTGGCTCGTCTGCCTCCCGTCGCGCTCCGAGGGCCTGCCGCGAGTGGCCCTGGAGGGTGCATGCCGCGGACGGGCCATCGTGGGCGGCAACCGGGCCGGGATCCCCGACGTCGTCCATGAAGGCGAAAACGGGCTCCTGGTCGACCCGGACGACCCGGACGCGCTCGGCGCCGCCCTCGTCCGCATCCTGTCCGACCGCGCCGAGGCGGAGCGGCTCGGGGCGGCGGCGCGGCGCACGGGCGAGGAGTGGGTGGTGACGCCCGCCGTCTACGGCGCGCGCATCGAGCAGCTCGTGCGCGGCGTGCTCGCGGGCTAACCTAGTTCGCCGTGCGCGAGCAGATCAAGCAGCTCCTGAAGAACTCGGTCTACCGCGCGATCGGCGAGGTCGCGAGCGGCGTCGGCGCGCCGGACGGCGTCGAGCGCAGCCTGCGCGTCCTCATGTACCACAAGGTCAACGACCTCCCGAACAACAGAATGTCGATGCCCGTCTCTCGCTTCGACGAGCAGATGGCGCAGCTCCGGGAGCTCGGGTACCGCGTCGTCGACCTCGATGCGGTGCTTGCGCACTACGGCCGCGGCGAGCCGTTGCCCGAGGGAGCCGTGCTGATCACCTTCGACGACGGCTATCGCGACAACCTGCTCAACGCCGCGCCCGTCCTCGCCAAACACGGATATCCGGCCGTGCAGTTCGTCCCCATCGCGTACGTCGGCGACGCGCAACCGCTTCCACACGAGCGCTATCTCTCCGCGCACGGAGTCCACAACCCCACCGTCGACTGGGACGAGCTCCGCGAGCTCGAGCGGTACGGCGTTCGCATCGAGTCGCACGGCATCAGTCACAAGCCGCTCGCCGAGCTCGAGATCGACGAGGCTGCGCGCGAGATCGCCATCTCGAAGCTCGAGCTCGAGCGGCGACTCGGCCGTCCAGTGCGCGCGTTCTCCTACGTGAAGGGCTCCGAGGCGGATTACAAGCCCGTCCATCCCAGCCTCGTGAAACAAGCCGGCTACGACATCGCCTTCACCGCCGTCTCCGGTGCGAATTCGCCGCAGAGCGACCCTCTTCAGTTGCGCCGCTACAACGTCGAGCCGTACTCGCCGCGGACGTTCGAGCTCGTGCTCGCGGGCGCGTGCGACCTGATCGCGATCAAGGACACCGTCACCGGCACCCATGCGCGGCGGCTGTTCAACGCGGCGCTCGGCACGACGTCGCGGTAATGGTCGAACAACGCTGGGAGATCGTTCCGTACGGGCCGGGACGTCGCGTCGACTTCCTGGACCTCATGCGCGCGGTCTACGAGGGAACCTCGTGGTCGGAAGAGGAGTTCGACTGGTGGTTCGAACAGAATCCGACCGGCCACTTCATCCTCAATCTCGCCGTCGAGGACGGCGCGACGATCGGCGCGGCCGCCCAGTCGTACGCGCGCATGGTCATCGCCGGCCGCGAGGCCGAGGCGACGTTCACGATCCACGTGATGACCGGGCCCGCTGCCCGCGGGAAAGGCGTCTTCTCCGGTCTCCAGCTGCACAACGACGACATCGCCGCGCAGTCCGGCGCGCGGCTCGCCCTCGGCTTCACGAACCCGATGGCGGGGCCGATCTTCGTCGGCAAGCTCGGCTGGGACGAGCTCTGCTGGCTGCGGCTCTGGGCCCGCCCGAAGCGGCCGCTCCGCGCCTTCCGTCACCTGCGTGCGCACGGGAAGGCCGCCGGCGGCGTGGGCGGCGCCTTGGAGCGGTTCACGGACCGGCACGAGGAGGTCTATCGGCGCGCCGCCGCCGGATGGTCGGATCACTTCGTGAAGAGCGCGGAGTATCTGAACTGGCGGTACGGCGCATCGCCGCGCACGTATGCGAGCTTCTCCACCGAACGCGGCTTCGCCGTTCTCGGCTGGGGTGTCTACCGCGGCATCTCGGCCGGGCTCGTCTGCGAGCTCGTCGGCGGCGACGGCGTGCGGCTCCTGAACCGCTGCGTGCGCGCCGCCGATGCCGACATCGTCCTCGCCATGCCGAACGCCGGAGAGCACCGCACGTACCTCGCGGCAGGCTTCCTGCCCACTCCGGCGGCGATCCGGTTCATCGGCCGTTCGCTGCAGGACGACGAACCGCTGCCGCACGGCCGGTCGGCGTTCCGCTTCTCGCTCGGCGACACCGACATCTTCTGATGGCGAAGCGCAAGCTCGTCTTCATCACGCAGGTGGTCGACCCGGCCGACCCGAACCTCGGGGCGACGCGCGCGAAGATCGCCGCGCTCGCGCGTCGTGTCGACGAGGTCGTCGTCCTCTGCGACCGCGGGATAGACGGCGTCCTCCCCGGGAACTGCCGCATTCGGGTCTTCGGCGCGCCGACGCGGCCGCAACGCGCCGTCCGCTATGTAGGCGCGCTCGTGTCGGAGCTGCGCGAGCGTCCGATCGCAGTCGTCGGCCACATGGTTCCGCTGTACACGATCGTCGCGGCGCCGTTCGTCCGCCCTCGCGGCGTTCCCCTCGTCCTCTGGTACACGCATTGGAAGGGGCACGTCGTCCTCCGAATCGCGACGCTGTTCTGCACGCAGGTCACGAGCCTCGACGTGCGCTCGTTCCCGTTGCGGTCACGCAAGGTACACGGCATCGGTCACGGGATCGACGTGAACGAGTTCCCGTGCCAGCCCGTCGTCCCCGCGGCCGGGCGTTCGTTTCGCGTGATGTCGCTCGGGCGCTATTCGCGGCCGAAGAAGCTCGACGAGATGATCGAAGGCGTGCGCATCGCCCGCGAGCGCGGCGTCGACGCACGCATCGATCTCTTCGGCACCGCGGGGTCCGAGGCCGAGGCTGCCTACAAGCGCGAGCTCGAGGTGCTCGTCGCTCGCCCCGAGTACGCGGACTTCGCCTCGGTCGGCGGGTCGATCCCGCGAACGGAGCTCCCGCCGGTGTACGCCCGGGCGGACGTCGTCGCATCCGACTTCATCTCGACGGACAAGATCGTCCTCGAGGCGTGCTCCTCGTGCCGGCCGGCGATCGCGTCGCATCCCGCGTTCGACACGCTCTTCGCGGGCGTCGAGCCGTCGCTCGCGTTCGAGCGCGGCCGTCCCGAGACGTTCGCCGACCGGGTCGAGGCGCTCGCGGCTCTCGACGACGCGCAGCGGCAGGCGATCGGCGAGACCCTGCGGGAGCGGGTCCGCACGCAGCATTCGGTCGACACCTGGGCGGACGCGATACTGCGTCTGGTGGAGCAGTGAAACGCGGCCCCGTCATCCACATGCAGAAAGTCGCGGGCATCTCCGGCTCGGAGGCGCACCTGCTCGCGCTGCTGCCACGGCTGCGCGAGCGCGGCTGGGACATTCGGATGCTCATGCTCCACGAGGACGAGCCCGGCGCCTGGGACTTCGCACGCGCGCTGCGCGCACGCGGCGTCCCGCTCGACGCGATCCGCGTCCGCGCGGACGTCGACCCGCTCGCGTTCGGACAGCTCTTCGCATATCTCGTGCGCGTGCGACCCGTGATCCTGCACACGCATCTCGTGCACGCCGAGACGTACGGCCTGCTCGCCGGAACGGCGGCGCGAATCCCTGTCCGCTTCTCCACGAAGCACGGCTTCAACGAGTTCCGAGAGATGCCGTACTTCGGCGTCGCCGACCGTGCGGTCGCGACCCTCGCGCACGTGGAGATCGCCATCTCGCGCGGGCTTGCCCGTTACCTCGAGGAGGTGGAGGGCTTCGACGGCGAGAGCTTCGAGATCGTCCACTACGGGATCGAGCCGGACGGCGAGCCCGTCCCCTATGACGGCGATGCTCCCCGGCTGCTCTGCGTCGGTCGCTTGATCCCGATCAAGGGGCACATCGTGCTGCTGCGCGCGTTCGCCGCGGCGCGGCAGGAGGTGCCCGAGCTCGAGCTCGACATCGCCGGGCGCGGGCCGCTCGAGCCCGCGCTGCGCGCGCTCGCCCGCGAGCTCGGCGTCGCCGACGCCGTCCGGTTCCTCGGCCAGGTCACGCCCATCCAGGGTGCGATCGAGCAGGCGGCCGCCGTCGTAGTGCCGTCCATGGGCGAAGGCTTCGGCATGGTCGCCCTCGAGGCGATGGAGCGCGCGCGGCCGGTGGTGGCCGCCTCGATCGGCGGTCTCGGAGAGATCGTGCGCGACGGCGTCACGGGCCTGCTCGTGCCCCCCGGCGAGGCTGAGCCGCTCGCGGCCGCGATCGTCCGCATCGCATCCGACCCGGAGCTGGGACGAACGATGGGAGCCGCCGGCCGTGAGCGCGCGCTCGCGCGTTTCCTCCAGGTCTTCTGCACGGAGCGGACGGAATTGCTCTACGAGGACGCGCTGAGCAGAGCGTCGTAGAGCGCCGCAGTGCGATCGGCCATTTGCGCGACGGAGAACGCGCGGCGTGCGCGCTCGCGGCCGGCGTCGCCCATGCCGGGCTCGGACAGCGCGCGCTCGATGCCGCGCGCAAGTGCGGCCGCGTCGTCAGGCGGGACGAGCACGCCGGTCTCGCCGTCGGCGACGAGCTCGGGCAGCGAGCTGACATTCGTCGCGACGACGGGGAGCCCGCAGACCATCGCCTCGAGGACTGCGAGGCCGAATCCCTCCCAGCGCGCGGGCTGGACGTACACCGACGCGCGCCGGAGCCACGCCGCGACGTCCGGGACGCGGCCTGGAAGGAAGACGCGCGACTCAACGGCGTGCTCGCGTGCCGTTTCCTCCAGGCGCTTGCGCTCCGGCCCCTCGCCGAGCACCACGAGGACGACGTCGTCCGGGAGGGCGGACAGCGCTTCCACCGCGACGTCGATGCCCTTCTGCGAGGTCAGCCGTGAGGTCGAAAGGACGATGCGCGCATCCTTCGGCACGACGTCGGCCGGGTTCGTCCCCCAAGACCGCGGCGGTTCGTCGAGCCCGTAGTGGATCGTCTGCACCTTGTTCGCGGGAACGCCGACGAGCTGGACGGTGAACCGGTGCAGCGAGTCGGAGATGGTGACGACGCGGTCGGCGAGGCGCGCGAGCCCGCGCTCGACGAACCTGAACGCGCCCGTGCGGAAGGGGTCGTCGTTGTGCTTCGTCGAGACGAGCTTCGTCCCGCGCAGCTGTGCGGCGACGCCGCCGTAGAGATCCGCGTGCACGAGGTGGGTGTGCACGACGTCCGCGCGCAAGGTGCGGACGAGTCGTGCGAGCAGCAACGGGTCGACGTCGCGTGGCGCGGGGATGCGCACGGTCGGCACGGTCAGTGCCTCGTAGAACTCGCGCGCGTCCCACGCAGGGTCGTCCAGCCCGACGAAGACCGGCTCGAGACCGCGCTCCGCGAGCGCGGGAAGGAGCGTGAGCAGGTGGCGCTCCGAGCCGCCGATGCCGCGCATCCGATGAACGTGGAGGACTTTCACGCGACGGTCGCCCGGGCGGCAGCCTCGACGTGCGTGCGCTGCCAGAGCTCGAGCATCGTCAGCGTCCACAGCCGGTGGCCGTTGTCGGCGCGGCCGGCGGCGTGGTCGGCGAGCAGTCGCTCGATCGCCTCGGGGCGGAACCATCCGCGCGCTCGAGCCCGCTCGTCGAGCAGCAGGTCCCGCGTGAGCGGCTGCAGCCCCCCTCGGAACCAATCGGCGAGCGGGAGGGCGAAGCCGCTCTTCCCGCGCGCCGCCACCTCGGGGGGAAGCTCCGGCGCGAATGCGCGCCTCAATGCCACCTTTCCGACGCGCCCCTCCTGCTTGAGCGAGTCCGGCAGCGACAGCCCGAGCTCGACGACGCGGCGGTCGAGGAGCGGCGAGCGGAGCTCGAGCGAGTGCGCCATCGACGCGATGTCCGACTTCGGCAGGAGGTCGCCCGGCAGGTACGTGCGCACGTCGAGGAGCTGCAGACCGGCCGTCCCTTCCTCGGGCGGAGAGCCGAGCAGGAGCCCGGCCGACATGAGTGGGCCGATCTCCGCCCTCGCCTCCGCAGTCCACAGGTCGGCCCGCTCGTCGAGCGAGAACACCTGCATGAGGCGGCCGTAGCGCTCGGCCGCTGGGACTGCGGCGGCCTCGAGGAAGCGCGCGGCGCGGAAGATCGGCGAGCGACGCTCGCGGCGGCCCGCCGGCAGCCGCCGCAGCACGCTTGCTCCGGCGCTCGCGACGGGCCGCGGCACGTGCTCGGCGAGCGCGGTCGCCGCGTACCGCTCGTACCCGGCGAACGACTCGTCGCCGCCGTCGCCGACGAGCCCGACGGTGACCTCGTTGCGCGCGGCCTCGCAGATGAGGAAGAGCGGAAGCGCTGCGTCGTCGCCGAGCGGCTCGTCGAACGCCTCCGCCAGCCGCGGCAACGTCGCTGCCGCGTCGGGCTCGAGCACGATCTCGACGTGCTCGGTCTCGTAGCGCTGCGCGACCGCGCGCGCATACACACGCTCGTCGTAGCGGTCGTCTGCGAAGCCGACGGTGAACGTGCGGACCGGCTGCGACGAGGCCTCCGCCATCAGCGCGACGACGACGGCCGAGTCGATACCGCCGGACAGGAGCGCGCCGAGCGGCACGTCCGAAGCGAGGCGGGCGCGCACGGCCGAGGTCACCTCGTCCCGGACGCGCTCGAGCCACGCATCGTCCGAGATCTGCTCCACATGCGGCTGGAGCTGCCAGTAGCGCTCCTCGCGCTCGCCGTGCGCGTCGACGGTGAGCAGCGAGCCGGGGGCGAGTCGATGGATGCCGTTGAACCCCGTGCGCTCGCCGGGCACGTACTGCAGCGCGAGGTATGCGTCGAGCGCGCCGAGGTCGGGCTCGCGGCGCACGCCGGGCACAGTCAGCAGCGCCTTCACCTCGGATGCGAACGCAAACGTGCCGTCGTCGAGGCGCGTCCAGACGAGCGGCTTCTTCCCCAGGCGGTCGCGTGCGAGCAGGAGACGCTGCTCGCCTGCGTCCCACAGCGCGATCGCGAACATGCCCTCGAGCCGTTCGACGAAGGACGGCCCGTATTCCTCGTACAGATGCGGGATGACCGGCGTGTCACCGCGTCCGCGCACGTCGTGGCCGCGCGCAGCGAGGTCGCGGCGCAGCTCGGGGAAGTTGTAGAGCTCGCCGTTGAAGACCGCGACCACGTCGCCGCGCTCGTTCGCGACCGGCTGGTAGCCGAGCTCGGGGTCGAGCACCTGCAGCCGCTGGTGGCCGAGCACGCACGCCCCGAACGCGTCGGTCGACCCCTGGTCGGGGCCGCGATGGCGGATCCGCGCGCGCATCGCGTCGACGACTGCTGGAGGCGGCGCGCCGGACGGCGAATAGAGTCCGCAGATCCCGCACATCGCCGACAGTGTGCCTACCGTCGCCCTCGTCTCCTGCCACGTCGAGCGGCCGCTCGACGATTCGGCCTGGACGCGGTTCGATGCGCTGCAGCGCAGCCGTCGGGGCGGCTTCGACGTGATCGCGCTCATCCGTCCCCCGGACGCCGACTACGGCGAGCCGGAGGAGCCGTGGCTCGAGCGCGCGCGTGCGGCGGCCGCGCGCGCACCGCTCGGCCTGCACACGCACTGGACGAGCCCCACCCATGCGCGCCCGAGCGGCGGTGATCCAGCGGCGCGTGTCAGGCGCGAGGCGGAGTGGATGCGAGAACGAGGGCTGGACCCGCGCTACTTCTGCGGCGGCGGCTGGTACACGGACGAGGCGGTGCGCGCTACCGTCGCCGAGCTCGGGCTCGTCGACTGCACGCCGCGAGGCGGGGCGCCATCGGCCCGCGTCCTCCCGACGACACACTCGCTCGGCTCGCTCGCCCGCGCGGTTCTTCGCCCGTTGCCCGCATACGTGCACGCGTACTTCCACGATTACGACCTGCTCGATACCCGCAGGCGCTTCGCGCTCGAGGTCTCGCTCGCGGTGCTCGGGCGCCGCGCCCAGCCCCTCCGTGTCGGAGGCGAACCCGCCCAGAGCTAGAATTGCCGACTCGTGGCGACCAAGCCTCTCGTCGGCACCGAGCCGGGCGACGGTGCCGGGGTCGACCTTCCTGCCTCCGACATCCGCTCGGCACCCGTCTTTCCGTCCGGGATCCAGGTGCGCGCCCTCGCGCGGCGCGCGCTCAGCGTCGCGTTGCTCGTCTGCATCGATCTCTCCGGGCTCGCGGGCGCGCTCTACATCGCGCTCGTCCTGCGCGAGCTCTACTACGGCGAGCGTCCGATTCTGTGGGGCATTCCCTGGAACGCCGAGGAGAACTGGCTGCCGTTCCTCATGGTCGTGACGGTGCTCGTGTTCTGGCAGGCGGGGCTGTACGCGCCGCGCGAGCGACGCGCCGGCGCGGGGCGCATCGTGTCGTCGCTCTTGCTGGTGACAGTCGTAACGCTCGCGTTCTCGGTCGGCACCGGCTATCAGCACTCGACGTTCGGGCTGTACGTGACCGCCTTCGTGCTCGGTGCGATCGTCATCGGGACGTTGCGCGCGAGCTACGAGGTCGTGACCGCAGACCTTTGGCGCGTCGCGGGCGTCCGTCGGCGCGCGCTCCTCGTCGGCGAGGGCGAGCAGCTCGTGTCGCTCCGCCGCGCAATCGGCCGCGGCCGCAGCGGCATCGACTACGAGTTCATCGGCGTGCTCGGGTCGAACGCGCAGGAGGACGGGCTGCCCGTCCTCGGCGGTCTCGCCGACCTCGACGCCATTCTCGCCGAGCACCGGCCGGACGAGTTGATCGTGAGCGGCGCCGGGCTGCGGGATCAGCAGCTGCTCGACCTCGTCGAGGGGGCGCACCGCTCCCGCGTGAAGGTGCGCATCGCGCCGACGACGGCAGAGCTGCTCACGCAGCGCGCCGAGTACGTGCCGGGACAAGGCGTTCCGCTGTTCGAGTTGCGGCCGCCCGTGTTCGCCGGTCTCGACTGGGCGGTCAAGCGTGCATTCGACCTCGTCGTGAGCAGCGGGCTGGTCGTCGTCGCGTCGCCGTTCTGGGCAGTGATCGCGCTCTCGGTCAAGCTCAGCTCGCCGGGACCGATCTTCTATCGCGACCGGCGCGTCGGGTTGGGAGAGCAGGAATTCGGGATGTTCAAGTTCCGGTCGATGTACGTCGACGCAAACCTGCGGCAGGCCGCGCTCGAAGGGTCGAACGAAGCGTCGGGACCGCTCTTCAAGATCAAGGACGACCCACGCGTGACGCGCGTCGGCCGTTTCCTGCGGCGCTACTCGCTCGACGAGCTCCCGCAGGTGCTGAACGTGCTGCGCGGCGAGATGTCGCTCGTCGGCCCGCGGCCGCTCCCGCTGCGCGACTACGTCCAGCTCGAGGACTGGCACCGGAAGCGCTATCTCGTGCTGCCCGGCATGACGGGCCTCTGGCAGGTGTCCGGCCGGATCGACCTGAGCTTCGACGACCTCGTGCGGCTCGACTTCTACTACCTCGAGAACTGGTCGATCTGGCTCGACATCTCGATCCTGGTGAAGACGTTGCCGGCCGTTGCAGCTCGACGCGGCGCTTACTAAGGCGAAAGTGCTGCGCACTTTCGCCTTGTTGGAGATTCCCGCTTCGCGTCCTCTTAGGGTCGTAAGCGGAGGGATGTTCTGCTAATCCGCCTGCGCATAAGCAGGCTTCGCCTGCCTTACGCTCCGGCTTTGTTCGAGGTGTGGGCGGAGCGTCCACTGAGCGCCCCGCGCACATCGACCATCTCGGGCCGGAGCTAACGCGCAGCGTTAGCGGAGGCCGAACCAGCGCACGGGGACGGCGAAGCCGCCACCGCGCGCGCAGAATGTCCATCCGTCCAAGTCCCAAGAGCGAAGCGGGAACTCTCCCAAGGCGAAAGCGCGCAGCACTTTCGCCTTACGCGAGAGCGTCGACGTGGAAGTTTGCGTTCAGCGAGCCGGGGACCGGCGCACGTAGCAGCGGCACGGCGCGGTCGAGCGCCTCGCCCGCGGCGTTGAGCCCGTAGACGAGCGGCGCGCCGAGCGGGCGCACGTGTGCGCGCTTGAAGAACAGATCGGCGAGGTGCGCGACGAGCATCGCAACCGTGAGCGCCGTGCCCGCGCCGGGCTCGACGGAGATGGACGACCAGTCGCCGTTTTCCTCGAACAGCCGCTCGAGACCCGTGTGGGTCCAGCGCCAGAGGTCCTCGGGGTTCGGGTGGAACGGATAGACGCCGTGCGTCGTCGCGAGCACGCGGCCGCCTGGCCGGACGACGCGTCGCAGCTCGCGGACGGCGGCACCGGGGTCGGGGACGTGCTCGAGCACCTGAAGGCAGAGGACGACGTCGAAGCTCGCGTCCTCGACGGGTATCGCCTCGATCGACCCGTGGACGTCAGCGAACCGGTTGCCGGGCCGGTCGAAGCCGACCACCTCCGCGGCGCCGGCGAACAGCGGCTCGTACGGGCGGTCGCCGCAGCCGACATCGAGCAGGCGCCGGCCTCCGACCTCCTGCGCCTTCAGCCACGTCAGCAACGGGCGGCGCACGGCGTACTGCACGGAGGTGCGGCGTGGGTTCAGCCGCGGGCTCGCCAAGGCGCCTCTTATACCAGGGACTAACGGATCCTTCAGATCTCATTGACACAATTGACCCGTGCGCGCACCGAAGGTACTGGCGGTTGCATCGGCGGTGGACCTGGACTTCCGGTACGGCTGCACGCCCGCGTGGTGGCAGCTCTGGAAGGGGCTCGCGGAGAACGGGGTCGACCTCGTGGTCACGACGTACCGCGGTCGCGCGGTCGAGTCGCCGTGGTGGCGCACCGTGGAGAACCCCTTGTATCGCGAGGCGGAGATCTTCGCTGCGGGACGCGGGCTCGCTGCGCGGCTCCGGCGGCAGGAGTTCCTGCGACGCTCCGAGGTCGATCCGGGCGACACGCTCCCGGATCGGGCCATCCGCGAGGCGGTGTGGCGGTACGTCACGCCGCGCTGGCGACGCCACCTCGAGCGGACGATCGAGCGTGAGGGCGGAGTCGACGCCGTCGTCGTCTTCACCGTCCCGATGGCGCACTTCCGCGGCATTCCCACGGCGCTGCGCGAGCGCTTCGACGTTCCGGTCGTCTACTACGACGGCGACCTGCCGATGAGCCTGCCCGAGTACGGCGGCACCGATACGAGCGGGTTCAACTACTACGTCGGCGCCGACCCGGGCGAGTACGACCTCGTCGTCGGCAACTCGGAAGGCGCGCTCGAGCGCGTGCGTGAGCTGGGCGCGCGGCGCGCAGAGACGGTGCACTGGGCCGCCGACCCTGAGCTCTTCCGCCCCCGCGACGTCGCGAAGGAGGCGGACGTCTTCTTCTACGGCCACTCCGACAAGTTCCGGCGCGAGTGGATGCGCGAGCTCATCGGCGAGCCGAGCCGGCGGCTCGAGGACGTCGACTTCGCTGTCGGCGGATACGACTACCGCGGCGACACCGGTCGCGCGCGCATGCTCGGCCGGGTGCCGTTCAACGTGTTCCCGCACGCGATCTCCGCGGCACGCGTCAACCTCAACGTCACGCGGCGTGCGCACGCCGATACGTACGCCTCGTCGACGTGCCGGTTGTTCGAGCTCGCGGCTTGCGGCGCCGCAATCGTCTCCAATCCGCTCAACGGCATCGAGCGGTGGTTCGATCCCGAGCGCGAGCTGCGCGTCGTCGGCGATGCGGACGAGGCGGTCGCCGCCTACGGCGAGCTGCTCTCCGATCCGGCGCTGGCGGAGGAGCTCGGCCGGCGGGCGCGCGAGCGCGTGCTCGAGGAACACACGTATGCGCATCGCGCGCGGCGGCTGCTCGATCTCCTCGACCTCGGCGTCCCGGTGAGCGCGCGTGTCTGACACCGTCGTCACGGCTCCGCCTGCGGCGAGCCTTCCCGGCCTGAGCGAGTTGCGCCGCGTCGCGATCGTGCCGGCGCTGAACGAGGAGCTCGCGCTCCCCGGCGTCATCGACGAGCTGCGCGCGTTCGACCCGGGGCTCGATGTCGTCGTCATCGACGACGGGTCGGTCGACCGCACCGCCGCCGTGGCTGCCGCGAAGGGCGCGCGCGTGCTCCGCCTTCCCTTCAACCTCGGCATCGGCGGCGCTGTTCAGACCGGCTTCCGCTACGCCCACGAGCATGGCTACGACCTGGCGGTGCGCGTGGACGGCGACGGCCAGCACGATCCGCAGCAGCTCAGCCTCGTCATTGCGCCCGTGCTGCGCGGCGAGGCGGACATCGCCGTAGGTTCCCGTTTCGCCTCCACCGGCGCCGGCTACCGGTCGTCCCGCACGCGACGCGTCGGGATCCGGCTGCTCGCGTGGACCGTCTCGCGCATCGTCGGCCAGCGCGTCACAGACACGACCTCCGGGTTCCAGGCGTTGAACCGCGAAGGCATCGCACTGTTCGCGCGCGACTACCCGCACGACTACCCCGAGGTCGAGGCGACGGTGATGGTCTTCCGCCACCGCCTTCGCCTGCGCGAGGTCCCCGTGTCGATGCGCGAGCGCGGCGGCGGCCGGTCGTCCATCACCGCGCTGCGCTCCATCTATTACATGGTGAAGGTCCTGCTCGCGATCTTCGTCGGTCTCTTTCGTCGCAACGTCGTTCCGCAGGAGGAATCGCAATGACGCCGCTCGCAGTCTCGATCGCCGGCGCGATCGCGTCGTTCACGCTCGTGCTCGTCGTGCTCGAGCTCATCCGCAGCCGGCGGCTGCGCGAGCGCTATGCACTGCTCTGGCTGGTCACCGGTCTCACGCTGACTGCACTCTCGGCGTGGCGTAGCGGGCTGAACACGATCGCCCGATGGATCGGCGTGCGTGGATACCCGCCGGCAGTCCTCTTCGCGGTCGGCATCCTCTTCATCCTCGCCGTGCTCCTGCACTACTCGACGGTCATCTCGCGACTGTCGGATCAGAACGTGCTGCTCGCGCAGCGGCTCGCGCTGCTGGAGGAGCAAATGCGCGACGACGCTAGCGCGTGACCTTCACGACGACCGGCGGCGAGACGACATAGATGTCGCCCTGGTTCGCCTCGTTGAGCCAGCTCGCCTTCGCACCGACCCGGTACTGCCACACGCCTGGGCCGGGCCTCTCCTGATACGCGTGCTTTCCGTTCGTGTAGTCGACGATGTTCCCCAGCAGCCGGCACTGCGCGCCGCCCCCGGTGGCGTCGCACGCGACCGTGGCATTGATCGGAGCGCGCAGGACGACGTAGTTCATGTGCCCGCCGATGGAGCGCAGGTCGTGCCATTGCAGCGTGACGAATCCGCTGATCTGGTTCACCTGTGGTCGCCAGCCGTTGTCCACGTCGAACGGCGCGGAGAGCGACACGCCGTCCTGGGTGTAGTAGACGAGCTTGTCGGCGGTCTTCAGCGTCGGCAGCGCCGCGGCGAGACCGATGGGGACGACCGCGAAGAGCGTGACGAGCCCGGCGACGAGGCCGACCCGGAGACGGTGGGTGCCCCACGCGTCTTGCGAGGGGCGGGGTAGCTTCTGCGGCAGGCGGGGGACAAGGAGGACCGTCCCTGCGATCAGCATGAGCGCAGCGGGGATGGTGAAGATCGACTGGCGGAGGATGTCCGAGTTGTCGACCGTCGAGCCGTGGCTCGGAGACCCCCACTTCACGAAGATGTTCGCGAACAGCCAGCCGGCGAAGAGGAGACCGGCCGGCCGCGAACGCCGAAGAAGCCCGATCGTTCCGCCGATCGCGAGCCACTCGAGGATGCGGAGGCTCCAGAAATGGCCGTCGAGGCTCTGAAGCTGCTGGACGTCGAACCAGTGCCAGTCGAACTGGATGTAGCGGTGGAGGTTGAGCGCTGCCACTACGGGCGTCTGATGCGCTCCGAGCGCAAGGCGCGCCGCAGGCGCTCCGTTGCTGAACAGCGGGACCTGGCCTTCGCCGCGCGCCTTCCAGACGAGGAGCGCGAGGACGCCGGGGGAGAGGCCCACTCCGAAGGCGACGATGGTGCGCCAACGCCTCGCAACGAGGAGCGCGAGCCCCGCGCCGACGAGGAACGGCGCGTTCGAGGGCTTGATGCCGAGCGCGACGCCGGCGAGGAGGCCGGCGACCACCGCGTCGAACGGGGCGTGATCCTGCGCGGCGCGCAGCGTGAAGTACGCCGCGGCTGCGAGCGCAACCATCGACGGGAAGTCGGACATCACCGAGAGGCCGAACGACTGCGGCAGGAGGAGCTCGGTGTAGCGCTGGTGGTAGCCGACGTCCGCGAACTTGATGCCGGCGAGCGGGACGACGATCCAGAGGAGCGCCGTCCAGTATCCGAACATGCGTCCGCCGATGCGCACGCCGATCCCGTACGCGGAGAAGAAGGCGACCGGCATGAGCACGAGCACGTTGAAGACGAGGATCGCCGGAAGCGCCGATGCGAGATTCGGGCCCGCGACCATCGCGAACGGCAGCAGCACGATCGACCAGCCGTACCCAACCGAGGTGTGCGTCAGCTTGCCCTGACCCATGAGCCACGACGCGGTGTAGTGCCACAGCTGGTCGCCGCCCTGGTAGTAGATCCAGCCGTTGCGCCGCACCGTCAGCCCGACGGCGAGGATCGTCAACCACTCGACGACGAGCAGCGCGGAGAGGACGTAGATCGGCCGTGCATCCTCGAGCCACGCGACCAGGCCGCGGACGCGCGGGACGACGATCGCCTGGGCCGACGCTGCGCTCACGTGGCGACCGGCAGCGACGCGCGGTACCACTCGATCGTGCGCGCGAGACCGTCGCGCAGCGTCGTCTGCGCGACGAAGCCGAAGAGCTCCTCCGCGCGCGATACGTCGAGGCGACGTCGCGGCTGTCCGTTCGGCATGGATGCGTCCCACACGATCTCGCCCTCGAAGCCGGTCAGCTCGGCGACGAGCTCCGCCAGCTCGCGGATGGAGATCTCCTCGCTCGTTCCGAGGTTCACCGGGTCTGGGCCGTCGTACCGGTCGGCTGCGAGCAGCAGCCCGTCCGCGCAGTCGTCCACGTACAGGAACTCGCGCGTCGGTGAACCGTCGCCCCAGAGCACGACCTGGTCCTGCGACGCGACCATCTTGCGGATGAGCGCGGGGATGACGTGCGACGTCTCGAGATCGAAGTTGTCGCGCGGCCCGTACAGGTTCGCCGGCAGCACGAAGATCGCATTCGTGCCGTACTGCGCGCGATAGCTCTGCTGGCCCACGAGCACCGACTTCTTCGCGACGCCGTACGGCGCGTTCGTCTCCTCCGGATAGCCGTTCCACAGATCTTCCTCATGGAAGGGAACGGGTGTGAACTTCGGATACGCACAGACCGTGCCGGCGGTGACGAGCTTGCCGACGCCGTGTTGGCGGCTCAGCTCGAGCACGTGCGCGCCCATCATGAGGTTCGCGTACCAGTACCGCCCCGGATTCGCGCGGTTCGCGCCGATGCCGCCGACCTCGGCCGCGAGATGGAACACGAGCTCGGGCTGCGCGTCCCGGAACAGACGCTCCGCGTCGTCCCAGTGCGTCAAGTCGTAGTCCGCGCGTCGAGCGACGAAGGGATCCTCGCCGCGCTGTCTCAGGCGTTCGACGAGATGCGACCCGAGGAAGCCACCTCCACCAGTGACGACGATCCGCACCGCGCCCTAGGGTAGCTTTGTGCGTAGGACATCGGCCCTCAGAAGCGGCCTGCTGACGGGTCTCGCCCAGGTGGTCGTCGCACTGGCCGCGGCGGGCGCGGGCGCGCTCCTCGCCCACAAGTTCGGGCGCAACGCCGAGACCGACGGCTTCCTCAGCGCGTATGCCGTCTATCTCGTCCTCATCCTCGCCGCGCAGTCGTTCCGGATGGTCCTGGTCCCAGATCTGACGCGTGCGGCGGCGCGCGGCGAGCTCTCCGCCGAGACCAGGAGCTACGCGCTCGCTCACCTCTGCCTGGCCGTGCCGGTCTCCGTCCTCGTCGGCATCTTCTCCTCGCAGATCGCCGACCTGCTCACGGGGAACCTGCCGCCGAGCGCGGCCCACGTCGCCGCGCGCGCACTCGTCGTGCTCGTCCCGGCCGCCTTCGTGCAGCTGCTCGCCGCGCTCGCCGCGAGCGCGCTGGCAGCACTGGACAGCTACGGCACCGCAGCCGCGGGGTTCGCGCTCGGCGGCCTGGCCGGCCTCGCCGTCTTCGCCGCGCTCGCGAGCAGTCATGGGATCGTCTCGCTCGCGTGGGGCCTCGCCGTGAACGCCGGCGTCGCTCTCGCCGTCCCGACCGTCGCGCTCGTGCGTCGCGGTGCGTTGCGCGGAGCGATGCCGGCCCGCCTCGAGATCGCGCCCCGCCTGTGGCATCTCCTGCAGGGCGCAGCCGTGCCGATTGCACTTCAGGGCTGCTACCTCCTCGGGCTGCGCTTCGCCGCGAAGCTCGGCGTCGGCAGCGTGACGAGCTTCTCCTATGCGTACCTCGCAGCCTCGACGCTCGTCGGCGCGACGGCCTTCTCGTTGGGGCTCATCTCGGCCGCCCCGTTGACGCGCCGCGGCATCGACCCGGTCGCCGCCGGTCGGCACGTCGTGCACGCGGCGTGGGTGAGCTTGACCATCGTCGGCGCCGCCGCCGGCGTCTTCGCAGTCGTCGGAGGACGCATTGTCGGCCTCATCCTCGGCAACGCGTACAGCGGAGGCGTCGGTACGCAGCTCGGGCACCTCGTCGTGTACTTCGCGCCCTGGATGCTCGCCTGGGTCGGTTTCGCCGTTACCTTCCCACTCGTGTTCGTGGCCGAGAAGCGGTGGACGCTCGTGCCACTCGCGGCCCTCGGCTTCGGCGCCTGCATCCCGCTCGGCCTCGGCCTGCGCGCGCTCTGGGGCCTCCCGGGGATCGCCATCGCCGTCGGCCTCGCGACGCTCGTCGTCGCGGCGGGGCTGCTGGCAACGGTCTCGCTGCAGACGCTGGCGATCGCGGCGCTCGGGCTCGCACGGCTCGCGCTTGCCGTCGGCTCCGCAGCGGCGCTCGCGTTCGGCGTGCTGCGCCTCGCGCTCTCGCCGGTCGCGACCGCAACCCTCGGCCTGCTCGTCTACGGGCTCGTGATCGTCGCGTTGCGATCGCTCGGGCTGAGCGAGGCGTGGACATACGTCCGGGGCCTGCACCAGTGATGCGCTACGCGCCCGAGTGTGACGCGAACGATCGCCCGAACGTCCATGCTCCGACGCCGCGACCGGGAGATCTCCAATGAAAGCTCTGATCACTGGAATGGGAGGGCAGGACGGGTCGTACCTCGCGGAGCTGCTGCTCGAACGTGGGTACGACGTCGTCGGAATCGTGCCGCAGGTCGACGCGCCCCACGAGAACCTCGCGGCTGTCCGCGACCGTGTCGAGCTTCTGCAAGTCGACCTGCTGGACGAGCAGGCGCTCGCGCGCGTGCTGCGCGAGCACACGCCGCGGGAGGTGTACAACCTCGCGTCGCCGTCATTCGTTCCGGCGTCGTGGCGCGAGCCCGTCCGTACCGCCGAGTTCGCTGCGGTCGGCGTCACGGCGCTGCTCGAGGCGATCCGCGCAGTCGATCCGTCAATGCGCGTCTATCAGGCGTCGTCGAGCGAGATCTTCGGCGAGCCGACGGTCGTGCCGCAGACCGAGGCGACGCCGCTCCATCCGGTCACGCCGTACGGCGTGGCGAAGGCCTACGGGCATTTCATCGTCGGCTCCTACCGCCGTCGGTACGGACTGCACGCGAACTGCGGGATCCTCTACAACCACGAGTCGCCGCGGCGGCCGACCGACTTCCTGCCGAGCAAGGTCGCGCACGCGGCGGCGGCCATCTCGCTCGGGCTCGAGCACGAGCTGGCGCTCGGGGACCTGCATGCGCAGCGTGACTGGGGCTACGCGCAGGACTACGTCGAGGCGATGTGGCTCATGCTGCAGCAGGGCAAGCCGGACGACTACGTGGTCGCCACTGGAGTGCTGCACACCGTGGAGGAGATCGTCGATCTCGCGTTCGCGCGCGTCCGCCTCGAGTGGCGGGATCACGTGCGCGTGGACGAGTCGCTCCTGCGCGGCACCGCCGAGCTCCATCATCTCGTCGGCGACGCGTCCAAGGCGCGGAGCGTCCTCGGATGGTCGCCCACCGTGGCCTTCGACGATCTCGTCCGGCTCTTGGTCGATGCTGCACTGGAGCGGCTCACAAGCTCGTAACAGTGGGCGCCTAAACTCACCCGCGAATGGCCGATCAGCAGGAACTTTCCGTCGACGACGTGTACGCGCGGCTACGGGAGGCCGTCGACCGCAGCTCCCGGGACCCGGCCTCGACCCGGGGCCTGGCGGAGCGCTTCTGGCCGGTGAGCGCCGACAAGCCGCTCGAGCGCCGACCGGGCCCGAAGGGCTGGATCGCCTTCCAGGCGAAGCGGGTGCTCCGGAAGCTGATGCGCTGGTACGTCGAGCCCGCGTTCGCCGAGCAGCGCATCGTCAACGACGCGCTGCTCCGGCTCGTGGACGACCTCCAGCGCCGCGTGGACGAACTGGAATCCCGCTGGTGAGGCTCGCCGTGTGTCTCCCGCAGGTTCCATTCGAGCGCGGCGGCGCCGAGATCGTGGCCGACGACCTCGTCGGGCAGTTGCGCGCGCGCGGCCACGAGGCCGAGCTCGTCACGGTGCCCTTCAAGTGGTATCCGGGCGAACGCGTGCTGACGCAGGCGTTTCTGTGGCGCCTGCTCGATCTCGAGGAAGCGAATGGCCGCCCGATCGACGCGGTGATCGCGACGAAGTTCCCGTCGTATGCCGTGCGCCATCCGCGCAAGGTCGTGTGGCTGCTGCACCAGTTCCGGCAAGCGTGGGACCTCGACCGCACCGACCTCGGTCAGTTCTCCGAGTCGGCCGAGGATCGCGCGCTGCGCCGGCAGGTGCTCGCGTTCGAGCGGACGGCGCTCGGCGAGGCGCGGAAGATCTTCGCGACGTCGGGCAACGTCGCATCACGTCTGCACGCGTCGACCGGGCTCGAGGCGGAGCTGATGCCGCACCCGCCCGCGCCGCTGAAGTACCGCTGCGATCGCTACGACGACTTCATCCTCTCCGTGAACCGTCTCGACCGCGCGAAGCGGATCGACCTGCTGCTCGAGGCGGCGGCGAAGGAGCCGACGCTGCGCGTCGTCATCGCCGGCGACGGGCCCGACCGCGAGCGGCTCGAGCGCCTCGCGACCGAGCGCGGCCTGAACGGCCGCGCGGAGTTCACCGGCCGCGTGAGCAACGCACGGCTGACGGAGCTGTACGCGAGCTGCCTCGGCGTCTACTACGCGCCGGTGGACGAGGACTTCGGCATGGTCCCGTTCGAGGCGTTCCTTTCCGAGAAGCCCGTGTTGACGACGACGGACGCGGGCGGGCCGCTCGACGTCGTGCGCGATCGCGAGACCGGCCTTGTCGTCGCGCCGCAGCCAGTCGAGCTCGGGCGCGCATACGTCTGGCTGCGCGACCACCTCGACGAGGCGCGCGCGTTCGGGCGTGCCGGCCACGAGATCGCGCGCACGGTGACGTGGGACGCGTGCATCGACCGGCTCCTCGCCGCGGTCGCGTGAAGGTCGCGTATTTCTCACCGCTGCCGCCCTCGACGTCGGGGATCGCCGACTACTCGGCACTGCTGCTGCCGGCGCTCGAGCGGCTGCTCGACGTCGAAGTCGTGCGCCCCGGGCGCACGCGTCCGGTCGGTGACGCCGACGTCGCGATCTATCACGTCGGCAACGACCCGGACGCACACGGCTGGATCGTCGACGCGCTGAAACGGCGCCCCGGCGTCGTCGTCCTGCACGACTTCGTCATTCATCATCTCGTCGCGGGCCTGACGATCGGCAGACACGACGGCCACGCGTACCTCGCCGCGATGGAACGCGAGGCCGGCGTTCCCGGCCGCCTGCTTGGATACGGCGTGCTCGAGGGCCGCGTGCCACCCCTGTGGGAGGTGCAGCCGGAGGAGTTCCCGCTCGCAGGCGAGGTGCTCGATCGCGCGACGGGCGTGATCGTCCATTCGCGTTACGTCGAGACGCTCGTGCGCGAGCACGGGTACGACGGGCCGCTGCACCGCGTCGCGCATCCGGCGTGGCTCGTGCCTTCCGTCGCGCCCGAGCGCGTCGACGGCGCGCCGCTCATCGGGAGCTTCGGGCACATCAACGAGAACAAGCGCGTGCCGCAGCTGCTGACGGCGTTCGCCGGTCTGCGGCGCACGCGGCACGGCGCCCGTCTCCTGCTCGTCGGCTCGGAGTCGCCCGGCTTCGACCTCGCCGGCCGCATCGAGCGTACCGGCCTCGACGACGCCGGTGTGATCCGCGAGTCGTACGTCGATGAGGAGCGGCTGTGGGCGCTCATGGCGGCGTGCGACGCGATCGTGCTGCTACGCGCCCCGACGATGGGGGAGACGTCGGGCGCGGCCATTCGCGCGCTCTCGCTCGGCAAGCCGCTCGTCGTCAGCGACGTCGGCTGGTTCGCCGAGCTTCCCGATGAGGTCGCGATCAAGATCCCCGTCGGCGGCGAGGAGGAGATACAGGCGCTGACGGCGTCGCTGCGCCGCCTCGCCGATCCCGAGGTCGCCGCGACGATGGGCGCGGCCGCGAAGGCGCTCGTCGCGCGCGAGCACGACGTGGACCGTGTGGCCGAGCGGTACGCGGCAGCGCTCGAGGAGGCGGCCGGAAGCGGCATGGTGCGAGAAGCCGTGCTCCGCGAGGTTGCATCGGCTGCCGCTGATGTCGGCGTCGCAACGGAGCCGCTCGCGGCCGACCTCGTGCATTCCTCGCTCGTCTCTCGTGACGGTTCCGTAACGGTGCCTGGCAGCGGGCCGCGTCTGCTACGGACGGTACCGATCTGGGCATGGCTGGGGAGCCTGTACGCGGTCGCGGTCGCGGTGCAGCTCGCGCTCGCGCTGCGCATCACGTCGCCGTGGATCATGGTGGACGAGATCGTCTACTCCGACATGGCACGGAGCTTCGCGCAGACGGGCCATTTCCTCATCCGCGGCGTGCACGGGAACTACGGCTTCGTCTATCCACTGCTCCTCTCGCCGGTGTACCGCGCCATCGGGCCGATGTCGGACGTCTACCGCTGGTCACAGGTCGTGAACGCCCTCCTCATCTGCTCGGCAGTCGTCCCTGCGTACCTGCTGGCGCGCCGCGTCGTCCGCCCGCACGCAGCTCTCGTTGCGGGAGCGCTCGCCGTCGCGATTCCGTCGACGGTGTACGCCGGCACGATCATGACGGAGAACATCTTCTATCCGGTGTTCCTGTGGCTCGCGCTTGCGCTCGTCGCCGCGCTCGAGCGGCCCACGCTCGTGCGGCAGCTCCTGCTCCTCGCCGCGTGCGCGCTTGCGTTCGCCACGCGCGCACAGACGGTGGCGATCGTCGTCGCCGTCCTCACCGCCCCGATCGTCCTCGCGTGGATCGAGCGCGGGCGCCCGCCGCGGCTCAAGGCGTTCGCGCCGCTGTACGGCATCGTCGGTGCCGCAGCGGTCGTGGTCAGCGTCGTCGAGGTTGCGCGGGGACACTCCCCGGCGGCGATCCTCGGCAACTACAGCGTCACGTCGAACGGCGGCTATCGCCCGTGGCCCGCGCTCGAGTGGCTCGTCTACCACCTCGCCGAGCTCGACCTCGCCGTCTTCGTGCTTCCCTTCGCCGCGCTGATCGTGCTCGTCGCGAATGCGCGGCACCTCGACCGCAGGCTGCGCGTGTTCGTCGCGGCATCGACGTCGCTCAGCGTGTGGCTCGCGCTCGAGGTCGGCGTTTTCGCGTCGCGCTATTCGCAGCGCATCGAGGAGCGGAACCTCTTCTACCTCATGCCACTGCTCGTGATCGCGCTCCTCGCGTGGATCGAGCGCGGGCAGCCGCTCCCGCCGCGCGCATCGGTCGCCGCCGCCGGGATCGCTGCAGCGTTGCCCGGCGCGATCCCGTTCGCGCACCTCTTCAACATCACGGCGCAGTCCGACACGATCGGGCTCCAGCCCTGGTGGTTCCTCGGCAACACGTGGACGGGGCGCCACGGCGTCGGCGTCGTCGCCGTCCTCATCGCGCTCGCCCTCGCGGGGTGCTTCCTCTGGCTCCCGCGCCGGTACGCGCCGATGCTGCCCGCTCTCGTCGCCGTCGGCTTTCTGCTCACGTGGCTCCCGGTCGAGCTCTGGACGCACAGCTTCCCGCGCCTCGCGTCGAGCGCGTATGCGCAGGGAGTCGGCACGAAGGAGAAGAGTTGGATCGACCGCGCGGTGGGACGGAACGCGCACGTCGGCGTCATCTTCGCGGGCGGAAACGACCTGAGCGTTTTCGAGAACGAGTTCTGGAACCGCAGCATCGACCGCGTGTACGGGCTCGGGGCGCGCCTGCCCGGCGACATGCCCGAGATCCAGACGAGCGTCGATGCAGCGACGGGCCGGCTGCGCGGCGTCACCGAGCGCTATGTCCTCGCGCCGAACACGGTGCAGCTCGTCGGCACGCCGTTGGCAGTGGATCCCGCAAAGCAGCTCGTCCTGTACCGCGTCGCGCAGCCGGCGCGCGTCACGACGCGCGTCGTCGGCCTCTTCCCGACCACGCCCGGCGTTGAGGCGTGGTCGCGCGCCCACGTCAGCTGGATCCGCTCGCAGTGCACGGGCGGCACGCTCGCCGTGAAGGTCTCGAGCGACGCGCAGCTCTTCAAGGGGACGGTCTCGACCGTCACGATCTCCGGGACGACGGCGGCGCACACGCTGAGCATCCCGCCCTCGACCGTCGACCGCCCGATCACGCTGAAGCTCGTCCCGCAGAACGGCGCCTGCCGCGTCGACTTCGCCATCACGCCGACGCGTGTGCCGTCGAAAGTCGAGCCCGGCAACCACGACACGCGTCACCTCGGCTTGCACTTCACGCAGCCCATGTACCGGCCGTGAGAGTCGTCGTCGACGTCGCGCCGCTGTCCCATCCGCGGACCGGCGTTGGCAACTACATCCGCGGATCGCTGCAGGGCATGACCGCCGCCGGCGCGGACGTGATCGCGTTCGCGCCCGCGTCGGCCTCGGGCCGGCGTCTCATCGAGGATTCGCTCGACGGCGTCGACGTGCAGCGGCGCCTGCCGGTCATCCCTGCGGCACACGCGCTTCGAACGGCATGGTCGCGTGCCGGCTTCCCGTCAGTGGAACGCTTCACCGGCGAGCTCGACGTCTTCCACTTCGGCGACTGGATGTACCCGCCGCAGCGCGCGGGTATCCGCTCGACGATGATCCACGATCTCGTGCCGCTGCACTTCCCGGACTGGGTGCACCGCCGCACGCGGCGCATGCACGGCGCGAAGTACCGCCATGTCGCACGCGCGTGCGACGTCGTCATCGTCAACTCGGAGTTCACCGGCGACGACGTGGCGACGACGCTCGGCGTCGACCGTGACCGCATCCACGTTGCCTACCCCGGCGTCGACGCAGCGTTCACGCCCGAGGGGCCGAAAGCCCACGGCGAGTACGTGCTCGCAGTCGGGACGCTCGAGCCGCGCAAGAACCTCGCGAACGCGATCGCCGCCGCGCAGCGGCTCGGCGTCGAGTTGCGGGTCGTCGGCGCGCGCGGCTGGGGCGGCATCGAGGTGCAGGGAGCCGGTGTCACCTGGCTCGGCTATCCGTCGGACGACGAGCTGCCGGCGCTGTACCGCGGTGCCGCCGCGTTCGTCTACCCCTCCCGCTTCGAGGGCTTCGGCATTCCCGTGCTCGAGGCGATGGCCTGCGGGACGCCGTGCGTCGTCTCGTCACATCCGTCGCTCGACGAGGCGTCCGGCGACGCTGCCGTGCGCGCGGATCCGGACGACTCAGAGGGGATCGCGGCCGCGATCGAGAAGGCGCGCGCCGAGCGGGACGTGCAGGTGCGGCGCGGCATCGCGCACGCGCGACGGTTCACCTGGCTCGAGAACGGCAGGGCGCACCTGGCGGCGTGGTCGCGATGAAGGTCGCCGTCGACGTGACGCCGCTCGACCTCACGCGCGCCGGAACGGCCCGCTATCTCGGATCGCTCCTCCCGCGCGTCGAGCGCGAGGCGACCGTCGAGCGGCTGCGCGGGTTCTCGGCCGGCAAGGCCGGCACCTTGTGGCTCGACCTCGCGTGGTATCCGCACGTCCTGCCACACCGGGCAAAGGGCGCCGACGTGCTGCACTGCCCCACCTACCGTGGGCCGGTCCGCAGCAGCGTTCCGCTCGTCGTCACCGTGCACGACCTCGCCGTCTTCCGTCATCCCGAGGCCTTTCCGCCGTGGACGCGCACCTACAGCCGTATCGTCGTTCCGCGCGTCGTTCGCGCCGCGCGGATCGTCGCAGCCGTCTCCGATTTCACCGCAGGCGAGCTCGAGACCGTGCTGCGCGTCCCACGCGAACGCATTCGAGTCGTGCCGAACGCCGCCGAGGCGGCGTTCTCGGAAGAGGGCGCGGCCGAGATGGGCGACTACGTGCTCGCGGTCGGGACGCTCGAGCCGCGCAAGAACCTCGCGCGCACCATCGAGGCGGCGCAGCGGCTGGGCGTGGAGCTGCGCGTCGCCGGCGGACGCGGTTGGGGCGGCGTCGAGGCGCGCGGCGCCGGCGTGCGGTGGGAGGGCGAGGTCGGAGACGACCAGCTCGCCCGCCTGTACCGCGGCGCGCTCTGCGTCGCATATCCGTCTGTATACGAGGGCTTCGGCATCCCCGTGCTGGAGGCGATGGCGTGCGGCGCGCCGGTCGTGACGTCCCGCGGCGGCGCGACCGAGGAGGTCGCGGGCGGCGCCGCCGTGCTCGTCGACCCGGAGGACGTCTCGGCGATCGCGTCGGGTATCGAGGAGGCGATCGCGCGGCGCGTCGAGCTGCGCGCCGCCGGCATCCGCCGTGCGCGCGACTACTCCTGGGATGCGTCGGCGAAGCTGCTGCTGCAAGCGTATGAGGCTGCGGCGTGATCGTCATCGACGCCGACACGTTGGGACGCCACCGCACCGGCGACGAGACGTACGTGCGCGAGCTGCTGCGTGCGCTCCCGCGCGACCTCGATCTCGCGGCCGTGACGCGCCGTCCCGAGCTCGTGCCCGAAGGCGTGCGCGCGATCGAGCTCGACGTGCGCGTGCAGGAGCTGCGCATGCTGTGGTCGATGCCGCGGCTGCTGCGCCGGCTGCGCCCGAGCCTCGCCCACTTCGTGCACGCGATTCCACCTGCGCTTCCGTGCGCGGCGGTGCTGACGGTGCAGGATCTCTCGTTCGAGCGCGATCCCAGCGTGATGGGCGCCCGCGAGCGGGCGATCTTCAAGACTGTGGTGCCGTGGTCCGCGCGACGCGCCGCCCACGTCTTCGCCATCTCCGAGCGGACGCGCGACGACCTCGTGGAGCTGTACCGCGTGCCGGAGGAGAAGATCACCGTCACGCCGCTCGCGCCCGGCCCCGAGTTCCGTCCCGGCGACGACGGGCACGACGGATACCTCTTGTTCGTCAGCAGCATCGAGCCGCGCAAGGACCCGCTCGCCGCCCTCGCGGCCGCGCGCGCTGTCGGAATGCCGCTCGTCGTGGTCGGCCCGCAGCGCGACCACGCGCTCGTCGAGGCTCTGCGGGCCGGCGGCGCCGACCTGCGCGGCTACGTCGCGACGGACGAGCTCGTCCGCCTGTACCAGCGCGCCGCGTGTCTCGTCCACCCGGCGCTGTACGAAGGCTTCGCGCTCACGCCCGCCGAGGCGATGGCGTGCGGCACGCCCGTCGTCGCGCGACCGGACGCGGCGGTGCAGGAGCTCGTCGGCGACGCCGGCGTCCTCACGGACGATCTCGTCGCCGGCATCGGCTGTGCACTCGCGGACCGCGACCGCTTCCGTGCGGCGGGGCTCGGGCGGGCGCGCCTGTACAGCTGGGAGGAGACGGCGCGCCGTACGGCTGATGTCTACCGGAGGCTCGCATGAGAGTGTCGGCGGTGGTCATCTCGCACGGCCACGCGGACGAGCTCGTTCACTCGCTCCCGGCGCTCGTGCCGCAGGTGGACGAGCTTCTCCTGATCGTGAACATCCCCGAGAACCTTCCGGCGCTCCCGGACGGCGTGCGCGTGCTCGAGAACGAGCGACCGCTGTCGTTCGCTGCCAATGCAAACGTCGGCACAGCGCATACGCAGCACGAGTTCGTGCTCATCGCCAACCCGGACGCGATTCCCGCTCCCGGCGCGGTAGCCGTCCTGCGCGAGTTCATGGAGGCGCACGGGCGCTGCGGTGTTGCCGGCCCGCAGATGCTGTACAGCGACGGAAGCTGGCAGGCATCGCGGCGCAGCTTCCCGACGATCGGTGCGACGCTCGTGCGGCGCACCCCGTTGCGGCTGGTCTTCCCGCCGCTGCGCTGGCAGCGGCGCCACTACCTGCTCGACGACAGGCCGGACGAGCCGGTGCAGGCGGACACGATGCTCGGAGCATTCCTGCTCATGCGCCGCGCGATGCTCGAGGAGATCGGCGGCTGGGACCCGGGCTATCGCATGTACTGCGAGGACATCGACCTCAACTACCGCGCGTCCAGAGCCGGCTGGGAGCGCTGGTACGTTCCCGCCGCGGTCGTCCGCCACGAGTACGCCGCGGTGATCGACAAGCGCTTCCTCACGCGGCACACGCTTTGGCATGCCCGCGCGATGCTGCGGTTCCTGCGCAAGCACCCCGAGCGACTGCTCGCACTGCGATGACCTGGGAGAAGTATCGAGGGAAGGCGCAGGGCTGGAGCGACAGCGCGTATACGGACGCGGGTACCTATCTCGCGCGCCGCGCGGAGCTCGTGTGCACGCTCGGCCCGGAGCTCCGCCCGGGCGACACGGTCCTCGACCTCGCGTGCGGCGACGGCGGCCTTTCCGACTTCCTGCCGGAGCAGCGGTACGTCGGCGTCGACGCGAATACGGAGATGATCGCCGCCGGCCGCGCCTGCGGGCGCGAGATCGTCGAGGCGGACCTGAACGCGTACGTCCCACCGGCGCCGGTCGAGGCGACCACGATCTTCCGCGCCATCTACTACGCAGCGGATCGCCGCGCGCTGCTCGAGCGGATCGCCGGCTACACGACGCGCAAGCTCGTTTTCGACCTCAACCCGCGGCAGTACCGGCTCGTCGACGTCCGCGCCGACCTCGAGGCGGCGGGCTTCGACCGGCTGGTCACGCATCCGTTCTTCGTCCCGCAGACGCGGGCATCCATACCTGGTCTTCAGCTGCTCGAACGGAGCGGGCCGGTCGCGAGAGCGATCCTTCGCCTCCGCTTCACGCTCATCTGCTCGGCTTGGTCCGGAAGAACCGGTACGTGAGCGCGACGCCGAGTTGACGCTTGTCGCCGCGGTGGTCGTAGTCGTCGGGAACGAACGTGTGGTCGACGACGACGTGCACCGCGAAACCGCCGGCGGGGACGTGCAGCCAGGCGACCTTCGACTGGAGGTTCCCGATCGTCGAGTCGACCGTCTTCGTCACGCGGGTGAGAGCCGGTTGCTGCTCTTCGATCTGCAGCCTGCCCAGGATGACGTGGATCGGGCTCGGCTTGATCGGATAGTTCTCGGGGCGGGAGTAGGCGACGCGGAGCCAGCCGTCCGGCCCTGAGAAGCGGTAATAGAAGCTCTCTGCGCCGTTCGTCCAGCCGTCGGGATAGATGTCGGTGCACGTGCTCTGAAGGCGGTTCGGCCGGGCGAGACGCAGGAGCGCCCAGGTCTGCGGGCCGCCGCCCGCCTGGTACACGTGCGTCCTGACGCGCGCGCCGGCGAGATCGATGCACGGCAGGTCCTCGACGGCGTAGGCGTATTGGATCGGCAGGCCGCCAGGAGCGTTCGTCCAGTACAGCGACCCGTTACGCAGGATGTTCGGCCCGCCGGAAGGCCCGGGCCCGAGCACGCTGCCGTCGAGGCTCGACACGCGCGCGATCGAGCGATTCCAGAACTCGAGGAGCCACTCGGGGTTCTGGTCGTGCTCCTCTTCGCCCATGTACAGCGTCGGGGCGAGATGCGTCGTGTCGTCCACCCACGAGAACGGCCGGCCGAGCGTGGTCGCCGCCTGGCGCGCGAGCGAGTTCGTCCCGGCGGACGCGGCGAGCTCCCCGGTGAGGTTCCAGCCGACGACGCCGATCGCGGCGGCGACGGTGACCGCAGCGAGCGCGCGGCCTCGGAGGAAGCGCGACGCGAGGAGCACGAGCACCGAGACGATCGTCATGACGATGAGGAGCTCGCGAACGAAGTGCGGGGTCCAACCCACGTCGCGGTTGGCCTGCTGGAGGATGGCGAAGCCGAGCGCGTCCGAGTACAGCTGGATGCCCATCTGGTACGGGTATTGCGTGACGTGATAGAGCGCGTAGCCCATGAGGTAGAGCGTGTACGCGCCTGCTACCGCCAGCCCGATGGTGCTCACGCGCCGGCGCGAGAAAACGAGTGCCGTCCCGACGAAGAGCAGCGGCGCGATGTAGATGAGGTTGCGCTCCTCGACGCGCGTTGCGAACGTGGTCGATAGATAGGCGGCCTTGACCGCCGTGTAGAGGCCGAACGTGACGAGCCCGGCAGTCGCGACGGAGCGAAAGATGCGAACCTCACGGCTGAGCTCCTCGCCGCGCGCACGGAAGAGCGCTGCGAGCCCCCCCACGAAGGGCAGAACTCCGAGGCCGATCGCGAACGAGCCCGCCGCCCAGTTACCCTCGATGATCTGCCGGTGCTTGTACCCGCGCGTGACGCGGTTGATCTCGTCGGAGTGATGGCTGCCGATCGCGGCCAGGAGGAAGATCGCACCGAACAGGAGGACGACGAATCCGATCCAGTCTCCGGTCGACCACGTCGCACGCCATCGTTTCGTACGATCGCTCGACCACGCTGCGAAGAGGAACGCGAGCACGAGCGTCGCCGGGATGACCAGCAGCTCTCCGCGAACGGCCGGCGCGGCGATCGACGCTACGATCGCGACGCCGATCCAGCCCCGGCTCTTCGTGACGAACGCCTTGGCGATCGCGAAGAAGCAGAACGCCGCGTAGGGGTACGCGATCGGCTCCTGGACGAGGTAGGACGAGTAGGCGAGGGCCGGGACTGCGCCCGCGCCGGCCGCGGCGAAGAGCGCTGCCGTCTTGCCGACCATCATGCGCGCGAGCAGGTACGTCGGGAAGATGACGGCCACCATGATCAGCACGTCGACGTACTTGACCGCCGAGTACGCCGCGGCGACGTCGTGGATGCGCCAGAACGGCGCGACGAGGTAGTTGTAGAGCGAGTCCGCCGAGTGCGGCTGCCCGCGCTCGGCCGGGTGGCCCGTGGCGGAGATCGAGCGCGCGAGCTGCGTGAACTCGAGCTCGTCGCCGAATAGCCACGGCGTCACGCGCCGCCAGGCCTCGAATGCGTACACCGCGGACAGCCAGACGTAGATGCTCGCCAGCGGGACGGCCGCCAGCAGGCGATCGCTGAGCGTGGCCGAGCGCAACTCGTTGCGCTGCGTTGCGATCGCGCTCACTCGGCTGCGATGCCGAGCGGAACGGCGTGCGTGACTTCGATCTCGCGGCGCACGAAGCTGCACGGTACAGCAGCGCGCCTGCATGCCTCCAGCACTCCGTCCAGCCGCTCGCGGGGGGCGGACGGGATCGTCACGAGGACAGCGTCCGGGGCCAGCCGGCCTACCGCCCAGCCGATGTCGTCCAGGCCGCCGACGATCGACACGCCCTGAATTCGGCGTCGGCGCAGAGCGTCGTCGTCGTCGACGAAGCCGACGACGCGTTCGCCCGGCGTCTCGCGCAGCTCGCGCAGCAGGCTCCGCCCGCTGCGGCCGGCGCCGACGATGAGCACACGGCGCTGGTCTCCGCGACCGACGAGAGTGGCGAGTCCACGGGCGATGCCGCGTTCCCAGAAGCGAGACACCCCGATGAGGAAGGTGCAGAGCAGGACATCGATCAGGTACGTCCCGCGTGGGAAGCCGTTGAACGGGACAGTCGCCCAGGTGAACAGGAACGCCGCGGCCTCCGAGAGCACGCACGCCGCGAAGATGTTCGCGGCGTCACGCGCCCCGGCGTAGCGCCACACGCCGCGGTAGAGCCCGAAGACGATGAAGAAGATGTACCGCGCCACGAGGAGCGCCGGCAGCGAGCGGTCGAACACGTGCCGCTGCCACATGACGCCGGTTCCCTCCAGCCGGATGATGAAGGCTGCGGTGAACGACGCGGAGATGAGCAGGAAGTCGACGACGACTTCGACGAGGCGCCGCCGGTGGACGAGCAGCGACGCGAGGAAGCTCGGCGCACGGTCGCTCGCCTCGGCCCGGTTGACGTCCGCGAGATAGCTCCCGAACTGGAGCAGGAACGCGAACGTGATCAGCACGCCCAGGAGCGTGATGCGCGTGTCGTCGAGCACTTTGTACGCGAGGCTCGTCAAGCCGAGCGCCGCTGACACACCGCTGAGGAGCACGACGGCGCGCTTGTCGGAGAGCCCCTCGTACACGAGGCGGTGCGACGTGTGGTCGCGGCCGCCCTGCGTCACGGGGCGTCCTTCGATCAGGCGGACGATCGTGACGAGCGACGTGTCGAGGATCGGGACCGCGAGCACGAGCAATGGGAGCACCAGCGTCGCGACCGTCGAGCCCGCGACCGTCCAGCTCGATGCGAGCCCGAGCGAGCCGAGCGCGAAGCCGAGCACCTGGCTGCCGCTGTCACCCATGAATACCGACGCAGGACGGCGTAGGCGGAGGTTGTAGGGCAGGAAGCCGAGGCAGCCGAAGCAGACCGCGAGCGCGAGGAGCGCGATCATGTGGTCGGGGTGGATCGTGAACGCGTCGATCGCGAAGAACGCGCATCCGATCGTCGCGAGCGAGGCCGCGAGGCCGTCCATGTTGTCGAGCAGGTTGAACGCATTCGTCATCCCGAGCAGCCAGACGACGGCGAGCGCGGTCGCGGCGACGTTGTTCGAGATGATCTGGACGCGAACGCCCGACCAGATGACGAGCGCGGCCGCGCCGCCCTGCGCCGCGAGCTTTGCGAGCGGAGGCAGCCGGTAGACGTCGTCGACGAGACCGGCGAGGAAGAGGATGGCGCAGCCGCCGAGGATGCCGCCGAGCTCGCGGCTCGCCGGGATGACGTGTGTCGCGACGGCGATTCCCGCGGCGACGAGCATCCCCGTGAAGATCCCGCTCCCGCCGAGCAGCGGCGTCGACCGCGTGTGCCAGCGGTCCGCACGCGGCGCTGCGACGACGTAGCGCGCAGCCGGCGTCTTGCGGAGCGCCCAGATCGCGAGCAGGCTCGCGGGGAGGGCGGCGAGGGCGGCCGCGGTGACCGTCACGGGTGAAGGCTATTCATGGGCTGTTAAGCGGGTGTATGGGCAGCCGTCCGCTAGTTTGGCCCGCGAGTCAGACGTGGAAACAGGCCTCCTCGAGCTCCTTCGCTGCCCCGTCTGCCGGGCGCCCGTCACCGAGGGCGAGACGGGCCTGGCGTGTACCGCCTGTGGACGCGCCTTCGGGCTCGAGGACGGCATCCCCCTAATGCTGCACGAGGACCTTCCCGGTGCGCGGGAAAAGCTGGGCGAGACGGTCGGCTGGGTCGAGAAGGCGCAGTCCGAGGGCTGGTACGAGCCGGACGACGCGGTCGACTCCGTCCTCCCGTTCGTCAACCGCGAGCTCGGTTGGAACGACCTCGTCTGGCTCGCGAACGGCCACTCGTTCCAGGTGCTCCTAGACCGGTACATCGGCGACCTGCGCGGGCTGCGCGTGCTCGAGGTCGGGGCCGCCAAGGCGTGGGCGTCGCGCTTCTGGCTCGAGCGCGACTGCGAGTTCGTCGCCACCGACATCCTCGTCGACCCGAAGATCGGTCTCGGGCGGGGCGCGTTCTACGGGGACTTCGGACGGGTGCAGGCCGACGGCGAGCATCTGCCGTTCGCCGACGAGAGCTTCGACGTCGTCTACTGCCTCGCGACGCTGCACCATGCGCTCGACCTTCGTCAGATGGTCCGGGAGATGGCGCGCGTCGCCCGGCCGGGCGCCGTCGTCGCCGGCCTGAACGAGGGAACGCGCGGCATCGGGCGAAGTCCGGAGAACCCCGATCAGGCGGCCGAAAAGGAGGTCGGGATCAACGAGCACGTGCACACGGTCTGGGCGTACCTCGGCGCGTTCCTCGGAGCGGGGCTCCGCGTGCGGCGACTCGAGCGGCCCGATGGGTGGGCGCCGTCGCCGTACGGGCGCCTGCTGTCGAAGATCCCCAAGGTCGGGCTCTCGCTCGGGACGCTCACGCACCTGAGCGCCGTGCACTACTGCGGCGTGTCCGTCTACGCGCGGAAGCCGGCGTGAACGTCTACGCGGACGTTCTGAGGTACCGCGAGCTGTTCGGGAACCTCTTCCGCCGCGATCTGCAAGCGAAGTACCGCGGCTCGGCGCTCGGGGTGCTGTGGACGATCGTGAACCCGATCATGCTGATGGGCGTCTACCTGCTCGTGTTCAGCGTGATGTGGAACACGCGATTCGCGAGCGTCTCGCACTATCCGCTGTTCCTCCTCTCAGGGCTCGCGATCTGGACGTTTTTCGCCGCGGCGCTGCAATCGGCGACGCGATCGATGCTGGACAACGCGAACCTCATCCGGAAGATCCGGTTTCCGCGGCAGCTCGTGCCACTCTCCGTGGTCGGCGCCCATCTCGTCAGCTTCGCCGCGATGCTCGTCATCCTGCTCGTGCTGAACGGGATCCTGCTCCCGCGCGTTCGTGCGACCGAGCTCCTGGCAATCCCGCTCGCGGCGCTCGTCGTCGGCCTGGTGTCCGGGCTCGCGCTCACCTTCGCATCGCTCAACGTGCTCTTCCGCGACGTCGAATTCATCGTCGCTGCGGCACTCGTCCCGTGGTTCTTCCTGACGCCCGTGATCTATCCGCTGTCGCAGTTCGCGTCACACCACAAGGTCGTCGCTGTCATCCACTGGGTCAATCCGCTGTCGCCCGCTGTTCAGGCGGTGCGCGCGCCGCTCTTCCTCGGGCAGATGCCGTTCTGGGGGGACGCCGTCTACCTCGTCGTCTCGTGCGCCGCCGCGCTCGCGCTCGGCGCATTCGTCTTCACCCGCGTCGACGACCAGATCGCTATCGAAGTCTGAGCACCAGACGCGCGTCGAACATCGACGGCTCGTCGCCCTCCGGCCGGTAGGCGGGGAGGCCGGCGACCTCGTCGTTCGGCTCGAGCGGCGGGAGGAGCGACGGCGCCACGAGCGGATGCGGGAAGCGGGGGTGCCGTCCACCGCCGGGCGCGTACGGCTCGAGCTCGGGCGACGTTCGCCGGAAGAGGCCGCGCTCGCCCTCGACCGCGCCGCCGACCGCGCCGTAGCCCTCGGCGTGCAGCGCGTGCGCGCGCGCCAGCCAGTCCGCGGACGGCTCTGCGCCGTCCGGGAAGAATGTGCGCGCCTTCGAGGCGTCGCGCGGCGCCACCTCGACGTTGCGCTCGAGCAACACGTTGCCGAGCTCGGCGAGCCAGAATCTGTTCTCCTCGACGAGGTCGACCGCGAGCCGGTAGCGGCCGGGCGGTATGGGGCCGCGAACGGCGATCTCCTGGCGGAGCGTCGCGCCCGGTTCGACCTCGTGCACGAGCGCCGTGCGGATGCCGTCCCAGACGATGGCGTTGCCGCGCTCGTCCAGCCAGTGATAGGCGAGGAAGATGCCCTCGCTCGGGCCGCGCGTCCGCCACGGAGCAGAACCTGCGTTCTCGAGCTCGACCGTCGCCATGCGCGGCGCGCCCGCCTCCACCGGCGGGAGCTCGAGTGCATGCCAACGCACTACGAGGGGGCCGGTACCTGGCACGGGGCTACTCTAGATCGCGTGACCGAGCCTCTCCTCGTGCGGGTCGCGCGTCGCGAGCCGGTCGAACGCACGCCCGTGTGGTTCATGCGGCAGGCCGGGCGCTCGCTGCCCGAGTACCGCGCGCTGCGCGAGCGCCACGGCTTCTTCGAGCTGGCAGGCACGCCGGAGCTGTGTGCGGAGGTGACGCTTCAGCCGGTGCGGCGGCACGGCGTCGATGCGGCCGTCCTCTTCGCCGACATCATGACCCCGGTCCTCGGCATGGGAATCGCCGTCGATCTCGTCGAGGGCGTCGGCCCCGTCGTCGACCGGCCGATCGAGAGCATGGCCGACGTCGAGCGCCTCTCCATCGGCGAGCCGGACGAGAACGTGCTCGAGGCGATCCGCATCGTGCGCCGCGAGCTCGACTCCGACCGCGCGCTCGTCGGGTTCTGCGGCGGCCCGTTCACAGTCGCCGGCTATCTCGTCGAAGGGAGGCCGAGCCGCGACTTCGCCCGCACGAAGACGCTGATGTACCGCGAGCCCGCCGTGTGGCACGCGCTGATGGAGCGCCTCTCGGAGCAGTTCGCCCGATACGTGGCCGCGCAAGCGCGCGTCGGGGCGGACGTCATTCAGGTCTTCGACTCGTGGGTCGGCGTCCTGTCGCCTGCCGACTACGCGGAGCACGTCGCGCCGTACTCCGCGCGGGTCCTCGCCGCTGCCGACGTGCCGACGATCCACTTCGGCACCGGCGCGACGGAGCATCTCGTCGTCGCACTCGCCCGCGCGGGCGGCGACGTGATCGGTGTCGACTGGCGCCTGCCGCTCTCCGCAGCGCCGGATGATCGCGCGGTGCAGGGAAACCTCGATCCCTCGATCCTGCTCGGCCCGTGGGAGCTCGTGGAGCGCGCCGCGCTCGACGTGCTCGCGCAGGGCGCCGGTCGGTCGCACATCTTCAATCTCGGCCACGGCGTCCTGCCGCGCACCGATCCGGACGTGCTCACGCGCCTCACCGCGCTCGTCCAGGAGCCCGTGCATGCCTGACGCGGTCGTGCTGATGGCGTACGGGTCGCCCGAGCGCGTCGACGACGTCCCCGCCTACTACGCCGACATCCGCGGCGGGCGGCCGATTGCACCGGAGCACCTCGACGATCTGGTCGCGCGCTACCGGCGGCTCGGGATCGAGGACTCGAACCCGCTGAACGAGATCACCGAGCGGACGCGGGCCGAGCTCGAACGGCAGCTCGGCGGCATCCCCGTCTTCACCGGGATGAAGCACTGGACGCCGCATATCGCCGACGCGGCGCAGGCGGCGCTCGCGGGCGGCGCCGACCGGCTCGTCGGGCTCGTGCTCGCGCCGCACTACTCCGCGCTCTCGATCAAGGGCTACCGCGACCAGCTCGAAGGAGCGGTCGACGGCGCCACCGATCTGCGCTTCGTCGACAGCTGGCACCTCGAGCCTGCATTCGTCGCGATGCTCGCGGAACGGATCCGCGGAACGGACGCGCACGTGGTGTTCACCGCGCACTCGCTGCCGGCGCGCATCCTCGACATGGGCGACCCGTACAAGGATCAACTCCTGGAGACGTCGAGTGCGATCGCGAACGCCGCGGGCGTCGGCGACTGGTCGTTCTCGTTCCAGAGCGAATCCCCGACCGGCGAGCCCTGGCTCGGCCCCGACATTCTCGACCACCTCACCGAGCTGCACGGCGGCGGCGTCGACCACGTGCTCGTGTGCCCTGTCGGCTTCGTGTCCGATCATCTGGAGATCCGCTGGGACATCGACGTCGAGGCGAAGGAGAAGGCAGCGGAGCTCGGAATGACGCTCGAGCGCGTGCAGATGCCGAACGACGACCCGTCCTTCGTCGGAGCTTTGGCCGCGATCGTGAAGCGGTCGCTGCGATGACGCCCGGAACGATCGAGGTCGAGCACGCGGCGCGCCGCTTCCGGGTCTATCCGCGCGAGAGTCGGGCGCTGAAGGACCTGCTCGTTGCGCGCGGTCGCACGCGCGGAACCGACGTGTGGGCGCTGCGCGACGTCTCGTTCTCGGTCGAGCCGGGGAGCGCCGTCGGCCTCGTCGGCCGCAACGGCTCAGGCAAGACGACGCTCCTGCGGCTGCTCTCCGGGATCGTCAAGCCGACCTCGGGGAGCGTCGCCGTCGGCGGCCGCGTCGGCTCGCTGCTCGAGCTCGGCGCCGGCTTCCACCCCGATCTGACCGGCCGCGAGAACGTGTACCTGAACGGCTCGATCCACGGCCTGCGGCGCATCGCGATCCGCGAGAAGCTCGACGAGATCGTCGCGTTCGCCGGGCTCGAGGACTTCATCGACCTGCCCGTGCGCACCTACTCGTCCGGCATGTACATGCGGCTCGGCTTCGCGATCGCGTCGCACATCGAGGCGGACGTGCTCCTCCTCGACGAGGTGTTCGCCGTCGGCGACGAGGCGTTCCAGCGCAAGTGCTTCGGGAAGATCTTCGAGTTCAAGCAGCGGGGCGGCACGATCGTCTTCGTCTCGCACGACGCGAGCGCCGTCGAACGGCTGTGCGACCGCGCAGTGCTGCTGAGCGACGGCCGCGTGGCGTTCGACGGCCCGACGCACGAGGCGGTCGTCGCCTACCGCCGCATGCTTGCCGGAGAGCGCGACCCCGAGGAGCGCGCGGCGGGCCTGAAGGAGTGGGGCGGGGACGTCGCCCGCGTGGAGAACGTGCGCCTGCTCGACGCGGACGGCGGAGAGCGCAGCCAGCTGCTCGCCGGCGAGCCGTTCGCGATCGCGCTCGACATCGCTGCGGACTCGCTCATCGCGCCGCCTCGGCTCGGCTGGGAGCTGCGCGACGACGCGGGCATCCTCGTCGCCGCAGGCGCGGTGTCCACGAGCGGGCTCGGCTGGAACGGCGACACGCGTGTATTTCCGCTCCGCTTCGACTCGGTGCGTCCTCCGTTTGCCGACGGACGACTCCATTTGCGGCTCGACATCAGTGACGAGCACGGCGAGACGCAGTACCACTCGCTCGACGATGCGCTCGTGTTCGTCGTTTATCCCGCCGACGAAGGACGTGGCCTGGTGCACCTCGAAGGGACTTGGTCGTGAGCAGCAGAACGTGCCCGGACTGGCCCGACCTGATGGAGATCGCGCCCGAGCTCCAGTTCAAGCACTACACCGTCGCCGAGGCGCAGCTACCGGCGGACGCACTCATGCAGATCCGCGACGTGTCGCTGGCCGACGTCGCCGTCTGCTGCGACCTCGACCACAATGTGTTCTACGCGGCGCACACCGACGAACGCGTCGCCGAGGCGCTACGCTCGAGCCACTGGTTCGAGGTGCGCGAGTGGATCAGCGCCGGCCGCCCTGGGCAGGCGTATTAGAGGACGGGGTTCGGGAGCGGCTCGCCGCGCATGAAGGCAAGGATGTTGTCGACGACGACGCGCGACATCCCCGCGCGCGTCTCGATGGTGTCGCTGGCGATGTGGGGCGTGAGGACGACGTTCGGAAGGTCGAAGAGCTCGGGCGGCACATGCGGCTCGTGCGCGAAGACGTCGAGGCCCGCGGTGATACGACCCGACACGAGCTCGGCGACGAGCGCCTCCTCGTCGACAACAGGGCCGCGGGCGGTGTTCACGAACGTGGCGCCGTCCTTGAGCAAGGCCAGCTTCTCGCTCGAGATCAGTCCTCTCGTCTCGGCGCTGAGCGGCACGTGCAGGCTGACGATGTCGGAGGCGCGCAAGACCGCGTCGAGGTCGCCCTCGCTCCGGCGGACGGTGAGGATGCGCATGTCGAATCCCGCCGCGCGGCGGCCGACGGCTGAGCCGATGCGGCCGGCGCCGATGATCCCGAGCGTCGCGCCGCTCACCTCGCGTCCGTCGCGGAGACCGGCCCAGCCGCCCTCGCGCACGAGCCGGTCGCCCGCGACCAGGCCGCGCCGGGCCGCGAGCATGAGCGCCATCGCGAGGTCGGCGGTGGCGGCGTCGAGAACGCCCGGCGTGTTCGACACCGCGATGCCGCGGGCGGTTGCCGCCGCGATGTCGATGCGGTCGTAGCCGACGCTGTAGTTCGCGATCAGCCGTACCGACGGGTAGAGGGTCAGGTCGACGGGCTCGTTGACGACGACGAGCGCCTCGACATCCGGCCCGGGAATGTCGGCCGGCGCGATCTCCACCGGATCGAGCTCGGCCCACGCCGGGCCGGGCAGCACACGGGTCGCCCTCACCTTCACCGAGGCCACGCTACTACGCTCTCTCCATGACGACGGTGGTCGTGCCGTTCGCGGGCTCTGCGGGCAAGACGCGGTTGGACGCGTCGCGCCGCACGCGCCGCGACCTCTCGCTGGCGATGCTCGCCGACGTGCTCGCCGCTTCGATCGTCGTCGGCTCGACGCTGGTCGTCACCGGCGATGAGGAGGGAGCAGCGCTTGCGCGCGAGGTCGGGGCCGACGCAGTCGCAGATCCCGGGGGCGGTCAGGGGCCCGCCGTGCGGGCGGCCCTCGCCGGTCTCGTCGGCACCGTGCTCGTCGTGAACGCCGACGTGCCGTGTGTCGTGCCCGAAGACCTGCGCGCCCTGGTCGAAGGCGTGCCCGAGCGCGGCATCGCGCTCGTCGAAGCGCTGGACGGCACGACGAACGCGCTCGGCCTCTCGGGTGCCGACCTGTTCCGGCCGCTCTACGGCCCGGACAGCGCGCGGCGCTTCCACGCGCTCGACGTCGACACGGTTTCCGTCGTCGTGCCGAACCTCGCAGAGGACGTCGACACGATGGGGGACCTCGAGCGCCTGCAACTGCGATGCGGTCCGCGTACGCAGTCCGTTCTCGCCACGCTCACGACGGGGACGGCGCAGTGAGGGTCGTCGTTTTCTCGGGCGGTGTCGGGGGCGCACGCTTCGTGCAGGGCGTCGTCGCCGCGACGGAGGACGTCACGGTCGTCGGCAACGTCGGCGACGACCTCGAGGTGCTCGGGCTGCACGTCTCGCCCGATCTCGACTCGATCATGTACGCGCTCGCAGGCGTGAACGACGAGGCGCGCGGCTGGGGGCGCGCAGGCGAGACGTGGCGGGTGCTCGAGAGCGTCGGCGAGCTCGGGGGCGAGACGTGGTTCCGCCTCGGCGACCTCGATCTCGGCGTGCATCTCGTGCGCACGCAGGCCCTGCTCGGGGGCGAACCTCTCTCGCAGGTGACGGGCAGGCTGTGCGCGGAGCTCGGGGTGGACACGCGCTTGCTTCCGGCGACCGACGACCGGCTGCGGACCTGGATCGCGATCGCGGACGGCGAGGTGACCTTCCAGGAGTGGTTCGTCGCGCGCGCTCATCGTGACGAGGTGGACGGCCTGCGCTTCGAAGGCGCCGACGCTGCGTCCCCCGCCCCCGGCGTCCTCGATGCGATCGCCGATGCGGAGCTGCTGCTCCTTGCGCCGAGCAACCCGTACGTCTCGATTGCGCCGATTCTGGCCGTGCGCGCGATTCGAGATGCGATCGCAGCGCGCCGCGTTCCCTGCGTCGCGGTCAGCCCGCTCATCGGCGGCCGCGCGGTGAAAGGCCCGGCCGACCGCATGCTCGCGCGCCTCGCCGGAGGAACGTCGCCGGCGCACGTGGCCGGGTGCTACCCGGGTCTGATCGACGCGCTTGTCGTCGACGAGGCGGACGCGGGCCAGCTCGACGGGTTGCGCGACGTCCGGCCGATCGTGGCGCGCACGCTCATGACCGACAACGACGCGCGACGCCGGCTGGCCGAGGTCGCACTCGGAGCTGTGCCTGCATGAGAGTCGCAGTGGTAGGCGGGACGGGCGACTTCGGGCTTGCGCTCGCCACGCGGCTCGCGGAAGCCGGCGACCACGTCGTGATCGGCTCGCGCGCCGCCGAGCGCGCCCGCGAGAAGGCCGCGGAAGCCGGCGCAACGGGCGGCGCGACGAACACCGACGCCGTCCAGGACGTCGACCTCGTCGTCTTCGCGGTGAAGGCGGACGCCGCGCTGTCCACGGCTGCCGAGCTCGCCGACGCGATCGGCGACACGCCTGTGCTCAGCGTCGCGAGCGAGCTGCGCTTCACGAAGTCGGGCGTCCACCCGACTGCGGACGATCGCTCGATCGCGGAGAGGACGCAGGACCTGCTGCGCGCGCCGGTCGCGGCGGGCCTGCACTCGCTCGCCGCCGCGTCGCTCGCGAGCGGGAAGGCGGAAGGCGATGCACTCGTGTGCGGCGACGATCCTCTCGCCAAGGATCTCGCGCTCGAGCTCGCGTCGAAGGTCGTTTCCGGCCGCGCGCTCGACGCCGGCCCGTTGACGAGTGCACGGGCGCTCGAAGGGATGACCGCGGTGATCGTCAACCTCAATCGCCGCTACAAGGGCCACGCCGGCATCCGCATCGTCGGCCTGTGACGGGCTTCTCGGTTTTTCCCGTCACCGGAATGCCGGAGATCGAAGAGGGCGACGATCTCGCGACCCTCATCCTCGAGCGGACCGAGCTCGAGGACGGCGACGTTGTCGTCGTGGCGCAGAAGGCGATCTCGAAGATCGAAGGCCGCGTCATCCGGCTCGACGGTGTCGAGCCGTCCGCGCACGCGATCGAGATCGCCGGCACCGACGGCGACGCAGCGCGCCGCATCGAGGTCATCCTGCGCGAGGCGAAGCGCATCGTTCGTGTTCGGCCGCCGCTCGTCATCTGCGAGACGGAGCACGGCTTCATCTGCGCGTCCGCTGGCGTCGACGCATCGAACGCGCCCGAGCCCGGGACGCTCGTACTCCTGCCGCACGATCCCGACGGCTCGGCCGTGAATCTCCGTGACGAGTTGCGCGCGCGGACGGGACGCGACGTCGGCGTCATCGTCACCGACTCGTTCGGGCGGCCGTGGCGGCAGGGAACGACGGACGTCGCTATCGGGACCGCCGGCGTCCGGGTGCTCCAGGATTTCGCGGGCGCGCACGATCCGATCGGGTACGAGCTGCATGCAACGGTGATCGCCGTCGCGGATGAGATTGCCGGCGCGGCGCAGCTCGTCTCGGGGAAGCTCGACCGCGTGCCTGTGACGATCGTGCGCGGGCTCGACGTTCGCGGAGAAGGCCGGGCGACGGACATCCCGATCCCGCCCGAGCTCGACCTGTTCGGTTAGCGTGACTCAATGGTCGAGGACGCGATTGCCGCTGCCAACGCGCTATTGCGCGAGCGGGGCTATGCCGAGCGCGACCTCGGCGTGTTTCCCGCACCGAAGGGGAAGGCGCTCCTCAAGGGGAACAAGCTCCTGAGCCCGCTCAGCGACGAGGCCGAGCTCGTGCTTCGGGTCGTGCGCGAGCTCGTGCCCACGAGCGCCGATCTCGGCACCGGCACCCTGCGGCCGGCCGATCTCCGTGCCCGCCTCTGAGCAGTCGCTGGATCGCGACGACCTCGTCGACGATCCCCTGGAGCAGTTTCGGCGCTGGTTCGAGGCCGCACAGGCGGCCGTTCCCGCGGCGGAGAAGATGGCGCTCGCCACCGCCCGCGCGGACGGCAGCCCGTCCGTGCGCATGGTGCTGATGAAACAGGCCGACGAGGACGGGATCGTGTTCTTCACGCACTTCCCGAGCCGCAAAGGCCGCGAGCTTGCGGAGAACCCGCGCGCCGCGCTCCTCTTCTACTGGGAGCCCCTCGGCCGGCAGGTGCGCATCGAGGGCGAGGCGCATTCGGTGTCTGACACCGAGTCGGACAGGTACTTCGCCACGCGGCCGCTGGGCGCGCGGCTCTCGGCCGTCGCGTCGCCGCAGAGCAAGCCGGTCGAGTCGCGGGAGTGGCTCGAGCAGCGTGTTGCCGAGCTCGAGGGGGACGGGGAGCCCGCGCGACCGGATTGGTGGGGAGGCTTTCGCCTCGTGCCGGATGCGTGGGAGTTCTGGCAGCACCGGGACAACCGGCTGCACGACCGGTTCAGGTATCGCCGCGCGGGCGACGGCTGGGCTATCGAGCGGCTCGGGCCTTAGCCAACGACTTGCCGAGCGCGGCTAGCCGCTCGTCCCACTGCGCGCCGACCATGATCAGCCATTCGGCGGCGTCGCCGAGCGGCTGCGGCGTCACCGCGTAGCGCGTCTCGCGTCCGACCCGCGCAGCCCGGAGGAGCCCGGCGTCGGCGAGCGCCGTCAGCTGTTTCGCGACCGCCTGCCGCGTCACCGGTAGCTCCGCCGCGAGCTCGGTCGCGGTCGCCGTCCCGCGCTCGGCCACCGAGGCGACGAGCGCGCGGCGCCCCGGATCGCCGAGGGCGTCGAAGACGAGGTCTACGCGCGCGCGGGTGACCACGCGAGCGCATGCAGCTCGAGGGCCGAGGCGAAGTCCGGCGACGTTTCGGTGACGTGGACGCGCGTGCCGCCCTCGACCTCCTCGAGCTCGAGCACGACCTCGCCGCCGTCGTCCCAGTCGAGGACGAGCCGCTCCTCGGGCTCGGCCTCGCGCACGACGGCGCGGCGCTCCTCGCCGTCGCCCCAGCGGAAGACGCCCTCGCCTCCCGGCCGGGCATCGAGCTCGACCTCGGTGGCGAACCACTCCTCGAGCCGCTCTGGGTCGGTCAGCGCCTCCCAGACCTCGTCCGGCTCGGCGGGGAAGACGACCTCTCTCTCGACGTGCAACTCCATGGTTGCGTATTATACGCACCATGAGCACCCTCGTGCCAATGGTGGTGGAGTCCGACGGCCGCTTCGAGCGTTCTTTCGACATCTTCTCCCGGCTGCTCCGGGAGCGGATCGTCTTCCTCGGCACCGATGTCTCGGAGCAGTCGGCGAACCTCATCGTCGCGCAGCTCCTCTTCCTGGAGGCGGAGGACCCCGACGCGGACATCCATCTCTACGTCAACTCGCCCGGCGGCGATGCGTACGCAGGCTTCGCGATCTACGACGCGATGCAGTTCGTCAAGCCGGACATCTGCACGTACGCCGTCGGCATGGCGATGTCCGCGGGCGCGCTCGTGCTCGCTTCGGGCGCCGCGGGCAAGCGGCACGCGCTCCCGAACGCGAAGGTGATGATCCACCAGGGATCCGGGGGGTTCCGCGGAACGCCGGCCGACATCCAGATCGCCGCACGCGAGATCCTCGCGGTCACGAGGAAGTACGGGGAGATCATCGCGCGCCACTCCGGCAAAGACGTGGAGCAGGTGATGCACGACATCGACCGCGACCGCTTCCTCTCGCCCGAGGAAGCGGTGGAATACGGGCTCGTCGACTCCGTGCTCGCGTCGCGCGAATTCTCATCCGGTTCATAGGAGCTCAGCCCACGCTTTAGGGCAGCAGGGGCCTCGCCGCGAAGGAGGGCTCCGAATGAACGTGATCTCGAGTCGGCTGCCGGCCGGCGCCTCCCGGCGCCTGTTGCCGGGCACGCTCGCCCGCCTCGGCGTCCTGAACGGGGTCCTCGGGGCTGCCCTCGTCGGTGCGGGCGTGGCGTCGTACTTCGTGGTCGCCGGAACGGGGGCGACCATCGTTCCCCCGCGGCGCATTCGTGCGCGGAGCGAGTCCCGACAAGGGAAAGACGGTGAGGCGACGGACGTCGCGCTCACGCCGGAGAGGAACGGCTCGTGCGCGAACGGTTTCAGGCGTCCGGGTAGCTGACGTACGCTGTCCGCGTGCGCGCGGACCTGCTGCGGCTCGTCCCGGACGAAAGCCGTGTGAGCGAGGTCGGCTCGGTGCTCGAGCAGCACGGAGCCGACCTCAGCTACCACGAGCCGCACCTGCCCGACGTCG
>DATBQM010000003.1:0-15855 GCA_036560805.1 Gaiellaceae bacterium | reverse complement strand
CGTTGCGCCGTGGATCCGCGGCGCCGTGACAATCGGATTCCTCGGTGCGTACACGACGTTCTCGACGCTCTCGTTCGAGACGTACCGACTCACCGAAGACGGTGCGATCGGTCTCGCTGCCGCGAACATGTTCGGCAGCCTCGCCGCCGGCCTCGGTGCGGTGTATCTCGGCGTGATCACCGGGAGGGCCCTGTGAAGCTCGAAGGCGAAGGCAAGCTGCTCCGGCTCTTCATCGGCGAGTCGGACACGTGGCATGGCAGGCCCCTCTACCAGGCGATCGTCGAGCGCGTCCGCGAGGAAGGCCTCGCCGGCGCGACCGTGGTGCGCGGGATCGAAGGATTCGGCGCCGACTCGCGTCTCCACACATCGCGGATTCTGCGCCTGTCGGAGGACCTGCCGGTCGTGATCGAGATCGTCGACACGGCCGAGAACATCGACCGCGTCGTCCCGCTCCTCGACGAGATGGTGCAGGAGGGCATGCTCACCGTCGAGCGTGTTCACGTCATCTCGTATCGGGGCAGCAAACGAGAATGAGCGAGGTGGAGTCTCTCCAGGGCAAGCTGCTGATCGCCTCGCCCAGCCTCATCGACCCGAACTTCCGCCGCGCGGTCGTCCTCGTGACCGAGCACAACGACGAGGGTGCGGCCGGCCTCGTGCTCAACCGCCCCTCCCCCGCGCCCGTCGCGGAGATCGTGCCGCAGCTCGAGCCGCTCGTCGACGACGGCGAGCAGGTGTGGGTCGGAGGCCCCGTGCAGCCGAACGCCGTGCTCGTGCTCGGCGAGTTCCTCGACCCGGACGACGCAGCCGTTCCGCTCTTCGGCACGCTCGGCTTCCCGTCGCTCGACGACCCCGACGACGTCGCCGCCATGACGATTCGCCGGCGCGTCTTCGCCGGCTATGCGGGCTGGGGCGCCGGCCAGCTCGAGGACGAGCTCGACCGCGACGACTGGATCGTCGAGCCCTCGCGGCCCGACGACGCGTTCACCGAAGAGCCCGGCGAGCTGTGGGCGGACGTCCTCCGCCGCAAGGGCGGCATCTACGAGCTCGTCGCACGGATCCCCGAGGATCCGTCGGTCAACTGAACGACCCTTCACGGCCGCGTCACGGCACGGTCAAGGCGTCGGTACCTAGTACCCAAACGACTTCGTCACGAGCAACGCCGCTCAACCAGGGAGACGCTGTGGAACTCGTGACGCTTCCGTGCCGGTACTAGGTACCGGCCTCAGCCTTGCGGGCCAGGTAGATCTCGGTCACGTAGGGAAGCCGGATCGGCCGGTCCGCGTCGTGCACGAGGGCGCGGAGCTGCGCCTCGATTTCGGCACGCCGCTCAGCCGGAGCCGCGGCGACGAAGCTGACGGAGGTGAAGCGCTCGACGAATGCGTCCTCGCCGACGAGCTGCTCGTGATCGAACGTCGCCGTCTCCGTCGCATCGATCACCTGGCGCCAGTCCCGGCGGTGCCGGCGCGGCACGTCCACCTCGAGCGGCTGCATGACCGCGCTCGCCGCCGCCTGCAGGGGATCACGCTCGTCGCGCACGTTCCACACGAGCGCGAGGCCGCCGCCCGGACGCAACACGCGGTGGATCTCCGCCAATGCCTCGTCCAGCCTGAACCAATGGAACGCCTGCGCGACGGTCACCGCGTCTACGGACGCGTCGCCGAGCGGAATGGACTCCGCGGTACCGGCAAGCACGCGCGCGCCCACGATCTTCGCGCGCATCTCCTCGATCGGCTCGACCGCGATCACGTCGGCGCCGGTCGGAACGAGGAGGCGCGTCAGCTTGCCGGTACCGGCGGCGAGATCGATGACCGTTCGACCCGGCCGGAGATCGAGCCGCTCGGCGAGCCAGTCGATCGCGGCAGCCGGATAGTCCGGCCGACCGCGCTCGTACGCGTCCGCGGCGAGCCCGAACCCGCGCGTAGCGGGATGTAGATCAGACGCGGCTCGACGGGCAGAGCTCATTGAGGACACAGTCTTCACACCGCGGCCGCCTCGCGTCGCATACCCGCCGCCCGTGCCAGATGAGCAGATGCGGGAGGCGCCCCCAGTCCTCGCGCGGGACGATCCTGATGAGGTCGAGTTCGATCTTCACCGGGTCCTCCTGCTTCGTGAGCCCCAGGCGCTGCGACAGCCGCCGCACATGCGTATCGACGACGATCCCCTGCGGCGTGCCGAGCTCCGCGGCGACGACGTTCGCCGTCTTGCGCGCGACGCCCGGCAGGCGCGTGAGCTCGTCGAGTGTCCGCGGCACCTCGCCGTCGAACTCCTCGACGAGCATCTGCATCGTGCCGCGCAGCGACTTCGCCTTCTGGCGGAAGAACCCGGTCGCATAGATGTCGCGCTCGAGCTCCTCCCGCGGCACCGCGAGATAGTCCTCCGGCACGTGATATTTCTCGAACAGCGTCGCGGTGACGCGATTCACGTTCACGTCGGTCGTCTGCGCCGACAGCATCACCGATACGAGCAGCTCCAGCGGGCTGCGGAACGTGAGCGCGATCGTCGCATCCTCGTATTCGCCCGCGAGCCGCGCGACGATCGGACGAATTCGCTCCCGCTTCGGACCGACGCGCTTGCGCGCTTCCGAGACGAAGCTACGCGGCACTCGCGGCATACTCGGGCGCCGGCTCACGCAGGCCGAGCCCGGCGCACACGAGGTCGAGCGCGGGACAGCCTGCGCACGCGAACTCGCTCGGCGTGGGCCGGAACTCACCCGCCTGGATCTGCGCGATCGCAGCCGACAGCTCGAGCTCGAGCTCGGCCATCGCGTTGCGCGAGAACGTCGTCGACACGACGGCGTCCGGACGCTCGAGGAAGTGGTAGACGACCTCGACCTCGTCGGCCCCGGCGCGGAAGCATGCGAGGGCGTATACGAGCCGCTGCAGGCGGTAGTCCTCCTCCACGATCGCGTCGGGGGACGAGTCGCCGAGGAGGTTCGTCTTGTAGTCGACGACGAGCGCGCGACCGTCCGCGAGATGGAGTACGTCGAGGAACCCGTGCAGGAGCACGCCGTCGTGCTCGAACGTGAACGGCCGCTCCTTCGTGACGCCGGCGAGCGCGGCAACACGGCGGGCAAGCTCCGAGTCGCAGTACGCGAGCACGAACGCCCTGATGCGCTCGTCCTCGATCTCCGGGACGACTGGAGCGGCGAGGTCGACCTCCTCGAGCAGTGCGTGGACGGCGCTGCCGATCTCCGTCGCCGACATCCCGCCGTCGCCGCGGCCCGCGATCGGCTGCTCCTTCATCCCGGCGGCGTAGCGGGCGTAGTACTTGTAGGAGCACTGGTCGAACGTCGAGAGCGCCGTGAACGACAGGCGCCTGACCCGGTGGAGCGGCGGATCGGGCGGCGCGACGAGCGGCGGCAGCTCCGGCGCAGGCGCCGTCACGGCCTCGTCGAGCGCCGCGAACAGCTCGAGCTGCCCCGCGTCGGGCTCCGCCTTCGGGGCATCGACCCAGTCCGCTTCCCGGTACCGGTCGATCCGGACGAGGAGATGCGCGTCGCCGCGCACGAGCTCGACCGGCGCGTCGCCGGAGGCGTCGAGCTCCGCACCGGCTTCGAGCCGCCCCAGCACCCAGCCGATCGGCGTGGACGCATCCGCGGCACGCTCGCGGTCGATTGCGCCGGAAACGATGAGCCGCTGCCGGGCGCGTGTCATCGCGACGTAGTAGAGGCGCAGGCGCTCGGCAGTCTCCTCTTCCTGGCGCGCCGCCTTCACTTCTTCGTAATCGAACGCGCCGCGGCGCTTCGTCGTCACCGGATCGGCGACGCGGAAGCCGAAGCGGCCGTCGGAGAGTGCGAGGATCTCCTCCGCAGAGGGCGGCGCCTTGTCGCGGCCCGCGTCGGCCACGATGACGACCTCGAACTCGAGGCCCTTCGCCGCGTGGATGGTCAGCAGGCGCACCGCGTCGGCGCCCTCCTCTTCGGCGACGGCTTCCAGCTCGCGCGCGCCGAGCGCCTCCTGCTCGCCGACGAAGCGGACGAAGCCCTCGACGTCGGGGCCGCGCAGCTCCTCGTACGAGCGCGCGAGCCGCGCGAGCTTGCGCATGTTCGCGTACCGCCGCTTCCCGTCCCACATCGCGAGCACGGCAAGGTCGTAGTCGTGCTCGGCGACGACGCGCTCGCACAGCCGCTCGAGCGAGAGGCGCGGCATCGCCGCCGACAGTCGGTCGTAGCGCTGCCGGAACGCGCGCATGAGCCGCTCGTCGTTCGCGGACAGCCCGGGCGGCATCGACTTCTCAAGCCCCGAGAAGAGCGGACGGCGGGACGCGACGCGGCGGAGCAGCACGAGCGCGTCGTTCGAGACGCCGACGAACGGTGACGCGAGCACGCTCACGAGCGCGCGGTCGTCGTAGCGGTTCTGCAGGAGTCGCAGGTACGCCAGCATGTCGACGACCTGCTGCTGGCCGAAGTAGCCCTTACCGGTCGCGCGATACGTCGGGAGGCCTGCGCGGCGCAGCTCCTGCTCGTACTGCTCGGCGTCGGTGCCTGCCGCGAAGAGCACGACGATCTCGCCCGCCGTCGCCGTCCCGGTGTCGACGAGCTCGCGCACGCGCCGCGCGATCGCGCGCGCCTCCGCCCGTCGCCAGTGCACGCCCGTCTCGCGGTATGCGGCCTTGTCGGTCACGAGGAGCTCGACCGGGTGGCCGAACACGGGGTCGGGGAATTCCGCGGCCGCGGCGAGCGGCTGGAACTCGTCGCCGAAATGCGAGCCGAAGAGCTGGTTCACCGCCGCGAGCACCTCCGGGCGCGAGCGGTAGTTCAGTGTCAGCGGGAGGAGATTCGCCGCCTGCGCGCGACGCTCGCGAAACACGCGCACGTCGGCGTGGCGGAACCCGTAGATGGACTGGAACTCGTCGCCGACGTAGAACAGCTCGGCGCCGCCGCCGGCGAGCAGGTCGATCAGCTCGCACTGCAGCCGGTTCGTATCCTGGAACTCATCGACCATGATCGAGCGGAAGCGCAGCGCCTCGCGCTCGCGGATCGCCTCGTTGTCGCGCAGGAGGTCGCGCGCCTGCAGCTGGAGATCCTCGAAGTCGAGCGCCGACTCGCGCGCCTTCGCCTCGGCGTACGCGGCCGCAAAGCGCTCGAGCAGCTCCTGGAGCAGGTCGCGGTCGCGCGCCGCTGCCTCGTCGAGGGCCGCCTGCTCCACTGCGCGCCGCGCCTCCTCATAGACGACCGCACGATCGCCACCCACGCGGAACCCGGAGAGGTCGATGAGGCGGTCTACGCGCGCGTCGCGCTCGAGCAGCGCGAGCAGCTGCGCAGCAGTCTCGTGGTCGACCGCGTGCGCGGCCTCCCGCAGCTCCTCGATGCGCTCCGCCAGATCCGGCCGGTCTCCGACGCCGAGCACGAGCTCGCGCCCGGCGGAGCGCAGGGTCTCGTACACGCCGGTGAGCATCCGGCGCAGTCCGGACGCGCCGTACGTGGCGAGGAGTTGCAGCCGCGCCGGCTCTCCGCTTGCGCAGAACTCGGCAAGCGCGCGCTCGAATGCCTCGCTACGAAGCACGGCCCCCTGCGCGTCGTCCAGCTCCCGGAAGCTCGGGTCGAGGCCGGCCGCGAACGGATACGCCTTCAGGAGGCGCATGCAGAACCCGTGGATGGTGGAGATCCACGCACCGTCGAGCTCCCGCGCGAGATCGTGGCGGCCCCGCGCGACTAGCTCTGCGCGGACGCGCGTGCGCAGCTCGCCCGCAGCGCGCCGCGTGTACGTGATGACGAGGATCGAGTCGACGTCGAGGCCCTGGTCGCATACCGCGCGGGCAAAGCGCTCGACGAGCACTGCCGTCTTGCCGGTCCCTGCGCCGGCGGAGACGAACACCTCGCCCGTCGCCTCGACCGCTGCGATCTGCTGTTCGTTCACGCGCGCTCCACTCGGCACATGGGCCAGAGGTCGCACCACGGCGGGCACTCGCCGCCGCGCGGGTCGTGCTCGACGTCCCCGACGCGGATGCGGCCGGCGAGGCGGCGCGCCGTCTCTTCGGCGTTCGTCACCATCGACCAGAAGGCGTCCTCGTCGAGGTAGTCGTTCTTGTAAGCGCCGGGGAGCAGATCGCCTTCCTCCTTGCGGAGCAACCCGCGCGCCCGCCTCTCACCCGCGAGCGGCCGGTAGACGCCGCCGAGCGGCTCGATCCCGACGAGGTCGCGCAGCACGAGCATGTACAGCGGGATCTGGAGCCGCAGCTCCTTCTCGATCTCGACGGCCGAGTGCGCGTGCTTGCCCGACTTGTAGTCCTGAACGATCCCGCGCGCGCTGAACGGGTCGATGTCGATGCGGTCGATCTTCCCCGACAGGACGATGCCGTCGCCGAGATCGAGCCCGCGCTGGAGCTCGGGCGCCGCGCGCTCGCTGCCGAAGAGCACCTCGAATCGCCGCGGGACGAGCTGCAGCTCGCTGCCGCACTCCTCGTGCACAAGGGCCTCGAGGTCGCGCCACAGTGTCTGGTCGAGCTCGCGCGCCTGCATCTCGGTCATCTCCATGCGCACGCCGCCGATCGCCTCGTCGAGGGAGGCGCGCATGAGCCGAACCGCGCCGTCCTCGACGCGCTCGTCGAGCTTCTCGACGCCGAGCTCCTTCGGAAGCCGCGTGAAGAACTTGAACAGCGCGCTGTGCGCGACGGAGCCGCGCAGCTTCGGATCGACCTCGGCGTCGATGGAACGCGGATCGATGAGGCGGTCGATGAACCATGCCGACGAGCAGTCGGCGAAGCGCTCGAGCTCGGTGACGTTGAACGTCGTGCGCGAGCCGAGCTGTTCACGTACGAGCGGATGGACGAGCCGCGTCGGGCGCTCGTGCGCGCCGACGGCGCGGTCGAGCCGCCGCTCCCATCCGTTCGCGCGCGCGAGCGCAGCGGCCTGGCCGCCGTCGCGCGCCGCCAGCTCGGCGAGGGCCCGTAGCCGCTCCCGTTCAGTCGGTGCGCCCTCGAGCGACCACGTCAGCGCGGACAGCGGCCGCCTGCGCGTCCAGCGGCGCACGTCCTCGGCCTCGAAGAGCGTCTGCACCTCGTCCCAGAACGGACTCGCCTCGCGCGGCGATCCGTCGTCTGTCGCCGCCTCGCGCACGAGGTAGAGCCGCTCCGACGCACGCGTGCACGCGGTGTAGAAGAGATACCGGTCGCGGCTCACCGAGTCGGGCTTCTCGAGCCGGGCGCCGCGCTCGTCGAGCACCCGCCGCGCGTCGTCGTCGAGGAACGGTGACGCCAGCCCGCGCCGAGGCAGGCTCCCTTCCTCCAGCCCGAGCACGAACGCGACGTCGAACTGCCGCGTTCGCGCGCGCATGAGATCGACGATCGCGACGCGGCCGGGCTCGTCGCCGCGCATGGGGCGCAAGGTCTGACGCTCGAGCGCAGCGACGACGTCCTCACGCGGAAGCGGGCCGACGAATCGCTGCCAACCGTCGAGGTCGGCGAGCAGCCGCGTGACAGCCTCGTACGCACGCAGGTCGAGGCGCGAGGACTCGCCGACGGGTGGCGCCTCGAGGCCGTAGGTGCTGCGCAGCATCCGTGCCGCCAGGTCGCGCACCGCCGTGACCGCGTCCTCGGCCGCGCGGAGGTCGTCGAGCATCGGCAGAGGCGAGCCGCGCAGCTTCTCCGACTCCTCGACGACGCGTTCCGGTGATTGCACCGCGCGTCCACGCAGCCGGCCTTCGACGAAATCGACGGCATGGCGGGGGACGCCCGAGAACGGCGAACGGAGGTACGTGAACAGGTCGCTGCGCGTTCCGCCGAGCCACGCGAAGCGAAGCATCGACGCGAGCGACTGGCCGTACGTCGTCTGCACAAGGCGCAGCTCGCCGTCAATCGAGTACGGCACGCCGAGCGTCGCGAGTGCGGTCTCGAGCGGCGCGCGCCAGCGCTCGATGCTCGGGCAGACGATGCCGATGCGCTCAGCGGGCGTACCGGCGCGGAGCAGCGCGAGCAGCTCCTCGCCGACGAGCTCGAGCGCCCCGCGCGCGCCTGCGCCCTCGAAGAAGCGCACCGCGCCTTGGATCGGGACGGCGGGTGGAGGCGCGTCGTCGAAGAGCCCGCGCTCGAGATGCGCGAGCGCAGGCTGCGCCGTGTCGCCCCAGCGCGCGGGCAGCTCCTCGATGCGCGCCCCGGCAAGGCGCGCCAGATCCTCCGCTGTCCTGCGCAGCGAGGCGAACGCGGGCCGGCCCGGCTCGTACGGGAGCGACACGGTCACCTCGGTGCGGCCGGCGAGGGCTTCGAGCAGGGCCCATTCGGCGCCCGTCAGATCCTCGAAGCCGTATGCGAGCACGGGCTCGGCGTGCCACGCGTCGAGGTCGGACTGGAGCCGCTCTGCCGCGCGCCGGCGCAGGAGGTCGCGATCCCAGCGTTCCAGGCGGTCGAGCTCGGCGCGGTACGCCGCATACAGAGCGGCGAGATCGCCGTCCAGGTCGTCTGGGTCGAGGAGCCCGGACTCGAGCTCGCTCAACGCCTGCTGCAGCGAGTCGGCGAAGCCTCCGAAGCGCGCCGACGCCGCCAGCCGGTCGAGCTCCGCGCCGGCGAGGACGTGACGCACGAGCAGCGCGCGCTGCGCCTGCGAGACGAGCGGCCGCACGTCCTCGCCCGCGTAGGCGATGCGCTCGAAGACGTCGTCGAACGTGCCGATCGAGCCGGCGAGCAGCGCCGGTCTGCGCGCAAGCAGCTCACGCTCGACGCGCTCGACGTCCGACCGGTTCGGCACGATGAGCACCGGCTCACGGTCGAGCGCGGCAAGGTATCGGTCGAGCAGTGTCTCGACTTTGCCCGCGTTCGCAGGCCCCGCGATCAGGCTGAGGGGCACCGCCTCATCCTAGAGGCGGTCTCCGACGGCCTTCTACGCGGACTTCGGCTTGCGTCCGCGGCGCGCGACGGCCCGGCCGGGCATCGAGCCGGCGCACTCGTCGCAGAGGTCCGCCTGCTTCGAGCCGCGGCGGGCGTCCGTGTACGTCACCCGGAGCATCGCGCCTTTCGCCTCTTCGACCTCTTTGCTGCAGTTGTCGCAAACGAGAACGGTTTTGCGTGCCATGAGCCTAAAACTAGCGGAAATTCAAGAGCTTCAAGAGGGCAGCCTCTTCAGGCTCCAGCCCGGTTTGGCGGGCGACGACCATCCGTAAATGCCGGGGCCTGAAATCCGCCAGTGTCCTGCCTTCCAGATACGCCTCGACCACGGCCGGGGCGACGTACGACTGGCGGCAGACCGCCGGCGTATTTCCGAGGCGCTCGGCCACGGTACGCATGACGGCCGTCACGGCGCCCCTCCCGTCGCCGTCCCCATTCCGCTCCGCGAAGGCGATCGCCGCCAGGAGCGTGCCGCCCCACGTTCTGAAGTCCTTGGCGCTGAATTCGTCACCGAGGTGCGTCTTCACGTACTCGTTCAGCGTCCGGCTCGTGAGATCGCACATGCAGCCGTCCCGTTCGTAGCGGAAGAGGCGCCCCCGCCCCGGAACGGCGAGCAGCTCGCGGATCGCCGTCGCGAGCTCGTCGTCGACGAGCGACGTGCGCACCTGCGACTTGCCTTTGCCGACGAACTCGAGGCGGACGCGATTCCCACGCACGGACACGTGCCGCTTCCGCAGCGTCGTGATCCCGAAGGTGCCGGATGCGCGCGTGTGCCGGTCGCTGCCGACGCGGAACCACCCGAGGTCGATGAGCCGCAGCGCGATCGCGCACACGCGATCGCGGTCGAGCTCGTCGTTGTCGAGATGCTCGGCCATCGCCGTCCGCAGCGCCGGCAGCCGCTCACCGAAACGGACAAGGCGTTCGAATTTCGCCCGGTCCTGTTCCGCTCGGAAATCCGGGTGGTAGATGTACTGCTTGCGGCCGGCCTTGTCGATGCCGGTCGCCTGCAGCTTCGCCCGCGGCCGCGCGGCGATCCAGACGTCCTTCCACGCCGGCGGGATCGCGAGACGGTCGAAGCGCTCGATGGTCGCCGGGTCGCGGACTGCATTCCCGCGCCCATCGAGGTAGCGAAACGATCCCTTGCGTCCGATCCGGCTCGGCATCTCGAGAGGACAACGGCACTACACTGGCCGCCGATGCGCGACGAGAACGTCATCGTCGTCCTCGAGGGCGACCAGACCGGGCAGGAGCTGCTGGAGGAGTCGCTCCGCGTGCTTGCTCCGGACGTGATCGGCATCGAGCTCGAGTTCCCTCGCTACGACCTTTCGCTCGAGGCGCGGCGCGAGACAGGGAACGGCGTCGTCCACCAGGCGGCGGAGGCGATCCGCGAGCACGGTCTCGGCCTCAAGGCGGCGACGGTGACGCCGGAGGGGCGCGGCGACGTCGGCTCGCCGAACCGCCTCCTGCGCGAGGAGATCGGCGGCAAAGTGATCGTGCGCACCGGGCGACGGATTCCCGGCGTCGTTCCGCTCGGCGGCGTGTTCGCGCCGATCTCGATCGTGCGCATGGCCGTCGGAGATGCCTACGGCGCCGAGGAGTGGCGCGAGGGCGAGGGCGACGACGAGGTGGCGTTCCGCACGGAGCGCATCGAGCGTCGCGTCTGCCATGCCGTCGCCGAGTTCGCATTCCGGCAGGCCGAGCGAACGGGCGCGAAGATCTTCGGCGGCCCGAAATACACGGTCAGCCCGACGTACGAGGGAATGCTGAAGGAGGAGATGGACGCCGCAGCGGAGCGCCATCCCGACGTCCCGTACGAACCGCAGCTGATCGACGCGACGTTCGCGCTGCTGCTGTCGACGACGGGCGAGCCGCTCGTCATTCCGGCGCTCAACCGCGACGGAGACATCCTCTCCGATCTCGTCCTGCCGCTCTTCGGCTCGATCGCGGGATCGGAGTCGCTGCTCGTCGCGTTCGAGGACGACTTCGAGCCGGCGGCGATCATGGCCGAGGCCGCGCACGGGACGGCGCCGTCGCTCGCGGGCAAGAACGTCGCCAACCCGATGGCGATGATCCTCGGCGGCGCGGCGCTGCTTTCGCACGCCGGCGAGACGGGCCAGCGAGCAGGCCGCGCGGTGCGTGAAGCGTGTCTCGAAGCGGTCGCATCCGGCGCCCGCACCGCCGACCTCGGCGGCGAGCTCGGCACGAGCGAGTTCACCGACGAAGTGATCTCACGCGTGCGGGCAAAGCTCGACGTGTGGGCGGCGCTCTAGATCCGTAGCCCAGACCGGTGGCAGCCACCCGCGCGAGAGCGTCACGAGTTCGTCACCGGCCGATCGTCCATTGCTGCATCAGGGCCGATCCGATTTGTGGAAGCCGGCACACACGCGTTTTCGTGGCTGCCACCGGCCGTCGGTCAGACGGCGACCGGCAAGGCTTCTGTCCGCCAGACGGAAAGGAACGCCTCGACCATCTCGGGGTCGAACTGCGAGCCTGCGTTCCGCTCGAGCTCGGCGAGCGCCTCTGCATGCGAGCGCGCAGGTCGATACGGGCGGAGCGACGTCATCGCGTCGAAGGCGTCGGCGACGGCAAGCAGCCGCGCCTCGACCGGGATCGACCGGCCGCGCAGGCCGCACGGGTACCCGTTGCCGTCCCAGTGCTCGTGATGCAGCAGCACGTACGGCAGGACGTGGCGGGCGTTCGGTAACGGCAGCACGAGCGACGCGCCGGCGCGGGGATGCGCGCGCATCTCGTCGCGCTCCTTCGACGACAGCGCGCCGGGCTTGAGCAGCACCTCGGCACGGACGACGAGCTTGCCGACGTCGTGGATGGGCGCCGCGTGCCGGAGCATCGCGAGCCGGTCTGGCCCCCAGTCGAGCAGCCGTGCGACGGGCTCTGCGAAGGCCGCGACGCGCGCTCCATGACCTTCCGTCTGGTCGCGCTCTTCGAGGCAGCGGACGAGTGCAGCCAGCATGCCCGACCTCAATTCCGCGGAAGCCGGAGGATTCCTCTAGAGGCGGCGTTCGATCCAGCGCTTGCCGAAGTGGGTCACGAGCCACCCGGCGACGAGGATCGCGGCGAGGCCGCCTGCGGCGAAGATCCCGTAGCGCTGGATGGCGTCCGCGGCGGACTTGCCGCCGTAATAGGAGACGAGCCCGACGAGCGTCGCCCAGCAGATGCCGCCGGCGGCATTCCAGAAGAGGAATCGTGCCCAATGCATGCGCCCGAGCCCCGCGATCCAGGCGGCCGTGTAGCGGAGCACGGTGATGAAGCGGCCGAAGAAGACCGTCTTGCCTCCGTGCTTCGCCATCAGCTCCTCGGAACGGGGGAGGATCCGCTCCGAGTACTTCTTCAGCCAACCCCAGCGCTCGAAGAGCCTGCGGCCACCCCACCGCCCGATGATCCAATAGCCGAGGTTGTCCCCGATGATCGCGGCCGCCGCCGCGACGGCGATGACGACAGCGATGTCGTAGTGACCCTGGGACGCGAGCACGCCGAAGAGGATCAGCGCCGTCTCGCCGGGTAAAGGGACGCCGAACGACTCCACCATCACGACGAGGAAGAGGAGCGGCAGCCCGTGTTGGGTGATGAAGTGCGTCACGCACGCTCCAGCCGGCGTCGGAGCCGGTGCAGCGCGAAGAACGCGAGCAGCACGGCGATGACCGCCGCCGCACCGACGGCGGCGTCATGGACGACCGCCTCGCCGAGGTAGTACGAGGCTGTGCCCACCACACAGGCCCAGGTGACGCAACCTGCCACGCTCCAGAGGAGGAACCGGCCCTTCTGGATACCGCAGGCGCCCGCCATCCAGCCGAGCGTCGTGCGCAGGACGGGGACGAAGCGGCCGAAGAACAGCGCCTTCGCGCCGTGCGCTCGGAAGACGGCGTCGGACCGGCGGAGCCACGGCCGTGCCGAGACGATTCCCCCCCGCGTCCGGCCTCCGACGTATGCCACGACAGTCCCGGCGACCGCGGCCGCCGCCGACGCGACGATGATCCAGACGACGTTCCCGTGGCCCTGCGATGCGAGAGCCGACGCAACGATGAATGCGCTCTCACCCGGAACGAAGAAGCCGCCGACGGCTTCGAGGAAGACGAGACCGGAGACAACCCCGAGCCCGTATTGGGTCACGAAATGGGTCACGGCCTCACCGGGTCAGTCTACGGACGACATCCGCCCGCAATAGAGTGGCCGCGATGCGGGTTGGTGTCGCGGTTGAAATGGCGCCGGGGGAGCGCAGGGTCGCCCTTGTGCCCGAGACGGCCGGGAAGCTCGCTGCTGCGGGCTTCGAGATCGTCGTCGAGGCCGGAGCTGGAGAGGCGGCCTCGTTCCCGGACGCGGCGTATGCCGAGGCGGGAGTGCCGCTCGGGTCGCCATGGGAGGCCGACGTGGTCGTCGCGGTCCAGCGCCCCGACGCTGCCCGCCTGCACGACGGGCAGTTGCTCGTCGGGTTCCTCGATCCGCTCGGCGATCCCGCAGGCGTCGAGAGCCTCGCGTCGCGCGGCGTGACCGCGTTCGCGATGGAGTCGATCCCGCGCATCACACGCGCACAGTCGATGGACGCGCTCTCCTCGCAGGCGACGGTCGGCGGCTACAAGGCCGCGCTCCTCGCGGCCGAGCATCTCCCCCGCTTCTTCCCCATGCTCATGACGGCGGCCGGCACGGTCCCGCCGGCGAAGGTGCTCGTCATCGGCGCAGGCGTTGCGGGCTTGCAGGCGATCGCGACCGCGCGCCGGCTCGGCGCCGTCGTCACCGGCTTCGACGTGCGCCCCGTCGTTCGCGAGCAGATCGAGAGCCTCGGCGCGAACTGGCTCGACCTCGGCGTCAGCGGCGCCGAGGCGGAGGGCGGCTATGCGCGCGAGCTCACGCCGGACGAGATGAAGGCGCAGCAGGCCGCGCTCGAGGCGCGCATCGGCGAGTTCGATGCCGTGATCACCACCGCTGCCGTGCCCGGCCGCGCGGCGCCGAAGATCATCCCCGCCTCGGCGTTGAAGACGATGCGGCCCGGCTCCGTCATCGTCGACCTCGCCGCCGAGACCGGCGGCAACTGCGAGCTCACCGTGCCCGGCGATATCGCCGTCCGCGAGAACGTCACGCTCGTCGGTTTGACGAACCTGCCGTCGACGATGCCGTACCACGCGTCGACGCTGTACTCGCGCAACGTGCAGGCGCTGCTCCTCCACCTAGCGCCCGAAGGGCAGCTGAATCTCGACTGGGACGACGAGATCACGAAGGGAGCCTGCGTGACACGAAAGGCGGTGACCGCGTGAGCCACAACACCCTGCTGGTCTTCGAGGTGACGATCCTCGTGCTCGCGATCTTCCTCGGCTTCGAGGTGATCTCGAAGGTGCCGACGCTGCTGCATACGCCGCTCATGTCGGGCACGAACGCGATCCACGGCATCGTCGTCGTCGGCGCGATGCTCGTGCTCGGCCTCGGGCACAAAGGGCCGTTCCTCTGGATCATCGGCTTCCTCGCCGTCGTGCTCGGGTCCGCGAACGTCGTCGGCGGCTTCGTCGTCACCGACCGCATGCTCGAGATGTTCAAGAAGCGCGAGCCGCCGAAGATCGACGAGTGAGCTCGAACCTCTCCAACCTGTTGTACCTGGTCACGATCGTGACCTTCATCCTCGCGCTGCGCTACCTCTCGAATCCCGCGACCGCGCGGCGCGGCAACCAGATCGGCGCGGCCGGCATGTTGCTGGCGATCGTCGTCACGTGGATCAAGGTCGGCGGGACGAGCTGGTGGGCGCTCGCGCTCGGGATGCTCATCGGCGGCGGCTTCGGCGCATTCGCCGCGAGGCGCGTGAAGATGACCGCCATGCCGCAGATGGTGGCGCTGTTCAACGGCGTCGGCGGCGGCGCGGCGGCACTGATCGCGCTCGCCGAGCTCCATCGCCTCCTGCCGGAGCCGGGCAAGCCGACGGTCGACATCCTCGTCGCGATCCCGCTCTCGGGCCTCATCGGTGCGATCTCCCTTTCCGGCTCGATGATCGCGTTCGCGAAGCTGCAGGAGCTGATCAAGGGTCGCCCGATCACGTATCCGGGCCAGAAGGTCGTCAACCTCGTCCTGCTCGGCGCCTGCGTCGCGGTCGGCGCTGTCCTCGTCGCCGGCGTCCAGGATCAGTGGTTGCTCTGGGCGGTCGTCGGCGGCGGCGCGCTCTTCGGCGTGCTCTTCGTCCTTCCGATCGGCGGCGCCGATATGCCGGTCGTCATCTCGCTGCTCAACGCGTTCACCGGCCTCGCCGTCGCCGTCGGCGGCTTCGAGCTGGAGAACAACGTGCTTATCGTCAGCGGCATGCTCGTCGGCGCGTCGGGCACGTTGCTGACGCTGATGATGGGCCGCGCGATGAACCGCTCCATCGCGAACGTCCTCTTCGGAGCGTTCGGGCAGGTGACGGAGGCGGCTGCCGCGGTGGCCGCAGGCGACGGCGGCACCGTCCGTTCGGCGAGCGCCGAGGACGTCGCCGTGATGCTCGCGTACGCGCACAAGGTCGTCTTCGTCCCCGGCTACGGCCTCGCGGTCGCGCAGGCGCAGCACGATGTGCGCCAGCTCGCCGACCTCCTCGAGTCGAAGGGTGTCGAGGTGTCGTATGCGATCCATCCGGTCGCTGGCCGGATGCCGGGCCACATGAACGTCCTGCTCGCCGAGGCGAACGTGCCGTACACGCAGCTGAAGGAGATGGACGAGGCGAACCCGGAGTTCGCACGCACCGACGTGGCTGTCGTCGTCGGCGCGAACGACGTCGTCAACCCCGACGCGCGCAACAATCAGGGGAGTCCGATCTACGGGATGCCGATTCTGAACGTCGACAACGCGCAGGCGGTGGTCGTGCTCAAGCGCTCGATGAACCCAGGTTTCGCCGGCATCGAGAATCCGCTCTTCTACAACCCGAAGACGGTCATGCTGTTCGGCGACGCGAAGGAATCGATCGTCAAGCTGATCCAGGACGTCAAGGCCGTCTAGGCAGTTCGCCGGCGCAGCGTCGCCGCCCCGAGCGCCAGGGCGAGCGCGATGCACCCGCAGACGACGCCGACGTCG
>DATBQM010000002.1:0-15146 GCA_036560805.1 Gaiellaceae bacterium | reverse complement strand
GAGGTGAGCACCTCGACGAGCTCCATGTTCGCCGTCTCGTGCGAGCTCTTCCAGACGTCCTGCGCGTGCTGCTCGGGCGAGTCGTCCTCGCCGAAGGCGGCCTGGATGCCGCCCTGCGCCTTCGCCGAGTTGCACGACTGGAGCGAGCCCTTCGTCGCGATCGCAACGCGCGCGCCGGCCTTTTCAGCGGACACGGCGGCAGCGAGGCCCGAGGCCCCGCTTCCAATGACGAGCACGTCAAATGCGGCTGCAGAAGCCACGCCGGGCTAGATGGTACCCGCGTGACACTAATTGCACCAATAAGCAGACAATATATATGCCCGATCACAGCATTGGCCTAAAGAGTCATCTTGATTGTCAATCTTGACAACGGTACGGTGCGCCGACTGTCGTCCATGCGAGGAGGCGAACGATGTTCGACCAGCTCGCGGAGGAGCTGCTCGACCTCCGCGTCACCGAGAAAGGATCGCCGGCGGTCGGGAGCGCGTACGCGGCCTTCCCGCTCTGCATCGCGATCGTCCTCTGTTGCTCCTGCTCGAAGAGCAAGACGGTGTAGCGAATGGAGTCCTCGGAGCGGCCGCTGCTCAAGCCGTGGTACCGGCTTTCGGTCGACGGCGGCCGCTCCGTCCTGCGCTACGCCGGGTCGGTGCTCGAGTTCGAGGGCGCGGCCGCGGAGCGGCTCATCCCGCACCTGTTGCCACTCCTCGATGGCAGCAGGACGGTCGACGAGGTGGTCGCGGAGCTCGGCGAGCCGGTCCGGCCGGCGGTCGAGCATGCGCTTTCCCTCCTGGAAGCGCACGACGTCCTCACGGAGCCGTCGCCACCCGGAGTCGACGACCGCTGCGCGGAGCTGCTTGCCGCGACGGTCGGGGGCACCGTCGCCGAGGTTCACACGCTGCTGGCTTTCGCAGAGGTGTGCGTAGTCGGGGAGGGGCCGGCGGCCGAGCCCCTCGGACGCATCCTGCAGGCGAGCGGCGTCCTCGGAGTGACGCGGCTCGACTGGGCCGATGTGCCTCCGCTCGACGCGCTGGCCGTCGCCGTTCCGTCGAGCGGCGAGCTACCGCGTGTGGAGGAGTGGAACCTCCGCGCAATCGAGTCGCTGACGACCTGGATGCAGGTCTTGCCCTTCGACGGCAGGCTCGCCGCCGTTGGGCCCGTCTTCGTTCCGGGGCAGACGGCGTGTCACGAATGCTTTCGCTGCCGGCGCGACTCGACCATCGCCCCGATGCGTGACCGCACGACCGGGCGCTACCTCGGCGCACCGGCGATCGACGCCGCCCTCGCGGGGCTAGCCGCGCACGTCGTCCTCCGCCGCCTCGCGTTCGGGGACGACGGCGATGCCGGCGTCCTGCTCGCGCTCGAGCTCGTCCCCGAGCTGCGCTGTACGCGTCACTACGTCTATCGCGTTCCGCGTTGCGGAGCATGCTCGTCCTCTGCCCGACGAGCACCGGCCGCCCCCTGGAGCGACGTTGCCGCTTGACTCGCTCGTGTCGCCGCTCGTCGGGATCGTGCGCGGCATCCAGGAGGCGCTCGCCGGCCCGGAAGACGTGCGAATGGCGGCCGCGTGGTGCGAGACCGCGTACCCGCGCGCGCTCGTCGGCGGCGGCTCGGGCCTGTCCGTGCGGGATGCTCGCGCCGCTGCGATCGGCGAGGCGGTCGAGCGGTACTCGGCGTGCATCGTCGATCCGGATGCATGCGTCGTCGCGACTGCGCGCGAGCTCGGATCGGACGCGATCGATCCCGCGCGCTTCGCCCTCTTCACCGCGCGCCAGTACGCATCAGCGGGCTTTCCATACGTGCGCTTCGACTGCGACACGCGTCTCGCCTGGATCGAGGGCGTGGCGCTGCCCGGCGGTGAACGTGCGTGGCTTCCGGCCCAGCTCGCACACCTCGCCGGTCACGAAGACGAGCCGCCGATCTGCCGCACGACCAGCAGCGGTCTCGCGTGTCATGCGACGCTCGAAGGCGCGACTATCGCGGCGCTGCTCGAGCTACTCGAGCGCGACGCCTTCATGATCACGTGGAAGGCGCGCGTCTCGTGGCCACTGCTCGACTGGAGCGACGACGAGCGGCTCGTATCCTTCGAAGAGACGTTCCTGCGCCGAACGGGCCTGCACTGGCACGCGATCGACCTCAGCGCGTTCTGGGACGTTCCGATCGTCGCCGCGGTCGTCCGAGGCGGCTCGACGCTCGGCGTCGGCGCAGCCGCGGCGCCGACCGTCCAGCGCGCCGCGATGAAGGCGCTCGACGAGGCGACGCGCGTTCGCACGTGGGCGCGCGCGCTCAGAGCGGCCGCAGTGGAAGCGCCGGCTGCGGAGGACGTCGATGAGCTCGACGACCACATCCGGTTCTACGCCGATCCGCACAACGCGCCGAAGGTCGACTTCCTCGACGGGTCGCCGCGACGGCGTCGCGTCGACACCGTTGAGCCCGTGGCCGGCGGAATCGAGGCGCTGTGCCTCCGGCTCGCACAACGCAACGTCAGCGCCTATGCCGTGGACGTCACGTCGTCCGACGTGCGCGACGCCGGCCTTTTCGTCGTTCGAGTGATCGCGCCCGAGCTGTGCGCGCTCGACGTCGAGCACACCGCGCAGCTGCTCGGGGGGAAACGCCTGTACGAGTACGCGAGCGGCGACCTCAATCCCGACCCGCACCCGTTCCCATGAAAGCGCTGCACGCCCCCCTCGTGCGCACACAGGTGTACGGCGAGGGCGAACCCGCGCTCGACGATCCCGCCGAGCTCTTCCACGAGGCGTCGAAGCTCCATCCGGCGCTCGCACACCGGCAGGCAGCCGGCATCGCCCGTCTCGAGACGAGCGACGTGCTCCGGGCAGCCGCCGCGCATCCGGTGCGCCGAAACCCGCTGCGAAGCGTTCACCCACTGCCGCGGCCGACGCGGCCGCCGTGCACCTTGTGGTCGGCCGTCGACCGGCGTCGCAGCCGGCGCGACTTCGACGGCTCTGCTTTGAGCCGCACCGACCTTGCGACGATCCTCGACACCGCCTACGGCGTGCGGGGCGAGGGGCGTCGCACGGTGCCGTCCGGCGGCGCGCTCTACCCACTCGAGCTGTACGCGGCCGTGAGGTGCGTGGACGGTGTGGCGCGAGGGGTCTATCGCTACGACTCCGAGCTGCACGCGCTCGAGCAGCGCGAGCAGCGCGACCCCTGGCCGACGCTCGAGACCGCGTGCCCGCTGACCGGCCTCCTGGACGGAGGCGCCGCAGCGTTGCTCGTACTCGCCGTCTTCGGACGCACGCGCTTCAAGTACGGTCAGCGCGGCTATCGCTTCGCGCTCCTCGAAGCGGGCCACGTCGCGCAGAACGCCGTTCTCGCCGCCGCCGCGCTCGACCTCGCTGCCCTTCCACTCGGCGGCTACTACGACGCGCGGGTGGACGATCTAGTCGGCGCCGACGGCCTGGAGGAGTCTGTCGTGTACGGCGTGGTTCTCGGCGGATCTCGATGAGCCGCACGCTCGTCTCCGTCGCAGCGCTGGCCGGAGCAGGTCCCGCGCTTCTCTGGCTCGCACCGACGGCACCGCCCCGCGCGCCGCTCCGCCATCTCGCGTCGGCGTCGATCGGCTTAGCGGCAGGCGTCGCGCTGTTCATGCTCCTCGCGCGCACGCGGCCGCGCGTCCTGGTCACGCCGATGGCGATCGCGACCGCACTGGCCGTTGCCGCCGTCGGCACGAGCGAGGAGGCGATCTGGCGCGCGTTCGCGCTCGGACGCATTGCACCGGACGCAGGAGCCGCGGCCGCCGTTGTCGTGACGTCGGCTGCGTTCGCGGTCACGCACCTTCCGACGCTGCGGGCGCGTGGAGCGGCCGTGCAGCTCGTCACGGGCACCGTCTTCGGAGCGCTGTTCGTCGTGACGGGAAGCCTCCTTGCCTGCGCGCTCGCGCACGCCGCATACAACGTGCTCGCCGTGCTCTCCCGGCGCGTGTCGCCGGCCGCTGCGATCGAGCTCCGCGGGGCGGAGAGACGGTTTCACGACCGCGTGGCACTCCACGCTTTTGATGTCACCATCGAGCCGGGGGAGCTGATCGCGCTCCTCGGACCGAATGGGGCCGGCAAGACGACACTCGTCAGCCTCGTAGTGGGCTTGCGCCGCCCGAGCAGCGGTGTCGTCCGCATCTTCGGGCGCGACCCACGCGACTGGCGCGCACGCTCCCACCTCGGGACGACGCCGCAGCAGATGGACTTCCCGCCGACGATTCGCGGCCGCGAGATCCTCGAGCTCGCACGTGCGCACTCCGCGAGCCCGCCGCCTCTCGCGGCGCTCGTCGCGCGCTTCGGCCTCGACGACCTGCTGCGCCAGCAGAACGGCGCGCTCTCTGGAGGGCAGCGGCGGCGTCTCGCGCTAGCGCTCGCGTTCGCAAACGATCCCGATCTCGTCGTGCTCGACGAGCCGACGACCGGCCTCGACGTCGAGGCGCGGCGGGGCGCATGGGACGCCATCGGCGCTTTCGCGCACGCAGGAGGGACGGTGCTCCTCACGACGCACTCGATCGAAGAAGCGGACGCGCTCGCCCACCGCGTCGTCGTACTGGCACACGGCCGGCTCGTCGCGGATGGACCGCTCGCCGGCATCAGGACGCCCGCGGACGCGGGGCTCGAGGAGGCGTTCCTTCGCATCACGCGATGAAGCTCACGCTGGTGCACGCGCGCCTCCAGATCGTCGAGCTCGTGCGCTTCCCGGGCTTCAGCCTGGGCACGCTCGCCTTTCCGGGCGTCGTGTTCGTGCTCTTCGGCCTTCCGCGCGCAGCACATCACCCCGACCTGCAGCTCGCCTCGTATTCCGCGTTCGCCGTGCTCGGCGTCGGCTTCTTCCAGTTCGGGGTCTCGGGCGCGATCGAGCGAGGCACGCCGTGGCAGGCGTGGCTGCGGACCCTCCCGACGCCACCGGCGGTCCGCATCGCGGCACGCGTCGTGTCGGCGCTCGCCTTCACCGTCGCGTCCATCGCCGTCGTCGTGGCGATCGCGCTCGGCACGACCTCGCTGTCGCTCTCGGTGACCGAGTGGCTTCGCCTCGGCGTGGCGCTGCTCGCGGGATCCGTGCCGTTCGTCGTACTCGGCCTCACGATCGCCTACTGGACGTCGCCGAAGAGCGCGCTCCCGGTGGCGAACATCCTGTACATGCTGCTCGCCTACGCTGGCGGCCTCTGGACGGGCCCCGCCGACCTACCGCACGTCGTGCGCACGATCTCCCCGTATACGCCGGCGCGCCAGTGGGGTGACGTCCTCTGGCCCGCAGTCACCGGCGCGCCCTGGCGCGCGTCGCACTGGTTCGCGCTCGCCGCCTATGCGCTCGGATTCGGGGCGTTCGCGGCGTGGGGCTTCGCGCGCGACGAGCTGCGGCATTACCGGTGAGTCACCAGACGATGCGCAGCAACTCCTCGATCTCCTTCGGCGTCGCCGGATGCGGGTTTGCCTGGTTCCCGCCGCGTTGAGCTGCCGAGGCAGCGAGCTCCGGGATCTCTTCTTCGGGAACGCCGAGCTCGCGCAAGCGGGTGATGCCGCCGAGCGCGGTCAGCTCCTCGACGCGCGCGGCGCCGTCGCCGCCGACCGCCTCCCCGAATGCGCGCACGGCCGCCGGCGCGTAGCGCGCGTTGTAGCGCAGCGCGGGCGGCAGGCAGATGCCGTTCAGCGTTCCGTGCGGGAGGCCGTATTTCCCGCCGACTGCCTGCGCCATCGCATGCGCGAGCGCGAGCATGGAGCCGGCGAGCGCCTCGCCGCCGTGACAGGCGCCGCGCAGCAGCTCGGTGCGCAGGTCGCGGTCGAGCGGCGAGTCGACGACCCGCGGCAGGAACTCCGAGATGAGCTGCGCGCCTTCGAGCGCCTTCGCGTCCGACTCCGGGTTGTGCCCGTGCGCGTACAGCGCCTCCGCGCAGTGCGCAATCGCATTCATCGCTGTGCCAACGGTCTGCTCGAGCGGCAGCCCGACCGTGAGGCCGACGTCGTAGACGATGCCCGCCGGCCGCGCGCCGCTTCCGCCGCCGCGCATCCGTCGCTGCGGGTCGCGCATGCCGAAGAAAGTCGTCCACTCCGCGCCCGAATACGTCGTCGGGACGGAGACGAGCGGGACCCGCGCCGTTGCCGAGATTGCCTTGCCGAGATCGATCGCGCTACCGCCGCCGATGGCGATCACGCCGTCGCGCGCGAGATCGGATGCCTCCTCCACGCGAACCGACGGCACCTCGTTCCACGACGACGCCCGTGCGAATGGCAGCTCGAGGCCATCCCAGCGCGGGCTCGCGACGAGAAGCGGCGTAGAGATTCCGATCTCGTCGCAGACCTCGGCCACGAGATCGAGCGGGCCCCAGCGGACGATCACGCGTTCAATCTTTCCCGGGCGAAGTCGACGAATGCCTGCGCAACGCGCGTCTCCGCGCGTCCGGTCGACCGTACCAGCAGGATCTCCCGCGACGGGTCGAGCCCGTCGACGCGCGCGACTGCGAGCACGCCCGACTCGACGTCGGCGTCGATCGCCGCGCGCGAGATGAACGTCACGCCGTAACCCGCGAGCACCGCGCTCCGCGCCGACTCCTGCAGGCCGAGCTCGAGGCGCACGTCGAGGTCGCGCAGCTTGACCCCGCGCTCGCGCAGCTCGTCCTCGATCACCTGCCGCACGCCGGCACCCTCCTGCATGAGCACCAGCGGCTCTTCGCGCAGCTCGTCCACCGTCACCTTCTTGCCGGCGAAGCGGTGACCGCGCGGAACGGCGAGCACCACCTCGTCGCGGAAGAACGGCTCGAAGACGACGCCGCGATGACGTCGCTGCGCGCCGACAACGCCGAGCTCCAGCTCGCGACGTGCGACCTGCTCGATGACGTGCTGCGTGTCGGACACGGAGAGTGCGACACGCACCTCCGGGTGCCGCTGCTGGAACTCGCCCAGCACGACCGGCAGCACCGTCCCGCCCGGCCCGGTCGAGGCGCCGATCTCGAAGCGGCCGGCGAGCTCGCCTTCCGCTTCCTCGCCCAGCTCGGCGAGCAGCTGCTCCTCCTGCGCCAGCAGGCGCTGTGCGCTGCGGTACAGACGCTGCCCGGCCTCGGTCGGCTCCACGCGCCGCCCGGACCGGTCGAGCAGCTGCCGCCCGAGCCGCTTCTCGAGCGACCGGATCTGGAGGCTCACCGCCGGCTGCGTCACCCCGAGCTGCTCCGCCGCCTGCGAAAAGCTCCGCCGCTCGACGACGGCGCAGAAAGCCGCCAGCTGGCGCGTGTCCATATAAGCCCAGCTTATCTTTGCCTTCTCGTCGAAGAGCACTAGCATCGACTCGTGACCGAGGACACCCTGGTCCGCGGCTACCGGGATCTCGCGCGCGGTACGCCGGCCCGCCCGCGCGACGTCCTCCTCCGCGCGCTCGACCTCATCCTCTCCGCGCTCTTCCTCGTGGTGACGCTCCCGCTCGCACTTGCGATCGCACTCGTCCTGCTCGCGACGAGCGGCCGCCCGATCTTCTACCGCGGCGAGCGCGTCGGCCGCGGCGGGCACGTGTTCCTCATGCTGAAGTTCCGGACGCTGAAGCCCGACGCCGAGTTGCGCCTCGGCCCGTACCTCGGCGAGGAGCTCGTGCGCCGCACCGAGGAGGAGTTCGCGCCGCTCGGCAAGCGGCTGAAGGCGACGCAGCTGGACGAGATCCCGCAGTTCTGGAACGTCCTCCGCGGCGACATGAGCCTCGTCGGCCCGCGCCCGATCCGCCCCGTCTTCTTCGAGGAGCTCGCGCACGAGCTGCCTGCGTACTGGCAGCGGCTCGTCGTCCGCCCCGGCCTCACCGGCCTCGCGCAGGTGCGCCGCGGCTACGAGACGTCGATGGCGGAGAAGCTCGCGCACGACCTGGAGTGGATCGCCGACCGCTCGGTGCGCCTGTACCTGCGCACGGTGTTCGCCACGGGCTGGCGCGTGCTGAAGCAATCGTTGCGGGGGTTCACATCTCCCGCCGCCTGAGAATCGCCGCGTTCGCCGTCGCCATCCTCTTCATCGGCATCGGCGTGTGGAAGGTGACGCACGCGTCGCATCCTGCCCTCCCGCTGATCGTCGGGGTGGACGACGACACCCTCAAGTGGACGGCGTTCCCGCTGACCGTCGTGAAGCGGCAGCAGTCGTTTGGCGCGGACGCCGTGCGCGTGTGGGTGCCGTGGCGCGGCGAGATTGCGCCGACCGCCGTGCGCCGCGCCGAGCTCTCGCGCGCGGAGACAGCCGCGCGAACGACCGACGTCGTGCTCGCGGTGTTCGGCTTCGGCGCCTCGACACCGACAGCCGCATGGCAGCAGCGGCGTTTCTGCGGCTATGCGAAGGCCGCTCTCGACCGCGTCCCGGACGCGCACGCAGTCGTCGTGTGGAACGAGGCGAACTCGCGCACGTACTGGCGCGGCACGCCGGCCCAATACGAGTCGCTGCTCGCGCGCTGCTACGACGCGCTCCACTCGAAGCGCGTGCAGGTGCTCGACTCCACCGCCTCCGCGCACAACCCGATCGCCTTCATCGACGCGCTCGCCACCGCCTACCGCGCGAGCGGCCGCACGCGCCCGCTCGTGGACGCCTTCGGCCACAACCCGTACCCGTTGACGCCGACCGAGTTGCCGACAACCGTCCATCGCGGTGACTTCGTCGGCGAAGCGGACTACCCGAAGCTCGTCGCTGCGCTCAGCGCATTCGGGCGCTCGCCGTCGATCTGGTACCTCGAGGACGGGTTCCAGACGACGAAAATCTCGCCGGCACAGCAGGCGCGCGACGTCACCACCGCGATCGACATGGCCGCCTGCCAGCCGCACGTGCGCGCGTTCTTCAACTTTGAGCTCGTGGACGAGACGCGCGCTGCCGGCTGGCACTCGGGCCTCATCTGGCGCGGCGGGCGCGTGAAGCCCGCAGCGACTGCGTTCGCGCACGCTCCGCGCCGCTGCCGCACCTAGAGTTCGGCCCCATGTGCGGGATCTGTGGAATGGCGGGCGCCCCCGATCGCGCACGTCTCGAGGCGATGAGCGCGATGCTGGAAAACCGCGGGCCCGACGCCGCGGGCGAGTACGTCGAGGGGCCGGTCGCGCTCGCCTCGCGGCGCCTGTCGATCATCGATCTCGCCGGCGGGGGCCAGCCGATCTTCAACGAGGACGGAAGCTGCGTCGTCGTCCAGAACGGCGAGATCTACAACCACCCGGAGCTCATGCACGAGCTCCGGCGCGACGGCCACGACTACCGCACGCACTCCGACACGGAGACGATCGTGCACCTGTACGAGCAGCACGGCCTGGACTTCGCGCGCCGGCTGCGGGGGATGTTCGCGATCGCGATCTGGGACGACCGCCGCCGCCGCCTCGTGCTCGCGCGCGACCGCTATGGGATCAAGCCGCTGTACTACCGCGCCGTCGACGGCGAGCTCGAGTTCGCCTCCGAGGTGCGTGCGCTGCCGCGCGGCGAGATCGACCTCGACGCGCTCGAGGCGTTCCTCGCCTTCAACTCCATCCCCTCGCCGTACTCGATCTTCCGCGACGTCCGCAAGCTCCCCGCGGGGCATCTGCTCGTCTGGGGGGAGACCGGCGACGTTCTCGTCGAGCGCTTCGCGCATCCCGCGCCCGTGCAGGAGGGCGAGCTGCGCGACGACGACGAGGCCGAGCTCGTCGAGGAGCTGCGCGCGCGTATGCGCGACTCCGTCCGTGCGCACTTGCTCGCCGACGTGCCGGTCGGAGTGCTTCTCTCCGGCGGTGTCGACTCGTCGCTCCTAGCCGCGCTCGCCGCGCAGGAGACGTCCGAGCCGGTACACACGTTCACGGTCGGCTTCGCCGAGCGCAGCTTCGACGAGCGCGACGAAGCGCGCCTCGTCGCCGAGCAGTACGGGACGAACCACCACGAGCTGCTCCTGCATCCCGACCCTGCGCTGCTGCTACCCACGCTCGCCGACGCGTTCGACGAGCCGTTCGCCGACTCGTCCGCACTGCCGACGTACCTCGTCTCGCAGCTCGCCGCCGAGCACGTGAAGGTCGCGCTCTCGGGCGAGGGCGGCGACGAGCTCTTCGGCGGCTACTACACGTACGCGGCCGACCTGCTCGCCGACCGCGTGGGCCCGCTCGCGCGCCTGGCCTCGCCGATCGTGGAGCGGCTGCCTGCGTCGGGCGGCCGTGTCAGCCTGGAGTACCGGGCGAAGCGATTCGTGCGTGCGGCGCACCTGCCGCCGCTCGAGCGCCATCACGGCTGGAAGGAGATCTTCTCCGCCGACGCGCGCGCCGAGCTCACCGGCCGCCGCAGCGACTTCGACCCGGTCGACGTCTACCGCGCGCGTTATGCGGAGAGTGCCGGCGCGGAAGACCTCGCGCGCCTCCAGGACGTCGACTTCGCGATCTACCTCGTCGACGACCTGCTCGTGAAGACCGACCGCGCGTCGATGGCGCACTCGCTCGAAGCGCGCGTGCCGTTTCTCGACCCGGTGGTGACCAACTTCGCCTTCGCGCTCCCGCGCAAGCACCGCGTGCACGGCCTCTCGAAGAAGGTGCTGCTGCGCAAGGCGGCGGAGCCGCTGCTTCCGCGCGAGGTCGTGCACGGGCGCAAGCGCGGCTTCTCCATCCCCGCGGCAGCGTGGCTGCGCGGCGAGCTGGAGCCGTTCGCGCGCGCGACGCTCTCGGCCGGGACGCTCGGACGGCAGGGCTTCTTCCGGCCGCAGCCGGTGACGCGCCTGCTCGACGATCACGTCGCGCGGCGCGCCGACAACAGCCGGCTGCTGTGGGGGCTGCTCGCGTTCACGCTCTGGTACGAGCACCACGTCGAGCAGGAGCCGCCGCGCCTCCGCTCGGCCCGCATGGAGTCGCTCCTCGTTTGAGGGTCTGGATCGACATGACGGCGAGCGCGCACGTGCTCGTGTTCAGGCCGCTGATCGAGATCATGCGCGGGCGTGGTGACGAGGTGGAGATCACCGCGCGCGACTACGCGCAGACGCTGCAGCTGCTCGAGCTGCACGGGCTCACTGCCGACGCGGTCATCGGCAGGCACGGCGGCCGCTCGCGCTTCCAGAAGGCGCGGCGCATGACCGGCCGGCTCGGCTCGCTGCGCCGGTGGGCGAAGAACCGCGACTTCGACGTCGCGCTCGCGCATGGCTCGCACGAGCTGTGCCTGACGGCGCGCCGCCTCGGCATCCCGAGCTCGGACACGTTCGACTACGAGTTCGCGACGCTCCAGCACCAGCTCGGCTGCCGTGCCGCCACGAAGGTCGTCGTCCCGGAGGCGATCCCGCCCGACCGTCTGACGAAGTACGGCGTACGTCCGCCGAAGCTCGTCCAGTATCCGGGCCTGAAGGAGGAGTACTACCTCGCCGACTTCGAGCCGGACGCCACGCTCTTCGACCGCTTCGACATCGATCCCGCACGCGTGCTCGTCGTCCTGCGGCCGCCGCCCGACGTCTCGCTCTACCACCGGCACTCTAACCCGCTCTTCCCGATGACGCTCGAGCATCTTGGCCGCCTCGAGGACGTGCACGCCTTCGTCATCCCGCGCACCGAGGAGCAGCGCGAGTACGTGCGCGGCCTCGCACTCCCGTCGGTGATCCTCCCGGAGGAGGCGGTGGACGCGCAGAGCCTGATCGCGCTCGCCGACGTCGTCGTCTCGGCCGGCGGGACGATGAACCGCGAGGCGGCCGCGCTCGGCGTGCCGGTATACACGACGTACGGCGGACGGCTTGGCGGCGTGGACGAGGCGCTCATCCGCGAGGGGCGGCTGAAGCCGCTCACCGACCCGCGCGCGCTCGACCTCGCCAAGCGTGACGAGGCGGGCGGTGAGAGGATCCGGCGCGATCCGGCGTTGATGCTCGACCTGCTTCTCTCGGCCCGTGGCTAGGCGCGCGCTCGCAATCGCGGGGGGAACACTCCTCGTCGTCGCCGTCGCGGCCCTCGGCCTCTGGATCTGGCTCGGCTCGTACGCGCCGCTGCGCGCGCTCGACACCGGCTACGCGCCGGGCCCCGGCATCGGCGCCGACGTCCAGCCCGTCTCCGGATCGGGCGGGAGGCCCGTGTTCTTCCCGGCCGCGCACAAGCGGACGACATTCGACACGGTGCTCACGCTGCGCAACGGCGGCCGCTTCGCCGTCACCGTCACCGGGCTCGAGACGACGCCGGCCCTGACGCCGCCGTGGCTCGGCGCGACCGAGCTGCTCGCCACGACGTCGTCGACCGCGAGCGCGGACCCGGGGGAGCTCGTCCCGTTCCAGCCGCTGCGCATCGACCCGGGCGACACCGCCCTCGTCGTCGTCCGCTTCGGCATGCGCTGCGCAGGAGCGACGAACGCCTCGCCGGACGTCTACGTCGACCGCCTGCGCCTGCGGTACACCTACCTGTCGCTCTTCACGCGGACGGCGACGACTCGTCTGCCGTTCGCGGTGACGCTTCGGTGCGTGGGAGGGCCGCCGGCGACCCCATAGCGGGGAGTGTCTCGCGCTTCGGCTCGCGCACGATCGCGGTGAGCTTCCCCACGACCTCGAGTGTGTCTCCCTGGTCGGCGAGCTCTTCGAGCTCGCGCAGCTGCACCGTCAGCCACGCCTCGTCCACGGGCGGGCGCGACAGCCGCTTGATCTTCGGATGCTCGGTCTCGCCGACCGATTCGTCGCCGCTCCACAGCTCCTCGTGGATCTTCTCGCCGGGACGCGACCCGGTGAACACGATGCGCAGGTCGCGCGGGCCGGTCTGATCGTCGCCGGGCATGCGTGGCTCGTGCCCGGAGATGCGCACCATATTCGTCGCAAGGTCGACGATCTTCACCGGCTCGCCCATGTCGAGGACGAAGATCTGTCCGCGACCGCCGATCGCGCCGGCCTGCACGACGAGCGAAACGGCCTCCGGGATGGTCATGAAGAAGCGCGTCATCTCCGGGTGCGTCACGGTCACCGGGCCGCCGCGCTCGATCTGACGGCGGAACGTCGGGATGACCGAGCCGGACGAGTTGAGCACGTTGCCGAAGCGCACGGCGACGAAGCGCGTCGGCACGTCGCGGCGGTGGCCGAACGACTCGATGATCCACTCGCACAGCGCCTTCGACTGGCCCATTACGGTCTTCGGGTTGACCGCCTTGTCGGTGGAGATGAGAACGAAGCGGTCGACGCCGAACTCGGCGGCCAGCTCCGCGACGATGCGCGTGCCGACGACGTTGTTGCGCACCGACTCGAGCGGGTGCGTCTCCATCAGCGGCACGTGCTTGTACGCCGCCGCGTGGAAGACGATCGTCGGGTTGTACTTCTCGAACACCTCGCGCCGCATCGCCTTCTGGTTGCGGACGTCGACGAGCTTCGGCACGGCGGCGGTGAAGTCGCGCTCGTCCACGAGCTCGCGCTCGATGTCGAACAGCGGAGTCTCGGCGTTGTCGACGAGGATGAGCCGCGTCGGGCCGATGCGGGCGATCTGCCGGCAGAGCTCCGCGCCGATCGATCCGCCGGCGCCGGTGACGAGCACGGTCTGGCCCTGGAGGTAGGCGGCGATGCTCTCGAAGTCGACCTCGACCTGCTCGCGGCCGAGCACGTCCTCCACCTGCACGGGGCGGATCTGCCCGGCGAGGTCGAGGTCGCCGGAGATGAGCTCGTACAGGCCGGGGAGGGTCTTCACCGGGACGTTCGCGGCCTGCGCGGCCTCGACGACCTGGCGGCGCATCTCGCCCGAGGCGGACGGGATCGCGATCAGCACCTCGTCCGGCTTGTACTCGCGCACGAAGCGCGGCAGCTCGGCCATCGTGCCGAGGACGCGAACGCCGAGGATGCGCGTGTTCCGCTTCCGCTCGTCGTCGTCGACGAAGCCGATCGGGGTGTAGGCGAGCAGGCGCGACCGCTGCATCTCCTGGACGATCAAGCGGCCGGCGTCACCCGCCCCGACGACGATGACCTCCTTGCCGCGCGCGACCACGCCGCCGCGCGGCCGCTCCATCACGGTGCGCGCGAGCAGGCGGGCGCCGGCGACGAGCGCGAGCGTGATGAGCAGGTCGGTCACCGCGATCGAGCGCGGCAGGCGCACGTTGTGCACCGGCGAGACGAGGTAGACGGTGACGTCGGCGACGAGCGAGGCGACGACGACGCCGCGCGCCGCGCTCCACATGTCGCGCACGGAGACGTAGCGCCACCAGCGGCGGTGGAAGCCGAAGAGCAGGAACACCGACACCTTGATGACGACGACGAGCAGGATCGTCCGTCGCAGCAGCGTGTCGTAGTAGACGGGCAGCCCGTGGTCGAAGCGAAGCTCGAAGGCGAGGAACCACGAGAGGGCGACGATCGCCGCATCGGTCAGGACCTGCAGGAAGCGAGAGCGACCGAGGCCGGTCATGCGCGGGCGCCGACGCCGACCGCGGAGCGGACGACTTCGACGACGCGCTCCTGTGCCTCGACCGGGATGCCCGGCCAGAGCGGAACGGAGAAGTTCTCCTCGGCGACGCGCTCGGTGCTCGGCAGCGAGCCGGGCTCGTTGCCGAGAAAGCGAAGCGCGGGCTGGAGATGGAGCGGCGTCGTGTAGTAGACGGCGGACGCGATGTCCGCCTCCGTCAGCGCGGCGCGGATGCGGTCGCGCTCGGGCGAGCGGCACACGAGCAGGTGGTAGATGTGACCGGGCTCGTCCTGCGGTAGCTCGACGAGCTCGCCGAGACCGAGCTCGGCGTAGCGCGCGGCAGCCTCCCGGCGCCCGCGGTTCCATTCGTCGAGATGCCCGAGGAAGATGCGCAACATCCCCGCCTGGAGCTCGTCGAGACGCGAGTTGTAGCCGACGAAGTCGAACGCGGTCTTGTCGCGCGATCCGTGGAACGCCAGCATTTGCACACGGTCGGCGAGCTCGGCGTCGTTCGACGCAACGAGGCCGCCGTCGCCGAGGCAGAAGAGGTTCTTCGTCGGGAAGAAGCTGTACGTCGACGCGAGGCTTTGCGTTGCGACGCCGGGAGCGCCGAAGGCTTGCGCAGCGTCCTCGATCACCGGGACGCCGAGCGAGACGAGCTCGTTCATCGGCGCGGGCCGGCCGAACAGGTGCACCGGCATGATCGCGCGGGTGCGCGGCGTGATCTTCGCGGCGACGTCGTCGACGTCGACGTTCATCGTCGCCGGGTCGATGTCGGCGAAGACGGGCGTCGCACCGCGGCGCGCGATCGACTCGGCGGTCGCGTAGAACGTGAACGCCGGGCAGATGACCTCGTCGCCGGGGCCGATCTCCA
>DATBQM010000001.1:0-59255 GCA_036560805.1 Gaiellaceae bacterium | reverse complement strand
CGGTCTCGTGCAGCTCGTTGTGGGCCATGCGTCTCTCCCGTTCGGATTCCGTCCCCGAAACGGTATCGCCATCAGGCCCGGCTCGAACCAGGGTTCTCCGGGAATCGACAGCCGTGCGAGATGCCCGAGGGCCGGAAAACTGCGGGGCTAGGATTCCGGGCCTAGTGCGGACGTAGCTCAGTTGGTAGAGCACTGGCTTCCCAAGCCAGGTGTCGCGGGTTCGAATCCCGTCGTCCGCTTCAGAGCCAGCGCTTGTATCGGAAGAACCCGAGCATCGACACGATGAGCGCTACGAACGATCCGAGGATGGTCCAGAAGGCAGTCTCGCTGCCGAAGCCCGGGAACTGGACGTTCATCCCGAACAAACCGGTGAGGAAGGTCAGCGGGAGCACGACGACGCTGAAGATCGTCAGCACGTACAGGATGTCGTTCTGCTGGTGCGAGATCAGCGACTCATTCGTGTCCTCGAGCGCCTCGACCACTTCCTTGTAGTTGTCGAGCAGGTCCCAGATCCGCTCGCTCGCGTCGACGATGTCGTCGAAGTAAAGCTCGAGCTCCTCGGGGAGGAAGCGCTCGACGCCGCGCTCGAGCTGTCGGAGCGTCGGCCGCTGCGGCTTGATGATCTTGCGGTAGGAGATGATCTCCTGTTTGACCTTGTGGATGTCGCGGACGAGATCCTTTGCGCGGATGGCGACATCGTCGATCTGCTCGTCGATCTGCTCGAGCTTGTAGCCGATCTTGTCGAGGATCGGGAAGCAGTAGTCGTACAGGTCGTCGAGCACCTCGTAGAACACGCGGCCTGAGCCTCGTGCGAACAGCGACGCGCGGAAGGCCTCGCTCTCGTACGCGCGCCGGAAGAGCGCGGTGACTGGCGGAAGCTCGACGGTCGGCAGCGTGACCAGGTAGTCCGCGCCGACGAAGACGTCGAGCTCGCCGGCGTTCAGCCGGCCGATCGCCTTGTCGTAGACCGGGAAGTGGAGGACGGCGAAGAGGTAGCTGTGGTCATCCTCCGTGTAGACGTCGACCTTCGGGCGCTGGCGCCGCGACATGACGTCCTCGATGTCGAGCGGGTGCCAGCCGAAGCGGCTCGCGAGCTGGAGCGCCTCTTCGTGCATCGGCGCCTCGAGGTGGATCCAGGTCAGACCGGCGTCGTGGAGCTCGGCCAGGCGGGGCCGCGCAGTGAGGTCAGCGACGAGCGGCGCGCGGCCGCGGCGCGGGATGCGAGGCAGGTTGGGCATCGGTACTGAGGGGATCCCCTGTTGCCTGCGTCGGCATGCCCCGATTCTAGTGCGCTCACAGCGATTGTTCAGCTTCGCTCGCTTCAATTCCCTGATGCGGGGAGGGCCGGACGGCAACGAGCGTCTGACGTCGGCCTCGGCGGCTGTGCTGTTCCTCCTGCTCGCGGCCGAGGGCGTGACCATCCTCTCGATCAGGCAGCTGCTCTCGCCGCACGTCTTCATCGGGATGCTGCTGATCCCGCCCGTCGCGCTGAAGCTGGGAAGCACGGGCTGGCGGTTCGCTCGCTATTACACGGGCGCGCGCGAGTACCAGGAGAAGGGGCCGCCCATTCTGCCGCTGCGCCTGCTCGCGCCGGTCGTCGTGGTCTCGACGATCGCGGTGTTCGGGACCGGCGTTGCGCTCCTCGCGCTCGGTCCATCCGGACGAGGCCTCGTCCTCACGCTGCACAAGGCGAGCTTCGTCGTCTGGCTCGCGGCCACGGGCATCCACGTTCTGGCGTATCTCGCGCGCCTTCCGCGAGGCCTCGCCGACTGGCGGCCGGGCGCATCCGACGTCTCCGGTGCGGCGGGCCGCCGCCTGCTCGTGAGCGGCACGCTCGTCGCGGGAGCGATCCTCGCCGTCGCCACCGTGCAGTACGCGGCCCCATGGATCCACCACGGGTAATGCGCACGTAAACCCGGCATGCTCACAGGCCATCCTCAGATTTCGCTGCTCTCATGAGCAGCGTGAATGACGTGGCCATCACCCGAGCCACCTCCGCCGCGCAGTCACGCTCCCGGCCGCATGCCCGGCGCGTGGTCGGGCTCGCCCTCGTCTGGACCGTCGTTCTCGGCAACGCGGCGGCGATCTTCTGGCTCTGGGCGCACGGAGGCAACCTGTCGAACAAGACGACGGGCGAGGCGCTCACGAGCGTCGCCCGCATCACGGGCCTCCTCAGCGCGTACATGGCGCTCATCCAGGTCGTCTTGCTCGCGCGGTTGCCCGCGCTCGATCGGCTCGTCGGGTTCGACCGGCTGACCGTCTGGCACCGGTGGAACGGCCACGCGACGATCGACCTCGTCGTCGCGCACGTCTTCTTCAGCGTCTGGGGCTACGCGCTGATGGACAAGTTCTCGATCGGCAAGGAGATCTCGACGATGATCTGGGGCGGGATCTACCCGGGAATGATCGTCGCGACGATCGGCACCGCCTTGCTTCTCGCGGTGGTCGCGACGTCGTACGTGATCGTGCGCCGGCGCCTGCGGTACGAGTGGTGGTACGCGGTGCACCTACTCGCGTACGCAGGGATCGCGCTTGCGTGGTTTCACCAGATCCCGACCGGCAACGAGCTCGTGCTCGACACGGTCGCCGCCGACTACTGGCGCGCGCTGTACGTCGCGACGCTCGCACTCATCGTCGGCTTCCGCGTCGTCGTTCCGGTCGTGAATGCGTTCCGCTACCGCCTCCGCGTCGCCGAGGTGGTCGAGGAAGGCCCCGGCGTCGTCTCGATCCGTATCGCGGGCCGGAACCTCGACCGCCTGAAGGCGCAGCCTGGTCAGTTCTTCCAGTGGCGCTTCCTCAACCGCTGGTGGACGGCGCACCCGTTCTCGCTCTCGGAGGCGCCGGACGGACGCTCGTTCCGGATCACCGTCAAGGCGCTGGGCGACCACACGAGGGCGCTCGCCTCGACGCCGGTCGGGACGCGCGTGCTCGCCGAAGGGCCGTTCGGCGTCTTCACCGACGCAATGCGCCGCCGGGCCAAGCGGTTGCTCATCGCCGGCGGCATCGGCATCACGCCGGTCCGCGCGCTCATCGAGCGCTCAACCGACGACATCGTCGTCTACCGCGCGATTCAGGAGGACGATCTGGTACTGCGGCGGGAGCTCGAGGAGCTCGGCGTCGACGTGCACTACGTCGTCGGCGATCACGGCGCCCCCGGCGGCGACCGCCTCCTCTCCCCGGAGCACCTTGTCGAGCTCGTCCCCGACCTTCTCGACCGCGACGTCTACGTCTGCGGGCCGCCCGGCATGACCGACTTCGCGGTCAAGAACGTCCGTGCTGCGGGCGTCCGCCGCCGTCACATCCACGTCGAACGGTTTGCACTGTGAAAAAGGAGAACCCATGCTCGCTGCAATGACCGCGGCCGCGTCGCTCGCGGCCACCACAAAGAAGGTGGTGACCGTCATGAAGACCGTGACGGGGCCGCAGGCGGTCGCCGACCGCTGGGGCTACGTCGAGGTCGCGCTCGTCGTGAAGAAGACGACGACGACCGTCGGCACGCACAAGTCGGTGAAGCGGACGATCACGAAAGTCACCGCGCCGATCTTTCCCAACCACACGGACCGTTCGATCTTCATCAACAGCCAGGCGATCCCGCTGTTGACGCAGGAGGTCCTGAAGACGACGAAGTTCAACCCGAACATCGAGCTCGTGGGCGGCGCGACCGCAACGAGCTTTGCGTTCGCGCAGTCACTCCAGGCCGCGCTGATCGCCGCGAAGAAGTTCTGATGCACCGCGTCGAGCACGTCATGGGCATGCCGATCGTCGTCGCCGTGCGCCACGGCGACGTCCCCGACGAGGTGTTCGACTGGTTCCACCACGTCGACGCGACGTTCAGCACGTACAAGGCCGACAGCGAGATCAGCCGCATCCGTCGCGGCGAGCTCACGGTCGAGGACGCGAGCGACGAGGTGCAGCATGTGCTCGGCCGCTGCGACGAGCTGCGTGAGGAGACGGCTGGATTCTTCGACATCGATGCGGTCGGCGGCGACCCGTCCGGCTTCGTCAAGGGCTGGTCGGTTGACGGAGCGGCGGCGCTCCTCGACCGTATGGGCTTCGAGGAGTACGCGATCAACGCCGGCGGCGACATCCGCGTGCGCGGCACGTGGCTGATCGGCATTCAGCATCCACTCGAGCCGCAGGCGCTGGCCAAGGAGGTCGAGGGCACCGACCTCGCCGTCGCGACCTCGGGTGCGTACGAGCGCGGCGAGCACCTGCGCGACCCGCACTCCGGCCACGCGCCCGCGGGGATCTTGTCGGTCACCATCACGGGGCCCGACCTGGGCACGGCGGATGCGTACGCGACCGCCGCGTTCGCGATGGGCGGGCACCGCGCGCCGAACTGGACTGCGCACCTGCGCGGCTACGAGGCGATGACGATCCTCACGGACGGCCGTGTGCTGTCCACGCCCGGCTTTCCATCCGTGGAGTAAGTGCGCCCGGCAGGATTCGAACCTGCGACCTCGCGCTCCGGAGGCGCGCGCTCTATCCCCTGAGCTACGGGCGCGGGAAGCTCTAGGTTACCCACGTGGACGTTACCGCGCGGATCGTCACGCTCCAGCTCGCCGAGACGTTCGTCATCGCGCGCGAGTCGAGCGACGAGGCCGACGTCGTCCAGGTCGAGCTGACGCACAGCGGCGTTCGCGGCCACGGTGAGGCGGCGCCGATCGAGCGGTACGACGAGTCGCCGCAGTCCGCGCTCGCGTATGTCGAGGAGCACGCTGCGCTGCTCGGCGACGACCCGTTCGCGATCGAAGAGGTGATGGCGCGACTTCCCGCGCGCGAGTTCGCTGCGCGGGCGGCGATCGACGCCGCGCTTCACGACCTGCAGGGCAAGCTCGTCTCGCTCCCGGTGTGGCGGCTGCTCGGGCTTCGCCGCGAAGGGCCGCCGACGAGCTGGACGATCTGGCTCGGCGACCCCGACGACATGGCGCGCCGTGCGGAGAAAGTCGGCGACCGCTTCCAACGGTTGAAGCTCAAACTGGGCGGCGGCGACGGGCTCGACGTCGAGCGCGTGCGCGCCGTGCGCGGCGTCACCGCGTTGCCGCTGCAGTGCGACGTCAATGAGGCGTGGACGCTCGACGAGGCGCTCGACGCGCTGCCGCAGATCGACGTCCAGTACTGCGAACAACCCCTGCGCGCGGGCGATCCAGGCGGTGCGGAGCTGAAGCGGGGCTCGCCGGTCCCGATCTACGTCGACGAGGACTGCCACACACTCTCCGACGTCGCCGCGTGCACGGAGCGCGCGCACGGGATCAACGTGAAGCTCGCGAAGTCGGGGGGCATCCGCGAGGCGCTGCGCATGGTGCACGCGGCGCGCGCCCTCGGGCTCGGGACGATGCTCGGGTGCATGGTCGAATCGGGCCTGGGCATCGCCGCCGGCGCGCACATCGCGAGCCTGTTCGACCATGTCGACCTCGACGGCAACATCCTCATCGCGCACGACCCGTGGCCAGGCGTGCATTTCGTCGACGGCGTGCAGCTTCCCTCCGACGAGCCGGGCCTCGGTGTCAGACACCAGATATCTGATCCTCGCTGAGGGCTTCTCCGCCGACCCGCACTACGGGAAGACCGCGCTCGGCGTGCTCCGTTACCGGCGCGCCGACGTCGTCGCGATCCTCGACTCCGCGCGCGCGGGGGAGAGCGACGACGGCGTGCCTGTCGTCGCCACGGTCGAGGGCGCGCTCGCGTTCGAGCCGACGACCGCGCTCGTCGGCGTCGCGACGCAGGGCGGGCGCTTCCCGCCGGCGTGGATCGACATCCTGCGGCAGTGCATCGTCAACGGCATCGACGTGGAGAACGGCCTGCACGTGTTTCTCGCCGACGATTCCGAGCTGCGCGGGCTCGCCGACGCGAACGGCGTCGAGCTGCGCGACCTGCGCCGGCCGCCGGCCGATCTGTCCACCGCGACGGGAGAGGTCTTCGACGTCCCGGGAACGATCGTCCTCACCGTCGGCTCCGACTGCGCGATCGGGAAGATGACCGTCTCGCTCGAGCTCGACCTCGAAGCGCGACGGCGCGGCGAGAAGTCGATCTTCGTGCCGACCGGCCAGACGGGCATCGCCATCGCGGGGTGGGGGATCGCGGTGGACGCGGTCGTCGCCGACTTCATCGCCGGTGCGGCCGAGCGTCTCGTCGTCGAGGGCAGCCGTCGCGGCGGAGAGCTTCTCTGGGTCGAGGGCCAGGGCGCAATCCTCCATCCCGTCTATTCGGGCGTGACCGTCGGCCTGTACCACGGCAGCGCGCCGCACCTGCTCGTGCTCTGCCATCAAGCCGGGCTGACCGAGACCGAAGGCGCCGGCGGTGGTCCGCATCCGATCCCGCCGCTCCGCGAGCTCGTCGAGCTGCACGAGCGGCTCGCGCTTCCCAGGCGTCGAAGCCGCGTCGTCGCCGTCGCGCTCAACACGCGCTCGCTCGACGAGGACGCGGCGCGGGCCGCCGTCGCCGCTGCCGAGGCCGAGACCGGCCTTCCGGCGGGCGATCCTGTCCGGTTCGGCGCGAAACGGCTTGTCGATGCGGTCTTGGCCGCCGCGCGCTAGGACCTGCCGCACACGAGATAGGCCGTAGGGCGGATTGATTGTGCTCAGGAGTCCCTGTTCACTGCAGAGGTGAGGTTCTTCGCTGCGGCGCTCCTCGGTGTGCTCGTCCTCGCTTGGGCGGGGACGGCCTCTGCCGGGCCGAACATCGGCTTCGCCGACGACGCGACGAAATACGCGGACGACGGCGGCAACCGGTTGTTCACGGAGATGAACAAGCTCGGGACGACGACGAACCGCGTCGCCGTGTTCTGGAACGCGGATGCGCCGACGACGATCCAGGATCAGCCGTTCCTCGACCGGATGATCCCGGTCGCGAAGAAGCACAACATCCAGATCGTCTTCGCGATCTATCCGTCGAAGCCGACGCAGGCGCCGACGACTCCGGATGCGGTGAACGCCTTCTGCAAGTACGCCGTGCAGGTGATGCAGCGCTACCCGTACGTCCGCAAGGTGATCATTGGCAACGAGCCGAACCAGCCGCGGTTCTGGCAGCCGATCTGGAACGGGTCGCAGCCCGCCTCACCGGCGGCGATGGAGGCGGTGCTCGCGAACTGCTACGACCAGATCAAGGGGTTCGACTCGAGCCTCGACGTGATCGCGGCCGGCCTCTCTCCTCGCGGCAACGACGACCCCAGCGCGAGCAGCAACTCGTCCATCTCGCCCGTCATGTTCATCGCCGCGCTCGGGACTGCCTATCGCATGAGCGGGCGCACCGCGCCGCTCTTCGACGAATGGTCGTGGCACTGCTATCCGAACATCAACACCGACGAGGTCGAGACCGGCTATGTCTGGCCGAACACCGGCTGCGTGAACGCCGCGCGCGTGAAGCTCGCGCTGTGGGACGCATTCCACGGCACGGGGCAGCCCGTTCTCGCCGGTTACACGCAGACGACGAGCGGCTCGACGCTGTTCGGCTCGATCGCGAAGATGTTCATCGACGAGACCGGCTGGCAGGTCGACACGAGCAACCTGCCCGGCTATCAGAACGCCGAGAACGTCCCGACGATCAGCGAGGCGCAGCAAGCCATCGATTACGAGAAGCTCGTGCGGCTCGCAGACTGCGAGCCGACGCTCACCGACTTCCACATCTTCCCGATGCTCGACGAGTTCGACCGCACGACGCTCCTGCAGAGCGGCGTGCTCCGTCTGGACTTCAGCGAACGGCCCTCGGCGACCGATCCGAACAACTCCGTCCAGCATGCGATCGGCGCCGATCAGGGCTCGTGCTCTGGCGGCGTCTGGGCCACGCTCGGGAACTTCCTGTACTCGACGTCGGCGGTCGTGCCGGACTACAACGCGTTCCCCTACCAGAGCCCGCAGCCATACGCGGCGAAGGAAATCGTCGGCGGAGGCATCTATATCGCCATGGACGCCGGCGAAGGCTTCACGTACTCGATCAAGTTCGCCCTGGGCAGCCAGACCGCGACCGTGACGGGCGCGACGGCGAGGGGAAAGACGACCGCGACCGCAAAGGCTCCCACGGGCCTCGGGTCGGGGACTGCCACCGTCACGCTCGCCGCCGCGGTGGATTCGGGCCGAACGTCGACGGCGACCGTTCAGCTCGGCACAGGATCCGGCACGACGACCGGCAACCACACGCCGTCCAAGAAGCACAAGAAGAAAAAGGGGAAGCACTAGCCGGCACGAACGGTCGGGGGGTCGAATGAAGGCGAAGGTTTTGATCGGTGTGTGCTGCGCCGTGCTCGTAGGGGCGGGCGCGGCGGGAGCGGGTAGGACGACGGTGCCCGTCGGAGCGAAGGCCGCGAACATCCCGCCGATCCAGTACGGCGTCGCCGACGACACCGGAAAGTACGCCGACGACGGCGGTGCGTGGTTCGACACGATGCTGAAGGGCGCGAACCTGACGGAGGAACGCTGGACGCTCCAGTTCAATCCGTTGGACCCCACGCACATCACCGAGCTTCCATTCCTCGTGCGCGCCGCGCCGCAGGCGCAGAAGGACGGGATCCACGTCGTGCTCGCGCTCTACGGACGCCCGGCGACCGCGCACAACCCGAAGCTCTTCTGCGGATGGGCGGCAATGGTTGCCGCCTCGGTGCAGCAGTGGGGGATCGACGACTTCATCATCTGGAACGAGCCGAATACCGCGCTCTACTGGTCCCCGCAGAATGCGCACGCTCCGGCTGCGTACGAGGCGCTGCTCGCGCGCTGTTACGACTCGATCCATCGTGTTAACCCGACTGCTCGGGTGATCGGCTTCGGGCTGTCGCCTCGTTCGAACGGCCCGAGTCAGACCGCGCCGATCCCGTTCCTCGAGGCCGCCGGGCAGGCGTACCGGGCCTCCGGGCGCACGACGCCGATCATGGATCAGATGTCGATCCATCCGTATCCGAACCCGAACAGCCCGACCGACGGGCCCGACGTCGGCTACGCGAATCCCGTCAACTACGGCATCCCGAATCTCGACCGCGTCAAGCAGGCGATCTACGACGCGTTCCACGGGACCGGCCAGCCGACGACGCTGAACGGGCTGACGTTCCGCATCGACGAGCTCGGCTGGCAGACGGTCACCACGGCCTACCCGCAGTACTACAACGCCGAGAACGTCGCGGTCGTCTCCGAGGAGACGCAGGCGCAGTACGTCCGCCAGACGGTGCAGAAGTATTTCGCCTGCGACCCGACGGTGACCGACGTCGAATGGTTCCTCCTCGTCGACGAGCCGACGCGGAACGGGAAGACCATGACCGGCACGACCATCGGCGGGGGATGGCAGAGCGGCCTGCTCACGGCCGGAGGACAGGGGGTCTCGACGCCCAAGGCGGCCTACGCGGCCGACGCGCCGCTCTTCGCCGAGGGCCGGACGGCCTGCACGGCCGCTCTCACGACCTGGACGCCTTCCGCCACGACCGAGCAGGCGACCCCGAAGCCTTCGAAGCATCCGAGCTCAGGGAAGAAACCGAAAAAGCACCCTTGACACGAACGCGTGTTCGCCCTAGTATGGCGAACACATGTTCGGAAAGCTTCTGATCGTGTCCGTTGCGGCCGCCCTGACCGTCGGCCTCGTCGCTCGCACATCCCACGGGGCGGGGCCCGAGCGGACGTACGTCGTCCGGCCGGCCGACACGCTGTGGGCGATCGCGGCCCGGACGTATTCCGGCGACCCGCGCGAGGGCGTGTGGGAGCTCGAGCGGCGCAACCATCTGACCTCGGCGACACTGCGCCCGGGCCAGAAGCTGCTGCTACCGAGCTAGCACCGCCTGCGGGATATCGATGCCGGCGACGTAGACCTTCTCGCCGCGGAAGAGCCGCTCGTCCTCGTCCCACGGGAACCAGATGACGACGTCCCACTCGAGCCGCTCGCCGGTCGGCTCCACACCGAGCCACGGCGCCTCGTGGGTCGCGGTCACGTGCGCCTCCTCGCAGACGCCCTGCGGCCCGATGACGATGTCCGTGAGGTCGAACGTGATGTCGGGGAATGCGGTCAGCAGCTGCGTGTAGAAGCGCGCCGCGCCTTCGTGCCCTTCCCAGCGATGGCCGGTCTGCACGAGCTCGTACACGCAGTCGGGCGTGAGCGTCGAGATGAGACCGGGGAGGTCGCGCGCGTCCTCGGCGATCGAGTGCGTCTTGTACAGCTCGCGAATCTCGGTATAGAGCTCCGGCGTGATCTCACGCCGGTACAGGTCGAGGATCGCTGCGTCCGCCATGGAGGGAGCTTAGATCGGCGCGCCGTGCGGCGAGGAATGCATCGACCACGCCCGGCGCGAACTGCGTGCCGCGCCCGCGCAGGATCTCCTCGGCCGCTTCCTCCGCTGTGCGCGCGCGGCTGTACGGACGCTCCGTTGTCATCGCGTCCCACGCGTCTGCAAGGCCGACGATGGACGCCTCGAGCGGGATCTCCGGTCCGGCGAGCCCGGCCGGATAGCCGAGGCCGTCCCAGCGCTCGTGATGGTGACGGATGAAGGGGAGGACGTCGCGCAAGCGGCCGAGGTGGCCGACGATGTCCGCGCCATCCTCGGGATGGCGCTTGATCAGGTCGTACTCCTCCGGCGTGAGCGGGCCGGGCTTCGTCAGCACGGCGTCGGGCACGCGGAGCTTGCCGATGTCGTGGAAGAGGCCGGCGAGCCGGAGCGCCTCGAGCCGGCCGCGCGGTAGCTCGAGCGCCTCGCCGATCGCGAGCGCGATGCGCTGGACGCGCTGGGAATGGCCGGCGGTGTACGGGTCGCGCGCCTCGACGGTGGCGTTGAGGCTCTCGACAGCTTCGAGCGCGCTCTGCTCGAGCAGCTTGTACGACTCGTGCAGCCGCGCCGACCGGTCGCGCAGCTGCGCTGTGCGCAGACGGAGCGTTCTCGACGCGCTGCGTACGAGGAGCGCGAGGAGCAGCCAGAGGACGACGAAGACCGTCGCAACCGCCATCCAGATCATCCGCACGCGTGAGCCGATGATGTGCTGGAGCGCCGCCGGGTCCGCGTAGATCTCGTACGCGCCGATGGCCCGCGTGCGGCGCGCGTTCTCGAGTGGTGCGTAGACCTGGACGAGCTGGTGGAAGCCGAGGTGCGCTTCGGCGGCGTCCTCGCCGTCGGAGCTCGGCGCGACGATGCTCGCCACAGCGCGGTTCTCGCGAACCGTCTCGCCGAGATCTGCGTCGAGCGGGAAGCGCTTGCCGATCCGCGTCGGCTGCAGGCTCGCCCAAGCGAGCGTGCCGTCGGCACGCCAGACCTTGACGCTCACGACGTCGGGTTGACCGTGCAGCACGCGCAGGATCGTCTGCGACAGCCAGCGTGTGGTCACGACGTGGTTGCCGTGCACGACGATCGGGCCGAGCACGCCGTCGACGTACTGCGCGAGCGACGTCCGCTCTTCGCCCAACGCCTGGCTGCGAAGCGTCTTCGTGAGCGTGGAACCGAGGAGGAACGCGGCGCCGATGAGGATGACCGCGGAGACGACGACGAACAAGCGCATCAGGGTGAGCGAGCCCTCGAGTCGCCGATCTCCCCCGATCCGCCGTAGCCGCAGGTTCACGTACATCGACCTACGGCCCTATCGACGCGCCGGATCTCCCCCTTGAGGGGGAGCCTAGACTCATCCCGTGGAGCTCGATCTCGTCTTCCTGGGGACGTCCGCGTCGCTGCCGACCGCGCGTCGCGCGCCGGCCGCCCTCCTCGTGCGCCGCGGCGGCGAGCGGCTCCTGTTCGACTGCGCCGAGGGGACGCAGCGGCAGCTCCAGCGCTCGTCCGTCGGGCTGCCGGAAATCGAAGAGATCTTCCTGACGCACCTGCACGCCGACCACGTCCTCGGTCTGCCGGGGATGCTGAAGACGTTCGCTCTCCGAGGGCGCCAGGAGCTGGGTCTCCTGGTGCACGGCCCGCGCGGCACGCGCGAGCTCTTCGGGCACCTGAAGCCGTTCCTGGGGCGCCTGCCGTATCCGCTGGCGATCGTCGAGCTCGCGCCCGGCGACGTCCTCGAGCGCGGCGAGTACCGGATCGAGACGTTCGCCGTCGACCACGGCGTGTCCGCCCTCGGCTACGCGCTCGTCGAAGCGGATCGCCCGGGCAGATTCGACGTCGACGCCGCCGACGCCCTCGGCGTTCCGCCCGGGCCGGAGCGGGGAATTCTCCAAGCCGGCGATCCCGTGACGCTGCCCGACGGGACGGTCGTGACGCCGGACGAGGTGCTCGGCCCCGCGCGGCCGGGCCGCAAGGTCGCGATCACGGGCGACACGGCTCCTACGCCGAGCGTCATCCAGGCGGCGTACCGCGCAGACGTGCTCGTGCACGAGGCGACGTTCGGCGACGGGGACAAGGAACGCGCGCGCGAGACACTGCATGCGACGGCGACTGAGGCGGCGCAGGTGGCGAAGCTCGCCGAGGTGAAGCTGCTCGCGCTCACGCACGTGTCGCCGCGCTACGCCGGCGGCGAGATCGCACGCGAGGCGCGCGCGATCTTCGCGGACACGGTCGTGCCGCGTGACTTCGACACGATCGAGGTCCCCTTCGCGGAGCGGGGCGTCCCGCGCCTCGTCAAGGGAGGCGGGGCCGCCGGAAACGCGACCGCCTATGATCCGGGCGCGATGAGCGGCAAGGTTCAGGTGGCGACCGTGGGTGACGTGACCGAGGCCGAGGAGCTGCAGCAGCTCCTGCGTAACGCCGGCATCGAGGCGGACATCGAGGCAGACGACGACGAGGACGGTCTGCGCGTGCTCGTCCCCGACGACGCGCTCGAGGCCGCGGAGGATGTCATCGAGGCCCTCAGCGAGCCCGACGATCTGATCGCCGAGCCCTAGCGGCCAGAGTGCTGCGCCGCCTGAACTTCCTGGCCGACGAGCCCTGGGATGAGGTGGACGACGTGACGATCGAGGACGAGCCCCCGATCTGCCCGGTCTGCGGCGTGACGATGGTTCCCGCCGCGCTGAGCGCGCTGGACGAGACGGACGGCGACTGGGTCTGCCTCGAGTGTGAAGAGCGCGGCGACGCGTAAGATCTCCCCGATGCCGACGATGATGGTCTTCCGTGGCCGGCGCGCGCGTTCCGACGCGCGGGCGGCATGCACTTCGTAGCCGCGCACTCGCCGACGAGCTGATCCGCTGCGCCGCGGTCGAACCGGGCGACCTCGTGCTGGACCTCGGGGCCGGCGACGGCGTTCTCACCGCTGCGCTTCGACGTGCGGATGCGCGGGTCATCGCGGTCGAGCTCGCCGCCGATCAGGCCGCTCGGCTTCGTCGACGCTTCACCGACGTCCGCGTGATCCACGGCGATGCGACGCGCGTCGCGCTTCCGCGCGAGCCGTTCTCCGTCGTCGCGAATCTCCCGTTCGCATTCGGGACGGCGATTCTGCGCAGGCTGCTCGACGACCCGCGCGTGCCGACGCGCCGGATCGACGCGATCGTCGAGTGGGGACTCGCCGAGAAGCGCGCGCGAATCTGGCCGTCGACGCAGCTCTCCTGTTACTGGGGCGCGTGGCACGAGCTGTCGATCGCGCGGCGCGTTCCGCGTGCCGCGTTCGCTCCGCCACCGTCGGTCGACGCCGCCGTCTTCCGCGCCGTTCGGCGCCGCGAGCCACTCGTCCCCGTTGGCGCGGCCGCCGCCTACCTCCGGCTCCTGCGCCTCGGCTTCTCATCGGACGCCCCGATCCGGCGGCGATTGCCGCGCGGTGTCGTGCATCGGCTCGGGCGCGAGCTCGGGTTCGCGGACGACGCGACCGCTCGCGACCTCGACGCGGCCCAGTGGGCCGCCGTGTATCGGGCCCTTGACCGGCGTTCGCCGTAGGAGGAGAGTTTCCGCGTTCATCCCGAGCACGGAAAAGGGGGCGCGATGTATACGGTCATCCGGCGATACGAGGGTCTTACCGACGCCGCCGAAGTCTTCAAGCGCGTGACCGAGGAGTTCGCACCGAAGCTCGCAGAGCGGCCCGGCTTCCAGGGCTACTGGATCGTCGATGCGGGCAGCGGAGTGCTCGCGACGATCAGCGTGTTCGACACGCAGGAGCAGGCGGACGACTCGACACGGGCCGCAGCAGACTGGGTGGGCGAGCGCCTGGCCGGGCTCATGCCGAACGCGCCGCAGATCACGGCGGGCGCCACCACCGGCGCGGCCGCTCCGGTCGCGGCGTAGCGGCAGCCGACTGCGGCGCCTGCATCCGTCCGCAGGCGCCGCTACTGTTCGCTTGGCACGAACCCCTTTAAGCCGGTCCAGCGAGGCCGGAAAGGAGTCGAATGACGACGCACGCCCCCGAAACGGGAAAAGTCCTGCTCGACGCGGATGCGCTGTCGCGGACTCTTTCCCGGATCGCCCACGAGATCATCGAAGCAAACCCGGAGCTCGACGAGGTCGCGCTCGTCGGGATCCAGACTCGCGGCGTGCCGCTCGCGCAGCGGCTCGCCCGCCTGATCGAGGAGCGCGCCGGCGACGCGCCGCAGCTCGGCGCCGTCGACATCACCTTCTACCGCGACGACGTGCACGTGCGCGGGGGCGAGGCACCGCTGCACGCGCAGCCGATCGTGCGCGAGACGTTGCTCGACTTCCCACTCGAAGGGCGCACCGTCGTGCTCGTCGACGACGTCCTCTACACCGGCCGCACCATCCGCGCCGCGATCGAAGCGCTCTTCGACTACGGCCGTCCCGCGCGCGTCCAGCTCGCCGTACTCGTCGACCGCGGCCACCGCGAGCTACCCATCCGTCCCGACTACGTCGGCAAGAACTTGCCCACTGCGCGCACCGAGCGCATCCAGGTGCAGCTTCTCGAGATCGACGAGGTCGACGCCGTCCTGCTCGTCTCCGTGCCCGAGGAGGAATCCCGATGACGTCCATCCGCCTCGTGCGCGACGACCTTCGCCCTCCGGGGCCGCCGCCGCGCCGCCACCTACTCTCCATCTCCGATCTCACACGCGACGACGTGCAGCGGCTGCTCGGCACCGCGCGCACGTTCGAGTCTGCGCTCGACCGCGAGGTGAAGAAGCTTCCGACGCTGAAGGGCCGGCTGGTCGTCAATCTCTTCTACGAGAGCTCGACGCGAACATCGTCGAGCTTCGAGCTCGCGGCGAAGCGCCTCTCCGCCGACACGCTCACGATCAAATCTGCCGGTTCCTCCGTGGACAAGGGTGAGTCGCTGAAGGACACCGCACAGACGCTCGGCGCGTACGACCCGGACGTGATCGTCCTTCGGCATCCGCAGATCGGCGCACCGCAGCTCGTCGCGCGCGTCACCGACGCGCACGTCGTCAACGCGGGGGACGGCAAGCACCAGCATCCGACGCAGGCGCTCCTCGACCTGTACACGATGCAACAGGAGTTCGACCGGCTCGAAGGCTTGCACGTCGCGGTCGTCGGCGACGTCCTGCACTCGCGGGTCGCGCGCTCGCTCCTGCAAGCGTTCGAGCTCGTCGGCGTGCGCTGCACGCTCGTCGGGCCGCCCGCGCTCCTGCCGCGCGGGCTCGCCGCGGAGATGACGACCGACATCGACGCCATTCGCGACGCCGACGTCGTCTACGTCCTGCGCATGCAGCAAGAGCGCATGGAGGCAGGCGCGAACTACGTCCCGAGCCTGCGCGAGTACGCCGCACGATGGGGCGTCACGCCGGACCGGCTGCGGCCGGGGCAGAAAGTCATGCACCCTGGGCCGATGAACCGCGGCGTCGAGATCGACCCGCGCGTCGCCGACTCGGTGGACGCACTCGTCGAGACGCAGGTGCGCGCCGGGTTGGTCATTCGCATGGCGGTCCTGTACGACGTTCTCACCGGCGGCCCCGTCGGGGTCCGCGCGCTCGCAGCGGCGGAGGTGGCGTGATGCTCTACGTGAAGCAGCGGCCCGGAGAGGACATTGTCGTGCGCGGGGCGCGCGTGCTCGACCCGGTCGAGGGGCTCGACATGGTGCTCGACGTACGCATCGACGCCGGCACGATTGCCGCGATCGGGGAGAACCTCGATACGAACGAGCACCGGGTCGTCGATGCGATTGGGCTCGTGCTCACGCCCGCCTTCGTCGACCCTCACGTCCATCTGCGCACACCCGGGCGCGAGGACGAGGAGACGATCGCCAGCGGCACGCAGGCCGCTGCCGCGGGTGGTTTCTGCGCGATCCTCGCAATGCCGAACACCGATCCCGTCGTCGATTCGGCGGCGACGCTCGGGGCGCTCGTCGAGACGGCGGGCCGGGAGGCCGAGGTCGCAGTCGGGTTCCTCGCCGCGATCACGCGCGGCCAGCGCGGCGACGAGCTGACCGAGATGGCGGAGCTCGCCGACGCCGGCGCCGTCGCGTTCTCAGACGATGGCGTCCCCGTCGCGTCAGCCGGGATGATGCGCCGCGCACTCCAGTACTCGTCCATCACCGGGCGAAAGCTCGCGCTGCACTGCGAGGAGCGCTCGCTCTCGCACGACGGTCACGTGCACGAGGGCGCAGTCGCGGCCGAGCTCGGCTTCACCGGGTACCCGTCCGTGGCCGAGTCGGTGATGGTCGAGCGCGATCTCGCGCTCGCCGGCTACGAGGCGCAGCCCATCCATCTGCTGCATCTCTCGTCCGCCGAATCCGTCGCGGCCCTGCGCCGCGCGCGCGATGCGGGCATCGCGGCGACCGCAGAGGTGACGCCGCACCATCTCGTCCTCACCGAGGAGGCGGTGCGCTCACTCGACCCGAACGTGAAGATGAATCCGCCGCTGCGCGCGGAGCTCGACCGGGCTGCGCTGCTGGACGCGCTCCGCGACGGGACGATCGAATGCATCGCCACCGACCACGCGCCGCACGCGCTGCACGAGAAGGACGTCCCGTTCGAGGCGGCGCCGTTCGGCGTCACAGGCCTCGAGACCGCATTCGCAGTCCTGTACTCGCGGCTCGTCCAGCCCGGGTTGCTCCCGCTCGCGACGCTCGTGGAGCGCATGTCGGCCGGGCCGGCCCGCGCGTTCGGCATCGACCGGCCGCGCATCGCTGTCGGTGCGACGGCCAATCTCGCGCTCCTCGATCTCGAGCACGAGTGGACGGTGGAGACGTTCAAGTCGCGGTCGCGCAACTCCTGGCTGCTCGGTCAGACACTCACCGGCTCGGTGGCGATGACGGTCGCGCAGGGCGCCGTGGCGTTCGCGCGATGACAGGGTTCCTCGCACTCGAGGACGGGACCGTCTTCCGCGGCGAGTCGGTCGGCGCGCAGGGCTTTGCGGCGGGTGAGGCGGTCTTCACGACCGGCATGAGCGGATACCAGGAGGCGGTCACCGACCCGAGCTTCGCCGAGCAGCTCATCTGCTTTACAGCGCCGATGGTCGGCAACTACGGCGTGGCCGAGTCGCGCTCGGAGTCGCGCAAGGCGCATGCGAAGGCGGTGCTGATGCGCGAGGCCCGCGGGCCGGCTTGGACGGACTGGCTGCACGAGCGCGGCGTCGTGGCGCTCACGGGGATCGACACACGATCGCTCGTGCTGAAGATCCGTGAGGTCGGCTCGATGCGGGCCGTTGCGGTGGCGGGCGGTGGCTCGATCGAGGAAGCCGTCGAGGCTGCGCGCGCGCTGCCTGAGATGCAAGGTCGCGCGCTTGCCGCCGGCGTCTCGACGAACGAGCCGTACGTGTTCGCAGAAGCGGGACGCGTACGCGTCGCCGTCGTGGACTACGGCGTGAAGAACTCCGTCCTGCGACGGCTCGCTGCAGCAGGCGCGTCGGTGACCGTTCATCCGCACGACACGTGCGCAGACGAGCTGGCCGGCTACGACGGCGCGCTCTTCTCGCCCGGCCCGGGCGATCCCGGCCCGCTGCAGGCCGAGGTCCAGACGATGCGCGAGCTGCTCGGCCGCACGAACGTGCTCGGGATCTGCCTCGGCCATCAGGTGCTGGCGATGGCGACCGGCCACGAGACCTTCAAGCTCCCGTTCGGGCACCGCGGCGCCAACCATCCGGTACTGCAGCGCGCGGACCAACGCGTGCTCGTCACGAGCCAGAACCACGGGTTCGCCGTTCGGACGGCCGACATTGGCGAGGCGACCCACGTCTCGCTGTACGACGGCACGGTCGAAGGGCTCGAGTTCCCGGAGTTGCGCGCACGGTCGCTCCAGTTCCATCCGGAAGCGGGCCCCGGGCCGCACGACGCGTGGCCGCTGCTCGAGAAGTGGGTGGACGAGCTTGCCGCGTAGGACCGACCTCAACACCATCTGCCTCGTCGGGTCCGGCCCGATCGTCATCGGCCAGGCGGCCGAGTTCGACTACGCCGGCTGCCAGGCGCTGAAGGTGCTGCGCGAGGACGGCTTCCGCACCGTCGTCGTCAACTCGAACCCGGCGACGATCATGACCGACCCGGGCTTCGCCGACCGTACCTATCTCGAGCCGCTCGACCTCGAGAGCGTCGCCGACGTCCTCCGCCGCGAGCGGCCCGACGCGCTGTTGCCGACGATGGGCGGCCAGACCGCGCTCAACCTCGCGCGCGAGCTCGCACAGTCCGGCGTGCTCGCCGAGCTCGGCATCGAGCTCATCGGCGCGCCGCTCGACGTCATCGAGCGCGCGGAGGACCGCCTCTTGTTCAAGGAAGCGGTCGAGTCGTGCGGCCTCAAGGTGCCGACGTCGACGATCGTCACCGACATCGACCAGCTGGAGGGTCTTGGGACGCCCTGCGTCGTCAGGCCGGCGTTCACGCTCGGCGGCCACGGCGGCGGCTTCGCATGGACGCGCGAGGAGCTGCGCAAGCAGGTCGAGATCGGCCTGCGCGAGAGCCCGATCGGGCAGGTGCTCGTCGAGGAGTCCGTCCGCGGTTGGGACGAGTTCGAGCTCGAGGTCGTGCGCGATCGCCTCGACAACGTCGTCATCGTCTGCTCGATCGAGAACCTCGACCCCATGGGGACGCACACGGGCGACTCGGTCACCGTCGCGCCGCAGATGACGCTCCCCGACGAGGCGTACCAGGAGCTGCGGGACGCCGCCGTTTCGGTCATCCGCGCGGTCGGAGTCGACACGGGCGGGTCGAATATCCAGTTCGCGCGCTCGCGCGAGACCGGCGAGGTGCGCGTCATCGAGATGAACCCGCGCGTGTCGCGCTCGTCCGCCCTCGCGTCGAAGGCAACGGGCTATCCGATCGCGAAGGTGGCCGCGAAGCTCGCGGTCGGCTACACGCTCGACGAGATTCCGAACGACCTGACAGGGACGACGCCGGCGAGCTTCGAGCCGACGCTCGACTACGTCGTCGTCAAGTTCCCGCGCTTCGCCTTCGAGAAGTTCCCGGGTGCCGACCGCACGCTCGGCACGCAGATGAAATCGGTCGGCGAGACGATGGGCATCGGACGCACCTTCGCGGAGGCGTTCCAGAAGGCGATGCGCTCGCGCGAGCTCGACGCCGGCGCGGCGACGCCGTGGCAGACGCTCGCCGACGTGCCCGACGACGTCCATCCGTTCTTCGTCGAGGAGATCTGGCGCATCCAGGAGGCGTTGCTCGAGATCGCCGGCAGCGACGTCGAGCAGTTCGTCGCCGACGACTGGTTGCGGCTGAAGCGGCTCGGCATCTCCGACAGCGACATCGCCGCGGCCGCCGACGTCACCGAGGCCGTCGTCCGTGCGCGCCGGCGCGACTGCGGCGTGCGCCCCGCGTACCGGCGCGTCGACTCGTGCGCGGGCGAGGTCGCGGCGGCTTCGAACTACTACTACTCCACCTGGGGCGAAGCCGAAGAGGCGGCGCCCACCGGGGCAAAACCCCGCGTCGTCATCCTCGGCTCCGGCCCGAACCGCATCGGCCAGGGCATCGAGTTCGACTACTGCTGCGTACACGCCGTATGGACGTTCCGCGAGCTCGGTTACGAGTCCGTGATGGTGAACTGCAATCCGGAGACGGTCTCCACCGACTACGACACCTCCGACCGTCTCTACTTCGAGCCGCTCGACGCCGAGTCGGTGCTCGCGATCTGCGACCGCGAGCGGCCGGAGGGCGTCGTGATCCAGTTCGGCGGCCAGACTCCGCTCAAGCTCGCGCGCGCGATCGAGGAGGCCGGGTACCGCATCCTCGGCACGCCGTACGACGCGGTCGACCTCGCGGAGGACCGGGAGCGGTTCGCGGGACTGCTCCGCGCGCACGACATTCGCTCTCCGGGATGGGGGATGGCGTCGTCGAGCGAGGAGGCCGTCGACGTCGCGAACGACATCGGCTATCCGGTGCTCATCCGTCCCTCGTACGTCCTCGGCGGGCGCGCGATGCGCGTGTGCTTCGACGACGCTGAGGTGAGCGAGGTGCCGGTTCTCGGCCGCGTGCTCGTCGACCGGTTCCTCGAGGACGCGGTCGAGATCGACGTCGACGCTCTGTGCGACGGCGTCGACACGTACGTCGCCGCGGTGATGCAGCACGTCGAAGAGGCGGGAATCCACTCCGGCGACTCGTCCTGCGTGCTGCCCGCGCCGGGCCTCTCGCCGGCGCAGCAGGAGGAGATCCAGGGGATCGTGCGCACGCTCGGACGTGCGCTCGGCGTCGTCGGCCTCCTCAACGTTCAGCTCGCACTCACCCCGGACGGCGGCGTCTACGTCCTCGAGGCGAATCCGCGCGCGTCGCGCACAGTCCCGTTCGTGAGCAAGGCGACGGGCGTGCAGCTCGTCCCTGCTGCATGCCGGCTCGCCGCCGGTGCGCGCATCGCCGACCTCGGTCTACCGCGCGAGCGGCCGCCGAAGCAGTGGAGCGTCAAGGCCGCCGTCCTTCCGTTCGCGCGGTTTGTCGGCAGCGATCCCGTGCTCGGTCCCGAGATGCGCTCGACCGGCGAGGTGATGGCGAGCGCAGCCGATCTTCCTACCGCGCTCGCGAAGGCGGAGCGCGCGGCGGGGCGCACGCTCCCGCACGACGGCGCCGTGTTCCTCTCCATCCGACCGGCGGAGCAGAAGTCCGCCGTTCCGATCGCGGCGACGCTCGCCGGCCTCGGCTTCCGCCTGTACGCGACCGAGGGAACGGCGGCCACGCTCGCAGGCGCCGGGCTCGACGTCGAAGCGGTGCGCAAGCTCAGCGAGTCCGAAGGGGACGAGCTGACCGTCATCGACCTCATCCGCCGCGGGCGCTGCGACCTCGTCATCAACACGCCCGAGGGACGGAACGCGCGCTCGGATGGTTACGCAATCCGCGAAGCGGCGCTGTCGCGGCGCGTCCCGTGCATCACGACCATTGCCGGCGCCGCAGCTGCGGTGCACGCGATCGCGAACGCGCGCGCCGAGCAGGCCGTCTCGCTCCAGGAGCGGATCGATGCCGAAACGCGAACTGCGTAGCGTCGCCGGCGTCGAGCAGATCGGCGCGTACACGCTCCTTCGTCTCGACCGCGGCGGGCTGGATCCGGGCGTGCCGGGACAGTTCTTCATGCTCGAGGCGCCCGGGCGGCTGCTGCCGCGCGCGCTCTCGTTGTGCCTCGCTCCGCGAGGCGAGCTGGCGTTCCTCCTCGAAGCGGTGGGGCCGGGGACCGAGGCGCTGAGTGCACTGCAGCCCAGCGATCGCATCCATGTCCTCGGTCCGCTCGGCAACGGCTTCCGTCTCGACGTCGAGCGGCCGCTGCTCGTCGGCGGCGGGATCGGGATGGCGCCGCTTCCCTACCTCGCAATGCGCATCGGCCGTGCGCCCGTCGTGCTGGGCTTCCGTTCGGACCGCCACGCGGAGGCGGCGGAGCTACTGCCTGGGGCGGAGGTGGTCGTCGAGCCGACACTCGTCACGGAGCTGATCGAGCCGGGATACGACGTACTCGCGTGCGGCCCGGAGCCGATGTTGCGCGCGGTCGGCGATCTCTTCCCGTCGGCGCAACTCGCGTGGGAGGCGCCGATGGCGTGCGGCTTCGGCGCCTGTTACGGCTGTGCGGTCGAGATCGAGGGCGAGCTCAAGCGCCTGTGCGTCGAGGGGCCGGTCCTGACTGCGCGTCGTCAGGCGTCGGCGGAGCCGGGCTCCGCCCGGCGGGAGCCGACGCCGGCGAGGGACGCGCATGCGGCTGCTTAATGCATCGGGTTGCCTCGATGCGCTGACCGCGCCCGAGATCGCGCACGAGCTGGACGGGTTCGTGACCAAGACGATCACGCCGCTTCCGCGCGAGGGCAATGCACCGCCTCGCATTGCGGAGACGGCGTACGGGATGTTGAACGCGATCGGCCTCGCCAACCCGGGCCGCGAGCGCTTCGTGGCGGAAACCCTTCCGCGCCTACACGAGCTGAAGCGACCGATCTGGGTCTCGGTCGGCGGGTTCTGCGCGACCGACTACGCGGAGACCTGCGCCGCGCTCGAGGGTGTCGAGGCGATCGAGCTCAACCTCTCGTGTCCGAACGTCGACGAAGCGGCCGACTCGGCGGCGGAGATCGTCGCAGCCTGTCGCCGCGCAACCGCTCGTCCGCTGTACGCGAAGCTCTCGGCCGCCCATCCCGATCTCGGGGAGGTCGCTCGCGCTGTGGCGTCGGCAGGTGCCGACGGGTTGTCTCTCATCAACACGCTGCGCGGGATGGCGCTCCACAACGGGACGCACGAGCCGGTGCTTGCGCGCGCACAGGGCGGCCTTTCCGGTCCTTCGCTCAAGCCGGTCGCGCTCGCTGCCGTGCACAGCTGTTACGCGGCGACCAAGCTGCCGATCGTCGGCATGGGCGGTGTGACCTGTGGACAAGACGTGCTCGACCTCGTCGCGTGCGGCGCGCGCGACGTCGCGCTCGGGACTGTGCTCTTCTCGGACCCGAACGCTCCCGCGCGCGTGCGCGCGGAGATCGCCGCGACAGACCTCGACGAGGTGTTCGCCAGCGCTCACAAATCGAGTCACGTGCTCGCTTGATCCGCGCCAGTACGTTGGTAGTATCGGGCGCTCATGCCGGCCGCGACGAAGACGCAAGCACACGCACCTCTGCGGTCGCTCGATCAACGGATGGACGCACTGAAGCGCGCGAACGACGTTCGCGTGCGTCGCGCAAGGTTGAAGAAGGACCTGAAGGACGGGCGGGTCCGCATCGAGCAGATCCTCCACAATCCGCCCGAATACGTGTCGACCGCGAAGGTGATCGACATCCTCATGGCGGTTCCGAAGTTCGGTCGTGTCAAGGCCGCGCGCTTCTTGAACACGTGCCGGATCAGCCAGTCGAAGACCGTCGGTGGTTTGTCGGATCGCCAGCGCGCGGAGCTGATTGACCTCTTCCACAAGTAGAGCGCCCTCGGTCATCGTCGTCACCGGCCCGTCGGGAGCCGGCAAGGGGACGCTGATCAGGGAGGTGCTCTCACACGTCCCGGGAGTGGGCGCAACGGTCTCCGCGACGACACGAACCCGACGCCCGGGGGAGCAGGACGGCCGCGAGTATTACTTCTTGACCCTCGAGGAATTCCTCGACCGGATCGAGAAAGGCCAGTTCCTCGAGCACGTCACGTACGTCTCCGGCCACCGGTACGGAACGCTCCGCTCGGAGCTCGACCGCCTGAAGGCGGAGGGCAAGGTGCCGCTGCTCGAGCTCGAGACTGAGGGCGCGCTGCGGGTCAAGGACGAAGTGCCCGGCGCCGTCACGATCTTCATCTCTGCCCGCGTAGACGAGCTCGAGCGTCGGCTGAGGGAGCGCGCGACCGAGAGCACGGGCGAGATCGGCGAGCGGATCGCCCTCGCCCGCCACCAGCTCGAGCAGGCCGACGAGTTCGACCACGTCGTCGAGAACGACGAGCTCGGCCGGGCTGTCGAGGAGCTCACGGAGCTGGTCCGCGGCCTTTTGGCCGGTGTCGGTACGATGGCGCGGCCATGATCCATCCTCGCGTCGACGACCTGCTGCAGAACGTGGATTCCCGCTACGCCCTCGTGATCGTGGCGGCGAAGCGCGCGCGGCAGATCAACAACTACCACCACCAGCTCGGCGAAGGCACGTTCGACGACAATCCGCCGCCGCTGGTCGAGTCGCGCTCGAAGAACTACCTCACGATGGCGATGGAAGAAATCGCCGAGGGTCTTCTGAGCTACGACTACTCGAAGACCAAGTAACTCGAGAAGGGCTCGGTCGATGGCTGAGGCGACTCTTACCGTCGTGGGCGACGAGATCGAGGCCGAAGCGCTGTGCGGCCTTCTGCGCTCGAGCGGCATCGACTGCTACTTCCGGCGGACGAACGTCTCTGCCGGGGCGTACGGCGCCGCCGGTTCGACGGCCGGGCCGACCGAGATCGTCGTCGACGAGAACGACCTTCAGGCCGCACGCGAGCTTCTGCCGCGAACGTAGGCACACTTTCCGCATGGCGCGGATCCTGCTCGGGGTCAGTGGAGGCATCGCGGCCTACAAGGCCTGCGAGGTTTGCCGCCTCTTCGTGAAGGGGGGGCACGAGGTCGTGCCCCTGGTCACTCCCGGCGCCGAGCGCTTCGTCACCGCCGAGACATTCCGCGCGCTCGCGCGCCGGCCGTCGGCCGAGGACGTCTACCTCCATCTGACTCGTGCAGACATCCTCGTCGTGGCGCCGTGCACTGCGAACACGCTCGCGAAGCTCGCGCACGGGATCGCCGACAACGTGCTGACCGAGGCGGCGCTCGCTCACCGCGGACCGCTGCTCGTCGCCCCGGCGATGAACCCGCGCATGTGGTCGCATCCGGCGACGCGCGGAAATGCCGAGACGCTCCGCGCGCGCGGCGTCGTGCTCGTCGGTCCCGACGAGGGCGAGACCGCAGAGGGTGAGCTCGGCGTCGGGCGGATGGTCGAGCCCGAGGAGATCGTCCGCGCCGCCGAAGAACTGCTCGCGGGCCGCAGCAAGCTGAGAGGCAAGCACGTGCTCGTTTCGGCCGGGGGGACGCGCGAGCCGATCGACTCCGTGCGCTTCGTCGGCAACCGCTCGTCCGGACGGATGGGTGTCGCGCTCGCTGCCGAGGCGAAGCGGCGCGGTGCGCGCGTGACGCTGCTCGGCGCGAACCTCGCCGTGCCCGCACCGCCGGGTGTCGAGGTCGTCGAGACCCCGACGGCCGCGGAGCTCGAACACGAGGCGCTCGCACTCGGAGCCGGCGCCGACGTCGTCGTCATGGCCGCGGCGGTCGCCGACTACCGGCCGGCGGCTGCGCTCGCGGGCAAGCGGCCGAAGGACCGCGCGGCATGGACGGTCGAGCTCGAGCCGACGACGGACGTCCTCGCCGCGCTCGGCGCGTCTAGGCATCCCGGGCAGGTGCTCGTCGGCTTCGCGGCGGACGAGGGCGAGCAAGGTCTCTCGCGCGCGCGCGAGAAGCTCGTACGGAAGGGCGCGGACCTCTTCGTCTTCAACGACGTCGCGCGCCCGGACATCGGGTTCGACGCCGACGACAACGAGGTGACGCTCATCACCGGCAACGGTGAGCGCCGGATCGCGAAGGCGCCGAAGGACGAGGTCGCTGCCGCGATCCTCGACCAGGTCGAGTTGCTCCTCTAGCTCGTGGACGCCGTCGTGATGGCGGCCGGCGAGGGGACTCGGCTGCGCCCGATCACCGAGCGCTGGCCGAAGCCCGTCCTCCCGATCGACGGACGACCGGTGATCGCAACGCTCCTGCGCGAGCTCGCCGCGGCGGGCTGTGGCCGCGCCGTCGTCGTCACCGGCCATCTCGCGGAACAGGTCGAGGAGCTCGTCGGCGACGGGCGCGCATTCGGCCTCGAGGTGCGTACCGTGCGGCAGCCCGGCGTGCTCGGATCGGCCGACGCGGTGAGGCGCGCGCTCGACGCGGGCGCAGACACTCCGTGCCTCGTCCTCGCCGCCGACACTGTGTTCACCCCGGGGGACATCGGTCGCTTCGCAGAGGCGTTCGTCCGCTCGGGCGCCGCCGGCGCGATGAGCGGGCGCCGCGACCCGCCGGCCGAGGCGCCGCAGCGGGCGGCGATCAAGATCGTCGACGGCCTCGTGGTCGAGCCGATCGACGACGATCCCGCCAACCCGGTGGGGAGCGCGCCCATGTGGGGCCTCGGGCCGGACATGGTTCCCTTCCTCGCCGGCCTATCGGGGCCCCCGTTCGAGCTCGGCGTCGCCTTCGAGCGCGCGATCGCCGACGGCCTCGCGGTTGCGGGTCTCGAGATCGGGAAAACGCGCGACTTGACGCATCCGGTTGACTTGGTGATGGAGAACTTCACCTACCTGGAGACATGAGCGAAAGCACGTACAGCCTGTTCCAGCAAGGCAAGGCGCACCTGAAGAAAGGCATGGCGGCGCAGGCGACGGTTGCGCTCGAGAAGGCGAAGAGGCGGGAGCCGGACAAGGAGTCCATCCGCGAGGCGCTCGGCATCGCGTATTTCCGCATCCGGCGCTGGAAAGAGGCCGAAGCCGAGTTCCGCCATCTGCTCGAGCTCTCGCCCGTGAACGACTACGCGCACTACGCGCTCGGCCGCTGCCTCGAGAAGCAGGGGCGGACGCACGAGGCGAACGGGCACTACAAGCTCGCGGCGTCTCTCCAGCCCGACTCGGAGCAGTACCGGGCGCGAATCAAGGAATTGGACTAAGGCACTAGGACACGCGCGGGCAAGCCTTAGGCGCGTTCGAAAAGCCGGCAATGAGGGCCGGAGCTAACGCTTCGGCGTTAGCGGAGGCCGCACCAGCGCGTGGGGACGGCGAAACCGCCACCGCGCGCGCAGCACTTTCGACTTACGAGAGTCTGTCGCCGGTGACGCGGCGGACTTCGTCGAGCGACGACAGTCCCGCGACGGCGAGTCGCAGCCCGTCCTCGCGCAGCGTCGTCATGCCCTCGGCGACCGCCTCGGCAAAGATCTCGTCCGTCGACCCGGTCTCGATGAGCCTGCGCATCCGGCCGTGGACCGGCATCACCTCGTACAGCGCGACGCGGCCGGCGAATCCCGTGCCGCCGCAGGTCGGGCATCCGATCGCGCGGTAGAGGATGGTGTCGCGTCCGGAGTCGACGATGCCGAGCTCGGCGAGCTCCGAGTCGTTCGGCTCGTAGGCCTCGCGGCAGTTCTGGCAGAGCCGGCGCGCGAGGCGCTGCGCGACGATGCAGTTGATCGAGGTCGCGAGCAGGCTCGGTTCCGCGCCCATGTCGGCGAGGCGCGCGATCGACGACGCGGCGTTGTGTGTGTGCAGCGTCGTGAGCACGAGGTGGCCCGTCATTGCCGCCTGGATGGCGATGCGCGCCGTCTCCTCGTCGCGGATCTCGCCGACGAGGAGGACGTCGGGGTCGGATCGGAGGATGGTGCGCAGCCCGCGCGCGAACGTGAGCCCGCTTTTGAAGTTCACCTCGACCTGGTTCACGCCTGGCATCTGGTACTCGACCGGATCCTCGATCGTCATCAGCACGCGTTCGTGCTCATTCAGCACGTCGAGTGCCGCGTACAGGGTGGTCGTCTTGCCCGAGCCGGTCGGGCCGACCGCGAGCACGGCGCCGTACGGCTGCCGGATCGCGCGTGCGAAGCGCTCCTCGGCGTCCTGGCTCATGCCGAGCTCGGTGAGCCCGAGCCGGCCGCCCGGCCGGTTGAGGATTCGCAGGACGATCTGCTCGCCGTGCGTGGTCGGAAGGATGGCGACGCGGATGTCCATCGGGTGGCCGCCGTACCGGACCGACATGCGCCCGTCCTGCGGGGCGCGCCGCTCGGCGATGTCGAGCTCGGCCATCACCTTCAGGCGGCTCGTGATCGACGGCTGGAGCGCCTTCGAGATCGTCGTGAACTGGCGCATGACGCCGTCGATGCGTGCGCGCACGGCGAGGTGGCCGGCCTCCGGCTCGAAATGGAGGTCGGACGCGCCCTCCGCGATCGCACGAGAGATGAGCGAGTTGACGGTGTTGATCGCCGGCGCGCTCGCCGCGATGCTGCGCACGTCGTCGAGGTCAGGACCCTGCTCCTCCTCTTCGTCGCCGGTGATGTGGAGCACTTCGCTGTAGAAGCGGTTGATCGCTGCCGCGACGTCGGTGGCTGCCGAGACGGCGATCTTGACGTTCACGCCGAGGGTCAGCTTGAGGTCGTCCGACGCAAGGACGTTCGTCGGGTCGGCGACCGTGACGAGCACGAGGTCGTCGCGCAGGAAGCGCACCGGAAACGCCTCGTAGCGGCGCGCGTACTTCTCGGGCAGCAGCTCGAGCGCGCGCGCGTCGACCTGGGCGGTGGTGAGGTCGAGGTAATCGAGGCCGTGCTGCTCGGCCAGAAGCCGCGCGACCGTTCCGGCCGGGACCCAGCCGCGGGAGACGACGATTTCGCCGACGCGGCGGCCGGTGACGTCCTTCTCGCCAAGGGCCTGCTCGAGTTGCTCGGTCGTGAGCACGCCGTCGCGCAGCATCAGAGACCCCAGCGGCACGCGCCAGGTGCCCTCCGCCGCAAGCCGCAGGGGAAGCGGGGTGGGGAGGTCCGCGGGGCTCTCCACGGTCCCTCTATCGGACTAAGGTCCGTCCGCCATGAGGGTGGTCTGCCAGCGAGTGACCGAGGCTCGCGTCCGCGTGGGTGGCCGGATCGTGGCGGAAATTGCCGAAGGCTTATGCATCCTGGTCGGCGTGGCGCGTGCCGATTCGCCCGAGGTGGCCGGCCGACTCGCTGGCAAGGTCGCCCGCCTTCGCGTCTTCCCTGATGCCGACGGGCGGTTCGACCGGAGCCTCCAGGACGCCGGCGGTGCGGCCCTCGTCGTATCCCAGTTCACGCTCATCGCCGATACGGCGAAGGGCAATCGCCCGAGCTTTGCGCCGGCGGCGGCGCCCGAGGAGGCGGAGCCGCTGTACGAGCGGTTCTGCTCGGAGCTCGAGGCGCTCGGCGTGCCGGTCGGCCGCGGTGTCTTCGGGGCGAAGATGGAGGTAGAGCTCGTGAACGACGGCCCGGTCACGGTGATAATCGACGCATGACGCGGTTCGTCGTCGATGCGGGCGCCGTCCTCCAGCTGGCGAAGGAGCAGCGCGAGATTCCGGCGAAGCACAAACTGCTCGCGCCGACGCTCCTGCGCTCGCAGGCGCTGTCCCACCTCCACGAGGCCGTTCATGCGGGCACGCTTACGGCCGAGGCCGCCCGCGAGCGGCTCAGGTATGTCAACGGCATGCAGATCCGGCTCCTCGGCGACGCCGTGCTGCGGCGCAGAGCCTGGGAGATCGCCGACCGGCTGGGCTGGGAATCCACCTACGACGCGGAGTACGTCGCACTCACGCAGCTCCAGGCGGACGCGTTCGTCACGATCGACAAGAAGCTCGCGCGCGCCGTGAAGGGCCTCGTCGAGACGGCGCCGCTCGACGCGCTTCGCTAGGTGAGGCTCCTCGTCACCGGCGGGGCCGGCTACCTCGGGTCGGAGGTGTGCCGCCGGGCGGTCGAGGCCGGTCACGACGTGGTGGCGACGCAATTCCACGCGCCGGCGCCGTTCGGCCGCGCGCTGACCGTCGACCTGCGCCGGCCGGTCGACCTCCCGGACGCCGACGTCGTCATCCACACCGCGTACGTGCAAGCCGACCCCGACATGATCGTCCGCAGCACGCGCAACGTGGCGAACGCAGCCCGGGACGCGAAGCTCATCTACGTGTCCACCGACCTCGTGTTCGACGGCGGGCACGCGCCCTACGGGGAGGACGACGAGCCGCGCCCCGTCTCGGAGTACGGGCAGGCGAAGCTCGAAGCGGAACGCTTGGTCACCGGCGGCCTGGTCGTGCGCACGTCGCTCCTGGTGGGAAAGCCCGGCCCGCAGGAGGCGCTCGCCGCGCGCGACGACGTCGTCTTCCACGAGGACGAGATCCGGTGCCCGACGCAGGTGGCCGATCTCGCCGCCGCCCTCCTCGAGCTCGCGGCGCTCGACGTCACCGGGGTCCTCCACGTCGCAGGGCCGGACGCGGTCTCCCGCCTCGAGCTCGCGCGGCTCCTCGGCGCCCGCGATCCGACAGGCGTTCCGACGCCTCACGGAAGGGCCCGGAACGTCTCTCTCGACTCGTCCAGAGCGACCCGGCTCTTACGCACGCGTCTGCGCGGAATCCTCCAAATCCAGGGCTGATTGCTACACTTGCGGGACCATTTTCACCGGTTCGGCGAAATGGGCCTGCGGGCCCATTTTTTGTGACAGGGGGAGTTTCGTGGCCGACGTACGGCAGAAGGAGAAGCAGTTGCAGACCGAGATCGCGGAGCGCGTCGAAGGAAGCCTCGAGGGCGTCGAGGTGCTCGCGGTCGAGCTGCAAAGCCGGGATCGCTTCACGGTGTACGTCGACCATCCCGCCGGCGTCGACCATGTGCTGTGCGGGCGCGTGACCGACACGCTGCGCGACTACCTCCGCGAGTACAGCGTCGACGTCTCGTCCCCCGGCATCGAGCGGCCGCTGCGCAAGCCCGAGCATTTCGCCCGCGCGGTCGGGCGTCGCGTGAAGGTCCGCACGCTCGGGCGCCGGCAGCTGAAAGGCGAGGTCGTGTCCGCGGACGCGAGCCATGTGAAGGTCGACGACATCGAAGTTCCGTACGACGAGATCGTGCGGGCGAACCTGATCGACGAGAGGGTGTGAGATGAGCCAGGAGATCATCGAGGCCGTTCGCGACATCGAGCGCGAAAAGGGGATCGAGGAAGGCGCGCTCGTCGCCGCCCTCGAGGACGCGCTGCTCGCGGCCTACAAGAAGACACCGGGCGCATCGCGCCACGCGACCGTCGAGATGGACACCGAAGGCGACTTCCGCGTGTTCTCGATCGAGCTTCCGGGCGACATCGAGACGCGCCTGCTCGAAGAGGCGCGCGAGCGGAAGCTCGAGGAGCTCGAACGGCTCGAGGAGGAGACCGGCGAGCGTCAGCACACCCTCATCTCCGACGACGACCTCGACATCGACTGGTCCGACATTCCCGAGAATCAGATCCAGCGCGAGGACGTGACGCCCGACGGCTTCGGACGCATCGCCGCGCAGACCGCGAAGCAGGTCATCCTCCAGCGCATCCGCGAGGAAGAGCGGCGGATGATGTACGACGAGTACATCGACCGCGTCAGCGAGGTTGTCACCGGCATCGTGCAACAGGCCGGCGATCGCAACAACGTGCTCGTCGATCTCGGCAAAGTCGAGGCGCTCCTGCCGCGCTCGGAGCAGGTCGACGGCGAGCGCTACGAGCAGGGCTCTCGCATCAAGGCGGTCATCACCGAGGTGCGGTCCGGGACGAAGGGGCCGCAGGTCATCCTGTCGCGCCGCGACCCGGAGCTGATCAAGACACTGTTCGAGCTCGAAGTGCCGGAGATCGCGGACGGTCTCGTCGAGATTCGCGGCGTCGCGCGCGAGCCCGGCTACCGCTCGAAGATCGCGGTCGAGTCGCACACGCAGGGCGTCGACCCAGTCGGCGCGTGCGTCGGCCCCCGCGGCTCGCGCGTGCGCATGGTCGTGTCCGAGCTGCGCGGCGAGAAGATCGACATCATCCCGTGGAACCAAGAGCCCGCGCGCTTCGTCGCGAAGGCGCTGTCGCCCGCGCGCGTCCGCGAGGTGTACCTCGACGACGACGCGAAAGAGGCGACGGTCGTCGTCCCCGACGACCAGCTCGCGCTCGCCATCGGCAAGGAAGGCATGAACGCGCGCCTCGCCGCGAGACTCACCGGCTGGAAGATCGACATTCAAAGCGACACCGAGTTCGCGCAGGCGGAGGCCGACGTCGCATTCGGCGGCGGCGGCGACGAGCAGGATCTCTCCGGTCGCTGCAGCGCGATCCTCGCGAACGGCAAGCGCTGTCCGAACGCCGCGCTGCCCGGGTCCCGCTGGTGCGGCGTTCCGGCACACCAGGCGCTCGCGCTGCAGGACGTGCCGGACGACGAGGAGCCCGTCGTCCTCGAGGAAGAGCCCGAGCTCGAGCGCGTCATTTCGCCGCCGGAGTCCGAGAGCGTCGGGCCGTCGCTGCCGGAGGTCGAGGAGAGCGAGGTCGAGGACGGGGCGCCGGAAGACGCCGTCCTGCCGCATCTGGAGGTCGCAGCGCCCGAGGAAGTGCCGGCGGGGATCCCGATCGAGCCGGAAGGTTCGGAACAGGAGTAATGGCGGTCCCGCTCAGGCGGTGCGCCGGCTGCGGCCGGCGCTCACCGCAGCGCGAGCTCGTCCGCTTCGTCGCCGTCGACGGCGAGCTCGTGCGTGGCCCTTCCGGGGCTCCTGGGCGCGGCGCGTACACGTGCCGGCGGATCGCCTGCTTCGAGCGCGCGACCGCGCAGCGCGGGTTTGCACGCGTGCTGCAGACGCCCGTCCGGGTCGATCCCAGTCTCGCCCGCATCTACACTGGTGAGTCGCATGGCTAACGGAGGCAAGCCCAACCGTCCGCTGCGCCCGCGCGGCGGCGGCGGCGCGGCCGGCAGGCGCCGGCGCGTCGTCATCGACAACCAGGCTGCGCGTCCGCGCCAGGACGGCCGGCAGGCACGCGGGCGCAACGAGGGCCCGCCGCGCGAGCCGCGTACGCAGGCCCCGGTCCAGCCGACCGGCCCCGTCACGGTCGAATCGGGCGTCACCGTCCGCGATTTCTCGCAGGCGCTCGGTGTGCCGATGGGCCAGCTGATCAAGATGCTGATGGATCTCGGCAACCTCAAGACCGCGACGCAGTCGCTGACCGACGAGGAGGTCGAGCTCATCGGGGCCGAGCTCAAGCGCGAGATTCACATCAAGCACGCCTCCGACGAGGACGAGGAGCCGGAGGCGTTCGAGGACTCGGACGAGTCGCTCGTGACGCGGCCGCCCGTCGTGACGATCATGGGCCACGTCGACCACGGTAAGACGACACTGCTCGACGCAATCCGCAACGCGAAGGTGGTCGCGACTGAGGCGGGCGGGATCACGCAGCACATCGGCGCCTACCAGGTCAACGTCGATGGGCGGAAGGTCACGTTCCTCGACACGCCGGGCCATGAGGCATTCACCGCCATGCGCGCCCGCGGTGCGAAGGTGACGGACATCGCGGTCCTCGTCGTCGCCGCCGACGACGGCGTCATGCCGCAGACGAAGGAGTCGATCGCGCATGCGCGCGCCGCAGAGGTGCCGATCGTCGTCGCGATCAACAAGATCGACCTGCCCGACTCCAACATCGACCGCGTGAAAGCCGAGCTCGCCCAGGAAGGGCTGCAGCCGGAGGATTGGGGCGGGACGACGCAGTTTGCAGAGGTGTCGGCGAAGACGCAGGTCGGCCTCGACGAGCTGCTCGAGAAGATCCTGCTCGTCGCGGACCTCGAGCTCGACCCGAAGGCGAATCCGAACACGGAGGCGTCGGGCCCGATCATCGAGTCGCGCCTCGACGTCGGCCGCGGACCGGTCGCGACGATGCTCGTGCACCGCGGCACGCTCATCGTCGGGGACGCGATCGTCGCGGGAGATGCACACGGCCGCGTGAAGGCGCTCTTCAACTACAAGGGCGAGAAGATCCAGAAGGCGCTTCCGGGCGAGCCGGTTGAGATTCTCGGCTTCGACAAGCCGCCGCCCGCCGGCGAGCTCGGCCGCGTGGTCGAGAACGACCGGCTCGCGCGCGAGCTGGCTACGCGTCGTTCCGAGCGGCTGCGCCGCGAGCAGTTCGCGACCCAGCGCTCGAGTGGCGTCTCGCTCGAGAATCTGTTCGAGCAGATGCAAACGGGCGAGGTCGCCGACCTCAACCTCGTCGTCAAGGGCGACGTCGTCGGCTCGGTGGAAGCGGTCGTCTCCGAGCTCTTGAAGTTCGAGCACTCCGAGGTGCGCCTGAACGTCATCCACCAGGGCGTCGGCGCGATCACCCAGAACGACATCATGCTCGCGTCCGCGTCCGACGCGCTCATCGTGGGCTTCAACGTGAGGCCGAACGCGGAGGCCCGCGATCTCGCGCAGCGCGAGGGTGTGGAAATCCGCTCCTACAACGTGATCTACCAGCTGACCGACGACATCGAGCAGGCGCTCGTCGGCAAGCTCGCCACCGTCAAGACGGAGGAGACGATCGGCGAAGCCGAGGTGCGTGCGCTCTTCAAGGTGTCGCGCCTCGGGACGATCGCCGGCTGCATGGTCACGCACGGAATCGTGCGCAGGAACGCCGACGTGCGCGTCATCCGCGACGGCACCGTCATCTATACGACGACGATTGCCGCGCTGAAGCGGTTCAAGGACGACGCGCGCGAAGTGGCCGAAGGCTTCGAGTGCGGCATCCTGCTGGACGGCTTCAACGACGTGAAGGAAGGCGACGTCCTCGAGGCTTTCGAGACGCGCGAGGTCGAGCGGACTTCACTCGACGAGGCTCCTAGCGCCGCCTAAGCCGAAGCGTGGCCAGCGGCTTCGTCGGGATCCTCACCTGCGAACTGCAGTTCCCCGGCTCGCACTCCCTGAAGGAGAAGCGGCACCACCTCCGGTCCGCGAAGGCTCAATTGCAGCGGCGTGTCGGCGCTTCGGTCGCCGAGGTCGACCATCACGACGTCTGGCAGCGGGCGCGCATCACCGTCGCGTGCACTGCGCGTGAGCACCGTGAGGCTGAACGCCTGCTCGACGAGGCCGAGCGGTGGCTGCGCGGCCAGGAATGGGAGGTCGCGCTCGCCGAGCGCTTCGTCGTCGACCCCGACGACTGAGACCGGCTTGAATACCGGACATGACGGAGCGAATGCGGAGAGTGAACGAGTCGGTCCGCCAGGTTCTCGCGGAGGCGCTGCCCGAGCTGAAGGACCCGCGCATCGGCCTCGTCACGATCACCGGCGTCGTCACGACGCCCGACCTGCACCACGCGACCGTGTACGTGAGCGTCCTCGGCTCGGCGCGAAAGCGGAAGGCGTCGCTCCTGGGCCTGACCGCGGCGCACGGGCTGCTGCAGAGCCGGCTGGCGCGCGAGCTCAGGATGAAGAGGACTCCTCAGCTGACGTTCGAGTACGATCCTTCGGTCGAGCGCGGCGTGCGCATGACCCACCTCATCGATGAGCTCGCCCCAACCGACGAGTGACCTCCAGGCAGTGGCCGACGCGCTCCGCGCGAACGACCGCTTCCTCGTCGTCAGCCACGAGAACCCCGACGGCGACTCGCTGGGATCGATGCTCGCGACGGCCCTCGCGCTGCGCCAGCTGGGCAAGGACGCGGTCATGTACCTCAGCGGCGACACACCGCTCCCGCGCGAGTACGCGTTCATGCCGTTCGATGCCGTGACCCGCCACGTGCCGGACGACATCGCCGACCGCGTGCTCGTCGCGGTCGACTGCGCGAAAGCCGACCGCATCGGCCCCGACCCGGGGTTGCTCATGGATACGAAGCTCAAGCTGGACATCGACCACCATCACGACAACTCGCGCTTCGGCGACGTGAACCTCATCGTGGCCGAGGCGTCGTCGACCGGAGAAGTGCTGCGCGACGTCTTCCGCGAGCTCGGCGTCGAGATCACGCCTGAAATCGCCGAGCCGCTGTACATCGCGCTCGTCACCGACACCGGGCGCTTCCAATACACGAACACGACGCCGAAGGCGCTGCGGCTCGCAGCCGAGCTCGTCGACGCAGGCGCCGACGTGCACGCGGTGTTCCAGCAGGTGTACGAGTCGGTCGAGTTCGCGAAGCTGAAGCTGCTCGCGCGCGCTCTCGATCGCGCGCAGGTCCTCGAGGGCGGACGGATCGTCGTCTCCGTCCTGCTGCGCAACGACTTCTCCGAAGTCGGCGCGGTCGAGGCCTACTCGGAGGGGATCATCGACTACCTGCGCGCGGTCGAAGGCTCAGAGCTGGCCGTCCTCATTCGCGAGCCGCCGCGCGAGGACGGTCCGACGCGACGCGTGTCGCTTCGGTCGAGCGTCGACGAGCTCGACGTGTCGGCGATCGCGCGCCGGTTCGGCGGCGGCGGCCACCCGCAGGCCGCCGGCTTCTCGAGCGACCTGCCGATCGACGAGATCACCGCCATCGTCCGCGACGGGTTCGTGGAGCAACGTGCCCGCGCGAGCGCTTGAGCCCGCCGGCGTCGCGCTCGTCGACAAGCCCGCCGGACCGTCGTCGTTCGCGATCGTCGCGCAGATCCGCCGGACGACCGGCGCACGCACGGGCCACGCGGGGACGCTCGACCCGTTCGCGACGGGGCTGCTTCTCATCCTGTCGGGTCGGACGACGAAGCTCGCGCCTCGCCTCGTCGGTCTCGACAAGCGGTACGAGACGACCATCGACTTGACGGCGACGACGACGACCGGCGACCCGGAGGGAGAGGTCGTCGAGCGCCACGACCCACCGGCCGATCTCGACCTGGAGCGTCTGCGGGGCGAGATCGAGCTGCCCGTGCCGGCCGCCTCCGCGGTGAAGATCGGCGGCGAACGTGCCTACAAGCTGCACCGCCGAGGAGTGGAAGTCGAAATGCCGCTGCGTCGTTCGACCGTGTATGCGCTAGACGTCGTCCGTCGCGACGCGACGACGGTGACTCTCGACCTCCGCGTCAGCTCGGGGACGTACGTCCGCGCGATCGCCGACGCGCTCGGCGGGCACTGCCGGATCCTGCGGCGCACCGCCGTCGGCCCGTTCACGATCGACGAGGCACGTCCGCCCGATGCGTTCGAGCTGCTGAGCGAGGAGGAGGTGCTGGGACGGCTATGAAGGTCGCGCATCGTCCTGACGAGCTCGAGCCGGCGCGACGCGCGGTCGCGATGGGCACCTTCGACGGCGTGCACCGCGGGCACGTGCGCGTGCTCGAGGCGGCGCTCGCCTCCGGCCTTCGCCCTGCCGTGGTCACGTTCCATCCGCACCCGCGCTCGTTCTTCGGCGCCGACGTCCTGCTGCTGTCGACGCTCGAGCGACGGCTCGAACTCCTCGCCGACCTCGGGATCGAAGACGTGCTCGTGTGCCCGTTCGACGAGGACCTCGCCGCCCTGCCGGCTGAGGAGTTCGCCGAGTCGGTTCTCCGCGCAGCCGGGGCCGAAGTCGTCGCTGCCGGCGACGGGTTCCGCTTCGGGCGTGGGCGCACCGGCGACCTCGCGCTGCTCGAACGGCTCGGCTTCGACGCACGGCGCGTTCCCCTCGTCGAGAACGTGTCGTCGAGCCACATCCGGTCGCTGCTCACGGCCGGCGACGTCGTCCATGCGGCACAACTGCTCGGCCGTCCACCCGAAGTGGAGGGGGAGGTCGTGACCGGCGATCGCCGCGGTGCGGGGCTCGGCTTCCCGACCGCGAACCTCGGCGTCCGGGCAGGCTTGCTCGTGCCGGCCCTCGGGATCTACGCCGGGTCGGCGTTGGGGCATCGGGCGGCGATCTCGATCGGGACGAATCCGCACTACGGCGGCTCGGAGCGCCGGGTCGAGGCGCACCTGCTCGACTACGACGGCGATCTGTACGGGAAGCGGCTGATCGTCGAGCTGTGGGAGCGGCTGCGGGACGAGGCTGCCTTTTCCTCGGAGGCCGATCTAGTCACGGCGATCACCGCCGATGTGCAACGGACGAGAGAGGCGCAGAGGCCGACGTGAGTTTTCGCCGCGACCGGCATCTTCCTCGGTATGGAAGCCGATCGCACTCCCAATCTCTCGGTCCTCGCGAGCGTCCGCTGCCTCGAGTGCGGCGGCGTCTACGCGAAGCCGACCATCGGCGGAACGAACGAGATGAACCCCGGCTGCCCCGTGTGCGGGTACGTCGGGTGGATTCCGGTCAGGCTCGGCCCGGACTCGGCGCAACGGCGCCGCTCCGGCGCGGGTCGGCCGCCGCGCCTCGCCGCCCACTGGCGCTGACGCCGCCGAAGTAGTGATGCAGGGCGGCCCAGCGCCGAACGGCGAGGCCCGACGCCTCCAGGCGGGCGATCGCGTCCTCATCGACGCCCGGCTCGACGTTGACGACGCCGTTCGCCACATGCGCGCGCGGACGGTCGACCGCCTCCTGGGGATCGAGGCCCTCGTCGAGGATGCCGGCGGCGACGCCGACGAGCGCGGTGCGGAGCCGCGTTCCTCCGGCCGCGCCGATCGCGAGCACGGGGCCCTCGCCGTCGAGTGCGAGGCTCGGCGCCATCATGCTCTGCATCCGCTCGCCCGGCTGGAGCGGGCCGACGACCAGGTCGACCTCGCCGAGCATGCTGTTCAGATGGAGGTCGAGGCCGGGTAGCCAGTCGCCCGATCCGAGCCCGAGGCTCGTGGTGAGGACGCACGCGTTGCCCTCGAGGTCGACGGTGACGAGGTTCGTCGTGTGCGTCTCCGGCCCGGGTGTGTCGTCGAGCGCTGCGAGCAATGCGAGGAGACGGTCGGCCGGAGCCAATCCGCGCAGCCGCGGCAGGCGTGCAACCGTCTCGGGCACGCCGGAGAGCCCGCCGCGCATGAGGAAGCGCAGTCCGAGCCACGCCGCCTTCGCCGGCTCCGTCCAGCAGGCCGCGTAGGCGGAGAGATCGTCGGCGGTGACGAGCCCGCCGCGCTCGGCCGAGAGCGCGAGCAGCGATCGCCCGATCGTCCCGGTGTACGCGCCGGCGGCGCCTTCGGCCGCCAGCGATTCGAGCGCTGCGACGAGGCCGGGTTGCTCGAGGCGGTCGCCCGTCTGGAGGAGCAGGCCACCCGGTGCATACATGCGCGCGCCCTCGCGCATCGTCATCACCGGCTCGAGCATCGCGAGGCACGACGCATGCGCGGGCGGCATCTCCACGCCTTCTCGGGCGAGCCGTAGCGCCGGCTCGACGAGGCGAGGCCACGGCAGCCGCCCGTGCGCCTCCCACAGCGCTCCGAGGCCCGCCGCGACGCCCGGCACGGCACAGCTTGCCGCTCCGACCGCGTAATGGACGAGCTCCTCCCCGAAGGGCACGTCGAGCGCGACGAGCTCGCCGCCCGATCCGGATGGCACTGCGCAGAAGCAGTCGAGGTTCCGCGCCGTGCTCGTCGCGGCGTCCCAGTAGATCGCGTGCCCGCCGCCGAGGAGTCCGGTCATCACGGTCTCGGCGACACACGAGGCGAGGGCGGCCGCCACGGCCGCGTCGGCGGCCGATCCCCCTTCCCCGAGGATCTCCGCACCGGCGGCTGCGGTGGCCGGGTGACCGGCGGAAACTCCACAAGGCATCGCGTGCGATGCCGCCCTCAGCGCGCGCGGGCTCATCCCGCGCGCGCGTCTGTGCTGGAGGACTCCGACGCCGGAATATGCGCGAACGCCGTAACCATGCGGGATTGCTACCCTATCCGGCGACCCAGCCCCGGCCGCGGCGCGTTCTTCCTTCGCGCTGTGTGCGGAGGCTCGGGAGACAACGACTGAGGAGGCTCATGGCCCTCACCAAGGAAGCCAAGTTGGAGATCATCAAGCAGCACGGCCGCGGCGACGCCGACACTGGTTCGCCGCAGGTGCAGATCGCGATGCTCACGCGCCGTATCAACGAGCTCACCGAGCACTTGCGGACGCACAAGCACGACCATTACTCCCGCCGCGGGCTATTGAAGCTCGTCGGCCGGCGCCGGCGCTTCCTGACGTATCTCCAGAAGCACGATCTCGAGGGCTATCGCGCCCTGATCAAGGAGCTCGGCCTGCGCCGTTAGCTCCAAACCAATGGGGAGTGAGGGTTGAGCGAGCCCCGGAAGCGAGCGGATGCGCCGAATGAATCGGCGCATCCTCTTAGAGGCATCGCAAGCGACGCCTCGGCCGGGCTGTCTCAACTCCCACTCTCCGCCCAGCAGAGTGGAGGACAACTGAGATGAGCATCATGACCGAGCGGTTGGCTCGGGTTTCCCTGCAGGTAGGTGAGCAGGAGATCACGCTCGAGACCGGCAAGCTCGCGAAGCAGGCGGACGGCGCCGTCGTCATTCGCTCCGGCGACACGATGGTGCTGGCGACCGCGCAGGGCCGGATGGAGGCGCGCGAAGGCGCGGACTTCTTCCCGCTCACCGTTGACGTCGAAGAGCGGATGTACGCCGCCGGCAAGATCCCCGGCGGCTTCTTCAAGCGCGAAGGACGTCCGACGGAGCGCGCGATCCTGACCGCGCGCATGATCGACCGCCCGATCCGGCCGCTGTGGCCGAAAGGGTTTCGCAACGAGGTGCAGGTCATCTGCACCGTGCTGTCGGCCGACCTCGTGACGGCGCACGACATCCTGTGCATCAACGGCGCCTCTGCGGCGCTGATGATCTCGCCGCTGCCGTTCCTCGGCCCGGTGGGCGCGGTTCGCATCGGGCGCATCGACGGCAAGCTCGTCGTCAACCCGACGCTGCGCGAGATGGAGGACGAGGCGAGCCTCGACCTCATCGTCGTCGGCACGAAGGAAGGCCTGACCATGGTCGAGGCCGGCGGCGAGGAGATCCCCGAGAACACGATCCTCGAGGCGCTCGAGATCGCCCACCGCGAGATCGTGAAGCTGTGCGAGGCGCAGGAGGATCTGCGCCGCCAGGCCGGCAAGGCGAAGTGGCTCGACCTCGAGCTCGTCGCCGAGACCGAGCGCGACCACGGCCACACGGTCTGGGAGCGCATCCAGCAGGTCGGCCTGAAGGACTCGGGCGGCATCGTCGAGGAGCTCGCGGCCGAGCTCGCGCCGCCGCTCTCGATGGACTCGACCGACGAGGACATCACGCGCCAGGTGCAGGTTCGGGCAGCGCTCCAGGCGCTGCTCGAGAAGCAGCGCACGGCCGCGGTCGAAGGGCCGGTGCGCGAGCAGTTCGGCGACGACCTGCGGGCGCTGACCGACGCCGAGCAGGACTCGAAGCAGCTGAAGTCCGCGAAGCGGCAGCTGCTGTTCGAGCGGATCACCGAGGAGCTCCGCCTTCCGTTCCCCGTCGGGCCCGCAATGGCGGACGGCGAGGAGCCGGCGAAGGACTCGCTCACGCGCTCGTACATCAAGAAGGCAGGCGACGCGATCTACAAGGACCTCGTCCGGAAAAAGATCGCGATCGACAAGCGCCGTCCCGACGGTCGCGGCACCGAGGAGATCCGGCCGATCGAGGTCGAGGTCGGCGTCAACCCGCGCGCGCACGGCTCCGGCCTGTTCCAGCGTGGCCAGACGCAGATCCTCTCGTCGCTCACGCTCGGTACGGCGAAGGAAGGCCAGCGCATCGACGACCTCTCGCTCGAAGCAGAGCGTCGGTACATGCATCACTACAACTTCCCGCCCTACTCGGTCGGGGAGACGGGCTTCATGCGCGGCCCGAAGCGGCGTGACATCGGCCACGGCGCCCTCGCGCAGCGGGCGCTCGAGGCCGTCATCCCGAGCACGGAGGAGTTCCCGTACACGATCCGCATCGTCTCGGAGACGCTCGAGTCGAACGGCTCGTCGTCGATGGGCTCGGTGTGCGGCTCGACGCTGTCGCTCATGGATGCCGGCGTGCCGATCAAGGCTCCGGTCAGCGGCATCGCGATGGGCCTCGTCAAAGAGGGCGACGATTACGTCATCCTCACCGACATCCAGGGCGCGGAGGACCACCTGGGCGACATGGACTTCAAGGTCGCCGGCTCGCGGGCCGGGATCACCGCGCTCCAGATGGACATCAAGATCACCGGCGTCACGCAGCAGATCATGCGTGATGCGCTCGAGCAGGCGAAGCGAGCCCGCGACTTCATCCTCGACAAGATGCTCGAGGTCATTCCTGAGTCGCGTTCGGAGCTCTCGGAGAACGCACCGCGGATCACGTCGGTCAAGATCGATCAGGAGAAGATCGGCATGGTCATCGGCAAGGGCGGCGAGACGATCCGCGGCCTCGAGGCGGACTACGAGGTGCAGATCGACATCGAGGAGGACGGCACGATCCTCATCTACGCGACCGAGGGCACGAAGGCCGAGGCTGCGATCGCCGCGATCAAGGCGTTGACGAAGGAGCCGGAGGTGGGGGACACCTACACCGGCAAGGTCGTCAAGACGACGCAGTTCGGCGCGTTCGTCGAGCTGAAGAAGGGGACGGACGGCTTGCTGCACGTCTCCAACGTCGGTCCGGGCCGCGTCGGCCACATCGAGGACGTGATGGAGCGCGGCGACGTCGTCGACGTCATCGTCCAGGAAGTGGACAAGGCGCGCGGCCGGATCGGGCTGAAGCTGATCGCGAAGCACGAGAACGGCAACCTCGTGCAGCCGGAGGAGCTGATCGAGCGGGCGAAGGACGCTCCGCCGCGGCCTCCGGAGGAGGAGCGCCCGCGCCGGGACGACCGGCGCGGCGGACGCGGCGGTGGCCGCGGCCGCGATCGCGGTTAAGAGCAAGTAAAAGGTGGATGAGAGGGCGGCTTTCGAGCCGCCCTCTCACTCTTTGGGGGTACCCGCGATCCCCCGTTCGTGCCGATGACGATTGGGAGGAGTTCGCCGCTTGCCCAACTCGCTACCGCCCGTTTCACCGCTCCGCGGACTCGTCGAGGTCACGCGTCTCGTTCGCACGGCCGACGACGTGCCCGGGCTGCTCGCGGCGATCGCGCGCGTCATCTCCGAGTCGCTCGGCTACGGCACGGTCGCGATCAACCTCTACCGCGCGGCGTGGGACGACTTCGAAACGACGACGGTGTACGGCAACCCGCACGCGCGCGCGACGCTCGAGGGCGTCGTCCGCCGTATCGACCAGTGGGAGCCGCTGCTCGCCGATCGTTTCCACAGGCGTGGCGCATACGTCGTACCCGCGGGCGAATTCGACTGGGGAACGATCGAGGACGACTTCTATATCCCGGATCGCGAGGCAGGCGTCGGCGAGGACGCATGGCATCCACTCGACGCGCTCTTCGTTCCGATGCGCCATCAAGACGGCCACCTGCTCGGGATCTTGTCGGTCGACGAGCCGGCGAGCAGGATGCGGCCGACCGACGAGGATCTCGACGTGCTCGTCGCGCTCGCCGATCACGCGGCGATCGCGCTGCAGTCGGCCCAGGAGTCGGCGGACGCCGAGCGTCACCGGCTCGCGCTGGAGCAGCTCCTTCGGGTCTCGACCGGACTGACCGCGCACCCGAGCGCCGACGCGATCATGCAGCGCGTCTGTGGAAGCGTGCGCGACGCGCTCGGCTTCCAGAACGTCCTCGTCGTCCTCACGGATGCCGTCGACGGGCGCCTCAGCCTCGGCGCAGCGGTCGGCTGGGATCGCGACGAGCTGCTGCTGCCCACCGTGACGCTCACCGATCTCGACCCGCTCCTCGATCCGGCCTTCGAGGTCGAGGGCTGCTTCCTCCTGCCGAACGACGAGGCGGAGCGCCGGATCTCGCGCGACAAGCTCCCGTACGCGTCGAAGCTGAACGGGCGCGGCCCGCATGCGTGGAACCGCCACTGGCTGCTCGTGCCACTGCACGATGCGGACGGCAAGGTCATCGGCGTGCTCTCCGCCGACGAGCCGGAGGACCGGCTGCTCCCGTCGGGCGAGAAGCTGCAGGCGCTGCGCATTTTCGCGAACCAGGCCGCGGCCGCGATCGTCTCGGCCGAGCGCGTGCGCGAGCTGAGCTTCCTCGCCGACCACGACCCGCTCACGCGGCTGCTCAACCGGCGCGCGTTCGTCGAGCGGCTCGAATCCGAGGTCGCGCGGGCGAGCCGCTACGACCGGAGCTTCGGTCTCGTCGTCTGCGATCTCGACGGATTCAAGAGTGTGAACGACAGGCTCGGGCATCAGGCCGGCGACGAGGCGCTGCAGATGTTCGCCCGGACGATCGAGAAGGCGCTGCGCAAGAGCGACAGCGCGTTCCGCATCGGCGGCGACGAGTTCGCCCTGCTCCTGGCGGAGGCGACGGACGACGACGCCCGCGAGGTGATCGGCCGCATCCGGGAAAAGCTCGACGGGATGCACGCGAGCTTCGGCATCGCCTCGTGCCCCGGCGACGCGGCCGATGCGCAGGCGCTCTTCCGGCTGGCCGACGCGGCGCTCTACAACGCCAAGCGCTCCGGCACCGGATTGCAATTCGTCTGACGTAGCATCCGGGACGTGCAGAAGTACGTCCTGACCGAGCTCGACTCGGGCGAGCGCGTGATCTCGGAGCGCGTGCCGAGCGTGCGGTCGGTCTCGATCGGCTTCTGGATCGGCGCCGGCTCGCGCGACGAGCGCGACGACCGCGCCGGCGTCTCCCATTTCATCGAGCATCTCCTGTTCAAGGGCTCTCGCTCGTACGACGCTCAGCAGATCGCGGAGACGTTCGACGCGATGGGCGCCGAGCTGAACGCGGCCACCTCGCGCGAGCACACGATGGTCTACTCGCGCGTCCCCGACCGCCATCTCGAGGAGGCGCTGGAGGTGATGACCGACATGGTCTTCGCGCCCGCGTTCGCCGAGCTCGATCAGGAGCGAGAGGTCGTACTCGAGGAGATCGCGATGTACGAGGACACGCCGCACGAGCTCGTGCACGACCTCTTCTCCGAGGCGGTGTTCGGCTCGCATGCGCTCGGGCGCCCGGTGATCGGCACGGCGGAGGTCATCTCGACCGTCAGTCGCCGGGCGATCGCCGCGTACCACCGCGCGATGTACACCGGCGCGAACATCGTCGTCGCGGCGGCGGGAAACGTCCAGCACGACGCGTTCGTATCGCTGCTCGAGCGGTTCGAGCGCAAGAGCGCTGCCGGCGCCGGCGGCCCGCGCGTGCGCCGGCCGTTGACGCAGGCGCCGCCGCCGAGCCTGCGCTTCGAGCGCAAGGACACCGAGCAGTACCACCTCTGTCTCGGCGCGCCCGGCATCTCGCGCTCGGATCGCCGCCGCTTCGCCGCGTCGCTGCTCGACTCGATCCTCGGTGGCTCGGCTTCGTCGCGCCTCTTTCAGGAGATCCGTGAGAAGCGGGGGATGGCGTACTCCGTCTACACGTTCGCGTCGCAGTACACCGACACGGGTCTCATCGGGATTTACGTCGGCACGCGCGAGGAGAACCTCGCAACCTGCGTCGAGATCTGCTCCGAGCAGATCGGAGAGCTCGCCGACGGGAAGTTCCGCAAGGGCGAGCTCGAGCGCGCGAAGGAGAGCATCAAGGGCCGCATCATGCTGTCGATGGAGTCGACGTCGAACCGCATGAGCCGTCTCGGCAAGTCGCTCATCACCGACACCGAGCTGCTGAGCTTCGAGCGCATCATCGCGGAGATCGACGCCGTCGACCCCGACGCGGTCGCGGAGCTCGCCGGCGTCCTGCTCGGGCCCGATCGTCTCTCCGCAGCGTGCGTCGGGCCGAACGAGGACCGCTTCCGCGCGGCGATCGGCAACGGCGCCGTGCCGAAGGCCGCATGAAGATCGCGTTGTTCGGAGCGGAGGGCAAAGTAGGGGCCGCACTCCAGCCCGTGCTCGAGCGCTCGGGCCACGAGGTGAAGGCGATCGAGATCGGCGACGAGCCGGACGTGCGGGGCCTGGGCGCGGCCGTCGACTTCACCACGCCGGAGGCTGCAGCGCGCAATGTCCGCGCCGCGCTCGAGCAGGGCGTCTCGTGCGTCGTCGGGACGACGGGCTGGGACCCGCAGCCGCTGCACGAGCTCGCGGCCGCGAACGGCCTCCGCCTGTTCGTCGCGCCGAACTTCTCCATCGGCGCCGTTCTGATGATGCGCTTCGCGCAGCAGGCCGCCGCATTCTTCCCGCGCGCGGAAGTGATCGAGCTGCACAACGAGGCTAAGAAGGACGCGCCGTCGGGAACCGCGCGCATGACCGCGGAGCTCATCGGCGGCGACACGGTCGTCCACTCGGTGCGGCTGCCCGGCCTCGTCGCGCACCAGGAGGTCATCTTCGGGAGCGAGGGCCAGCTGCTCACGATCCGCCACGACACGACCGCGCGCGAGTCCTTCGCGGAGGGCGTCCTCCTCGCGCTGGCCAAGCTCGACTCGCTCCCGCCCGGCCTCACAGTCGGCTTGGACTCGCTCCTCTAGCCACGTTGTCTTGACCGGCGACGGGGCCGTGTGAGAGCATCGGCGCCTTCCCTCGTGGTCCGATGTAGGGAAAGGTGGGCATGCGGCACCTTCGCTGGTTCGCGGTTGTTGGGCTCGCCCTCGGCGCGGTCCTCCTCGGCCCGGGCTCGGCTGCGTCGACAAGCGGTGCGTTCGTGTTCGGCGGCGGCCACTTCTCCTTCCTCGGCAGCGACCGCAACTTCAGCATCACGGCGGCCGGTAACACGGGTGTCCTGCAATACAGCGGGGGCAGCGATCGGGCGTCAATCACGTGCGTCAACGTCGTCGGGGACGAGGCGGTCGTCGGCGGGACGATCACCAGTTCGACCGTTCCCTCGAACGTCGGAGCCGTGATCACCATGTACTTCGTCGACAACGGGCCGCCGTCGGGGTCGAGCGTCGGTGGCGACATGGCGAGCGCTCTGCTGATCGGGACGGCCGGCCCCTCGCCGACGACGTGTCCCTCCGCGAGCGGCACCCCACTTGGAGGGTTCTTCACGGTCGACGCTGGAGACGTCGCCGTCGGTACCACTCCGGGCGTCGGCGCGCCGCCGACGAGCGGCGGAGTGTTCGGCGGCGGCCACTTCGTGTTCGCGGGCGTGGGCGGCCGGAACTTCAGCTTGACCGCCGCCGGCGGCACCGGCGCGCTGAAGTACAGCTCGAGCATCGATCAGGCCTCGTTCACGTGCATCGACGTCGTCGGGAACGAGGCGGTCGTCGGTGGGACGATCACGAGCTCGACCGCTCCGGGGAACGTCGGAGCCGTCGTCTACATGTACTTCGTCGACAACGGGCCGCCGTCGGGATCGAATGTCGGCGGCGACGAGGTGAGCCCGCTGGTCATCGGGACGCCGGGCCCGTCGCCGACGGCGTGTCCGTCAGCGGACGGCGCGCCGCTGCTGGACACCCTCGACGCCGGAGACATCGTCGTCCAGCCGGTCGCCCCGCCGACGCTATCGAGCCTCGTTCCCGGTGGCGGGACTCCGGGGATGGAGGTCACGGTCAACGGCGCGAACCTCGACTGGGCCACAGCGGTGACCCTGAACGGGACCCCGACCCCGTTCACCCGCGAGTCGTCGAGCGAACTGATCTTCACGATCCCGGTCGGCGCGACGAGCGGCCACGTCCACGTGACCACGCCCGGCGGCGTGGCGACGAGCGCCGCGAGCTTCAACGTCGTCACCGCGGTTCCGTTGGTCAACGGCGTGACGCCTGCGCAAGGCGCGCCCGGAGCGACCGTCACAATCAAGGGCTCGCGGTTCACCGGTGCGACCTCGGTCACGTTCGGCGGCGTCGCCGCCACGCTGATGACGGTCTTGAACGACGATGCCATCTCCGCCGTCGTGCCGCTCGGAGCCGCGACCGGCAGGGTCGCCGTGACGACGGTGGGGAGGACCGCCTACAGCGCGGGCGTGTTCATTGTCCTGCCCGTCGTTCCTGTGGCGCCGGTGATCACGAGCTTTTCGCCGAGCTCCGGGATACGCGGCGCTGCTGTGTTCATCAGGGGATTGGGCCTCACCGGCGCGACGTCGGTGACCTTCAATGGGAGTCGAGCGCCCTTCTTGGTGTTGAACGACTCGACGATCCGGGCGCTTGTTCCCCTCGCTGCCAGAACCGGCCACATCGTCGTCGTCGCCCCCGGCGGCACCGCCACGAGCTCTGCTCTCTTCACAGTGCCGTAGCCCGGCGCCGATAGACGATAGTTCCCGGGATGCCGGGTCAGGCCGCCGAGCTCGTCTTCGACGAGGCGACGAAACGCTACGAGGGACGGGAAGGCGCGGCTGTCGAGCGCCTGTCGCTCACCGTGCCCGCGGGGGAGATCTGCGTGCTCGTCGGCCCGTCCGGGGGCGGGAAGACGACGGCGCTGCGCCTCGTCAACCGGCTGATCGAGCTGACGAGCGGCGACATCAGCATCGACGGCACGAGCGTCCGCGAGCAGAACTTGGTCCAGCTGCGCCGCGGCATCTGCTACGTCATCCAGCAGGTCGGCCTCTTCCCGCACATGACGATCGAGGCGAACATCGGCACCGTGCCGCGCCTGTATGGCCGGCCGCGCTCGTGGATCCACACGCGCTCGCAGGAGCTGCTCGAGCTCGTCGGCCTCGACCAGTCGTATGCGAAGCGCTATCCGGCGCAGCTCTCGGGCGGAGAGCGCCAGCGCGTCGGCCTCGCCCGCGCGCTCGCAGGTAATCCGCCGCTCATGCTCATGGACGAGCCGTTCGGCGCGATCGACCCGATCGTGCGCGCACGCCTGCAGGACGAGTTCCTCCGCTTGCAGCAGGAGGTGCGGAAGACCGTCGTCTTCGTCACGCACGACATCGACGAGGCGATCAAGGTCGGCGACCGCATCGCCATTCTCCGCACAGGTGGGCATCTCGCGCAGTACGACACACCCCGCACGATCCTCGAGCGGCCGGCGGACGACTTCGTCGCTGCATTCGTCGGCGCGGACCGCGCGCTGAAGGCGCTCGCACTGCACACGCTCGCCGAGCTCGAGCTCGGCCCGCCCGCCGACGGCCCGAAGTGCCCGCGCACGATGACGATCCGCGAGGCGCTCGCGGTCGCGATCGAGACGCATGCCGGGGTGCTCGCCGTCACCGACGAACACGGCGCTGTCGTCGGTTCCGTCACCCGCGAGGAGCTGATCTCGTGATCGTCGCCGCCGGCCCAGTGATCCCGAACTTCGGCAGCGGAAGCTCGTGCGAGGTGAACAACGGCTGGTTCTGCACCGACTGGGTGCGCCAGCACTGGAGCGACACGCTGCAGCCGGCGCTCATCCAGCACGTCGAGCTCGCCGCGATCGCCATCGGAATTGGCTTCGCGCTCGCGTTCGCGCTTGCTCTCGTCGGCTTCCGCTTCCGGCTCGTCGACCCGCCGATCGGGCTCGTGTCGGACTTCCTGTACACGATCCCCAGCCTCGCGCTCTTCCAGATCCTCGTCCCGTTCACAGGCATCTCGCTGCTCACCGTCGAGATCGCGCTCGTCTCGTACACGCTCCTCATCCTCTACCGGAACATGATCGAGGGCCTGCGCGCGGTCCCGGCCGAGGTCGTCGACGCGGCGCGCGGCTCCGGCTTCACGCGCGCGCAGACATTCAGGCGCGTCGAGCTGCCGCTTGCGCTCCCCGCGATCCTCACCGGTCTGCGCGTCGCGACCGTATCGACGATCTCGATCGCCACGATCGCGCCGTTCGTCATCGCGAAGGGCCTCGGGCAGCCGATCTATGCCGCGCTGTCGCAGGACATCTTCAAGACGGAGATCTTCACCGCCGGCGGAATGGTCATCGCGCTCGCGCTCGTCGCCGACGGGCTGCTCGTGCTTCTCCAGCGCAGCCTCACGCCGTGGGTGCGCGCATGAAGACGTTCGTCAACGCGTTCCGCTTCATGGCCGACAACCCGCATCTCCTCCTCGTGAAGACGGCGGAGCACCTGGAGCTGTCGGGCGCCGCGCTCGGCATCGCGCTGCTGCTGGCGCTGCCCGTCGGGCTGTGGCTGGGCCACTTGCACCGCGGGCTCTTCGCTGCGGCGAGCGTCTCGAACGTCGGGCGGGCGCTGCCGAGCCTCGTGCTCATCGCCTTCGGGCTGACGATCCTCGGGGTCGGCTTCTGGAACAACACCGCAGCTCTTGTCGTGCTCGCGATTCCGCCGATCCTCACGAACGCGTACTTCGCGATCGACACGTGCGACCGCGACGCGGTCGAGGCCGCGCGCGGCATGGGCATGACGGGGCGCCAGGTGCTGTTGCAGATCGAGCTCCCCCTCGGCCTGCCGTTCGTGCTCGCGGGGATCCGGATCGCCGCGATCTTCGTCATCGCCACCGCGACCATCGCCGCCGTCGCAGGCGGTGGGGGCCTCGGTCAGATCATCGTCAACCAAGCCAGCTACGGGCTCAGCGGCGTCGTCGCAGCCTCGCTGTGGGTCTCCGCGCTCGCGTTCCTCGCAGCGTTCATTCTCTCGTTCATCCGCAGGGCCGCCTCGCCTAGACCGACCCCTGTCCCATAGGCTTTTTCCGACAGTCAGTCATCTCGGGAGGAGGAACACGCATGATCCGCAAGCACACGCGACGTGCCGCAAAGGCGGCATTCGCGATCTCGCTCGGAGTCGCGATCGTCTTGGGTGGGCCCGCGGCTGTCGCCTCGGCGACGCCGCAGGCGAAGCCCACGGTTCTCGTCGGCAACAAGAACTTCACCGAGGAGTTCATCCTCGGCCAGTTGTACGGACAGGCATTGGCGGCAAAGGGTTTTACTGTGAAGTACGCCGGCAGCCTTGGTAGCTCGGAGCTCGCGGACACCGCGATCAAGAGCGGCAAGATCAACTTGCTGCCCGAGTACACCGGGGTTGTCGTACAGGACATCGCAAAGAAGACGCCGGGAAAGACGGCGCGCGCGGTATTCGCCCAGGCGAAGGCGTTCGAGCAGACGCGCGGGCTGACGATGCTGACCGCGACGCCGTTCTACGACACGGACACCGTCACGGTCCTGAAGTCGACGGCCCAGAAGTACGGCCTGAAAACCATTGGTGACTTGAAGAAGGTCAAGTCGTTCACGTACGCCGGGTTCCCGGAGTGCCAGACGCGCATGACCTGCCTGCTCGGCCTGAAGCGGACCTACGGGCTCACACAGACGAAGTTCGTCCCGCTGTCGACCATCAGCGTGTACACGCTGCTCGACGACGGGAAGGCGACGGGCGGCGACGGGTTCTCGACCGACCCGCAGCAGGCGACGGGCAAGTACGTCGCTCTGACCGACACGAAGCACATCTTCGGCTTCCAGAACGTGGCGCCGATCGTGTCGCAGAAGCTCCTCGCGGCGGGCGGCTCCGCGTTCTCGAGCACGGTCAACGCGGTCTCGTCGAAGCTCACGCTCGCCGCAATGCAGGCGATGAACAAGGCGGTCGGGATCGACAAGAAGACGCCGGCGGCAGTCGCCTCGGCGTTTCTCAAGGCGAACGGCCTGAAGTAGTGCACGTTGTCGTACTGGGCGGAGGGTCGACCGGCGAGCATTTCGTCGGGGCCCTCCGTCGGTTCGACCGAGAGGTCGACATCACGGTCGTCGAGACTCGTCTCGTCGGCGGCGAGTGCACGTTCTATGCGTGCATCCCGACGAAGACGATGCTCCGTTCGGTCGAGCTGTCGTCCGCGCTCGACCATGCCCCGAGCTTCCGGTCGCAGCGTCCCGAGGAGGCCGGCGTCTGGGCGTGGCGCGACTGGGCGACCGACAACTGGGATGACGCTGCGGGGCTGAAGTTCCTCGAGGAGAACCGCGCCGCGTTCGTCCGTGGCTACGGACGGGTCGTCCGCCCGGGAGTGATCGAGATCGAGGACGGCCCCGAGCTCGAGTACGACCGGCTCGTCATCGCGACCGGCACAGCGCCCGCGATCCCTCCGGTGGACGGGCTCGACAGCGTCGACTACTGGACGAACGAAGACGCCGCACGCACGCATTCCGTCCCGAAGCGGCTCGCGATCATGGGCGGCGGACCGGTCGGCGCCGAGTTCGCGCAATTCTTTGCGCGCATGGGTTCGCAGGTGGCGATCGTCGAGCACGGTCCGCGCTTGCTCGGCCGGGTGCACGAGGAAGCAGGCACGCTCATCGCCGACGTCTTCCGCGCCGAGGGGATCGACGTTCGGCTCGGCACGGACGTGGTGCGTGTCGAGCCCGGTGTGCGGCTCACGTTGTCGGACGACTCGACAGTCGACGCCGACACGCTTCTCGTCGCGACCGGCCGCAAGCTCCACGTGCAGGGCCTCGGCCTCGAGGACATCGGCGTGACGGCAGGCCCGCGCGGGATCGAGGTCGACTTGCACATGCGCGCCGCCGAGAACGTCTGGGCGATCGGCGACGTCACCGGCGTCGCGCTCTTCACCCACGTCGGCAAGTACCAGGCGCGTGTAGCCGCGGCGGACATGGCCGGGCGGCCGGTCGAGGCCGACTACAGCGCGATCCCCGCAGGCATCTTCACCGATCCCGAGGTGGCGACCGTCGGGCGTACGGACGGCGACGACCTCGTATCCGCGCGGTGGGAGCTGACCGCAACGTCACGGATGGCGACGTACGAGAAGCCGAAGCGCGACGGCTTCCTGCGCCTCTTCGCGGACCCCGAGAAGCGTGTCCTCGTGGGTGCGGTCGCCGTCGGGCCGCAGGCGACGGAGTGGCTGGGACAGCTGACGCTCGCCGTCCGCGCGGCGGTCCCCGTGGATGTCCTCCTCGACACGATCCAGCCGTTCCCGAGCTTCTCCGAGGGCATCTTCTGGTGCCTGCGGGATCTCGCCGACGCACTTCGGTGACACCAACGTCGCGGTACTTGGTACCGATACGACTGCGGTCACGGCCGGAATGAAGCGGCACGCGGGCTCAGGTGCGTGACACAGCTGTAATCGGGCCTGGCCCCGTCACGGGTGCGTGCCGGACGTGTCACGTAAAATGAATCCCGTGCTGGGCGAGGTCATCACCGCGATCCTGACGCCGTTCCAGGCGGACGGCTCCGTGGACGTGGACGCCTTCCGGCGGCTCGCGATCCACCTCGTCGACAACGGCTCCGATGGGCTCGTCGTCGCCGGGACGACGGGGGAGGGGCCGACGCTCGGCGACGCGGAGAAGCTCGAGCTCTTCGCGGCCGCGCTCGACGCCGTCGGCGACCGGGCCACCGTCGTCGCGAACACCGGCACCTACGACACGCACCACTCGGCGCACCTCACCGGCGAGGCGCACGATCTCGGCGTCCACGGCATCCTCGTCGTCACGCCGTACTACAGCAAGCCGCCGCAGCGCGCGATCGTCCGCCACTTCCAGGAGATCGCGTGCATGACGGACAAGCCCGTGCTCGCCTACAACATCCCGAGCCGCGTCATCGTCAACATCGAGCCGGCGACGATGGACGAGCTCGCGCAAATCGAGAACGTCGCCGGCGTCAAGCAGGCGCACGACGACCTCGACGAGGCGCGCCACATCGTCGACCTCGGCCTCACGCTGTACGCCGGCGACGACAACCTCGTCCTTCCCTTCCTCGAGGTAGGCGGCGAAGGCGGCGTCTGCGTGCACACCCACATATGGGGCCCGCAGACGAAGGAGATGATCCGTCGCTACAAGAGCGGCGACGCAGCCGGCGCGAAGGCGCTGAATGACGAGATGGCGCCGGCGTTCGAGCTGCTCAAGATCCAGACGAACCCGATTCCGATCAAGGCTGCGGTCAATCTCCTCGGCCACGATGTCGGCGGCTACCGTCTACCCATGGTCGATCCGACGGAAGACGAGCTGGCGCAGGTCCGCTCCTGCCTCGAGCGAGCCGGAATGCTCGAGGCGGCGCGCGCGTAGTGGGTGTCTGCCGGATCATCCCCCTCGGCGGCCTCGGCGAGGTGGGAAAGAACATGACCGCCTACGAGGCGGAGGGTTCGATCGTCATCGTCGACGCCGGGCTTGCGTTCCCGCGCGACGAGCACCTCGGCGTCGACCTCGTGCTCCCGGATTTCTCGTATCTCGTCGAGCGCGCGGAGATGATCCGCGGCGTCGTGCTCACGCACGGCCACGAGGACCACGTCGGCTCGCTGCCGTATCTCATGCGCGAGGTGCGCGTGCCGGTCGTCGTCGCCACCCGGCTCACGCTCGGCCTGATCAAGTCGAAGCTCGACGAGCACGGCCTTGGGCGCGAGGCGGAGCTGCGCGAGGTCGCCCCCGGCGACGAGCCGTTCGAGCTTGGCCCCTTCCGGATCGAGCTCGTGCGCATGGCTCACTCGATTCCCGACGCCGCCGCCGTCGTGCTCGAGACGCCGGGCGGTCGCGTCGTGCACACCGGCGACTACAAGCTCGACCACACACCCGTCGACGGCCAGCGCACGGATGTCGGCAAGCTCGCCGACCTCGGCAACCGCGGCGTCGACCTCATGCTCGGGGACTCGACGAACGCCGAGCGGCCGGGCGTCACTCAATCCGAGCGCGTGGTAGGGGAGGCGTTCCGACAGATCTTCCCGAGCCGGCGCGGCAAGATCCTCGTGTCGTCCTTCGCGTCGAACGTCCACCGCATGCAGCAGGCGGCCGACGTGGGGATCGAGTGCGGCCGGAAGGTCGCGTTCGTCGGGCGCTCGATGCGGAAGAACGCGAACATCGCGCGCAACCTCGGCTACATGAACGTGCCGGACGAGGCGATCCTGCGCCCGCACGAGCTTGCGGAGCTGCCGCCGCACCAGCAGCTGATCCTGTGCACGGGCAGCCAGGGCGAGCCGATGTCGGCAATGACCCGCATCGCGTACAACGACCACCCCGCGGTGACCGTCGAGGCGGGCGACACCGTGATCATCTCGGCGAAGCCGATCCCGGGGAACGAGCTGCGCGTCCATGACGCCATCAACCGGCTGGCGCGCTCCGGCGCAGAGGTGCTGCACGAGGACAACGCGCCCGTGCACGTCTCCGGCCACGGCCGCGCCGAGGAGCTGCGCACGATCATCGGCCTCCTGCGGCCGCGCGCGGTCATGCCCGTCCACGGCGAGTTCCGCATGCTCGCAGCGCACGCGCAGCTGGCGCGCGAGGGCGGCGTGCCCGACGACCGCATCATCATGGCCGAGAACGGGACCGTCGTGGAGCTCTCCGACGGCGTTCCGCGCATCGTCGACCACGTTCCCGCCGGGATGACCTTCGTCGACGGCCTCGGCGTCGGCGACGTGCACGACGTCGCATTGCGCGACCGGCGCCGGCTCTCCGAGGACGGCATCGTCATCGTCGTCGCGACGCTGGCTGCGTCGAACGGCAGCGGCGCGCTCACCGCGCCGCCCGAGCTCATCGCGCGCGGATTCGGCGATGGGGCGGAGTCGCTCCTCGACGAGTTGCGCAGCGAGGCAGCGCGCGTCCTCGAAGATCTCCTGCGCGCCGACGTCACCGAGATCAAGCTCCTGCAGGAGCATCTGCACGACGCGCTCGGCGGCATCGTGTACGACCGCACGCGCAGGCGGCCGATGATCCTTCCCGTCTTGGTCGAAGTCTGATGGCCCACCGTCTTCGTTACGTCCCCACCTGGGCGGACGTTCTCGAGGAGCTTTCCACCGAGCAAGCGACGGCACTTCGTCTCGTCGGGCAGCTCGGTGCATGCGAGGCGGCCGCGCTCTCGTTCTGCCGGCTGCTCGAGCGGTGGGCGCGTGGGGAGCCGAAGCCGCCGACCGCAGGTGGGCGTCAGGCCGAGCTGCGCCGGGCGGCCGAGCGCGTCGAGACCGCGTTGTCGGGGCTGGAGGAGCCGCTCGACCGGTATCTCCTCGAGCTGGAGGCGGACGCCCTCGAGGGCCGCTCGTGGTACGGCGGCCCTGGCGCCGCCGAGCTGCTCGACTGGGAGCCCATCCTGATGCGCGCGGGCGTGCGCGTTCCGGCGGAGCGCGTCGCGCAGGCGTATCTCGAGCTCGCGGTCATGGTCCGCGCCCTCGAAGGGCTGACGGACGCGGCGCGGATCGAGCTCATGCCTGACCGATCGTCGCTCTGGGCGGGCCTGTTCGACCTGCGCGAGAACCTGCTCGGGCGCGCGCTCGACGATCTGCGCGTCCTGACCGTCGCTTAGCCTTCGCGAGTGGCACAAGTACGCCTGACAGTCGTCGGGTCGATCAACCTCGACCTGGTCGCCCGCGCGGAGCGGCTTCCGCGCCCCGGCGAGACGGTCACCGGCGCGACGTTCAGCCGGATCCCGGGCGGCAAGGGCGCGAACCAGGCGGTCGCGGCCGCGCGGCTCGGCGCCGACGTCGAGCTGATCGCCTGCGTCGGCGACGACGAACACGCCGGGCTCGCCCTCGTCGAGCTGCAGAAGGCCGGCGTCCGGCTGGACAAGCTGAAGCGCGTGGAGGGGCCGACGGGTGTCGCGCTCATCACCGTCGACGCCGCCGGCGACAACGAGATCGTCGTCGCGCCTGGAGCGAACCTCGAGCTGCGGCCCGCCGACCTCGACCTGGGGGACACCGACGCCGTCCTCTGCCAGCTGGAGATCCCGCTCGAGACGGTCGAACGCGCCTCCGAGCTCGCGCCCGACGGCTTCTTCCTCAACGCAGCGCCGGCGCGGGGCCCCTATCCCGCCGCCGACGTCACGATCGTGAACCGCTTCGAGGCCGACGCGTTGCCGAAGCGCGACGGCGTCGTCGCCCTGACGCTCGGCGAGGAGGGCGCAGTCATCCTCGAGGACGGGAAGGAGGTCGCGCGCGCGATGCCGCCGCCGATCGAGGCCGTGGACGGTACCGCTGCCGGCGACGCATTCACCGCGTGCCTCGTAGTCTCGCTGCTCGAAGGCCGCCCGCGTGAGGAGGCGCTGCGGCGCGCGTGCATCGCCGGCGCACTCGCGGCGTCGCGGTTCGGCGCGCAGACGTCGCTGCCGACGGCGGCGGAAGTGGATGCGTTGATGTGAGCATCCCGATCGTCATCGACTGCGACCCGGGGCATGACGACGCGATCGCGATCCTGCTCGCGCTCGCCTCGCCGGAAGTCGAGCTGCGCGGCATCGTCACGGTCGCGGGCAACCAGACGGTGGACAAGACGACGCGCAACGCGCTCAAGATCCTCGAGCTCGTTGGTTGCGCGGACATTCCCGTCGTGCGCGGCGCCGACGCCCCGTTGAAGCGGCCCCTGCGCACGGCGCCGCACGTGCACGGCGAGAGCGGGCTCGACGGGCCCGACCTGCCCGAACCTTCGATGGACCCGTCCGGGGACGACCCGGCGGACTGGCTCGAGCCGGGCGTCGTCCTCGTCCCGACGGGGCCGCTGACGAACGTCGCGCGCCTCGTCGAGCGCGGGGTCGCGATCGAGCGCATCGTCTGGATGGGGGGCGCGATTGCAGAAGGGAACATCACGCCGGCGGCGGAGTTCAACGCGTTCGTCGACCCGGAGGCGGCCGCGATCGTGTTCTCGAGCGGCGTCCCGATCACGATGGTCGGCCTCGACGTGACGCACAAGGCGTTGTTCACGCGGACGCATGCGGACCGGCTGCGCGACACGGGCAAGGCGGGACGCGTCGTCGCGGAGCTATCCGACTTCTTCCAGGTGTTCCACGAGCAGCGCTACAGCTTCGACGGCTCTCCGATCCACGATGCGATGGCGGTCGCGCACGTGATCGACCCGACGCTTATGCAGACCGTGCACTGCAACGTCGAGATCGAAACGTCGTCGCGGTTCTGCGACGGCCGCACCGTCGTCGACCGCTGGCTCGCGACGAGCGGGCGGAGGAACGCCGACGTCGGCGTGGACGTCGACGCCGTACGCTTCCTCGAGATGCTCATAGAGCGGATCTCGACGCTGCCGTGATCGTCTTCTCCGCGATCGCGCCGCACGGCGACATGGACCTCGACCCGGCGCTGCGGTCGGCGATGGAGGAGCTCGGCCGTCGGTTCGACGCGGCGAAGCCGGACACTGCGATCGTCGTCACGCCGCACAACGTCCACGTCGAGCGGCACTTCGCGGTCGTCACGGCCGGGCGCATCGGGGATTGGGAGTGCGACTGCGAGCTCGCGCAGGCGCTGCTCGCGCTCGACGTGCCGATCCTCGGAGTCTCGTACGGGGGGAATGACGCCACGCAGGCGGAGATGCCCCTCGACTGGGGCACGGAGGTGCCGCTCACGTTCATGCGCGCAAAGCGCGTCGTCGTCGTCGCGCCGGCTCGCGACTTGCCGCTGGACGAGCACATCCGTCTCGGCGAGGCGATCGCTCGGCTCCCGGGCCACCTCGCGCTCATCGCGTCCGCCGACCACGGACATGCGCACGACCCGGACGGGCCGTACGGCTTCGACCCGGCCGCCGCCGTGTACGACGAGAAGCTGCTGGAGATCCTCGGCTCCGGCCGCCTCGACTTCAGGCCACTCGCCGAGCACGTCGAGGCGGGGAAGGCGGACTCCCTCTGGCAGCTGCTCGTTCTCCAGGGCGCGCTGGGGGAGGCCGCGCGGACGACCCTGCTCGCCTATGCGGCGCCGACGTACTACGGGATGGCCGTCGCGGAGGTATCCGCCTAGGAAGCGCGAAGAACCTCGCATGGCGCGCCCGAAGAAGCGGAAGCGGCGCTCGCTCCCGCGCGGCTTCATCAACAAGTACCCGGAGCTCTGGGGGCTCGGCCTCGTCGCCTTCGGTGCCTTCCTCGGCAGCGTCCGCTATGCCGGCTGGAACGGCGGTTGGGTGGGGCACGCGCTCGTCGACGGGTTCGAGTCGCTCATCGGCGGCGCCTCGTGGGTGCTGCCCGTCCTGCTTGTCGCACTCGGCTCGCTCATGGTCGCCCGCAGCGCGCTCGTGGACGTGCGTCCGTTCCGCGCGGGGCTCGTCGTCCTCGCCTTCGGCTTGATGATTGCGCTCGGTAAGGACCAGGGTGGCTACCTCGGCCAGGCGCTCGGCGGCGCCGTCGGGGTCGCGATCGGCGTGACCGGCTCGACCATCCTCGGCGCGTTCCTGCTTCTTGTCGGCGCGCTGCTCCTCTCCGGTGCGTCGCTCGGCGCGATCCTGCGCCACTCCCACAGCCGCGTTCGCGCAGTCGCGCGTCGCCGCCCGCGTCCCGCTCCGGCGTCCCCGGCACGCATACCCAAGGCGAAGAGGACGCAGCCCGTCGTCGACGCGGTGGAGGCTTTCCCGGACGTCGTCGCCGACATCGCGCCGGCGCCGCTCATGAGCCTCGAGCCGGAGCCGCTCGTCGCGCAGCAGGAGCAGCTCTTCGAGGATGTCACCTCGGAGCACGCCGACTACAAGCTGCCGGACCGGAGTGTCCTCGGTCGCAGCCCCGAGAAGGCCGGCGCGAGCGCGGAGACGTCTGCACGCGTCGCCGAGCTGCTCGTGCAGACGCTCGCGCACTTCGGCGTGGAGGCGACCGTCATCGGGCAGATCTCCGGCCCGCGTGTGACGCGCTTCGAGCTCCAGCTCGCACCGGGCACGAAGGTGTCGAAGGTCGCGGGCCTGAAGGACGACCTCTCGTACGCGCTCGCAACGACCGAGATCCGCATCCTCGCGCCGATCCCCGGCAAGCAGGCCGTCGGTGTCGAGCTGCCGAACCTCTCGCCGAACCTCGTCACCCTCGGCGACATCTTCGACGACCTGCCCGCGACGGCGAGCCCGCTGTCGGTGTGGCTCGGCAAGGACATCTCCGGCGCCGCGGTGTGGACCGACCTCGCGCGCATGCCGCACCTGCTCATCGCCGGCACGACGGGCTCGGGCAAGTCGGGCTGCATCAACGCGCTCCTCACGTCGATCCTGCTGCGCTCGACGCCGGACGAGGTGCGGATGATCCTCATCGATCCGAAGCGCATCGAGCTCAACCACTACGAGTCGATCCCACATCTGCTCACCCCGGTCGTCTCCAGCCCGAAGGAGGCGAGCGCGGTGCTCGCCAACTGCCTGGCCGAGATGGAGCGCCGCTACGAGCGGCTGTCGCAGGTGCGCGCGCGCAACATCAACGAGGCGAATCGCGCGTTCCGGCAGCGCGGAGAGCCGACGCTGCCGTATCTGCTCGTCGTCATCGACGAGCTCGCCGACATGATGATGGTCGCGCCGCAGGCGGTGGAGGATGCGGTCATCCGCCTCGCGCAGAAGTCGCGCGCCGTCGGCATCCACCTCGTGCTCGCGACGCAGCGCCCTTCGGTCGACGTCATCACCGGCGTGATCAAGGCCAATCTGCCGACACGCATCAGCTTCAACGTCACCAGCAAGATCGATTCGCGCACGATCCTGGGCGAACAGGGCGCCGAGCAGCTGCTGGGCAAGGGCGACATGCTCTACATGCCCGGCGGCAAGCAGATCGCGCGCGTGCACGGCCCCTTCGTCTCCGACGAGGAGGTGCGCGCGGTCGCCGATTTCTGGCGCGCGCAGGGCCATCCCGAATATGTCCAGTCGGTCAC